>CAZCIB010000039.1:0-23272 GCA_964498755.1 uncultured Pseudobdellovibrionaceae bacterium | reverse complement strand
CTCAACCGGCAATATAAAACAATCGCCTATGTTGGCGCGGTCGTTGCCGTTTTGCTGTTTTTCCTTTTGGGCTGGCACGTCGCAGCCGGGTTCATTATCGGCGCAGTTTTGTCCGGTCTCGCAGGCATCGCCGGGATGAACGTTTCCGTCCGGGCGAACGTCCGCACAGCCCAGGCCGCAACCGTCAGCCTTGAAAAGGCGCTGGATATCGCTTTCAAATCAGGGGCGATCACAGGCCTTCTGGTTGTCGGGCTGGGCTTGCTTGGCGTGGCTCTTTATACGGTTGTTTTGCATCTCGCCTTTGATCTTGACGGGGCGGAAGGCGTCGACGCGCGCATGCATGCGCTCCGGCTGATGCTGGAGGGGCTGGTTGCGCTTGGATTCGGGGCGTCTCTTATTTCTATTTTCGCGCGGCTTGGCGGCGGGATTTTTACGAAGGGCGCGGATGTCGGCGCCGATCTGGTCGGCAAGGTCGAGGCGGGCATTCCCGAGGACGATCCGCGCAACCCCGCGACGATCGCCGATAACGTTGGCGACAATGTCGGCGATTGCGCCGGAATGGCCGCTGACCTGTTCGAAACATACGCCGTAACGGTTGTGGCGACGATGCTGATCGCGTTCAGCGTTTTCGCGCCGTCCGCCGTGCCGATGATGATGCTCCTGCCGTTGATGATCGGGGCTCTGTGCATTATTGCCTCCGTCGCCGGGACGTTTTTCGTGCGCCTCCTGAACGGCAGCACGGATATCATGGGCGCGTTGTACCGCGGCTTTATTGCGAGCGCGATTTTTTCGGCGCTTCTTATCGGCGTATTGTTGCTCAATATCGGTTTTGACAAGGCCATTCCGCTCACGAACGGCGAAACGCTCACGCCGACGGATCTGTTCTGGTGCGTTCTGGCAGGGCTGGGCGTGACCTGGCTGCTGGTCTGGATTACAGAATACTATACGGGAACGGAGCATCGCCCGGTCAAAATCGTGGCAAAGGCTTCAGAAACGGGTCATGGCACCAACGTGATCCAGGGGCTCGCCATTTCACTGGAGGCGACAGCCCTGCCTGTGATCGTCATTTGCGGCGGTATTTTCGTGGCCTACGCGACGGGCGGCTTATACGGGATCGCAATCGCCGCGACGACAATGCTCTCGCTGGCCGGTATGGTTGTCGCGCTCGACGCTTACGGGCCGGTGACCGATAACGCGGGCGGAATTGCGGAAATGTCGAACATGCATAAAGACGTGCGCAAGACCACGGACGCCCTCGACGCTGTCGGCAACACCACAAAGGCCGTAACAAAGGGGTACGCGATCGGCTCGGCCGGTCTGGCCGCGCTTGTGCTGTTTGCGGCCTATACCGAGGAAATCCGACATTACCTGCCGCAATACGCCGATATCACCTTCCCTCTGCAGGATCCATACGTTGTGATCGGGCTGTTTTTCGGAGGCATGCTGCCCTATCTCTTTTGCGCGCTGTCGATGACGGCGGTGGGCAAGGCGTCGGCCAGCGTGGTCTTTGAAGTCCGCCGCCAGTTCAAGGAAATCAAGGGCATTATGCGCGGTAAAGCGAAGCCCGACTACGGACGCGCGGTGGATCTTCTGACGCAATCCGCGATCCGGGAAATGATCGTGCCTTCGCTTTTGCCGGTGCTGGCTCCGGTTGCGCTGTTTCTTGCGATCTGGCTTTTGAGCGGAACGATGCTGGCCGCGTTCCAGGCGCTGGGCGCGATGCTGCTCGGCACGATCGTGACGGGGCTGTTCGTCGCCATATCCATGACCTCCGGCGGCGGCGCGTGGGATAACGCCAAGAAATACATCGAGGACGGAAATCACGGCGGCAAGGGCAGCGAAGCGCACAAGGCCGCCGTTACAGGCGATACGGTTGGCGATCCGTATAAGGACACAGCCGGCCCGGCCGTCAACCCGCTCATTAAGATCGCGAATATCGTTGCGATTTTGCTGGTAGCGGTTGCCGCGAAGTTTATTGGAGCTTGAGCTTTATTGCGGCTGAAATATCGCTATGATTGGTTCGGATGTGTACCACGTACAAAAAGCCTTTGCTTCCGGGTCATTAAAGGCGTCTTCGGGTTCGTCGGAGAGTGTTTCAGGGTATTGGATAAAGCTATTGATTTTTGCCAAGTCTTCAAGGCCATCAGCAACACGATCATCTTGTAATAAAGCTAATTGCAACGTCATATCGTCGCTGTACGTTTCGGCTTCGGCGTCACGGTTAATGGCGTTTACATCGCGCGCAGTCGAAACAAAAGACTTAACCGCCCTAATAAAAGGCTCTTTTGAGCATAAATTAATATCGGCTCCAGTTGCGTTTACTGGCGTAAAGGCTGCGCTCGCTGCAAGCACAGCCGCTGGAATCATGCCTGTCATTTTGTTCTCCTTGCAAGATTTAAATAAGAGGACAATAGCAGCGATGGGTTGTTATGTCAATATTTTTTACCGCTCCATCTCTTCCTGCGGATTGAAGCGGCCGAGATTGCCGAGGAACTGTTGCATGATCGTGAGATCGTTGCCGTGGGTCGGCGTGGCGCGGTCGCTCACGGGGATATCGATCCGGTCGCCGTCGCGCTCGCGCACGCTCTCGACAAGGCCGGTTTCATCAAAGGCGACGACGATAACGCGCTCGTCCTTGATTTCCGGGTCAAGCACGCCGCGCTTTTCTTTCTGCTGGCCCAGATAATACCAGACATTATCGTCAAACGGCGCAACGGTCGTCGGCGAGCCGATCAGTCTGATAACGTCGCTGCGCGTATGGCGTCCGGGCTGAACCTGTTCCAGGTCTGGCGTTTCAACGTAATTGCCGCGCGTCGCGCTCACCGGCGCGCAGGCGGAGACAGCGAGCAGCGCGGCCGCCGTCATGCATAAAAGGGAAGGGGCGAATGTTTTCATGACTCGTTTCTACAAAATCCTTTTCTAAAAAGCAATCGGGAGCGCGCTTGTGATTTTAAAGAGTGCGTCAAAACCAAAAACCCTTGAAAGAAACGCCCGAAATCCATACGATCCATTTCCGGAAAATGTAAAGAGGCCCTGACATGACCCGAACCCGCGCGAAGGCGTTAAAATCCGAATGGTCTTACGCAATCCCCGAGGAAGATATTGCGGACAAGCCTGTGTTTCTGGACATCGCCGCGTCCGAAGACGAATGCGCCGCCGTGGCGCGCAGGCTGGGCATCTTGGGCGTTGACGAACTCAAAGCCGAATGCTGGGTGACGCGCGAGCAGGGCGGTCGCGTCATTCACGTCACGGGAAATCTGAACGCGAAAATCCGCCAGGCCTGCGTCGTCACGCTGGAGCCCGTGGAAAGTGAAATTTCCGAAAGCTTTGAAGGCTGGTTCGCCGACCCGGAGCAGACCGTGTCGTTTGCAAAAGCGCGGCGCGAGCGCGAGCAGGTCAAAAGCGGACAGGAAGTCCCGATCCTTGAGGAATGGGAAGACCCCGAGCCGACGCAGGACGGGCTCGTCGATATTGGCGAGCTGGTCGTGCAGAACCTCGCGCTCGCCATGCCGCAATATCCGCACAAGGACGGCGTGACGCATGAGATCACGGACGAAGACCTGAAAACCGAAAAATCGGATTTGCGCAAAAACCCGTTCGAGGGCCTCAAACGCTGGAAAGAGCGGCGTGATTCGGAGTCGTGAGTGGCGGGTTGCGGGTTGCGGGTTGCGAGTTGCGGGTTGCGAGAGCCCCTCACCCAATCTCGGCTATAGCTTTTCATTTTTTGAAAAGCCAAGCCTCGCTACCCTCTCCCAAGGGAGAGGGATTCTAGGGGGCGCGCTCTTAAACCCCTCTCCCTTCAGGGAGAGGGAGGGGCCCATGCGTAGCATGGGAGGGTGAGGGATACGCATTCCCCGCAACTCGCAGCCCGTAAATCGCAACACGCAACTCGCAACTTTTCCCTTGCCTCCTGCGCCGTTTTCCGTTAAACAACGGTTTCGATTTACAGGAATGGGTTAGAACGATGGCAGTTCCAAAGAGAAAAACGTCGAAATCAAAGCGCGATCTGCGCCGCGGCCACCACTCGCTGACGGCTGCGAACTGGGTTGAGGATTCGCACTCCGGCGAAGCCAAGCGCCGTCACCACATCGATCTCAAGACCGGCATGTATAAAGGCCGTCAGGTGATCGAGGACCGCGATTAAAGTCGCAATTGACTTTTGCGCCCCTAACTGCGACTTTGAGCGCGTTCGTGATTCAACGCATATATCAACCAAAGGCGTAGTCTTTAAGTCATGTCAGCTCTGAAAACCATTGCGCTGGATACAATGGGCGGAGACTACGGCCCCGAAGCGGTGATCCCCGCCGCCGCCATGGCTCTGGACGAGCTTGGCGATATCAAATTCCTGCTCTTCGGCGACGAAGCGAAAATCAGGGCGGAGCTTAAAAAGCGCCCCGCACTGGACGGTCACGTTGAAATCATTCACACAGGCGACGTCGTCGCCGCCGATGAAAAGCCTTCCGTCGCCCTGAGGACGGGCCGCGAGTCCAGCATGCGCCTTGCGCTCGACTCGGTTGCGGACGGGCGGGCGCAGGCGGCCGTGTCGGCGGGCAATACCGGCGCGCTGATGGCGATGGCGAAGTTCGTCCTCAAATGCCTTCCCGGAATTCACAGGCCCGCGATCGCCAGCGTTTTTCCGACGATGAAGGACGATATCGTTATGCTGGATCTGGGCGCGAATATCGAATGCACGCCGGATAACCTCGTGCAGTTCGCGCTGCTCGGCGCGGTTTACGCGCGCATTCGCAAGGGCAATGATTTCACGCCGACGGTCGGCATTCTCAACGTCGGCACGGAAGACATGAAGGGCCATGAGGAAGTGCGCGAGGCGGGCGCGGCGTTGCGCGCGCTGGACTTCCCGGGCGAGTTTAAAGGATTTATCGAGGGCACTGATATTCCAAAGGGAACAGTTGACGTGGTCGTAACCGACGGGTTTACCGGGAACGTCGCGCTCAAGGTCGCCGAAGGCATGGGCTCGCTCACCGGGCAATTTATCCGTGAGGCGTTTATGTCTTCGATATTTGCGAAAATCGGGGGCCTTCTCGCAAGCCGCGCCATGAAGCGTCTCAAGGCGCGGGTTGATCCGCGCCGCTATAACGGCGGGATGTTTCTCGGCCTCAGCGGCATTTGCGTTAAAAGCCATGGAAGCAGCGACGCGTACGGCCTTTCCCGCGCGATAATCGTCGCGGCGCGTCTGGCCCGGGAAAACTATCTTGAAAAGGTCGCGGCTGAAATCAGCCATATAGCCGAGCAGGAAGATAAGTTGCCGGATAATATGGCCGCCGAAGCAAGGGAGCAGGCCGCCCGATGAGCTCTTCCGTACTGCGTTCCAAAATTCTCTCATGTGGCTCGTATCTGCCGGAGCGCGTCATGACCAACGCCGATCTTGAGAAAATCGTGGATACAAGCGATGAGTGGATTGTGCAGCGCTCCGGCATCTGCGAGCGCCGCATCGCCGCCGATCACCAGACAACCTCGGACATGGCGATCGCTGCGGCGAGAGAGGCGCTTGTGAACGCCGCGCTTGTCGGCGATGAAATCGATATGGTGATCGTCTGCACGTCGACGCCGGACCGGACCTTTCCGTCCGTTGCCGTTTCGGTGCAGGCTGCGCTGGACATCAAGCCCGGGCCCGCTTTTGACCTGCAGGCCGTATGCGCCGGGTTCGTGTATGGCTTGTCCGTTGCGGACAACTTTATCAAAACCGGGCAGGCGCGGCGTATCCTGCTGATCGGCGCGGAAAAATTTTCGTCCATCGTCGACTGGACCGACCGGACGACCTGCGTTTTGTTCGGCGACGGCGCGGCCGCAGTTGTCCTTGAGGCCTGCGAAGGTTCCGGAACCTCTCAGGATCAGGGCATTCTCTCGACGCATCTTTATGCGGACGGGCGCTTGAAAGACATTCTTTATACAGATGGCGGGCCGTCGACGACCGGTACGGCCGGGCATATCAAAATGGACGGCAAGGAGGTGTTTCGCCACGCCGTGACCTATATGGCCGAAATCGTCGACGAGGTTCTGGCCGCGAACAGGATTTCGTCCGGCGATATCGACTGGCTCGTCCCGCATCAGGCCAATATCCGCATCATTGAAAGCACGGCGAAAAAGCTTGGCGTTGGTATGGACAAGGTCGTCGTGACGCTGGACAGGCAGGGCAATACCTCGGCGGCCTCTATTCCGCTGGCATTGACGGACGCTGTCAATAATGGCCGGATCAAACGCGGCGATTTGTTGCTGATCGAGGGGTTGGGCGCAGGCGTGGCGTGGGGCGCGGCTCTGGCAAGGTATTAGTTCAAAAACGGAACTTGAACTTCACGCCATTACTCTTTGAAGTGAGTCAGTTTTTTGTGAAAAAACGTTTCTCAATAATTGACGCGCGTAATTACGAAAGTTAGTGTTGAGTGCAAATTCAGGAGAAAACATGAGTCAAAAAACCATTACCCGCGCTGACCTGGCCGAAGCCGTGTATCAGGAAGTTGGTCTTTCCCGGAATGAGTCGTCCGATCTGGTTGAGTCCGTACTGGACGAAATTTCCGATTGTCTGGTCGATGGAGAGAACGTGAAAATCTCGTCCTTTGGCAGTTTTTCCGTGCGCGAGAAGGGCGAGCGCATCGGGCGGAACCCGAAAACGGGCATTGAAGTGCCGATCCTGCCGCGCAAGGTTCTGGTGTTCCGGGCGTCGCACGTTCTCAAAGGACGCATTAACGCTTGAGGGCTCTGAAATCCAAGGCGGTAGTAAGCAAAATACAGGAAAGGGAAAGTTATGACTTCACATGCGGGCGCTGCGTCCCAGCCTTCTTTTTTGACCGAAGAAGAAACACAAGAAAAAACCCCGACGGCGCAAGATAAAACGATGGAAAAACAACAGACTGTGAAAGCCTCGAACGGCCGTAAATCGGCGGGCGCGTTCCGCACCATCAGCGAAGTCGCCGACGAGCTCGGCGTCCAGCAGCATGTTCTGCGGTTCTGGGAAACGAAGTTCACGCAGATCAAGCCGCTCAAGCGCGGCGGCGGGCGCCGCTATTACAGGCCGGAAGACGTTGCGCTCCTGAAGCGTATTCATCACCTGCTCTATAGCGAGGGCTATACGATCAAGGGCGTGCAAAAACTGCTTAAGGGGCAGGGCAAGCAGCAAATCGCCGCGCAGCAGCCTGTGGCGTCCAACACGGCCACGCCGGGTACGGTGACAACGCCGCCGCCGGTGCAGGCCGATCCGCAGACCGTTGTGCAGCCGCCGCAGCAAATCAAGCCCGGTCTGACCGATAAGCAAAAGGGCGTTCTGCTGGATATGCTCGGCGACTTGAAGGAAATGCGCGAAATTGTCCGGCAGGGCGCGTAAGCCTTAATGTTTCAGATTGCAGGCGCGAGGTTCTAGGCTTCAGGTTACGGAGCGTCTCTTTGCATACATGCCAACATAGCAGATTTTGAAAGCCTCTAACTTCCCATCTGATAATTTAAAAACCTTTGAATTCGCGGCCGCTCTCCTTTATAACCGTATCACAGTCGGGGTGTAGCGCAGCCTGGTAGCGCACATGCATGGGGTGCATGGGGCCGGAGGTTCGAATCCTCTCACCCCGACCACCCGTCAGTTCAGAAAGCTTCGCTTTCTTGGAATTGACGAGGTTCTCGTCACTCACAATGAGCGCAGCGAATGGCTGTGAGTGACGGAAAAAGAAGGCCGGTTATGTGGTATGTTTATGTCCTCAAAAGCTGAGATTTCAACATGTTGCAGAACATGGCTGACAATTCGCTAAGAGCCGTTCATGCATGCGGGCTCCGTCATGGCGGCGGCATGGCCCGCGCGGGGTTCGGATTTTCTCGCCGCAGATTTTAGCTGTGCTTTAATTCGGCGGTCAAAACCCTCATGCTAGTGTCTACTTCAGAAGCATGATCATACTTGGCCCTTTCATCGAAATTCTTTATCGCGTCTGCAAGCGCCGTCCTTGCGTCTTCTATGAGCCTTGAGCGATCCGGGTGATCTGCGGCGATCCTATGCGCGTTTATTACGGCTTCTGCGGATCGTGAAACGAGGTTAAAAGGTTTTGTCAGCGTGCTTTTGTAAAAACCATACGCTGACAAATTTTCCTCGGCGAAACCAACTGCCTTGTAAAAGCTCTCCATTAATTTCCGCGCTTGGGGGTCGCTTAGGCGAGAGGCAGTCTCAGCAATCTTTTGACGATGTTGCTTGAAATACTGATCTTTTTCGGCCTGTTTCTTTTCGTCTCTTGTCAATTCCGGCGGATTGAGCGCCTTCTTGGGGTTTGCGCCAAACCAAGACCACAATGAGAATTTCTTCGGCGTCTCATATCTCGGAGCCATGACTTCCGCCACGTGTATGCTTCTGTTCTCGCAGCAGCGTTTGATTTCCTGCGCGAGGCGGTTGGCGGGCAGGCGCATCGTAAAGCCCGGCTCCTCCTGTTTTTCAATCCGTTCGGCGATTTTATTTGCGAGTTGGGGGCGGAGGGATTTTCGCGCTATATGACGCGGCCAGTATGCAAAGATTGTTGCCAGATCTTCCAGCGTGGAAGCGGAAGCCCGGCATATAAGCCGATTGTCTTTAATGTCAGCCGCAGTATCAGGCGGAGGAATCTCTTCGCCCGGCAGCGCGAAAACGATATCGGCGTGGACGTTGTTGTTTATCAGGTTCCCGGCTTGGTCGTATTCAGGTTTAACGCTTCTTATGTTTACATAGGCATCCAGGCCGCAGTCCCGCGCTTCTTGCGTGAGCAGGCACAGCGCTTTTAGATTGGCCTCTTCCTGCCGCGTCAGCCGGATTTTTTCAAGCTTTTCGCGTTCATGCGCGCTTTGCATTATCAGCGGCGCTTCGCGCTGCTGATAGCTTTCCGCGATCGTAAGCGGCGTGGCGGGCGTATGGTTTCCTCGCCGGGGCAATGAAACAGAGGGCAGAGCGACCGGACTTTTCGCTTCCGGCTCCTTGTATCCTTCGGGGTATATGACCGGCGCGCCTTTGTCGTTGCAGGCAGATTCTATTTTTTTCGCCAGACGCGTGTCCCAATCCTGTTTGGACAAATGCCCCGGCGGCATGGGCATCGCATATCCGCAGTCCTCGCCCTGCCGAACTTTGTGCGCTATCGTGTCGGCGATCCATAGCGCGGTCGCATGAAACAGATCTTCATGTGATATATTTTGCTTATCCTTCGCTCTTGTGAGGACCGCCGGGCCATATTTTACTATATAGCGAGAACCATGGGGATCACCAAGAGATCGATTAGCGGAAGCGTATGATTTACACACTATATTCCTGCCGTCCGGCGCGGTTAATTCGTTGTTCTCGTTGAGTATGATTTCTTCGATTTTTGCGCCGCTGGGCTCCAGAACCATACGCAAGTCCAGATTATTCGTCACCAGTCGCGCCGGATCGGTTGTTTTGTCGAAAGACATAACAACGACGCGCGCATCAATATTGTACGATTTGAAATATGCCGCCCGTATCAAGAGAGAGTTGATCGCACGTTCTTCAAGCTTCGTAAGAGTGAGTTTTTCAAAACCCCTCTGAACGCTCAAAAGCGTTTCCGGACGATCTTCCGCCAGGAATTTTTCACCCGCTTTAAGGAAAGGGGCCATATCGCATTCATGCAACTGGATTGTCGTTGTGCTGTCCTGTGAATGGCCCGGCGCTGTCAGCGATACGGAAGAGCGCTTGTCTTCGTGCGGCTTTATGTGCTTACCGTCCAGATGCCTTTGCATTGCGATGCGTCTCCTGATTTAAGCATAGCCTTAAACGCTCAGCTTATGAAAATCAATATTTTTCTTTTTACACGCCGCGTTTAATGCTCTTAAACTCATTGCATGGCTATTCTCATGATTTACGTCACCTGCGCCGATGAAGCCGAGGCGATGCGGATTGCGGACGCTTTGCTGGACAAGCGTCTGATCGCCTGCGCGAATATTCCCGCGCCGCACCGCGCCGTTTACCGGTGGGAGGGCAAAACTGCGTCAGAGCCTGAGCAGGGCATGATCCTTAAAACCAAGCCCGAACGCTTTGATAAAGTAAAGGAAACGATTGTTGCCATGCATTCCTATGACTGTCCCTGCATCGTCGCATGGGATGCGGATAAGGGGCATGCGCCGTTTATGGACTGGGTCGCGGAAGAGACGGGCTGATTTATGTCGCGAATGCCGCGCCGAAGGCGCAATGTTAATTTGAACCACAGCGCGCACAGCGATCACAGCGAAGCCTGCGCTTACATCGCCGTGATCGCTGTGATCGCTGTGGTTCATGAAAATTAAAACACTTTTTCTGCGGTTCTCGAATGTAAAATTTACGTGTGTACATGTCCTTTTGATGCTACAATATAAAAAGGTATTATGATACCAGTTACGCATTCCACTGAAATACAACGCGAAATAACGCTTGACGGGACGAGTTCAATCCGGCATAAACCCCTATCACTTCAGAAAACAGGATGAAGATCAATGAAAACATATTCCGCCAAGGCAGGCGAAATAGACAAAAAATGGGTTTTGATCGACGCCGAGAACGTTGTCCTCGGGCGTCTGGCCAGCGTGGCGGCGTTCCACCTGCGCGGCAAGCACAAGCCCACATTCACGCCGCACATGGATTGCGGCGACAACGTGATCGTGATCAACGCGGACAAGGTGCGCCTGACAGGCCGCAAGCGCGAGCAGGACATTTTCTACTGGCACACCGGCTATCCGGGCGGCATCAAGAGCCGGACCAAAGGGCAGATTCTCGACGGCAAACATCCGCAGCGCGTCGTTGAAAAGGCGATCGAGCGCATGTTGCCGAAAGGACCGCTGGGCCGCAAGCAGTATGGCAACCTGCGCGTTTACGCCGGGGCCGAACATCCGCACGAGCCGCAACAGCCGGAAACGCTCGACCTCGCATCCATGAATCCCAAAAACAAAAGGGCTTAAAACATATGGCTGAAGAACAAGCACAGGATTTATCCAACCTGAAAAACATTGCTGAAGGCGCGGCTCCGGCGGCGTCGGAAAATACGGACGAGCCGAAAAAGCCGGTTCTCGATCAATATGGCCGCGCATACGCGACCGGTCGCCGTAAAGACGCCGTGGCGCGCGTCTGGATCAAATCCGGTTCAGGCAAGGTGACCGTCAACGGACGCGATCAGGACGTTTACTTCGCGCGTAAAACGCAGCAGCTGATTTTGAACCAGCCTTTTCTGATTGCGGATCGCGTCGGACGCTTTGACGTTGTTTGCACCGTAAAAGGTGGCGGCTTGTCTGGTCAGGCCGGCGCCGTGCGGCACGGCATATCACGCGCGCTGGAAAACTTTGATCCGAATCTGCGTTCTCCGCTGAAGAAAGCGGGCCTTCTAACCCGTGACGCGCGCACGGTTGAGCGTAAGAAAATCGGCAAACACAAGGCGCGCCGATCCAAACAGTGGGCGAAGCGTTAATTCAGTTGCGAGTCGTGAGTGGAGAGTGGCGAGTTTAGGGCTTAAAAAGTCACTCGCTACTCGTGACTCGCGACTCCCAACTACTCCCCCTCCAGCTCCTCGATATGCATTACGCACGGAGATTCGAGAACTGAAGACAGGCTCGAGATTTGTTCGCACGCCTCAAAGATATCTGACTGGCTCGCTTCATGCGTAATCAGGACCAGCGGCACGGATTGAAGCGGATCGCGGCCGCGCTGAAGCATAGCCTCGATAGAAATATGATTGTCACGCAAAATGCCCGCGACTTCGGCAAGTACGCCGGACTTGTCCACGACGGACAGGCGGATATAAAAACGCCCGGACAACGTTGCCGAGTCGGCGTGTTCGGCGTCTTTGAGCTCAGATACTGGAACGCCAAAGCATGGTCTGTGCGCACCCCGCGCAAGATCGACAATGTCGCTGGCAACGGCGGACGCCGTCGGCCCTGCGCCTGCGCCGCGTCCGATTGAGATGCTTTCGCCCGCCTGATCGCCCTTGAGTTCAACGGCGTTGAACACGCCCTCGACCATGCCAAGCGTACTGTGTTTGGGGACAAGACAGGGTTTGAGCCTTTGAACAAGGCGCGATTTACCTTCTTCGTCAATCATGCGAGCAATGCCCAGCAGCCTGATCGCGTAACCAAGCTCATCGGCAAACGCAATGTCGGCCTGCGTGACCTGCCGGACGCCGTAAACGCGCAAACTGGCGTAGTCCGGTTTGACGCCGAATGCCAGGCTGGTCAGAAGCGTCAGCTTATGCGCGGCGTCAAATCCGTCGACGTCAAGCGCGGGATCGGCTTCGGCGTAGCCGAGATCCTGCGCCTCTTTCAGAACATCCTGAAAATCCCGTCCGCTGGCGCGCATTTCGCTCAAGATATAGTTGCACGTGCCGTTCAGAATGCCGTAAACGGCTTCAATGCGGTTGCCTGCAAGGCCCTCGCGCAGCGTTTTGATCGCCGGGATAGCTCCCGCGACAGCGGCCTCGTACATCAGGGCGGCGTTGTTGTCTTCGGCCAGCGTGGCCAGTTCAAGGCCATGATGCGCCAGCATCGCCTTGTTCGCCGTAATCACGGGTAGACCATTCCGCAGGGCCTTTTTCGTCAGGTTCAGCGCGGGGCCTTCCTCGCCGCCGATCAGTTCAACGACAGCGTCAAGATCCTTGCGTTCCGTCAGGTCTTCCGGTTTGTCGGCCCAATCGACTCCGTCAAGAGAAACGCCCCTGTCTTTATTCCTGTTGCGCGCGCTGACGGCGGCAATTTCAATCCGGCGTCCGCTGCGCGCGCAAAGCCGCTCGCCGTTCGCCTGAATGAGTTTCACAAGCCCTGCGCCGACCGTTCCGATTCCGGCTATGCCTATGCGAAAAGGCTCTGTCATATTTAAAACCCGGAGCTGATTTCGACGCGGCGGCTGGCAGCTTCCTCGCTTTTGCCGTTTGTCGCGCGCGGCGGCTGGTTATCGCCGTAGCCACAGGCCTTGATGTTCTCCGCCGGAAGACCCTGACGTATCAGCTCCGCGCTGACCTGATACGCCCGGTCTAGAGACTTTTTTAAGTTAACGGTCTCCCGCGCGGTTTCATTTTTCGTTTCCGCTGTTTTGCTGGCGTGACCTTCGACCGTAACCTTTTTGTCTGAGGCTTTGTATTGTTCGGCGACGTTGGTCAGCTTGCGCCGATCTTCGGCGGAGAGGCCGGAAGAATTGTGTTTAAAGAATATCCGCTCCTGCGTCTGTGAAAACCCTCCTTTTACGCCCGGCGGCAAAGCGGGAAGACGGCTTGACGGCGGGTGTCCAGCCCGCTGCGCGTTCGGACCCGGAACAAAAGGAGACGGATAACCGGGGCGGTTGCGCGAAGGTGGCGGGATATCGGCTATGCGCGCCGGCCCCTGACCCTGCGCCGTATTGCCGCCGCCCAGCGGAAACACTTCGACGCTGCTGTCCGTTGCCGCCGCCATGCCCGGGGATTCAGGTTGCGGCAGGCGCGCGCCCGTATCTGCGGGCGCGTCGAGGCTGAAGATTTCGACGCTGTCATTGTTGACCATTTCCGAATAGCTTTTGCCTTGCATCGACTCAAAGCCCGGAGGCGGCGTCAGACCGCCGCCGCGGGGTATATCGAAATTCGCCGGTCTCTGGTCGCCCATTCGGCGTTCCGCAGGGGCAGGAGGCGCTGCGTCCGGAAGAACCGGGTCTTTCGCCGCCTGACTGCGGACTGTTACGCCTTCGCCGTTCGTGCGACCAAACAGCGAGTCGGTCGTCTCACAGCCTCCCAGCGCAGTAAGGGCCAAAAGCATCATGACAACGCGCGGTTCAGGCATCATTTTGTTCCGTTTCAGGTTTTGGAAATGCGGCAAGGCGGACTCTCCTTTTACGACTCTTACTTTATCGTATCCGCGCCATGGCAATCTGACAAGCGGGGTGCGGGCTGTTTCCCTGAAAATTATCTCTTTCTTTCGCGTTCGCGGTATTGAGCCGCCAGATCGGCGTAATTCCGCGCTGATTGTTTGATCTGTTCCAGATCGTCATCGCCCAGTTTTTTCAGGAATTTTGCCGGACGCCCGGCCCAGATCTCGCCAGAGGGTATTGTCTTGCCCGGCGTGACGAGCGCGCCTGCGGCGACGAAGCCGAACTCTTCCACGACGGCGCCGTCCATGACGCAGGCCTGCATGCCGATGAACGCATTGTCTTTAATTGTGCAGGCGTGGAGCAGCGCCATATGTCCGACCGTGGCGCCGTCGCCGATGAGCGTGGGATATTTGCGCGAGTCGACATGGATAACGCTGTTATCCTGAATATTCGTGCGCGCGCCGATGCGGATATAATTAACGTCGCCGCGCACGACGCAGCCGAACCAGATCGAACTTTCCGCGCCGATATTGACGTCGCCGATAATCGTCGCGCTATCCGCGATAAAAGCTGTGGCGTCTATCGCGGGGAGGGTTTCTTTAAAGGGAAGAATCGGCATATGCTGGTCTCATTATCAATAACAGTCCGCGTAAACCTTATGTCGTCGCAACTTGATATACAACGCTCGCTGATGAATGCTAGGTGGCGGTTTCAAGACGCCGCCGATGATGTTGTTGAAAATCTGAAAAGACGCCACGAACTGCCTGAAATTATTGCGCGATTGCTGGTCAGTCGAGGCGTGGAGGCAGAAGCAGTAACATCGTTCCTCAAGCCCGCGCTGCGCAATGATTTTCCGGATCCGTTCGCGCTCACGGGAATGGAGGCGTTGGCTAAAGATGTTGCTGTAAGAGTCGAGAATAATAAGAAAATATCCGTCTTCGCGGATTTCGACGTGGACGGTGCGACCTCGGCGGCCGTTCTTGTCCGCTTCCTGCGGCATTTCGGGCTCAAGCCGGATCTTTATATCCCGGACCGTTTGAACGAAGGTTACGGCCCGAATGCGGGCGCGCTCAAAACGCTGAAGGAGCAAGGCGCGGAAACGGTTATTCTGTGCGACTGCGGCATCACGGCGAACGACGTTATCGCGCAAGGCAAAGAGCTGGGGCTGCATCTGGTTGTGCTCGATCACCATGAGCCATCGGGGGATTTGCCGCCCGCCGATCACGTCATCGATCCCAAGCGCGCGGACGATACGTCCGGCTTTGACATGCTGGCCGCCGTAGGCGTGACGTTCCTCACTTGCGTGGCTATCAACAACAAGCTGCGTGAGCGCGGGTATTTTAATAAAACCGGGACGCCGGAGCCGCCGCTCAAAGACTGGCTTGATCTGGTTGCGCTCGGGACGGTATGCGATATCGTGCCGTTGCTGGGGCCGAACCGCCTGTTCGTGCGCGAGGGATTAAAACGCATGCGGAACACGCAAAACGCGGGATTGCGCGCGCTCATGGAACGCGCCGGGGTCAGGGACGCCGTAACGCCATACGCCTGCGGATTTGCGCTGGGACCGCGGATTAACGCGGGCAGTCGCGTACACAAGTCCGATCTCGGGGCGCGGCTTCTTTCGACGGATGATTATGACGAGGCGCGGGGCCTCGCGGCGCGGCTCGAGGAATGCAACGGCCACAGGAAAGAGATCCAGCGCGGCATGATGAAGCAGGCCGAAGCCATGCTGAATGGCGGCGCAGGCGATGATCCGTTGGTTTTCGCGCATCACGAGGACTGGCACGCCGGGCTGGCCGGGCTTGTGGCGGGCCGTCTGAAAGAGGCGCATAACAAGCCCGCGGTCGTGATCGCCTTTGCCAGAAACGCGGACGGAAGCCTGGAAGGGCGCGGCTCGGGGCGTTCCGTTCCCGGCGTCAATATGGCGCAGATGTTCCAGGAAGCGCAAGGACTCGGCCTGATCGTCAAGGGCGGCGGACACGCCATGGCGGGCGGGTTCACTATCTTGCCGGAACACATCCCGGCCTTTCGCGAATTTTTGCGCGGCGCGGTTGAGAAACAGCTGCAGGGCGTTGAAACCATGATGGAAACCGCGATCGACGGCGTTTTAACCGTGCATGGCTGTACGCCCGCCCTCGTCAAATTGCTTGAAGAGCAGGTCGGCCCGTTCGGCGCTGGGATGGACGAGCCGGTCTTCGTTCTGCCCGACGTGAAAATCGCCACGACCGATATTGTCGGCGACGGGCATGTGCGCGTCCAGATCAGCGACCGGGGCGGCGGCGGACGCGTCAAAGGCGTGGCGTTCCGCGCCGCCGATACGGCCCTCGGGCAGGCGCTTCTCAAGGGCCGCGGCCGGACGCTCCACATCGCCGGCTCCCTCAAGCTCAACCGCTGGCAGGGGCGCGAAAGCGCGGAGATGCATATCAGTGATGCGGCGTATGGGGATATGCAGGATCAGCCAGACGTCGCCGCCGAATAGGTTTTCATAAGTGTTGACATTTTCCGTGTCGTGGCTTATGAAGTCTCTATGAAAACAAAGATGCATGTATTGGAAGTCACGGAATTTTTTACGAACGTTTCAGGTCCGGAAGTCCATACGCCAAAAGTTATGGATTACGTTTTGCAACAGAGATCGTTCGCCGCTGGTAAGGGGTTGCGCATTCCTGTCTTCATGCCGATTTTTCGGGACGGCGGCGCGCTCTCGATTAGCGGAAATTTTCGATCTGCGGCTTCTGGCGGAAGCATAAAGCATCTGAGTTACGCCATGGAGCCTCACAGGAAGGGAAAACCGGGTACGCTGGAATGGCTCATCAAGGAAGCGGAAGCAGCGTTTACGCAAAAAATTCCGGAATTTGTCAGAGCCATTCTGGACGCGTCCGGTAAAAAAATCGTTCTGGCCGACAAGCCACCGGACATAGGCAGAGTCTCCTATGAGCCTGGGCCTCACGATTATTACAAAAGAAGTGAAGTTGAGGTGGAAGGGTTTTACGCGCCTGCGGAGAACGTGATATTCACCGCGGCCAGTAAATTTTGCAAGCATGCGGATCGCTTTGAGCCCGTTGAAGACGCGGCGCTTGTCTTTGCCCATGAATGCGCGCACGGTCTTGACGATACGATCCTGCAGATTTCCGCTAAACCGCAATTAGCGGCTGCGCACTTGCTCGATAGTATCGTTTTGCCGGACGGGCGTTACGGCTATCAGCGTCAGACCGGGGCAAGAGGCCGCAAGGAAGCATTGGCGGAAATTCTTACCGAACAATGGCTCGGGATTTGCGTGGCGGGAGAGATGAAGCGCGACTGGACGTCGAGTTATTTCTGGACGGAAAAGTACCTCGAAAACGCCGCCGCCATGTATAAGCGCTCGGGTTTTTCCAATCTGGAGGATGCGCTGACTGAAAATGCGCTGCATGGGGCCGCTACGGAAGCTGAAGCGCGCGCGCTTGAAATCTATCCGCCGCGCTCGCAATTGTTCAGGGATTTTGCGGAAGGACTCCGTCAGGGTCGGAATGATACGGAAATATTGAACGCTTTTGACGGCGAGCCGGGCGGGGAGGTCAGAAAGACCCTGAGAGGAATGCTGAGTCGTCAGGGAAAAGACAGGATTATCGGGGCGTCCAGGACCTGGCGGCAAATGGCCGAGGTTATTTCGCCACCCCAGCCTTCAGACGACTGGAGCGGCGCACGATGGGAGCAATGCTGTTGGTAAATTCTTTTCTTGATTTTTATGCCGTCCTCGCATTATAACATCACTTCCACATGGGTCCCCTTCGTCTAGAGGCCTAGGACACCGCCCTTTCACGGCGGCAACACGGGTTCGAATCCCGTAGGGGACGCCAATGACCAGTCCAGAAGCTTCCAAAGGCTTCCAGAAAACGGCTTTAAATCCTTAATTCTACTGTTTTTTTTTAACCAGCAGCTTCCAGAGCTGTCCATGGGCATCCATCGTCTATGGGGCCTGTTCTGGGGGCCTGCTAAAAACAGCGAAATAAGGAGGCCCCCAAATGACGCTAACCGACAAGGAATGCAAAACGGCGAAACCCGCCCCGAAATCCCGCAAGCTGACAGACGGCAGCGGCCTTTATCTGGAAGTGACGCCCAGCGGCGGTAAATACTGGAAGCTCAAATACCGATATCTCGGCAAGGAAAAGAAGCTTACGATTGGGCCATATCCGATTATTTCCCTTCAGGAAGCCCGTTTCAAGCGGGAAGATGCCAAGCGCCAGCTAATCGAAGGCATCGATCCCGGCCAGGTCAAACTGGAGGAAAAACGCCAGCGTCTGTTCGACGCACAAAACACGTTCAAGGCGGTGGCAGAAAACTGGCAGGATCATAATGGCCTTAAATGGAGCGAGAATCATGCCCGAACAGTCCGCAGGCGTCTGGAACAGGACGTTTATCCAGTTCTGGGCCGGAAGCCGATAGCGGACATCAAACCGCCGGATATCATTTTTATGGTCAAAAGAATCGAAGACCGGGAGGCCTACGAAATGGCCCGCAGGGCGCTTCAATACGTCCGGCAGGTTTACGACTACGGGATATGTCACGCCATCGTCGACCGCAATCCGGTTACCCATATGCGCGGCATTCTGAAGACCGCGCCGAAGGAAAACTTCGCTGCCATTGATATCAGGCAACTGCCGGAACTGGTCGGGAAACTTAACAGAAACGAGGCTCGTCTGTTCCCCCAGACGCTTTACGCGATGAAATTGCTCATGCTTACATTCGTCAGAACAAGCGAACTGATAAAAGCGCGCTGGGAAGAAGTCGATTTCGAAAACGCCATGTGGGTGATCCCTGCGCCCCGGATGAAAACGCGCCGGGATCATCTGGTGCCGTTATCTAATACGTCTCTTTCCATTCTGCGAGAATTGAAGCGGTTGAACGGACACAGGCCATACGTCTTTCCAAGCAAGACAGACCCGCGCAGTCATATGTCCAACAACGCCATTTTGGCAGCCTTGTGGCGCATGGGCTATTCCGGCACCATGACTGGCCATGGCTTCCGGGCGCTTGCGATGACGGCAATTGTTGAAAGGCTTGGCTATCCGGACCATATCCCCGACCGCCAGCTTGCACATGCCCGTAAGAACCAGGTCATGGCCGCGTATAACCGGGCGGAGTTTCTGGACCAGCGGTGCCAGATGATGCAGGACTGGGCGGATTATCTGGACACTATTGGACGCGGAGGGACGGTTATCGCCGGAAAGTTCGAGACGAACGCATAATTCGCGACCGTCACTTGGCGCGACAATGCCGCTCGTCGCGCTTGGCACGGCCTGGGCGTGGGTGGCCGCGCAATCTCCGGAGAGCCTCCACGTAAGGCAAGATAAAAGATCTCCCTCCGGGGAGAGCTATCCCATTGTCTGCACATCGTTTTTTAGGAGGTTGGAGGTTTTGTTCGAGAATGGAGCAACTTAACCCGTTGTTTTGCCGTGCTTTTGCTGGAGGCTGGTCTGAAAACTCTGAGCAAGCGGCAGGCCGACCGGCCGGAAAGGAAGCGCGGCGGAACAGGCAGGAGCCAATATCAGCCTGCTCCAGAAGAAAAACAAGCGCAAATTTCGGAAAGTCGCGCTCGAGCGCAAATCGTCGCGCATAAAGGCCATAAGAGGATTTTGCCGATCGCCCTATAATGAGAAAAAATTTCCGAAACAAGATAAGGGCGGCATGACTATGAACAAAAACACAGGAGCAAACAGTGAGAAAGCCTCGGATTTGACCGACCTCCCACTTTTCTCGTCAAGCAGAACCACGCCCGCGCTCAAAATCCTGCGCCTTACCGAAGTCATCGCCCGCGTTGGCCTGAAACGCGCCTCGATCTACCATCATATGAGCGAGAGTAATTTCCCCAAACCAGTCCCCCTCGGCCCCCGCGCCGTCGGCTGGCTCGAGCACGAAATTGATGAGTGGTTGTGTGAGCGCCTGAAAGCAAGGGACAATCCCGGCCAGGAACGTTAGCTCTTCTCTTGATGGGGATGTCTATTCTGCACTTATCAGTTATGGGCAGAACAAGGAAGAGCTATCCGTCAAAATTCAAGGCGCAGGTCGCGCTGCCACTCTGCCGGTATTTCATCTTCAAGGATTTCTCTAATATCGCTGGCCGCGTTTTCTTTCCGGACCTTTCTTGCGCTTCCGAAAGGGGCCTGCATTAGTTTCTAAAAAAACGCCGCCGCGCCTTGGTGCGAGTGCCGTTCGGCAATCGTCATCTAGTCTTCCCGCTTTGGAAATTTGGGTAATGCATTCAAATTTGCCGCCGTAAAAATACTCAAAACTCTTTCCTGCTTGGCCCCTTGGTCTCGCCTCTTGCAATTTCAAAATTATCGAATATAAAACTGTTACATTGTAACGTTATTGCGATTACGAAGGTTTTATTTAGTATGCCGCAGCCGCTTGCAAAGAAACTTCCTGTCACCGTGCTCTCCGGCTTTTTGGGAGCTGGAAAAACGACGTTGCTCAATCATGTGCTGAACAACCGTGAGGGCAAAAAGGTCGCTGTGATTGTCAACGACATGAGCGAGGTGAATATTGACGCTGCGCTGGTTGAGAAGGGCGGTGCTAACCTCTCCCGCACGGAGGAAAAGCTGGTCGAGATGAGCAATGGCTGCATCTGCTGCACGCTCCGCGAAGATCTTCTGGAGCAGGTGCGCGCGCTGGCCGCAGAAGGCAAGTTTGATTATTTGTTGATTGAAAGCACGGGTATTTCCGAACCTCTGCCCGTGGCCACCACCTTTGATTTTCGCGACGAAGACGGCAATAGCCTCTCTGACGTCTCCCGGCTGGATACGATGGCGACGGTCGTGGATGCGGCGAACCTGATCAAGAATTACAGCTCGACCGATTTCCTTAGGGATCAGGGCGAAAGCCTGGGTGAGGAGGATGAGCGCACGCTGGTTGATTTGCTGGTCGAGCAGATTGAGTTCGCCAATGTTATCATCCTGAACAAAATAGATCTGATTTCAAAAGAACAACTTGATACGGTAAAGGCGATTATTCGCGGCCTGAACGCTCGCGCCGAGATCATTGAAGTCACGCTGGGACAGGTTGATCTGGATCAGGTCATGGATACCGGGCTGTTTGATCTGGAAGAAACGCAGGAGCATCCGCTCTGGGCGCAGGAGCTTTATAACTTTAAAGACCATGTGCCGGAAACCGAGGAATACGGCATCCGCAGCTTTGTTTACTGCGCGCGGGAGCCGTTCGATCCGGTTAAAATTCATGCGTTATTTAATGGAGAATGGCCGGGTGTGGTGCGCGCCAAGGGGTTTTTCTGGCTCTCCACCCGCCCGGACTTCGTGGGCGAAGTTTCACAGGCCGGAGCATTCGTCCGTCATCAGAGCATAGGCCGCTGGTGGGCCGCCATTCCTAAAAACCGCTGGCCCGATGGCGGGGATTTTGAAGACGTAATCAAACAATACTGGACCAGGGATTACGGGGACCGCAGGCAGGAAATCGTGTTTATCGGCTTGAAAGATCAGATGAACGAGGCCACCATTCGTGAAAAACTGGACGCCTGCCTCGTGATAGACTATCTCACCGCCCCGGAAAGATTCCAGAAACTCAAAGACCCGTTCCCGCAATGGTTCAAACAGGCGGCTTGATTATAAAGGCTGCAGATTGGCGCCTTGGCGGCGAGCCTCTAACTGTCTAATTTGGGCTGACAGGGAACGACCGATAATCAAAAAACTTGAAAATGTTATAAAGTAACACTATCTTATCCGTGTAATCAAAAAACGGAGGACAATATGCGTATAGCTTTTTGCGGCAAGGGCGGCAGTGGAAAGTCAACGATTTCCAGTCTTTTTGCAAGATATCTCGCCGCGCAAAAAGAACCGGTTCTGGTTGTGGACGGCGATATCAACCAGCATCTCGGTCTTGCGCTTGGTTTTTCTCAAGAACAGATTAAGAATCAAAAACCTATGGGCGCAGAGCCGGACGTACTGTTTAGTTATATTCGCGGCCAGAATTCGCGCATTGAGTCGCCTGATCTGATCACTGAAAATACGCCGCCCGGAGCAGGTTCCAGGCTGCTGTATTTTAATGATCAAAATCCTGTGAGAGATGCTTATGAGCTGGAGAAGGACGGCATACGCTTTATTGCGCTTGGCGGACATTCTGACGAACAGATCGGGGCTACCTGCTACCACGCCTTCACTCATAAAATGGGCAGTTACCTAAATCATCTGATTGACGGGGGCGGAGAATATTTCATCGGTGATATGTGCGCAGGCGCTGACCCTCTGGCTAGCGCGCTCGGCTATAAGTTCGATGCTGTTTTCCTTGTCGTGGAGCCTACGGAGAAATCAGCCGGGGTGTATGATCAGTGTAAAAACCATGCCGATCTTTATGACCTGCCTGTTTATGTGATCGGAAACAAGATCGAAGACGGTGACGATCTTGACTTCATACGTGAAAAAGTTGGCAGTTCCCTGATCGGTCATTTGTCACGCTCGGATTTTGTGCGCAAGCAGGAAAAGGGCCAGTGGCAGGATATTTCGGCGCTGGAGACCGAAAATGTTGCTTTGCTGAAAACGATACAGAAAATCACAGACAGTCAGGAGCGAGACTGGAGCCGGTATCAGGAAATCAACAGGCGCTTCTTTGAGCGAGCGGCGAAAAGCTGGGGCGATACTTTATACAAGGCCGATCTGATGAAACAGATCGACCCTGATTTTCGGTATGAAGACGCTGTTAAGGTGTACAGGAGCAATGTAAAAGCGGCTTAGGCTATCTCTATTTCCTGGCGCTGCAGATATCAACCGCAATGTAATCTGGGTATGTTACGGGGATCGTAATAGTTTCTACGTTCTTGAATCCCGCCTCTTTCATTGCTTTTTCAAACTCTGCGGCGCCTGGGTTAAGTCGTCCTTCAATTTTATTATTTTGCATGTCAGCAATCCAATCCGTTACATTTTCAAACTGGCCGGAAACCGTCAAAAGAAGGCCGTCCTTTTTCAGCAGGCTGTGGCAAGTTTTCAGTGCAGTAACAAATTCTTCGTAGGTGTCCACAACGGGCAGGCTCTCATTTGCCATGACGATATCGAACTTTTTTTCAGCGCGGTCTGTCAGGAAATTAAATTGGCGGACTTCAGCAAGCTTACTGCGAATTTGTTCTTCAATTTCTTTGTCTGAAGCTTGGATCACTTCATTTTGCCTCAGGTAAGCCATGTAATAACCGTGCTTTTTCACAAGGTCGCCGGGCTGCCAAGCATCCAGCGTATTCTGGAAGATCTCTAGCGCTTCAGAAGAAAGGTCATAACAGGAATAGCTGTTTACCCGCTCGATGTAACCCATTGCCCAGTAATGTCCGATAGCGTGTGATCCGAGGTCCAGCACATCCCCGTGATCGATGCGTTTAATAACCCTCTCGATTACATCGCCGAAATATTCAGGCATCTCTTCTTCACGGTAGACGTTATTAGCGTAGTCTTCGTGCATTTTAGTCATGTCAATCTCCTTGCTTTTAAGGGCGCCTCTAAAAACCCCCTGACATATGAGCGCAGATTTGCGATTCTGTCC
>CAZCIB010000038.1:0-23539 GCA_964498755.1 uncultured Pseudobdellovibrionaceae bacterium | reverse complement strand
ACGGCATCCTTGCTTCAGATATCGATACTTTATGCTGTTTTTAGAGGCGCCCTAAAACCGATGGGGAGGAGATAGAGCGCCTTCACCTCGTTCCCGTTATCTTCGGAGACGCTGAATAGAAAGACATCCGTTCGATGTATAAAAAAAAGCTTGAGCATATGCCTTCAGAACTCGAAACCCAGCTGCGGCGGGCGAATTTCCGGTTTACAAAGCTGCTGGAAATCGAACAATTAAAACAGGAGAGAAAAACACTGGAGCGCAAGTTGCGAAACGGCGCGGCTTCAGCGACAAATCAGGACCAGAAGCATAACGATGATTTCAGATATGGTGAAGCTGATTTGCCCTACATATCGAGCGCCAGCCTTGCGACCCGGGAGAGCGGACGTCACGCGCTTGAAGCGATAGCAAAAGGCGAACATCTTGCGGTCGCCGGCGAAGGCAGACTATTTTCAAAACTTTCCGCCCTTATCCCTGAACTCTCCGCTGGCAAAAGCCTTCACAACTTTACAGGCAACCGCCTTTCAATCCCGCAAAAAAAAGCGCCTCATAGTTAGCGGCGCTTTTTAAAATTTAAAGAGAGGATAAAAACTACCTGTTATAACCTCTGCGTCCGCTTGCGCGATTTTGCGAGTCGCGCGACGGGCCTGTGCGCCTGTCCATGCGGTTTTCCCGGCGGTCATAGCGGTTCTCTGTCCGGTCGCGGCGGTTTTCTGCGCGATCGTAACGATCCTCGCGCCGGTCGCGAATATCCTCACGCCCGTCACGGCGATCTTCCCGTACGTCCCAGCGGTCTTCCCGCCGGTCTAGGCGATCCTCAATCCGGTCCCTGCGTCCGCCGTCGTGGCGGGCGTCGCGGACATCTTCGCGGGCGTCCCTTCTGTCCTCGCGCCGGTCGCGAACGTCTTCCCTTCTGTCGCGGCGGTCTTCGCGACGGTCACGGATATCCTCGCGCCTGTCGCGGCGGTTTTCGATCCGGTCACGAATATCCTCTCGCCGGTCGGGACCAATCCCCGGAAGGGCGTTCACCGCCGAATCCTGCGCCCGAACCTCAGCCGGCAACGCCACAGCCATAGCGAAAATAAACAAAGACGCATAAAAAGTTTTCATCTTTAGCCTCCTGGATGTTGAACAAAAAAATGAAGCATTCTCTTTGCTTTATTAAACATACGAACGGAAACAAAAAACCCTTCCCTGTAATTATAAAATTTCCGGTTTCTAAAAACGCTAAACTTTTTTAAACAGATGGTTATTATTCCACGATGAAAATTTTATATGCTACCGCGCTGCCATTAACAGCCTTCCTGTTTTTGCTTGTTTTCGACAGACGCGTTCCCGATTTCTTCCGGGGCTGACGGACAGTGAACTGGGTCTGGTCGAGAATGTTCAGGCCATTTTGCTGCTGCTGGCTTTTTTTGTCGCCGGAAACCTCGTAATTCGGCGCGATCTGTCGTATCCGTTATGGATCAAGGCTTGGCTCGTCGCCGGAATGCTGGGCGCCTTGTACGTTTGTCTGGAAGAGATCAGTTACGGCCAGCATTACTTTAACTGGAACACCCCGGCCTACTGGCAGGCCATTAACGATCAACAGGAAACCAACCTGCACAATATCTCGAGCTGGCTGGACCAGAAACCGAGACTGCTGCAGGAAGTCGGCATTTTCATCGGCGGCGTTGTCGTGCCGCTGCTCCGCCGGTTCAGACCGCAAGCCCTGCCGGAAAAATTGAAACCGATACTGCCGGACAGCGCATTATTCATCACGGCGCTGCTGGCCATTTTCCCGCGGATTTACGAACGCGTCATAACGGCAATGGATTTGGGCCACTGGGATCTGTTTATTCGCACCAGCGAAGTTCAGGAGTTGTATTTTTATTACTTCACGCTGCTTTATTTTATCTTTCTGCGCAAACAGTTGACGGTTTTTGAGAAAAACCCGCATTCAAACAGCTGAAGCCGTATCTTCGTATTTACGCGCACGCGCAAACAATCCGTTTATCTCCTATTCCCAAACAGCTCTCACAGGACTAAAATACCGGCAAGACTCGCAATGCATACCGGGGAAAGAGGGGTAATCAAGTCATGTCGATTCTTAATTTAGATAAAATGTTTTCGCCGCGTTCCGTTGCCCTGTTCGGCGCGAGCGCGCGGCAGGGCTCGGTCGGGGACACGTTAAGAACGAACTTGATGGAGGGCGGCTTCGAAGGCCCGGTCTGGCTGGTTAACCCGAAATACGACGAGATCGGAGGGCATAAGTGCTACCGCTCCGTCAGGGACCTGCCCGTCGCCCCTGACCTCGCCGTCATCGCAACGCCGCTTCCTTCGGTAGCCGAGACGGTGGAAGAGCTGGCGGAGGCCGGAACGCGCGCCTGCACGATCATCACCGCAGGCGTGCGGCAGGATGAGGAGATTCATAACCGCGTCCTGAAATGCGTCGAAAAATACAACCTGCGCATCGTCGGCCCTAATTGTCTGGGGCTGATGGCGCCCGGCATCGGGCTGAACGCGACGTTCGCGCATATGCAGCCAACGCCCGGCGAACTGGCTTTCCTGTCTCAGTCCGGCGCGATCCTGACATCTATTCTCGACTGGGCCGAAGGGCGCAATATCGGCTTTTCGTACATGGTATCGATGGGCGACATGTCCGACGTCGATACCGCCGACATGCTGGACTATATCGCCTCCGACCCCAATACGAGCGCGATTTTGATGTATATCGAGCAGATCACAAACGCGCGCAATTTCATGTCCGCCGCGCGGGCCGCCGCGCGCATCAAGCCGATCGTGGTCATTAAGTCCGGCCGCCATGAAGCGGGCGCAGCCGCCGCCGCATCGCATACGGGCGCTCTTGCCGGCGCGGATAACGTTTATAGCGCGGCGTTCGAGCGCGCAGGGATTCTGCGCGTTACGGAACTGGAAAAACTTTTCGACGCCGCCGAAGTCCTGAGCCGCCAGAAACCGATCCAGGGCGATCGCCTGTGCATCGTCACCAATGGCGGCGGGGCCGGCGTTCTGGCCGTTGACCGCCTGATGGACGAAAATGGCACGCTCTCGAGCGTCAGTCCGAAAACTGTTGAACATCTCCAGACCTTCTTGCCCGAGGCCTGCGCCTTCGACAATCCGGTGGATATTTTGGGCGACGCGCCGCCCGAGCGCTACGAACGCTCGGTGGCGGCTGTTCTGGAAGACGATGAAATCGACGCCGTTCTTGTGATCAACTGCCCGACGGCTCTTATCTCCGGGCGCGAGGCGGCAAAGGCCACGATTCGCGCCGTCAAGAAGTACCGCAAACAGGAAGAAGGCAAAGAGCAGAAGGTTGTTCTCGCCAACTGGCTCGGCGACGCCACGGCGAGAGACGCGCGCAAGCTCCTGACACAGGCGGGCATTCCCGCATACGAGACCCCCGCGGACGCTATTCTCGGCTACAGCTATCTCTCAGGGCATGTGAAGGCGCAGAATATCCTTATGCGCTGCCCGCCCGCCCTGCCCGCCGACTTCAAAACGGACGCCGACCGGGGCCGGGAAATTATTGCGCCAGTGCTGAAAGAAAAGCGCGACGTGCTGACGGAATCCGAGGCCAAGCAGCTGCTGTCCTCCTACGGCATCCCGATCGTGCCAACTTACGAGGCGGCAACGCCGGATGAGGCCTTTGAAGCCGCGCAGAGGATTGCAGGGGAAGGCTTTGAAACATTCGTTATCAAAATCCTGTCCAAGGATATCTCTCACAAATCCGACGTCGGCGGCGTCAAGCTTAATATTGGAAGCGCGGAAGCCGTGCGCGAGGAAACCGCGAAAATGCTGGAACTGGTGGCTGAAAAATGCCCGGACGCCCGCATTGACGGCGTCACGGTCCAGCCGATGATCAACCGCCCGAACGCGCAGGAACTGATAATCGGCGTGTCAGAAGACGTCACTTTCGGCCCCGTCATTATGTTCGGCGCTGGCGGAACAGCAGTAGAAGTTATGAAAGACAGCGCCGTCGCGCTGCCGCCGCTTGATCTGCAGCTGGCAAAAGACCAGATGCAAAAGACGCGCATCTATGAACTGCTAAAAGGCTACCGCGATATTCCCCGGGCGGATATAGACGCCATCGCCCTAACGCTTGTCCGTATCTCGCACATGATTGCGGAGTTGCCGGAGATTTACGAGCTCGACATCAACCCGCTGCTCGCGGACGAGCACGGCGTTCTCTCGCTGGATGCGCGCGTTGTCGTAAAAGAAGCGCCAACGGAAACGGACGGCCTGAACCCGCGCTTTGCCGTACGGCCCTATCCGAAACACTGGCAAAGCCAGGAAGAGCTCAAGAGCGGGATCAACGTTACCATCCGCCCGATCCGGCCCGAAGACGAAGAGCTTTACGACGTCTTCACGGACAAGACCGATCCGGAAGACCAGCGCATGCGCCTGTTCAAGCCGATCAAAAAACTGCCGCGCGAGTTTATCGCAAGGCTCACCCAGATCGACTACGCCCGCGCCATGGCGTTTGTCGCCATAGACGAAGCAAGCGGGGAATTGCTCGGCATCTCAAGGCTTTCCGCCGACCCGAACCTGACCCGCGCGGAATACGGCATCATCGTGCGCTCGGACATGAAGAACAAGGGGCTGGGCTGGATCCTGATGCAGAAAATCATCGAGTACGGCAAGGCCGAGGGCCTGCAGGAAATCTGGGGCAACGTGCTGGCCGAGAACGAGGACATGCTCTCGATGTGCCGCGAGCTGGGCTTTGAGGTGACGCACGATCACGACAATCAGGGGCTGCTGCTCGTGAGATTGCCGCTGGAGAAGAAAAAGGCGGCTTAGGCTGCCTTTATGCTTTTACTCTGAATAAAACCTCTCGAATAAAAAAAGGGTGATCTTTGGAATTATGGCCTGTATACTACGTTGATAGATACACGCCTTGTAACAATCCCCTTGCCCCGCCATGAAAAAGATTTCGTTTATTTTGAGATGTCTGTGTTTTTCCTGCGCCCTGCTGTTTGCGGCTGATCAAACGCTCGCGCAAGCCAGTGAAGAAACGAACGCCTCAACCCACAAAATTTCCGCTGATCACATTACGGACCCGCCGATCAAGCTGACGCCGGACAAGTCGGAGCTCATCCGTCTGGATCAGGACGCAGCCGCAGTCATTGTCGGAAATCCGTCGCACGCCTCAGTTTTGACGGAAAACAACCGTCTGCTGGTCGTTGTGCCGCAACAGCCGGGCGCAACGCATTTTACCGTGCTTGATAAAGACGGCAAGGTCATTATGCAGCGCCATGTTATCGTCGCCAGCCCGAAAGAGCGTTACTTGCGCGTACGCCGGAACTGCGCAGGCGTCGCCTCGCCAGCGGAGACGGATGTCGGGGATTGCCGCCCCACCCGCGTCTATTATTGCGAAGACATGTGCCATGAAATCGCCGTTTCGGAAGAAGAAGGCGATGGCGGTCAGCAAGAAGGCGGAGGGACGGTGGACGCCACAGAAGCCGAAAATGCGCTAACCGGAAACAACTAGGCTGGAGATCAGACGTGAACAAGAACAACCGCTTATTAACCGTTTCTTTTCCCGCGCTTCTTACCGGCATTGTGGGATTGTCGCTTGGCGCCTGCCAGCCGGTCACGACGAGAACCGCCTATGACAATGCGGGCGCCGATATACAGGATGCGCGAAAACTGACCCGCGCGCAGAAAATAGACGCGGCCCTGGCGCGCGCAGCCGAAGATGGCGCGGAAAAAGGACAGTCGAGGGCCAACCTCGCTTCTCTGGAAAGAGCTTACAAGAGCAACAGCGCGGACCCGGAAACCGTAATTCGCTACGCCCGCGCCCTCAGAGAATCCGATTACCTGAACCGCGCCTTGATTATTCTCGCGCCTCTGGCCGGGGAAGAAGACGCGCCGTCGATGATCGTGTCAGAATACGCCGCCGTTAATCTCGGCATGGGACACTACGAGGAAGCGGAAGATTTTGCGCGCAAGGCCATTTTATCCAATCCCGATAACTACCACGCGTTTCACGTTCTGGGGATAGCTCTGGACGCCATGGGCCACCACCAGCAGGCGGAAGTCGCCTTCAGACGCGGCCTTGATAACTGGGAAGGCGACCCGACGCCCATTATGAACAATCTTGCGCTCAATCTTGCGTCTCAGGGCCTTCTGGACGAAGCCGTTGAGATACTGAACCGCGCCGCCGCCGCGGCGCCGCACAGACCTGAAATCGAGCGGAACATGCGTATCGTAAAGGCTCTGCAAAGCTCGGTGCGCCCCAATCGTCCCGGAAATGCGGCGGAAGTCGCCCCGGAAAAGATGGTCCTGCCGCCGAAGAAGCCCGAGCGCGAAAGCTAGGACAACAATCCGGATTACTTCAGATCGGAAACTTCAATTCCCACTGGTCCCAAAATAACGATAAAGAGGGCCGGCAGGAAGAATGCGATCATCGGCACCGTTAGCTTTGGCGGCAAAGCCATGGCCTTGCGCTCGGCCTCCTGCATGCGGATGTCGCGCAATTCGTCGGCCATAACTTTCATAGCCTGTGAAACGCTTGTTCCGTATTGCTCGGCCTGGATCATGGCTGTTGCGAATGTTCGGCCCGCGCCGCTGCCAACGCGCCGCGCAAAGTCCTGCAATGCGGCCCGGCGGTCGTTCAGCATGCTCATTTCCGCGCTAAGGATCCCAAGTTCTTCGGCCAGCATCGGCGAATGTTCCGAAATTTCTTCGGCGATTTTATGAACCGTTTGCTCCAGCCCAATCCCGCCTTGTACACAGATCAGCATCATGTCGAGCGCGTCTGGAAAAGCGTAACCGATTTCCTGTTGACGCTTCATGATCTGGTTTTTGAGCAGCACGCCCGGCAGGCCATAACCGGCAGCTGCGGCGACGAAAACAATCAAAAGAATCATGGCGCTGCCGATTTCCTTGTCGCTGGCGGAAAGGAAAAACAAGGCGACAAATCCAAAGACCACAGGCAAAACCGCACGCGCTATCATAAACTTGAGAGGGGCCGCAGGATCCCTGATCCCTGCCTGAAGCATGTTGTCCCTGACTTTTTCTCCCAGTTCTCCGGCAAGCTGCTGCACCTTGTAAAAGGACGCCATCGAGTCCTTGCCAGACATGGTATCGGAAGCGATCTTCTTGCCTTGTCCTTCTTTTGTCGCTTCAAATAACTCTTTTCGCTTTTTCTCGATAATCGAGCGATACCGCTCTTTTTTTTCGGAGCGGTTGAGAAAGGGCAACGCAAAGGCAATAAACGACAATGCGGCGGCCAGGGCGCTGCCAACGACGATCATCATGTCAGTGTCCATAACTTGCTCCTAAACTTTAAAATTAATCATGATTTTCATGATGAAAATGCCAACGCACATCCAGAAAATCGCGCCGGCGACGAGAATACGTCCAAAATCATCCGTAAACAGAACGCCGATATAGTCCGGATTGATCAGATAAATTCCTGTCGATATCAGAACAGGCAAGGCGCCGATAATCATCGCCGAGGACTTGGCTTCCGAGGAGAGCGATTTCACCTTGCGCTTGAGGCGGAAACGCGCCCGGATAACATTTGCGAGATTGCCCAGAACCTCTGAGAGACTGGCCCCGGTCTGGGCCTGAATGGCAATTCCGGTTGCAAACATCTGCATTTCCGTCAGCGGCATACGCTTTGTCGCCTCATAGCAGGCCTCATGGAGCGGCACGCCAATTTTCTGCGTGTCGTATATTTTTGACATTTCCTCGCCGACCGGCCCGGTAAATTCGCGCCCGACCATGGAAATCGCCTCAGACACCGGCATACCGGCTTTCAAAAGACGGATCATCGCCTCGAGCGCATCGGCGAAGTCTTCCAGAAATTTCTTTTGCCTGCGCTCTGTGAAGTTTTTAATCAAGGCGCGCGGCAGCCCGAACAAGGCTATAAAAAACATCATCAAACAAACAAAGGCGTTCAGGCCCATAACATAACCCGCCCCGGCCAGAACAGCCGAAAATAAAAGCGCGGTTATCCAGAATTGCGCTGGCGACATCTTTATTCCGGCCTGCGCCAGCTGATCAGAAAAGCTGACGCCTTTTTTCTTCTTGCTGGCTTCGTTTTCCTCTTTTAGCTTCTTGGCAAGATCAGCGCGCCTCTGGTTCTGGGCTTCTTTTTTGTTGGGCCCGGCGTCAATTGCGCCGCCGCGGATCAAAGCAACCGTCTGGGCGCGCTGCTCTTTTTGCTGGTTAATGATAATCGCTGCGACCATGCCGACCACAATCAGAACGATAACAGCAATACCGATAATGTATATGGGGTCCATTATCCGTAAGCCTCCTCCATGGCGTCAAGAACAAGCTGCTCAACGCCGAACTGCCTTGCCTTGTCGTAGAACTTTGGCCTGAGGCCGGATGATTTTTGCGTCGTGACGAGTTTGCCGCGCTCATCCTCGCCTTCAATTTCAAGCGTAAACAGGTCCTGCATGGTGATCACTTCGCCTTCCATGCCGGTCACTTCCGTAACATGCGTCGTTTTCCTTGAGCCATCCCGCAAACGCTGTACCTGGATGATGACATTCACAGCAGCGGCGATCTGCTCGCGGACGGCCTTTTGCGGCAGGTTAAGCCCGCCCATCGCGATCATGTTTTCCATACGGGAAAGGGCCTCACGGGGGTTGTTGGCGTGCACCGTGCCCATAGAGCCGTCATGGCCCGTATTCATCGCCTGCAGGAGGTCGAAGGCCTCGGACCCCCTGACCTCGCCGACAATAATCCGTTCGGGACGCATCCGCAGACAGTTTTTAACCAGATCACGCATCGTGACTTCACCAACGCCTTCAAGGTTGGGAGGGCGCGTTTCGAGGCGAACGACGTGCGGCTGCTGAAGCTGGAGTTCCGCCGCGTCTTCACAGGTAATAATGCGTTCGCCGGAGTCGATGTAACGCGTCAGGCAGTTCAACATCGTGGTTTTACCGGAACCCGTACCGCCGGAAACAAGACAATTCACGCGGCAGCGCCCGATAGCCATAACAAGCTTGGCGCAGCTGGGCGTCATGGAGCCAAATTCCACCAGCTTTTCAAGCGTCAGCTTTTCCTTGGAAAATTTCCGGATCGTCATCGCCGCGCCGTCAATGGCAAGCGGGGGAATGATCACATTCACGCGGCTTCCATCCGGCAAACGCGCATCGCAAATCGGCGAGGCTTCATCGACGCGCCGTCCGATTGCGCCCACAATCCGCTGGCTCACAGTAATCAGGTGCTGGCTGTCGCGGAATTTAACTTTGGTCCGCTCAATTTTACCTTTGGTTTCAATATAAACCGTATCCGGGCCGTTAATCATGATATCGGCGATATCATCGCGTTCCAGAAGCGGCTCCAGAGGTCCGAAGCCAAGCATGTCATCGGCGCATTCCTTGGCGATCTTTTCGAGTTCGGCCTGCGTAACGTCCAGATTTCTAAAACGCGCAATTTCCTGAACGGCGGATTGCACCTCATCGCGCGCGGCTTTCGAGTCCATGCGGGCAAGCGCCTTCAGATCAATGCCATCGCGCAAGTCCAGCCAGATCCTGTTGCGCGCGCGCTGCAGTCGCATGGTCGTCATGGAATCGGGCGCGTCGCCCGTATCTTGCTCCTCCTCGGATACGGCATCAAGAACATCATCCTGCATGCTCTTTTTGGGCTTTATCTCGGCGGCGGGCGCTGCTTCCAAATCTTCTTTTTCCGCTGGCTGCGCGGTGTTATCAAGCGATGCGGGTCTTAACCCAAGCGGCTTCTCTGTTTCCGCGGCGCCAGACTGAGGCGCTTTTAATGATGCAGGCTCATTCTTCGCTTCCGGCTCAGCGGGCGTCAGAGGCGGCTCGGCTTTTTTATCCGGAGGCGCAGCCCGAACCTCAGGCGGCGAAGGCGCCGGAGCCGCTTTTTTGGGAAGCGGCTTTTCTGTTTTCTTATCCGATTGCTTTTTGCCAAACGCCATAGAAACCTATACTCCAAAAAAGCTTTAAAGGCCTATCCCTTACCTTTGCCAGACAGAAAACCGAGAATGCCGGCTCCCTTGGCCTGCTTTGCGCCATGATCACTGTCTTCCTTGGCGTCAGCAACCAAAGGCTGAACCATAGGCAGTATTTTCTCAATTATATCCTGCGCGGGCTTGCTCTCGAAAAATTTTTTACCCTGCACTTCGCAACCGATAAACGTCTTTGCGTTATACGGCAAAATAACTTCGGGCTTGCGCTCCAGGGCAGCTTCAATATCAGCCTTGGCAACTTCGCCGGAACTGGACGCGCCCTGCATATTAACAACAAGATCAATAGAGGCGGCCGTATCGCCGCGCATCTCTTTCAGTTCCATGTAAAGCGACCTGGCAAATCGCAAGGAAGAAAGCACGGGCGTGGTCACCAGGATCAGCTTATGAGCTTTAACGGCAATGCTTTTGATCACTTTTGCGGGAGCCTGCGAGAGATCCATCAGCACAACGGGATATTTCGTCATCATAAGCGTGATCGCATTCTCGATCTCGGCTGGATCAGGATCATGATCCAGCATGACGTCGCCGCCCGTCGCCAGAATGCTGAGCTTTTCATTCGGCGTGACGAGCATGCGCCTGAGATTATCCTCGTCGCTGCTTTCAGCGACGCGCATCGCTTCAGGAAGCGTTGTAATGGGCTCAAATCCAAAGGACACGGAAGTCGCCGACCAACCGCCGCTTGCGTCCATAAGCATTATTTTCTGTTTTAAATGCGCGGAAACGCCCCAGGCGAGCATGTGCGCAATGGACGACGTTCCCACGCCGCCCTTGGCTCCCAGTACGGCCACAAGATGACTTCCGGAAGCGCCAATACGCTCGATAAGCGTTTTCGCAATTACTTCCATAAAGACTTCCGGGACGATTGGCTTGACGAGGTAATCGCTCACGCCCATGCCGATAAGCTTGCGGTAGAGATAAACGTCGTTTACCGGTCCAATGACGATTGCGGCCGTGTCTTCCTTGCAGTGTCCTGCCAGTTCTTCAAGCCGCGCGGCAAAGCTGTCGTCGATTTCCTCGGTCTGCACGACGACAAGATCGGGAGACTGAACCTTTGAGAAGACCTCAATTGCAGTATCGACGTCGCCGTCCATAACCTCCAGCCCGACGCGCGCAAAACGCCAGTCGCGCTCTATAGCCTGCGCAGACTCAGCTGTATCCGTTTCCCTGGTAAATACTGCAATGCTGGCGGCTGGAAGCAGAACAGAGGTTTCCGTGTTGCTTTCTTCGCTCATTTAAATTTATCCCAATCATCCTTTTACCACTGCAGCATATAATAAAATCTAAACAGCGTCAGAATTATTGCGTCCCCGTTTGCTGGATAGCCGCTGGCGACCCGCCTCTGCGCAAGGGCTCTATGAAACTGTACCCTCTGGAAGAGCCGTCCACGTTTTCCTGTCCACGGACTTGTCCGGCCAGATCCTTGGGACGCATAATTTGCTTGGCGACCATCGTCTCGATCTGGCAACCAAACTCGTAATCCTCTGCGTTTTGCACATTTGACTGCCCGCTGTCGTAGCCCGGCATCTCGCCACAGCCTCTTGGCTTGTGGGCCGTAACAGAATCATAGGTGATCAACCCCAGCATCTCGTCCGCTTGGGTTGGCAGGATGTCGACATCAATTTCCTTTACGCCGTTTCGACGCAGTCCGTCAGCCAAACGCGCCGCTTCCTGGCTTGCCTTTTCTCCCTCGCCCTTGTCGCGGTTATAGGCGACCGTAACTCTTACCGGACTGTCGCCGTAACGCCAGTAATCCCGCCCGATGGCATCGAAAGCGTCCTCATCATACTGATGAACCGGCATGCGGTAAGCCTGCTCCGCGTTATGCAACTCAACGCGTTTGTTCGTGTTTCCCGAAGGAAGGACAAAATAACTTTCACAAGCCGACGCTGAAAAAAGAGTCGCTGCGCACAAGGCCGCAAGAGCCGCCCTTCTTCCTGCGCCTGCGCGGCCACTTATATTCCTGAGGCATTCTATCATGGCATTCCCGCTACTGTAGAAGATATCCGTACTGCATTTTTTCATCAAACATATCTGGAGCCCTGTCACCGTAAGTCCGGCGGATATTTTCGGCAAACGCCGTTGCCAGAGGCCTTGTCAGCTCCTCGGGGACATCCTCCGCGTATTGCTTCTCCGCAAAAGGCTCAACCAGATAAGGAGTCACCAGCACGACCAGTTCGCTCTCGTCACGGCGGAAACTGTTTGAAGAAATCAAGTCGCCTAAAATCGGCGTCTTATGTACGCCCGGCAGGCCCGTCATCCCCTTGGCGCTCTCGGACCTCAAAATACCTGCAATCATTAGACTGGCGCCGCTTGGCATCTCAACTACTGTAGAAGCCCGGCGCAGATCAAGTCCCGGAACGTCAACGCCCTGCAACGTCACGGAACTATCAAAATCCAGCGACGAGACTTCCGTGTTCATGCGCAGGCTAATTCTTTTTTCAGAAATCACGATAGGACGGAAGTTCAGCGATACGCCAAACTGACGAAAATTAATTACGAGATTTCCCGTTTCATCGCGCCCTGCCGGAACAGGAAATTCGCCCCCGGCCAGAAACCCGGCCTCTTCTCCGGAAACCGCCGTCAAATTCGGCTCCGCCAGAATATTCACCAGACCGTTTTCTTCCAGCGCGTTAAGCGTATTTTCGATCAGCCCGATACCGTCAATGCCGCTATCCAGAACGGAGCGGCCCGTAAATACTGGATCGCCCGTCAACCCGGCTCCCGCCAGCGTATCAGTCGTCAAAAAGCCGATTTCTTCGAGAGATGAGCCAAGAACGTTTGACGCCGGCAACTGTCCAAAAATGAGGCTGGTGCTCAATTCGTTCAGGTCGTTAAGCCGCGTTTCGATGCCCAGCTCGCGCAACATGCTTCGACTGACTTCCATAATCTTCACGCGCAACATAACCTGCTGACCGCTACGCACCTTCAGCATATTCACGAAGATTTCGTCGGGATCGTCAAAATCCTCGTCCATTATGTCGCTTACATAGTGAGCGACTATCTTGACCACCTCGGAGGCGACATCAGGCGTCGCCACCTCGCCGCGCAGAAAGATCTGATCGTGTATGGCGCCGATCTCAATATCATCGTCAGGGAAAAAACTGTCCACCAGCGACTGGATGGCCTTGAGGTCGTAGCGCACATGCACATCAAAACGCTTGATAACGTCCCCGTTTGCGTCCACGGCCAGTATGTTCGTATCCCCGACCTGCAAGCCAACCATATAAATACGCCCCGACTGTAAGGCAGTGACGTCAATTATGCCCGGATCAGCCACCAGGACGTCAGAAACGGCGCCGTCTATATCCAGAACGTCGCCTTTACCCAAAGGCACCTGAACAATTGACGCGCCTTTAACGGCGGCGAAATCCGAACTGCGCGCCGCGTGCGCGTGCCAGGCCGCAACCAGCAGCGCCAGAACAAGCGCCGGCAAAACCCCATAACGCATATAAACGCCTTCACTAACCCTGAGCATAGCTCTCACTTTCGCAGAAGACCTTTTGCCATAACTTTACTACCTTAGACTCCCCTGAAGCGGGGAAAAGAAAACGTGGGGATTATTTGGAAGGAACCTCTTGAACTTCATCCCCACTATAGATTCGCACAATATTCCCTTTTTCGCCAGAGGTATTTAAGACAGCATTCTGAGAATCTGCATTCAAAGCGGCATTTTCCATCAGCATTTTTTCATACATGCCGGACAATTCCTTGTTCAGGTCGACAATCCTGAGATCCGTTGAGATAGGCCACGAGCGCCCGATGACCTTATTATCGCCAACGCCGCGCAACGCCAGGGTAAGATCCCCCATTTCCGCCGCAAGCGCAAGCTTTTCCGCCTGGCGCAAGGTAACTTCCAGAGTCGCCGTACGCCCGACTTTCGCGTCCTCTTCAGGCCGCGTCGCTCTCTGATCAACAGCCAGAACCTTGATATTCTCGAGAACCGTTTCGGTCGCCAGATCGTCAACCTCGGAGCCATACATTCTCTCCGCAACCTGATCGCCATATGTGTCAAACCTGACATCGTAGGTCAAAAGAACATCTACATAATCCCCCGGGCCGATAAAGCCGCCAGCCATCGACCCCGCGTTAACCTGTATCGCAACGGCCCTGTAGCCTTTATCAAGCGCAGCGGCAAGGTAATTCCCGTCCGCCGACAGCACAACCGCCTCCGTCAAGGGCTCATCGACTGACAGGGGCCGCGACAGACGCCCCTCGACGGCATCTTCAGGCGACTGGCCGTCCTCACGCACGATCGCGCCGCTAAATACTGCGCTCTTCGGCCATTTCTGCCAGCGCAAATCATCATCCACAAGGCGATGCCCGGCGGGCAGATCCTTGTTAGCCACAAGTATCTCTACCCTCGCCTCTTCCTTCACAGCCACCTGAGGCTCATCATCCCCGCTCAAACTTAACTGCACCAGCACCGCGACGAGCACCGCGATCAAAACGCCGCCAGCCAGGACTATGATAATGTTTTTGTTCATCTGTTAACTCCACAAAACCGAAAAACATCGGCAAAAGGACACGGGCGCGCCGCAGGGAAAGGATTATTAAGCATCTTTGATCGATGCGTCAGGACTTCAAAAAACAGAACCGTACATCGAGGCGGCAAATCCAAACGCTATGGCAATGCCATACGGGACAACAGCCTCTCCGTTTGTGGCGCGACCGATCCAGGACTCTTCTGAAAACGGGGTTTTGGGTTTAAATTTCCGCAACAGAAGCGTCAAAAGAGCAAGCATCGCCCCCATTATCGTAACCCATAAAAGAAAAACTGGCAAACCCTGAAATCCCGTCCAGAGCGCACAAGCTGAAATCAGCTTAGCGTCGCCCGCGCCAAAGACGCGCAGCGCGAATAAAAGGAATGTCACAAAGAAGGCCGCCAAGCCCGCCACTAAATGATACCAAAGCGGCTGCGCAAAAAACTGTTCTCCTGAACCGCTCGCGAACTCGATCGCCCAGGCCGCGAAAAAAAACAGCGCAACGCTAAGCGGCAGGGCATTCGGTATTTCCATTTTGAAAGCATCGCAAGCCGCGGCGGCAAAAACGCAGCAGAAGGCCGCAATGAAAAGGGTTGCAACAAACAGGGCCACGATCACCTCACTGAAAAAAGGCGGGAAAAATAAAACCCGCCCAAGATGCAGGGCGGGTTTTTTTTTAATTTAAGCCTTTTTTGCTAACCTAGGACTTGTTAGCGGCTTCCATCTTATCTCCAATCGTGTTGAAGACAGCGCTGAGGTCCTCACCAAAAGCAAAAACAGCGGCGACAATGGCAAGAGAGATACCGCCTGCAATCAGGCCGTATTCAATTGCGGTCGCGCCTTCTTCGTCTTTCAGATAGGCTTCGATCCATGCATAGACTTTCAACATACTCGTTCTCCTTCGCTTAAGATTTTCCAATCCAACTTTGTTTAGAAAAGCTCCAATAACCGCTGAAGCTCCCAACAGTCAATACCAGAATATAACACGAGATTTAAGGAGTGGTTAAAGTCTTTTTTCATTACTTTAAAATTCGAAATAAATTTTTAACTCTTTCGATCTAGAATTAAACTTTTTATAAAAACGCCCAAAATCGACCTCGATACGTCCTGCTAAACAAAGCCCGGCGCTTATGCGCCGGGCTTTGTTTACAAAATTATTCATGTTACTGGGAGATATGCAGATTGCTGATTTCCTTGGCAACCATCGCGAACACGTCTTTCAGCTCGTCCGCCTCCTCAACGAAGTTATAATTGCTTTCGCCTGAACAAGACTTAAAAACCTCTTCCGTGTTGCCGCTGGCCTTGAACACGATGCTGTAGAGTGAAATCCCCTCATCCTTCATGTTTTCGCAAATTTCGACGAATTTATCGTCTATCTTTGTCGTGGCGTTTCCCTTGCTCGTCGTGCCGAGCCTGTTGTCCCGGAGCATGCCGTAAGCCGTATCGTCCTGCGGCCTGCCGCTGCTGCAATTTCCGTTGGTATGACAGTAAAAGCCGTTGTCGCCGTCGGTCATGATCAACGCGTATTTCCGCCAGTACGGATCGTCATAGGACCGGCCTTGCGTAAAAGGCTCCATCGGCGACAGAACGCGCCAGCCCCAGGCCATGCCGACCGATCCGAACGTCCCGCCCCGGTTCCAGTAGGTCAAATTCCTTGTCGCCGTGTCCAGAACCGTTCTGTCATTCGTCAGAGGCACGATCGGATTATCAACAGGACAGCCGAGATTGGGCGTCGTCTTGTTGTTTCCGAGCGTACTGGTCACGCGGGCGATCTCGTAACCGTCATCGGTCTGATAAGTGATCTCATGTCTCGTATCGATTTCCGCGTCCTCGTCCACGCTTGAATCCCACTGGTTGGTTTCGCTGTGCGCCCACCAGAACGGATCCCAGAGACCGCCGTCATCCATATCCGTATCAAGGACGTCGTCATCCGGATCGCGCGCGTAAACGCAGCCTGCCCATTGCGTTTCATCTTCGGGGTCGTAAATAACGCCAGCCGGCAGGCCCGGTATTTGTCCCGTACTCGGATCCGCCCCTACCAGCTCCGGCGCGACGCTGCCGACATTCACCGTCGAGGCGTAGGGCACAATCCCGATACGCAGATAAGCAGGATCCTTCACGCGCGAGTACAACGTGTTAATGAATTCATAGGCGGCCTTTTGCAGTTCGATATAACGGCTGCCGCTGGCCATCGACCCGGTCACGTCCAGCACAAGCACGACCTCGATGCCCTGCACTTCGCGCGTCACTTCCGTCTGCGCCGAAACGGGGACGGCGCTGATATTAATCGCGCGCAGAAAGTTCGTGTGAAACTTCGCCTTTGCCTTGACGTTTACTTTTTCGCCAACAACCTCAACTTCCAGATCGTAAGTTGTGCCGACTTTTTCGGGCGGGTAATTCATATAAAAGAAATCTTCGACTCTCTTTTTAATTGTTTCCGGGTCGGCTGAGGACGCCGCTCCGGCCAGCGCTGCGGAGTCAAGCGCATGCGACAGCCGCTCTTTCACAAGATAGGACTGGGCGACTTCTACCGCCATCCCGGTAGCGCCAACCAAAACAGGCAATACTATGGCAAACATCGGCGCGATAGAACCACGCAGATCGATGGCATAACTTCGAGACAATCTCTTAAAAGCTGCTTTTATCTTGTTTCCGATGAATGTCATCGTTCCCTCCCGATTTATTCCGTTGTGACTAGCTTGCGTCACAATCGCCGTTTTTTTCTACAACGGGACTTTTCCGTCCCCGCACGTAAGCGACTTCCTGCATTTGAATTGGACCTGTAATGGCATATGAAAACAACGGCTCGTAACTGAAAGATACAGTGACAGCCATGATGCCGTCTCCTTGTACGCCAAGACCCGCCACGCTCTCCATGACCGCCAGATTTTGCTCGGTATCGCGCGTCTCCCGCCAGCAGATCTGCGGCTCGTCATCATCGTCATACTCAATGCTCACAATATCGACGCCGAAAGACGTGGTTTCAAAAGGCTGGAGCGCGTACTTTGCCGCTGAAATGGCTTCATCGATATCGTTGAGGCTGACCGATGGCTTGCGCGAAATCAGGTCCGCCGTAATTTGCGATGCGCGGATAGTCTTTTGTCCCGCCAGAACCGCATAGCCGACATCAAGCATGCCCAGCATGAGCAAAATCAAAAGCGGGAAAAGCATGCCGGCCTCGATCGCAGCCGTACCGTCTTCCCGCGCCAGCTTGCGTTTGATCAAACTTGTAAAAACTGCGCGTTTCACAATCGCCATTAAATCTCCCCGCCGAAATCACACGGCTCAACCTGCAATACATTTGTCGACATAAAGAACTTGCTTGATTCCGGGCCGCCGAGAAGCGGCCCCAGAAAAGGCGTTAGAAGCTTGTAGTCATACCCTGTCCGGATAAGAACAACCTTACTGGAATCCCCGGCGTCAAAGCCGCGGGAGACCGGGTTATCATCCTCATCCAGCAAAAGCGGATAGTTCTCTACGCTCGTGAAACTGTCATCAGGCATGGTAATCACTTCAACAAAGAGATCTCCGACGCAATTATGCAACGTGACCGCGTGATCACAGAACTCTTCGCGGAAAATGGTTTCAAGATCGCCTGTCATATTCTGTAACTGACATGTCTTGATCATGCGCGAAGCCGTGGAGTTGCTGCCCTCAACGAGAGTCGCCGCCAGAAACATCATCGCCACCTCAATAACGCCGATCACGGCAAACACAAAAGGAATCGCGACCAGGCTGAATTCAACAGCCGTGGCGCCGTCCTTTTTCTTAAAGTAATCCGCAAACTTTTGTTTTATATTCATAATTTCAACTTTACCACGATCATGCCGCAAATATGCGCCCCCGGTGACGCGCAAACGCCATCAGGCACGATACTTGATAATAACCCACTAGAAATTAATAATAATTTAAGGAACGCTCGCATTTAAGATATATTCTCTTCTTCTTTTTCGCCCTCGTTATCCGCGTCATCCAGAGGAAAGCCGTCATCATCCAGCTTCATATTTCCGGCGACTTCCGGCCCCCAGCGTTTTTTCAACTCTTCATGAGTCTTCTCGATCTCCTGTATGCGGGCCCTGCCGCGCTCAGCCATAAAAATCGAGACCGTTCCCGTCACAGCCCAGTCAATAACGTATCCTCCGGCCGCCGCGAGATACATAATCACGATTGTCAGCGGGTCCGATAAAATCTGAAAAGTCTGTTCGATTGTGTGATTAGTGGTCCACAGGTCCAGCACGAAAGGGAAACACCCGGCCAGATTCATGGAACCCACGCTAATGCCCAGGGACTTGCGCGAAGAGCCGTCAAAAGCGGCCGCAACCATCGAAGGCAGCATCCCGACAATCAGGAGGACGGTTGTCGGAATGAAAACAACTGCGAGTATAAAAGTAAACAAAAGCAGGACCTGGCCCTTCCAGGTCGTTTTTTTTCTACGCTTTCCAACAGGTCTCAACATGATCAGGACGAGGTAAAAATAAAGAGGGCGAGAATAAAGATAATAAACGCAGAAAAACCAGCCGAAAAGAGCGCCGCAATCTGACGCCCGGTTTCTCTGCCGAATTGACCTTGCTTTTCCAGTTGCTCCTCAAGCTTTCCCTTCTCCTTTTTGAGCGCGGAATATTCAAGCATGGCATTGCGAAAGTTTCGATAGTCGCGCTTGTAGATGTCTTCCGATTCAATCAGCTGCGATATCTTGCTCAGGTCGCCGCTGTCTCTAACTTTGTCAATCTTTTCGGCAATAATGCGGCGTTGATCACGGTCATGCAACCTGCTGTAAACCGGCCCCAGATTCTTTGCGATGGTTTTCGCAATTTCCGGGAATTTATCCATCCTCGAACGCTGTTGTATCGAAGCCAGCGTTTTGATCTCCCCTATTATGCGCAAATACTCTCGCTCCGAATTGATATCAACAAGATGAGGGTCGATCATGTTGCGGTCGCGCACGGACAGGAAAGCCGCGACATGTCTGTCAAGAAAACGAACGGGCGCCTTTCCCTTCGCGCACATATCCTCAAACGCCATAATCAGCTGCTCGGGCGTTAACACGTAATAGTCTTTAAACTTTTCACTGAGGCAGGGACATTCCGGGTTGAGAATATAAAGACAACGCTCAATGCCATGCCCCATGTTACGCAGCTTTACATACGCGCGCGCCGTCTCGAAACGGCTGATAAGCGCGCTGGCGTCCGAACGCTCCGCATCGCCGACGTCAAGCCAGTAAAGTACAGTCTGGTCACTGATCATATCCGCAAAAGGCTGCACATCCTTCTTTCCTAAAATCGTCTCCGTCAGGGCGTTCCCTATGCCCTCCGGGAACATGCGCTTACCGTAGAGCCTCAGCGGCGCTCTCGGGTCGAGCAGCACGGAAATTCTGTTCGCAAGCCTTTCCTTGTACCCTGAGCCCTTGCCAAGCTCAGAGGCGGAACGGATTGCTTTTTCAATAAGCTCTCCCGCGTGCTTGATTTCAAGCGAACGTTCCAGCCATTGCTCCAGCTCCCCGCTTTCGACCATTTGCGAGGCTTCAGCCACATTGTTTTCCAGGTCATACGCCAGAAGACTTGGCATAATATATTTTTTACCGTTAAAGCTAAGCGGCCGCGCGGCTTTTATCTTCTTAACGTTTTGTTTCGGGCTGAGACGCTGTCCATCCATCCAGGACTCTACTTCGTCAAAATTCCAGCGCTGCGCGGAATCATCGTTTAAAAGCCCCCGCATCAGTTCAAGGATCGCGCCCGTAAACCTGTCTTTGCCTGTTATTGCGGCATAAGATCCGTGCTCCAGCTTGTAACGGATAATATCCTGATGGCTCATCCCCTCCAGCGGATCGTGGTGTCGCAGCAGAATGCCGATGCATACGCCAAGGGCATAAAGATCATCACTGCTCTTGCCCAGGCCTTTTGCCACAGGATCAGCCATCGCGCGTTCGACAGGCTCGAATAGCGCAGGTTGCGCGTAGGATGGCGGCGTACTCAGGCATTCTCCAAGGATAATTTTCTCCGCGCCACTATTACGGCTCAGAAAAATGTTGTCCGACCGGATATTGCCATGGACGAAGTCTTTATCTCTGAAGTCTCGTAAAACAGTAATCATCGGCTTCAGGAGCAAATTCATTACGTCATCGTGCTTCAGTCCCAAAGCCAGGGGCGCGCCCTTCTCAACTAGCGGCTTGCCAAGTACGTCTTCATAGACAAAGACAAAACGCTCCTCTTTCGCAGGCGGCCAGTAAACAATTCCGGAAGTTGCCAGACGCACAAGGCTTGGATTAACAAAGCCGCTGAAAACCTCCCGCGACAGCATGCGTGGCCCGATATGGCTCTCGCAGACCAGCGCGAAATGTGAGCCCGCGCTTTTACCCGTCCCGATCGCCTCGTAAGCCTTGACCTCGCCTACGTCGTACTTTTTTAGCCGCTTGGTTGGATTAATCTCGATCGTCTTGTTGATCGTAACCGTGCCATAGCTCGTCACTTCAGCTTCAGGCTGGTCGGCGGCGATTTCGGTTATGTCGATGTCCTGCGCGCCTTCCGGAGGCGTTTTGTCGCCTTTGGAGACTGCAGCTTGTCCGCGCTCTTTTTCGCTTTCCGATTCCGGAGCCGGGCCGCTGGTTACGTCACTCATCTGAACAGAATCCCGAAGACAGGAGGATGTGCGGCGACCACAAACAAATCGCCTTTTTCAATCATACCCTTTGGCATGGACAATGTAAAACGGACTAGATAAAGGGATCATGCACGAGGATCGTGTCGTCCCTGTCCGGGCTCGTCGACAACATCGCCACCGGCGCGCCGATCAGGTCTTCAACCAGCTTGATATACTTGATCGCCTCGGCGGGCAGGTCTGTCCATTTACGCGCGCCTTGCGTGCTGGTTTTCCAGCCGGATACCGTTTGATAAACAGGCTTGATCTTCTCCTGCGCGAGCGGCGAAGACGGCAGGTAATCGAGCGTTTCGCCTTCATATTCATAAGCGGTGCAGATTTTCAGCTCGTCAAAACCGTCAAGCACGTCAAGCTTGGTGAGCGCAATGCCGTCGATGCCGCCGATCTTGACAGCCTGCCGGACCATCACCGCGTCGAACCAGCCGCAGCGGCGTTTCCGTCCCGTCGTCGTGCCGAATTCATGACCGCGCCGCCCGAGCGTCTCGCCGGTCTCATCAAGCAATTCCGTCGGAAACGGACCCGATCCGACCCGCGTCGTATAAGCCTTTGTAATCCCAAGCGCGTAATTGAGGTGATGCGGGCTGAGTCCCGCGCCCGACCCGGCCGCAGCCGACACGGTATTGGAGGACGTCACGAACGGATAGGTGCCGTGATCGATATCAAGCATCGTGCCCTGCGCGCCCTCGAAGAGGATCTTTTTGTTTGCCCGGCGCGACTCGTCCAGCGTCCGCCACACCGGCCCGGCATAGGGCAGGATTTTCTCAGACAGCTCCATCAGATCGTCGCATATTTTGGAGGAGTCGAAGGCCTCGACTTCAAGCCCTTTGAGCAGCGCATTATGATGCACCATCATGACCTCGAGCCGCTCGCGCACGTAATCCGGATGCCGCAGATCACACAGACGAATTCCGCGCCGGGCGATTTTATCCTCATAACACGGCCCGATGCCGCGCCCCGTCGTGCCAATCGAGGCCTTGCCGCGCGCCTTTTCCATCGCGCGGTCAAGCGCCGCGTGAACCGGCAGAATCAAATGAACGTTTTCCGCAATCAACAGATTATCCGGGCTGATGTCTACGCCCTTGCCGCGCACGGTTTCGATTTCATCCATCAGCGCCCACGGATCGACCACAACGCCGTTGCCGATCACGGACAGCTTGCCCTTGCGCACGATGCCCGATGGAAGCAAATGCAGCTTGTATTCCACGCCGTCGATCACAAGCGTATGCCCGGCGTTGTGCCCGCCCTGAAAGCGCACGACGACGTCAGCCCGGCTCGACAGCCAGTCAACGATTTTTCCTTTTCCCTCATCGCCCCACTGTGAGCCGATCACCGCAACATTGGCCATGGTTTTCCTTTATCTTTTTCCCGTCATTCCGGCGAAAGCCGGAATCTATATATCAAACTTCGCAAAGAAAGACGAGTGGATCCCGGTTTGCACCGGGATGACAGTGCGAGAACGAATAATCGTTCAGAGCATTCACCCCTGCGCCAAACCCCGCCTCACGCCCTTGCCCGCCTTGCGCAGGCTTTCCAGCTCCGCCCATGATGTTTCCGCCGGGACGTCTATTACGTCGCCGCCCGCGCATTTCGGCAAAACGCGCCTAAGCGAGTCCATATAGAGCGTAAAGCCCGTCGCGGTCTCGCCGGAGCCGAGCGTATAACGTCCGCCGCGCCCTAGCTCGCCGCGCACGTTTTCAGCGAACAGCGTAAAGGCCGCGCCCGTATGATAACCGAAGCCGCGCCGCTCGACAGGATCAAGAGAAACCTGCGCGTCAGTATGACCAAGATCGGCGAACGCGGATTTCACGCGCGCCTCCAGCCGCTCGAGCGCATTAATAAGGGACCCGGCCGCATCCGGCAAATCAAGCCGCTTCAGCGCGTTTAACGCCGATCCGGACTCGCCCATACATCCCATCAGCGCGGCGAGCGTTTTTCCCGCTTCGCCCATCTGCGCGAGGCCGTCATGATCCCGCTTTTCAAGGGCCTGATCGAAAACGGCGCGAACATTCGCATCGACGGCAAAAGCCTCATAAACCGCGCCGATCAGCGGCGGAATAGCGAGATCAAGCGTAATCCCGCTCAGGCCGATTTCTTTCAAACCCATCACCGCCAGCACGGCGATTTCGATATCGGCCTCAATCGACTCCGCTCCGATTACCTCGCACCCGACCTTGCAGAGTTCCCGCTCGGGACGCAACTGCGAGCCCGAAACCCGCAGCACCTCGCCCGCATAGGCCAGCCTTAACGGCCTTTCCTCTTTTGATAAACGGGACGCCGCGAGCCGGGCGATCTGGGGCGTGACGTCCGAGCGCAGCGCCATCATCTTCTGCGAGACCGGATCCATCAGGCGGAACGACTCGCTGGACAACGCCTGCCCCGGCCCGCCGGAAAACAGGCTGTCCTCGAACTCGGCCAGCGGCGGCTTGACCCGCGCATAGCCATAGCCCTCATAGAG
>CAZCIB010000037.1:0-24162 GCA_964498755.1 uncultured Pseudobdellovibrionaceae bacterium | reverse complement strand
TTAGCTGGCCGCGTGTCATCGCCCACGTTTTTGCTACGATTTTTGTTTTGGCACTGTGCGTGATTCTGGGGGTGTTATGAGCAACATTATAAACCTGCACTGGTATGACGACTTTTACGACGGGCTTGACGCGCATTTCCCCGACCGGACGCCGGTTCAAATCGCGGTCAATCAGAATTACCCCGCTAATGGCGGTTCTCCCGCCATTGGTACTCAGAGAGAACTACGGGCCTGCCTTCGGGCGGTCCGGCCTTTTTTCGAAAACGGGTGGGGACTTTCGTGAACAGAACAGGCTGGCGGCCCCTGCCCGGATTGCCAGTCTCGCCGCCGAGGTTAAATGCTGCGCCTCGGCGGCAATCGAATAAAGATAACAAAATACGCTTAATCACATGGAAATGAGGGAATAAGGAGAAGGAAATGCCGACAATAGAAGAAGTACAGGAAGTCATGTCCTATTGCTATGACTTGGACCTACCGGACGCGAATACAGAGGACATATATCGTTCCGCCCTCGACGCGGTAATAGAGAAGATCAGGGGGCGTTAAGCTAGACAACAACCACATCCGTCACGACATTGCTGCCCAGATCGCCACTGCCGCGAATTCCCGTCGTAACGCCCACACCTATCCCGGAGAGAATCGCGCCGTCAATCGCGTCAAAATCGCCCTTGTAAAGCTCTATGACGTTCTCCATATAGTCACTCGCGTCGGAGTAAACCCGCACGTTTGTGACCGTCACCCCGTGTATAGTCTGGCTTGCCGTGCTGCCGGACGAAAAATTAATCAACACGCCCGCTGGCGTTGTTTCGCCGCCGTTTTCTTGAGCGCAGTTTCTGATTTCAACATCGTCCACAAACACATCCTGCCAGTAATCAGCGTCTATCTGTGCGCTAGTGAAATGATTGATGCTAACCCCGGCGTGATCAAACCCTTCACCGTACAGATGCCTGATTTTGACCTTGCTGACGCGCTCGATCTTCAGCGCATAATCAACGCCGTTTCGGGCTCCGGCCACACACTTCATGCCGTCCACATCAAGACCGTCCAGATGACGGCTGTCTATATAAAACCCGCAGTCAATATCTACATCTCGCAATATCCAGTCTTGCGCATCGCCGCTATCTCCGGATAAATTGCTTGCCGTGTCAAAGAACCCGACGAGCCCGGTGCCGTACAGCCCCCGGACCTCAAACCTGTTCGCCAGACCTGTGGCCGCAATAACATAATCAAAGTCTTCACAACGGCAATCGACAAGTTTTAATCCCAATCCGGTCGTATAATCGCCCGCGTCGCCTTCGACGTTGTAATAAACAAAACTTTCCGGCGTTGCCCCGCTTTTCACGGTCGCCTTTACCCTGATAAGCTCAACCGGACCTTGCGGGGTAAAGTCCGCGACGCCGTTGGAATACATATTTACGGTGACGCCATAAGACCGGACATTTAAAAAGTCGCAATCAACCATCACGATTTTACCGAATGGCTGCGTTGTTTCTGCGTCAACAGAAGGCTCGGTCTTTATGACGGCGCCGTTTAAGTAGCCGCCGTCACAAGAACAGTTATACATTTTCACATAGGCAACGCCCCCAAGATCAAATGCTTCCTCGTCAACATCGGAGGTTCTTAAACCGTGGCAGTTTATCAATGTCGCGTGTTTGCTAAGCTCGTCCGCCTGACCACCAAAGTCAACCAATTCCCAGCAGTTATAGCCTTTTACATCCTCGATGTAACCATAATTACAGCGGTTAACGGCGATGATGGCGTTGGTAATGTTATCGCCATAAATATGTTCGGCGTGGTAATAATCGCAGTTGCTGTAACCCAGAATAGGCGACGGCGCATTTACGCCCCTGATTCTTTCGGCGCGCGCCCGGTCGCCTGTAAACCACACCTGATTCCATCGGCCCGTTTTACCCGTTGCGCTTTCGCCGTCTATGCAAAAGTCCATCACGGCGCAATCTGTGCCACTTATCTCAAAAACATAAGACGTGTTATCGCTGCTGTCTTTTACGATAAACGTAGCGTTCGTACCTGCTCCACATATAACAATATTATTTTGCGTAACCGTTACTTTTGCAGATAAAGGTATGCGCCCCGAGGGGAGAACAAGAACACCCCCGCCCGCCGTATCTAAAGCAGAAATAGCGTTTTCTATCGCTGTGACGTTGTCCGAGCCTTCCGTGAACCCTGAAGAAGCCGTTTCAAGGCCGTAATCTACTGCATGTCGGACATTTCGCGCGCTGAGTATATACTTTAAAAATTTTGACGCTGCAACCTTTGTCGCCTCGCTGTCGCCGTCTTGCAGCGCGGGGAAAAGGTCTGCGCCTGCTATATCCCCGCTCGCAGTCAATGCGTCAATCGTTTTATCGCTCATGCCTTGGACCTCCACAGCAGGCTGTCTGTTTCATTAATGAGAAGACGCGCGCCTGTAGCCGCCAGCATTTCTATGTTCGCGGCCTCATAACCGGCGGGTACAAGCGCGGCGTGGCGGTCGTTGTAAACGCCTAGAAGGTCGTCAACATCGGCGTCGTCGAAATATTTGTCAAAAACCGATAACGCATAGATTTCCATCCCGTTCGGCGCGGGCTGTAAACCATCCGTTGCAGAGAACAGCGTAAGGTCACCGTCTTCAACGCTTGTAGTCGCATTAAAGTTGGCGTCCACCTGCGTGTTTTCAATTTCATTGATCCAGAAGCGCAATTTATTTGTCGCTTGATCGTAAGCGATGACAAGGCAGTAATACGTATCGGCCACGGGCGTGTAGGGCAGTACGTGCGTCCTGTTACCCGTATTTCCGAACTGGCGGAAGCGGCGCGTCGTCGCAGCGGACCCCTCAATAACCACGCCTTTTGAAAATCCGCTAAACTGAAGCGTCGAAAGAAGCCAGCCTGAGTCCAATACGGACGGTTCACGGTAACACAACGCAATCGTATATTTATTTCCCGCTGTCGTTTTATGCAGCCGGGAGAAGGCGTCAGGATTCGCGCTCGCCTGTATTCGGTCGCCGCCGTCCGTCTGAAAAGTTTTATCGGCCGTGAACGTCGGCGCATTTGCGCCGCTCGCCAAAATCATATTACCGCTAACGTTCGCAAGGTCGGTCCAGAGCGTCCCGGAACCGGGGTAGGACGCCGCAATGGCGCTGTCCAGATCGACGAGCGTTTCGGGTATAGCGGAAGTTAGACGAGTAAAATCATCGCCGCGCCCCGCAGAAAATCCCAGCCCTAATCCCATTCTTCCAAACGCCATTATTGCCTTCCTTCCCACGCTTCGTTGTGGATCACTATCTGCTGCATCGTCCCTCGCGTCATCTGATCGTCGCGGCTTGGATAAATGGGCTTCACCCAAGCGCAGACTGGCGGCGGTTTAGTCGCGCAGCCAGCGAGCATAACGAGCGTACAAGTCAGGATCACTAAGACGCATAACTTCCGCTTCATTTCTGTCCCTTTCCGTCGCGGCCTTCTGATCCGCAACCAGCCCCGCGTTCTCGCATTTGAGTCTTTCTTCTTTGCGAGCGGACTCGATTAAAAACCAGCCGAGCGTAAAGATCGTCATCAATAGAACAGCCCGAATAATCCATTTCTTCGATGTCAAAATCGAAAGCCATGTCATTCCACCTCTCCCGTCATAACGACATGCTTTGCGCAGTCGCACATATACGCTAGGTCGCGACGCTTTAGCTCTTCGCCGTCATAGGCGCGAAAAACTACCTCGCCCCACCCAAGATTAACGCGGGAAAAGTTACCCCTTTCAGCGGGCATCATACGGATTTCGCCACCGTTTTTGAATTTCACCGATCTAATGCGAAGATTGCTCATTCCTCTTTCCCTTTCGCCATAGCGTTGCCGACGCTGTATTGCCCCGCAATCACGCCGACCGCGCCGATAATGGCCGCAACACCCGTTAAGTCATTCCCCGTCGCTATGCCCCAGCCGCCCAGCACAAGCCCGCCGACAAGGGCGATAAGAGTTACGATAAACTTGCGGGAGAAATATTTGTTCATATTGTCACCAATTCAAAATGCGGCGCGTCGAAAAAGCTGTGATCCAGCGTTTCGCCGTCGTTATCCCAATCACATCCCCACCTGATTTTTACGCCTAAATCCATCGCGCAGGTTTTCATTAACCCGGCCAGAACGCCAAAGCGTATAATTTCAGGCCAGTGGCCCTTATTCACCGCGTTCATGTCTATCGGATACGGGTAAAGGTCCACGGCATGCCCATACCCCGTGCTTTGCCTCAGGTGCTTGCTGTGTAGCGTTTTCGTCTTTTCTTCCCTGTACAGCCTTTCTTGCTCTTCCCGCGTCCTCAGGCCGTCTACAACGCTGAAATCCATTATTCCCGTGAACAGAGCGGCATTGCACACGTCCACAAGCGCGGGATGAACGCCTGCTAGATTGTCCTGTGATTTTTTGCCAAAACGAAAGGTCATTTATCCGCCTTGCCATCCAGCCGTTCACCAAGACGCTCAATAGCCCGCTCGATGCGCGTAGCGAAGGTTTCAAGCGTCGCGTTGATTGCTGTCCAGTCCTTGTCGTGGGCCTTCTGCATCGTCTCCAGTGACTTGTTGAAGTTCTTGTGGGCCGCCTCGTTCATTTCGTGGATCCTCATCATTTCGGCTTCATTAGCCGTGATACGGTCGTGAAAATGCAGCCAACCTTTGATTACCGTCAAAATTACCCCGCCCGTGCAAATCAACACTGCTAGAATTAAGGAGATATCTATTTCTTTAGAGACCGTCCATTCGTCCACTCTTACCCCCCCCTCTTCACAAATCGCCCTGTTTTGGGATCGCGGTTGTCGTTTCGCTTGGCCGCTCTAAGCTCTTTCTCAAGGCGCGCCATTTCCTTCGCCTGCCGCTCCGCTAACCGCTTCCAAACCGCCCATTGTTTGTAGTAATAGCCAGCCTTCTCGTTCTCATAGAAAGCAAGCCCCGTCAAAACCCCGATCACGGCGCAGAGGAATATGATTAAGGACAGTTCCATTTAAGCCTCCATCGCCGCGTCAAAAGCGGCCTCCATGTCCTCTTCCCGTAGCTGGAATATAAGCGCCACGATTGTTATGGCTTGAATTGTGATTAGGGCTATGAGCCAGTCCATTAAATACCCCACACGATAAAAATAAACACAGCCGCAGCGGACGCATAAGCAAGCCCGTCCCCGATAAATTCCATCCAGAAATTATGTTCGAACGGTAAGCGGTTTTTTGCGTGGCTTGCGATCTCGCGCCAAAGCGGTTGAAAGATTGCGCTCGTACCGCCAAGCGGCAGTGTCGTTATAAGACCCTTCGTAAAAGCCCAAACCCATGAATAGCCTTCATCGCCAAGCCTGTACCCAAGCCGCGCGGCCAGCCAATCATTTACGGGTTTGAGCGTGCTTGTTCTGTCTGTATCAGGAGTTTTATGACCCTCCCAACTCAAATAAGCCCATGTTGCGGATTGCTTTCCAGCATATGCGATAAGCCCTGAAATGATGAACACGCCAATCGTTGCTAAAAACCCAAGACCAAAAAAATGCTGCCAGCCAGTTGCGGCAATAATCCCGATTGAAACGGCGATAACAATTTCAGGAACCGCCGCCATGAATGAGCTTTTGTTTTGCCAATTATCAAACTCTTCGGATATTGAACGCATGGAACGACCTGCCTGTGCAGACCAGAACGGGAACCATAAGAACAATATTGTAATTAATGCGATCATTCCGGCACCTCCGGCCACTCGATATTGGCGGGGTCTGATTGCTCGGTAATATCGCGCAGGGCTTGACGGTAATCGAGCCATGCTTGGTTGCCGAGTTGCGGGCTATCGCCGAGCTGCGTCCAGTCTGATTGTGATATGAGACCGTCACGTTTTGAACGAACAACTTGCCACGCCTTATCCTCATTCAATTCCCATTCCGACCCATTCCAATCGTGCGTGTGGTCTGGGCGTTCTGTTTCGGTGTATCCTTCGGGTGTTTCGTCCTCGATGACAATTTCAATCTCTGCGCCGCTTTCGGTGCTGTAAACCGTTTTCATCTCACCGGATAAAATAACGAGCGCGCCGTCAATAATCTTAAACCCGTATGCAGACAAGGCTTCAATCGCGCCTAGGTATTCTTGCTCTGTAATCTCAATACCACCCTCAATCGGGTCAGTGCTGATATGGTTGTCTTTTGCGTAATATTTCATTATGCGATCCTCATATATGCTGTGCCTGATACGTTTTTAGAGCGCGTTTCTCCGTTCACGCTGGACGAAACGCGGGCGTTAGGGGAGCCCATGGAGTCAAAATTAGCTATTCTTGACGCTGTCCCCCCGGGCACAAAATCTCCGCCAGTTCCGGACCCACTCAAGCTAAAAACTCCAGAAGACGCTCTAAACAATCCACGCGGACCACTTACATTTTCATTTGTGAGCGATCCTGTAATCCGCTGCATCTGATCTTGTTGCACTTCACCGGATGTTGTACGCGGCCTTTTAATCGCTTCCATTGTGTTGAGGTGGTGAATGGTCTCACCGTCAATAGGGCTTTCTGCGTAATCAATAACCGCCGTTGATACAACCAAGGGCGCAGAACCGCTTGTGCTCTCGCTGGTCAGAAGGCCTTCGTTGAATTGACCCGCGCCCGTTTGCCCTGCTGTCAGGCGTATGTATTTTGCATCGCCGCTGTTGTCGGGAATTGGGCAACCTGTTAAGTGGTCGTCAAGAATGAATGGCATACCTATCGGCATTATATCGTAGGGGTCGGGTGTTGAATTATCGACATAAGCCTTCACCGCCCTTTCCGTCGGAGCCTGCGTTGTACTTTCGTCCGCAAGCGTATCATCGTCGCTAAGCGTACCCGCCACAACGTTCGCCGGGTCGTCGTATTCCAGCGCGTCCGCACCGGCGTTCACTTTCAGTAGTTGGCCTGCCGTGCCGAGAGTTCCGGGCAAATTTGCCTCCGCCAGCGCCGCCTGCGCGTCATCCCGCGCGCTTTCCGCCGCCGCCTGCGCCGTTTCCGCGTTCGTCTCTGCGGTTTCGGCATTCGTTTCTGCCGTCTGCGCATTATCCCGCGCCAGCTCCGCCGCCGTCTGTGCGGCCTCTGCCTGGGTAATGGCGCCGTCGAGATCGCTTATGCTCGCGGTCGAGTTCTTGAAACCCCGAAGCGTTGCATCATAAATCGGTGTCTTGCCGTCCTCCGGGTCTTCTGTGAAGGCCAGATCAAGAACGTCGCCTGATCCGTCGACAAGAGCCGAGTCGACCGGAAGCTTGAGAGCGCGGGTATACAGGTCGCGCACCTGAAGCAGGCCGGACCAGAGTTTAGAGAGCTGCGTGTTCAGGGCCGCAATGTCGAAATCAGCCGCAACCGGGAAATTGACTGTCTTTTCAAGCGTCAGGTTCAACTGAACAATGATGGTCGTATTCGTGACGGCTGTATCGAGCGTGACGGTCCCGCCAGCATAGCCGTCCGTTGTCGAGCCGTTGCCTGTCACCGTGTAATCTGCGGCGTCGACGAGCGTTCCATCGTCATAGACCTCGATATCGGTGTCCGCGTAATAGGTAAAGGAAAAGGCGAATTCGTCGGTAGCGACTGCCCCGACCGAATAAACCAACCTGATCTGTGTGTCTGAGACTGTTACCTGTGCCATGAAAGAAGGATGGCTTTAATCAGGACCGATCAGCAACGCACTAATCCGAGCCGTACATTTCCTTGGCGGATTCTTGTGCCTGATTATAAAGCGGCCTGAAGGCAAAATGGTTCTGATAGGGCATCAACCGGCGCACGGCATGGATTTCCGCGTCGTTCATGTCGCCGCGCAAAGCTCCTGAAGCAATCGTTCCAACTTCTCCGACCATGCCGAATGTCGGACCCGCCCAGGCGGAAAGCGTATTCCGTGAAGCGTACCGGGATGAAATCGGCGCATCGAGCATGGCGGACAGCCCAACGTTATTACCCGACAGTTTTTCGAGAACGTTGTTCCCTTCCATCAGCCACGTCAGGATCCCGCTCCGGTCGATCCCTTCCTTAACCCATGCGCGCGGATCGTCTGAAGGCGTTTTTCCTGCCGCCGCCGTCTTGTAGCCGTAGATCATGGCGCCGAGCCCGACAGACATCAGCGCGCCCATCATCACTTGCGCGTCCCGGCGTTGCAGGCCGGATATCGTTACGGCCTGAGCCGCGGCGAAGGTGAAGGTCTTGAACTGCATGATTGTCCGGCCTGTCTCGGTCTGCATCATCAAGGGCCTGTCAGCTGGTCCCGACGTCACGATAGCCTGATCGGCTTCTTTTTGCAGGGCCAGCGAGAACGTCCGAAGAGCTTTCTGCGCGGCTGGCGTATTATCCCAATCGCCAAGCAGCATGATCCCGTCGATTTTTTCGCCGTGCTTGCCGTATTGCTCTGCAATAATCCGGGCTGTGCGCTCGTCGATACCGCTCGCGGCGAGGTATCCGGCCTTTTTCTTCGAGAGCTTTCCAGCGGCAAGGGCAACGCTTTCTTCAATGATCCGGGCTTCAGCCGTGCGCGCTACGACCTGTTTCAAAAACTGGTTCCAAGGACCAATCAGCGAGACAAGGCCGAACGTGTCCGTCATGCCGCGCAAGCCCCGCTCAAGCTTTGTACCGCCAGCGTAAATGTCGGAAATATCGGACATGCGTTGCAGGCGGGTATTCAGGACCATTTCCATCACGGCGGCGCGACGGCCTGCTTCCCTGGCGCTTTTTGCGTACATCGTCCGGTTTTTGATCATCGGGACAATCGCATGGCGAAGCGTGTTCGTGAAGCCCTGCGTCATCGGAACCCGGGCGACATCGGCAATAGAAGAACCGACCACATCGCCCATGAAGCGCAGAAGGTTGTTTGCTCTCGCGACCCGCGCGGCTCTTACCCATACGCTCGTCGGATCGTTTGGAAGCCCGTAGGTCCCGCGCATAATGTCCCGCACAGCCTCAAGATCGCGAATTGTTTTGTCCCGCAGGTCCTGAATTTTCGTCGCCTCTGCCTCGTTCTTGGCCTTGTTCGCCAAGCCATCGGCCTCTTCCTGGATTTGCTTTCTCAAGTTTCCCATGTCCAGATCGCCAAACTTGCGGATCAGCTCGAGATCGGGAATGACGGAATTGTTGTAAAGCCGCAGAACCTGCTCGGCGTCAAGGATCAGGTAGGGGCGGATATCTTCAAACGGGATATCCCGCAATGTCCGCTGCCGCAGTGAGGCGGAGCGAACGGCTTTTGCGCCGCCTGCCCCTTTAAGTTCCGCAACGTCATCGGCCAGATCATAGGGAAGCTTTCCTTCGCGCTGCGCGGATATCCGGTCGATAATCTCGTCTGCAATGGAGTCCAGCTCGTCGTCGGTAAAGTCCGTTGGCCTCTTGATCGTCTCTCCGTCCTTTGGGGCTGGCTGTTCGGCGGCTTCCCGGGCCATCTTGTCGCGCTGCGTTTTCAGGTATTTCAAAATAACCCGGTCCTTGAATTCGGATCGGCGCGCCTTGATTTTGGTATTGTCCCATACCCGCTTGAAATAGTTTTCGATCAGGCCTTCCGCGTCGTTGCCAAATACGCCAAGCTCGACAAGCTGTTTCTTGACCGGATCGAGATAGGTGTCCTTGATGAACCGCGCGGTTTCCAGCACTTCGGGGATATCGTGCGCGCCGGTATGAAGCGCCGCGCCAACCTCGTCATGGAATTGCTGCCGGGTCAGCTTGTCCGTCGCGCGTCCCTGCATTTTGGAAATCCGGTCGCTCATGCTGATCTTTGTTGCAGCCGCGCGTCCCTTTACTTTCCCGAGCCGGTATTTCGTGAAGCCCTGGTCAATGGCAACGATGGAATCACCGAGCGGCACATCCCATGAGCGGATGTTCTGCCAGACGCTTTCCGGGTTTGCGATCCCCTCGAAGTTCTTTTTGAACACAAGGTTCGTCGGGTTCATATCCTGTATTGCCCGCCGCGCGGTCACGAACGGGGAATGAACCATGCGCAGATACGGCGTTGTTTCCTTGAAGGCGCGCGCAACGCCCATCGAGCCTATAAGCGTTTCCTGCTCAAGCGTCGTTTTCGGAACCATCATCGCCCCGGCATCGCCTTTGGCCGGCTGCGGGATTTCCATGTCGCGCTGTATGATCTTCATAACCTCGTCGGTCGAGCGTCCCATCCCGCGCGAAAGCCCCTCGATCCCCATGCCGAACACGCCAGCGGCCAGCGTCGAGACGCCTACGTTCCATGCGCTTTCCGTCAGGGTTCGGTCTTCTTTTGTGTGCTGAAGAATGACTTCAGAAGCAGCCGAGCCCATCAATCCAGCCTTGGCCGTCGCAAGTCCTGTATTTAAAACCGATCCGCCCTTACCGACTTGTCCGACAACCGGAATCATAAAAACCGGGTCAAGCATCCCCGCCGCGAACAAAGCCGCCATACCTCCTGCGCCATTACGTGCAATCTCGTCCATGTTCTCGCGCGTCCGGTCGATCTCTGCGGCTTTCATAAAGATTTCTTCGCGGGAGTTCGCATCCCAAAACATATGCGCCTGATCTTCGTAGCCGTCCGGGATGTGCTCGAACGGATCAAAGCTCTCGTCGATAGGCTCGAAGTTACGGGCCAGCTGTCCGCTTGCAAAGTCGTCGACAAGGTTGAAGACGGTGTTTTCTTCGGTCAGGGCAGGGCCGAACGACTGGCCGAAGTTCGTAAAGAAACCGTCCTGCTCGGTTTGCTGTTCGGGCAGGACGTTTGTCGGAAAATATTGTTGTTTATCGAGCGTAACGACCGGCATTACTCTTCCTCGTCTTCTATGATTTTTTTCTCAAGGATTTTCGAGGCGATGAACGGCATAACCTCGGACGTGACGCGACCGGGAAGCGTTTTGCCAAACGGCGTTTCCTGCAATTTCTGCGACATGCCGCGCCGGAACGGGGCAACGACATTGCGCGCGCGGTTTTCGCGGACCCGCTCAATCGCTTCATCTGAAGATGAATAGTCAGGAGTCCAGCCTTCGACGGCGCCGACTTGCGGGTTTCGGTTAAAGACAGGCTCGAAAACGCCGTCATCGTTCAGAACCATCACCTGATAAGTCGGGGCTCCGGCGCTGGCGTGTCTGGCCGTCAGGTTATCCGGGACCAGGCGAACGCGCTTCGCGTCGACTTCGCGGCCAAGGCGCTCTTGTACATCCTTCATCATCTGCTTTTCGATCCACTCGCCCGGGCCGACATAGGCTTCCGGCGCATGGCGTACCCACTTCTTGCCGCCGCCCGTGCCGGTCGAGCTTTCCGCCCATGTCCGGCTGATCTTCTTCCAGGCAAAGGCTTTCGAGGCATCGTAATCGCCGTGCCGGAGATAGGCGTCATTCTGAAGCGCATCGAATTCCGCCTGCATCGCGTCGGGAATGGCAACGTCACGAAGCCCGGTCGCCACATCAAAGCGGTTCGACCTCTCTTCGAGAAACTTCCTGTTTTCGGTGAAGTGCTTTTCTTCGCTGGCCGCGCGGCTGCGGAAAGAGCGAACCTGATCGGATACTTTTGTCGCATCGCTATACAGGCGCACGGCTTCCTGCGGATCGCCCGTCATTGACGCCATCTGGTTCAAATATTCGGCCTTCTGCAAAGCCTGATCGCCAAAATCCCTGATCGCCTGCGGAGCCGATTCCCTGATAGCGGAGACGAAATCAGCCGCGGCGACTTGCTGATCCGGCGTCCCGGTGAACAACATGCCCCGGGCCATCGTCTGGACGCGCTGCGGGACAATCTGCGTTTTTGTCACGAAGGAAAGCGAGGCGTTCAATACTGCCGATGGATCCTGCCCTTCGAGTTCGGGCAGCAGGTTCTTTTCGAAATAATGGTTTGCCGCGTCTTCGTGATCCTTGGTTCCCCGATCAATGATTCCGCCGCTCAGAACGCCGACGATATAGGCGTCTTTTTCCTGGTCTTCGATCTCTTTCAGGAGCTTTTTATCAAGGGCCTGTATAAAGTTCGTGCGTTCACTCGGGGAAAGGAACGACGCTTTTTCGATATCGCCATACAATTCCTGTACCGGCTTTTCCTCAAGCTCTGTCCCGGCGCGGCTGATCGCCAGATCGAGAGCGGCCTTCTGCTCTGCGGCTGCTTTCTCAAACAGCTTCTTATCTTTGGCCGCGCGGTCGCCAATGATCGAAAGGCCCCGGCGATAGAGCGCATCCCGGTTGTCGAAATTGTTTTCCGGGTCATAGACGAACTGCTTCAGGGCTTCTTCGGCAACCTCGAGCCCGTCCATCTCGTAAATCTGCGCAATCCCGCCCATAATGGCTTCGGCCTTGATCCCGTCCGATACCTGGTCAAGCCTGATGTCTGCGGCTTCCCGGCCAACAAAACCCATATTGACCATCGTATCGTTCACGCCCTGAAGCTCGGCAAACCGGGCCTTGTACGTGTCAGTGTTGATCTCGCCATTGAACGCCATGGCCTTCAGCTCGTTTGAAATCACCTCGGCTTTTTCGCTCAGCGAGTCGGCGGCGAGAGAGCGATCCCGCGAACGGCGTTCATTCGTCAGCGTCGAAAGCGTATTGACGCGGTATTTCCCGAGAACGATGTCCATCTTGTCATAGATCCGGCCCTCAGTGCCCTCAAGGACGGTCGCGCTGTATTTGTCGAACGCCTCTTCAAAGCCGTCCGGGTCGAAGGCGTATTCGTCGCGAAGCCGGATCGCTGTTTCCTCGATCTCGTTTTCCTTTTTGCGAAGCTCGATCAGGTCGCGCTCTGCCTGAATTTTTTCAATGCCTTCGGTCAGCTTTCCGGCGGCATCGGCAATCCCAAGCCACATATTGGCCGAGCTCGCCTCAAAATCCGGCATCTGCATACGCGGCGCGGACGGCGCGGAAAGGCCTGCCGTTGGCGTTGTCCTGACAGCGACGCGCTGCTGCGTTGCCTGCCGGACGAGATTTGTCAGTTGATCAGGCATTAGAAACTAATCCTTGTCGGTTTGCGTCCGGGTACGGGTGTGCCGGAACTGTTCACGAAAGACTGAGAGCCGGTTCCCGGGACGGTAAAGCCGGAACTTGATCCCGCCATTGACGAGCCGGCGCTTGCTCCTGCGCCAAGAAGAGAGATCATCGCCTGTGTCCGTCCCGCCCTTAGCGCCGACTTTGCCGCACTGCGGCCCCGGCTCTCTGTCGACGCCGCCTGATCGCGGTAGAAACGGGCAGTGTCGACACTGAAAGCGGCAAGGCTTCCGGCATACTGTCCGCGCATTCTCAAGGTATCGGCTGCGGCAGAGGTGTTCAGGCGGATCGCGCGAATGTCCCGAAGACCTGTCGCCCGGATGTCTTTCGTGTAGGCTCCGGATGTCGGGCTCTTGATCGTCAGGCCTCTTGATGCCCGGATCGCGTCGATCGTCGAGAGCGTGTTTCGAAGCTCCCTTTGCCGCGCCGTCTCTTCCTGAGCGCCGCGTGTCCGTTCCTGAAGCTCCTGAATGCGAAGCTGTTTCTGTTCGAGCTCGTAGGTCTGCGCCTGTATCTGCTCCTGACGGGCCTGCATTTGCAGGTTCGCGGAAGCCTGGGCAGTCTGGAACATAATGCTCCTTGCCTGCTCCTGCGCGGCCATCTGAGCGGCCTTCGCTTCGGCAAATCCTTTGGCAACAGTGGCAACAACGGCGACGGTCTGCATCAGTAAATTACCTCGTGCGTTATGCCGGTGACAGTCAGCGGAACAGCCTGCTCCTGCGTGATGATCGCAGTCGGCTCGCGCGTCCGGCCAAGTGTGCGCGACTTCCTGATTTCTGTTCTCAGCGGAGGCGCGGCGCTGAAATCATCCCCGCCGCGATAGGATGTGTTCGGAACCCCATTGACGAAATACCGCCCCGTATTCAAAACATGGCTATAGATCGCAACAATCCGCTTGATCTCAGCCGCCGCCTCGTTTACGTCCTGACCGACAAAAGCAGGCGTCATCGGCTCGATAGTCGGGCTGTAGAAAATACCGGCCTCAAACGGTCCATCATATTCAGTATCGACCGAAATCGCGCCAGCCGCCCCGACCGTTACATCCCCGAAATCGTAATTATCCGCCGTAACCCTGACGGTTTCGTTGTTGAACCCGCTGATCGTGTCCGTCGCGTTCGTAAATTCAACCGCGCCGTCAAGCCTGACATCGACATCGAAGACCTCGAGCCAGTAGACCGTAGAGCTGTAAATCGTGCGCTCGACCAGGGCAAAGACACGATTGCCGACGCAACCGATTGACTTGTATTCCCCGTCTGTCTCCCACGGCACAAAGCCGAGTTTAGAGGCATCGGTGATCGCATGGAGCACGGCAAGCGTTCCGTCATTATTGACGAAAAACCCGTATCGTTCGGGCTCGCTTTGAAACTCTTCTGCAAATCCTGTACTGACCGGCGTCTTGATCAGGTGCGGACTGGTGAGCGCGATGTTACGGGACCCCCACGGCCTTTCAATATCGCCGGTCGGGCTGAGCTCGATGATCGCCTTGCCGTTCGCGTGAGGGAAATAGATGTTCTCGGCAAACAGGCCAGCTCTTGCGCCTGTCCCTGCCGAATAGGTATCAATCCGGCGCGGTATGAAGTTCGTCGGCGTAAAGGGCTGTCCGATCCGCTCGGCTATGTAGTATGACCCTGCGCTCGTCGTCAAAAGCAGGCTTTCTGCCGAAACAAGATCAGTGACCTTTTCGACGCTGCCATCACCGACAGGCTCGAAAATCGCATCCGCATCAGCTGCGCTTCCAAGGTCGAAGTTATAATACTGGCCGATTTTGCTCATCATCACGTAGCCGGGAATTATCGGATGATCGGCAAAGACCTTGCGGTTCCGGTGAATAGTCCCGACGCCTGGATATCCGCGAACGGATGAAAATACCTGCTCGTCCCAATTCGTCAGGGCCGGAAGCGTTGCGCTCGCCGTTCCAGTAATGGCCGAACTGCCATCCGGGCCGACAAGATTGTTGGATGGCTGAAACGCCTGAATGCCCTCGGACGGGATAACCGTGATCGTCGTGCCGGTCGGGATCGCCGTGACAATGCCCTTGACCGAGTCGATATCATGCTCGACAATCTGGCCGACCTGAAAAAGCCCACTGTCCTCGACCGTCAATGTCTGCGCGGCTGGAAGCTTTTCCCGGATCGTGACCGTTGCCGTCGTAGCGTTCGTGACAGCCGTCACTTCCATTTCCCGACCAAGATAGCGAAAGCGCGTACCGACATGACCGGCGACGAAAAACCCGGGGCTTGCCGTCAGCGTGACGCCCGTGCCGGAGACGGCTCCCGGCTGAAGCGTCGTCGCGGCAGGCTCAAACTTGAAATAGGGCTGAACGACTGAATCCCCTTGCGCGTCGAACGCATAGGCGGCGCGGCTCCACGTTGACGCTCCTGTGCGCTTGATGACCTGCGTCGGCAGGTCGCGGTGATAAAGAAAAACCGTGTCCTTTTCCTGATACCAGCGGAGATCGGGCAGCATCGCCGTTGTCCAGGGCGCCGAGGTCAGGTTTCCGGCAGCGGTCCCGTCCTCGAGATAGGCATCCATCCGGGTATTCGAAAAAACAAGAACGTAAATTTGTTCCTGGTTGAAGTAGAAAGGAACGATGATTCCGTCGACAGCAGGAACGGCAATTCGCCAGCTTCCCGGCCTGCGCGTCGCAGCTCCGGCATCAAGCAGGCGCGTATTCTTCAGCGCCTTCGCTCCGAGCTGATATTGCTGCGTGTCTTCGCGCCGGTAGAACTCGGGACTGAGCTCCCCGGCCTCGAAGGTCACTTTTGGCAGTTTTTTTCTAGGCACGGCGGATACTCGTCAAGCGATAGGATTTCGGTCGTCTCGGGGTTTTATTATTCGCGTCCCTGTTCTTGGCGCGGCGGCTTGCCACTTCAGCGTCATCGTCCATCAGCTCGGCCTTGTCGTAGTCTTCTGAGAGGGCGCGCAGGTACAAGGCCTCAAGACGCTTGATGACGGCGGAACGAAACTTGGCTGGCCAGTAGGCTTCATCGCGGCGCACAACATATTCGATGTAAAGAGCCGTGTTCGCGTTGTTCGTGTTCGTGTAGATGTAGTTTCCGTTCTTTTCGTACTCGACCGGCTTGCCGTTTTGGAATACCCGCTTGATCGCGTGAAGGTCGCTTGGGGCCTGATAGCGGTATGACCATTCGTTTGTCGAGGTCCATACCAGCTTGTTCAGGGCTTTCTCTTCGGTCGCAAAGCTCCAGAAAAATTCATCCAAAGCTTCCTCGACAATGATCTCATAATTCGCTGCCGTGACTTCGGCCTCGACAGAGCCATCCGTAAAGGACGTGATCTGGCTGTTTCCGGTGCGTGTCAGGGCTGCGTTCGCGATTTCAATCTTTGTGCTCATGCTGTGATGATGACGCTATGAGGCAAGGCTCAGCAACGCACATAAAAAAGGCCCCTCGAAAGGGGCCTTTTCCTACGCCAGTACAGGAGGTAAAAACCTATGACAAACCGACCGATCCGACGTTCTCAATAATCGTGCCATTACCGGCTGAGTCGAAATAGACCACAAGGGCTTCGTTCGGCGCGTTCAATGTTGCGACGTTGTTTGTGCCGTCGAACGTCCCGCTCGTCAGCGTCAGAGTGTGAGCAGCCGTTCCGCTCGCGCTCGTGTTCTTGACGATGAACAGGCCTTGGTGGTTCGATGCGTCGGCAATCGTTGCGGCAACAACCACAGAGGCGTGGTTGAGCTCGACAGACTGCTTTCCAGCCGTTACCGCGCCCGTTGCCGTCAGTTCCTGAACACGTCCGGAAACGTCCGCGACATTGTTAATTTCCGCAATCGTGGCGTCGCCGCCAAGCGTCCCTTCGGTAAGCTCAACGTCAGAGCCGGAGACAACGACAGAGAAAATGTACTGTGCCATAAACGGCGTTCCGTCGATATCTCCGAAGACGAGCAAGCCGTCGCCTTCCTTGATAGCCCCTTCATACGCCGCGTAGACGTTGTTGAAGTAGCCAGCCGTCTCAACTTCGGCCTTCGTGTCGTTCGTCCAGTGCGCGTGAAGCGCCTGCACGTTTCCGGGACCGGTTCCGACTGCGCCGCCCGCAAGGACGGTTTTAAAGCCGGTGGTCAGGGCTGCGGGATCAGGTGTTGCCATTGTTCAAATTCCTTTCTCTTTCAAACCGGGTTAGGAGATCGCCGCATCGTCGTCGACACGGATTTCGATGACGCCGTTTCCGTCGATCAGTGCGCCGCCCATGCTCATCATATTGTTGATGAACCATGCGGCCTTGCGTCCTTCCCAATCGAAGTCCGAGACGATTTCCTGACCGATCGCGTGGCCGACAGCGGTCATCTGCCAGATGTAGCAATCGCGGTTGTCGGTGCTGGCAAGCGGCAGGGATTCGTCGTCTGAACCGGGGAACGGGATCCACTGAATGTTCCGCCAGCGAACCGACTCCATGCCTTTCAGCCAGGGGTACATATCGCCGGTATATTCGCTTGACTTGACTTCCGTGATGTTCAGGAAGTGCTCCCAGGCGTTCGGGGACAGAGCGCCGAAGCGGTCGTTTTGCGGAACCTTGTTATCGTTCATCATCTCAATCGCCTGGCTTGCAAGCGCCTTTGAGAAAGACGTCGAGTAGTCCCCGACATAGTTCGTCGTGCTCGAAAGCTGGTCGATGATAAGTTTGTCTGTCCGGCGACCAAGAGCCGCGGCTCCGCTCTTCACGATGACATCGCGCTCGTCGATGTTCGTCTTGAGCAGGTCGAGGCGGTCGATGTAGTCGCCTGCATACCAGTCCTCGAGCGTCACGTCGACATAGCTGTGCTCGACGTTCATCGGGATGATATCGCCATGACGGGTTTTTTGGACAGCCGTGCCGGTTCCGACTTTCTGGAAACGGGCCGTCGAGCCTTCGACGCTGTTGATGGTGCGTACTGTTCCGCGAAGGAGGCTTCCCATGCGCTGATACGCAAGATGTACGTCCTTCTCGTACTGCTTGATAAAGGCCTGGTCAATCGTTGTGGGCATTTACGGGACTCCTTTGGGCTTTTAGGTGATTCTCTGTTGCGTTCCGGGGAACAATTTTGCGTAACCGGCTTCCACCTGCTTGATGAAGGCCGGGTCCTTGTCCCGCCAGTAGCGCGGGTCGTTTTGCATTTCGGTAAGCTGCGCCTGCGTGATGACGCCGCCGGGTTCGCCGCCGCCCTTCGGGGCCGCGTCTGAAATCTTTGAAATCAGGGTTTCAAGCGCCTCGATTGCCGCGGCTGAAGTTCCGACAGCGGACAGGGCTTCCACCTGCTCTTCAGAAAGGTTGCCGGTCAGGAAAGCGTTAATCGCTTCGATCCGCGCGTCCGCGTTTTGACCAAGCTTCGCCTTTTCCTCTTTCGCATGCTTTTCAACTTCAGCGGTCGCGGCTTGCTGGTAGGCCATTTCGTCCTTGATGACCTCGCCCATCAGCGCGTCGAGCGTCGACTGATCGCCGCCTGCATCGTGAACGATCTTCAGAACGGACTTCATCAGTGGATTGTCTTTAAGCTCGGAAAGATCGAACTGCGCTTTTTGCTCATCGCTCAGCTCAATATCTTCTGGAAGACGGATTTCGTAGGCGTCCGGGCTTTCCGGACGGTTTGCGAAACGGCTGTCATATTCGCTTTTGAAAGTATTGAGTTCGCTGTAGCTCTTGATCAGATCGTCTGTCTTGACCTGACCAGCTTCAGCGTCCCAAAAAGATTCGGGCAAACCATCCGGCATTTCCGGACGGTTCGCAGTCGTGTTCTCGGGCGTGTTTGTCCCGGGATCGCCTTCGCCTGGATTCGGATTGGAGCCGTCTGGCATCTTGCTTTCGCCCTCTTGCGATGTGGTTCTCTATCGTGCTTACAAGATGCCGCTGCCCCTCCATGTGCCGCAACGCACAGGTATTTGCGGCAGGTGAAACGGTCCTGTCCTTCGTGATCGCATAGAGGTAATCGAGTAGTTTTTCCCCGCGCTCTCCGGCGAAAGCCGTCGCGAAAAGCTGGTCTATCTCGCTCGGTTCCGAGGATTCGCGCTCGGCTTTCCGGCGTTTTTGTTCGAGACGCGGATCAGGCATTCTGTGGTCCCATAGCTTGCTGCGTGGCCTGCGCCATCATCGCCTTCATCTGGCCGACAAGGGCTTCAAGCTCTTCCCTGTTTGTCAGGATTTCCGCCTTGATGCCGAACAGGGCTTTCAGCGCGTAGGCGGCTTCGACCGGATCAATCGAGGCTTGAGCCATTTCAGGCCCGACAATCGAGGTCAGGACAGAGACGAATTGCTGCATCTGCAAAGCTTCGGCCTGACGCTGCGCCCGGATCAGGGGCGAGTTGGCTTCAAGCGAAATAAACTCCCCGTTCAACTCGACCTGTGGCAGCTTTCCGCGACGCTGGAGAATGTAGGCAAAGCGGTTGTAAATACCGAATTGCCATTCATACACAAGCCGTCCGGCAGGCGCGCCAAGGCGACGCGCCGCGTCCGCTGCTTCTTCAAGAAACTGTGTTGCCGTTGGCGGCGTCTTGCCGCGCTGCAAAGGTTTGTCCTGATAGAACCCGCGCAGAATGTTTTCGCGCAGGCCATCCCGGTCGAAGTACGAGACATCGAAGTTTGTGCGGCTTTCGAGCGGCTGAGGGACTTCAGAACCCGGAGCTCTCGGGATCCACATCCCCGGCTGAAGATCGTTTTCAAGGTTCATAACCCCGTCATCTTCAAAGCTCCACATCGGGTCGACGGCTTCCTCAAGCTTCTCGAGCAGGAGTTCAACGAGCGTGTTCGCTGTTTTGATATCGGGCAGCTTCAGATAACCGGGGCCGATTCCCCATGTCGTCGTGTTGTCCGTCATCCAGCGCGCGACCGTGATCGGGCAAGAGCCCTGACCTGTAAACTTCGCATCTTCCAGCAGAAACTTCTTGTCAGCGTAAGCACGGAAAAACCATTTCTCCGTCCCGATGTCCGAGTAATCTCGCCATGCAACCTGCGTGACTTTCAGCATTTTTGCAGGACTGTCGTTGACAATCTTCATCAGGTCGCGGTCTTCTTTGGCTTTCGGCCAGAGCGCGGGTATCTGGTCCGCCGCGTACATCATGTCATAGCCGCGAACGCCGATATCTTTAAACGGGCCGCGATAGATCAGAAGGTCATTGGCGGAAATAGACTCGCAGAACACAGGCTTCGAGATGTGGATATCTGTGATGTTGATCGCCATCGTGCCGTGCGTCAGGTCCTGATAGCATTCGAGGGCCTCGGCAGAGAAGTTCGAACGCCTGATCTCGGCAAAGACCGCTTCGTTAAAGGCTTCGATCTGCGGCTGAAGAACCTGGCGGTCTTTCTTCGTCAGCTCGACTTTGCTAGGAACAGGCTCGATCCACTCGAATTCAATCGGGGTAAAGGTCGCCAGCATGTCAGCCGCAAAGTCCGCAACCGCATCCATCGCCGTACTGTCGAAGATGTTATCGACATCATCATCGGTATATTCCTGGTCGATCTGGTGACGCCAGGGAAGCGCGTACTGGTAATAGTCATCGAGGCGGCTGCGATGTTTGTCCTTGTCCTTACGGGCAGGCTCAAGACGCTTTTCCGCCTCTTTCACGTTCTGGTCGATAGCTGTGCTCATTCAGTTCACCCGCTGAGAAGAGAGCGAAGCGAGAAACCTTTACGCCCCGATGACAGAAGGGTGCCGCGGCCAGAGCCGCGCGAATTCGAAAAAAAGGCTGTTTCACTTCTCAGGCGCTTTTCAATTTCGGCTATCCTTTGAGCCTCCGCGCGCTCGGCCTCTTCCTTCTTACGCCGCTCGATTTCGGGATCGGGCTTTGGCGGCTCAGGCAATTCCGGGATTTTAATCTCCGGCATCGGCGGAAGTTTTGGCTTTCTAAACGGATTCATCTTACCCATGGCGTTGCTCCTTTCCTCACAAGATCACGGTAAAGAGCTCTTGGTCGCAACGCACAGGACCGAACGCCGATCACCCGGCACACGGCAGGCACGCACCAGGTAAGCCCGAACGTCCTGACAGGCTCGGTTTTTTCAGCGTTCCACTTCAGCCAGCGCGGAACCTCTTCGATCAAGGCCGTCACTATCGGGTCATCTGCCGCAAGAAGCGTTATCGACACGCCGAAATAAGAGGGATCATAGACAACCCACGTATTCGCGAGCGGATCAAAGCCCATGCAGAGGACATGCGCGAACTCGTCATCCGTCAGGAACGAGAACCACGCGCCTTTATCCTCGGGCTTTCTGTTCATGAATCCGACATACCAGTAGGGGATCATCGCCTGCTTCTCCTGCGGCGCCTTGAATTCGCGTTCGACGTTCTCGGCTTGTGGATCGGCTTGCTTGAGCCTCCTGCCGTCATCAAAAGGGCTTTACCCTCTCCGGCTCCAAGAAGCATGTACTGGAGCGCGTCGGCAGGGTGGGAATACTGGTTCTTGTCAGGCACTTCAGAATACCGCGCCACTCCTGACGCCCGTATCCGCTTGCACTGATAGCCGCCATTCATCGCCGCGATCACAGTCTTGCAGGACGGGTCGATCAGGAAGCCGGGGCCTGTGTTCCAGGTATTCGAGCGTCCAAGGCAGCTTTCAACAGCCCCGAGCCTCAAGCCCAGCTTATTGTTCTGGTACGCAGGCAGGACGCGCAAACCGTTCGCCCGGAAAATCCTGTAAGGCGTATCGTCCGAGCTCTGGCCCTGCTCATCGCCCGCAGGATCCCCGTACAGCGCAAAGGTACAGCCCGGGAACCGCGCAGAAAGTTCTTTCCTCAGCAGCGGCGCAAACCGGTCAGCTCCCATGTTATACGCCAACAGCTCATGGAGAATCCGCCACTGCCCCCCGACACACTGGCCGAACACCGCCGCAGGCGTTCGCCCGAAGTCAATCCCGACATAGACGACCTCGCCTTCACTGACAGGCAACGGCTCTTTCGAAACATGGACATCTTCCCGGAACGTCTCGAAAACAGGCTTTCCCTCAACAAGCTTTCCATACTCGTTCAGGATATTGATCGAAACCCACGAGGGCTTCTTTCCCTTGATCATATTCTCGTAATAGTTATGCGGGAGATATTTCCTGTTCTCGGCAAGCGGGTTGCTCTTATACCCGGTCATCTTCCCGTTATCGTCATAAACCCGCAGCATCCCGGCAGGCTGAAAGAAGAACTCCCAGGTATCCGGCTTCTTGTGCGCCTCGATATCTTCTTCGGTAAAATGATCCGGCATCGGCACATCACCCGCCATAATCGGGAACCAGTGCTCTTCATGCGGGGCGTTCGTATCCCCGATCACCCCATGCCAGGACGGCCATTCCTCTTTCGGAACATTATCAGGCTTATCCTTCTGCGACGGAAAACGACCTGTCCGGCCTGTCGCATCGTCGATAATTCCCCGCTCGATCTCACGGAACTCGTTAAAATAAAAACCCGTACACTCAAGCGAAAGAAGCTTCTTCCGATCTTCCTCGTCGTCAAGCGCAAGAAACAAAACTTCACACTCGACATCCCCGACAGAAATCATCTGGCGAAAAGGCCTCGACATCGTTATCTCGCCAAACGCTATCTGACCCGCCGCAGGATGATTCTCCGGCCATCTCTCCGGAAACCACTCCTTCCACGTGTTCAACGTCGTGTTCTTCAGATCAGTATACGTATTCCGGACAATGAACCAGCGCGTCCGGCGACGGCCATAAATATCCGGAGCCTGCTGCGTCGCATACTTCCATATCTTCCCAACGCAACAGCCAGCCGTCTTCCCGCTACCCCAAGGCCCCATAATCAGCTGTACATGCGCGTCACACCGGATGAAATCCCGAAGAACCGCGCCATCAGGACGAAAAACCGATAAACCCTGATTTCCCTCTGTCGACATAGCCAAAGCTTCGCACCGCCCAGGCTACTCGATCAACGCACCAGAAAAATATCGCAATGGGGAAAAATTTTTGAAACGTGCGCGGTGGACCCTGATATACAGATTGGCGCGCGTTTTTTTGGGGCCGGTCGGTTTCTGAGGCTTGTTTTCTCTGGAAAATTCGCATTTGTCTGCAATCAGGAAAGTACAGACAATATCAATCATCTTCTTGAATTTGCTTTACAATCTCACCTTCGATCAGCTCATTAGAATTCAGTTGGTCGCTATCGGTTAAGTCAATTACATAGCCGGGAGTAAACTTAATCTCGCCGCTATGTGTATGATTTACTTGTGCTTTCGGGGCGAAGCGCAGGTCTTGGTCAAGCAATACCTTATTCGCTTGCAGGCGTACAGTCTCTTTAATCGCTGTATCGGCCAGAAGGTCAGTACGAACCAAGCTTTTTTCAGCCAGACTCTCCCGAAACGCGCGCAAAACCTCGTTCTTATACCCCATGACTTCCGGTTTGCATAAAGCGCGGTAAAGCGTATCATCTTTAATGCCGGCGATTTCAGCGGCTTGAGAGCGTGTCCGGGCGTTATGGATCATTTCATGGATAGCGGTACGAACGGCGCTTGAAATACGGACCTTAGAGGGGTCTTTGGCTGTTCTAATGGGTCTTACTCGCTGTCCTGTGGCGGGAGGTTTAGGCATACTGAGAGGATAGGGCTTAAAGGTGTATAGGAACAACGTACAGGAATTAATTAAGGCTCATGTCGGAGCAGACGCTCCTCTTTAATCCCCTCCTTCCCCTTTTTTAGCCAAATGTCGCTTAGGTTGTCAACGCACACACGGTAGATCAATGACTTACAGGAAGGGTATGTTCATGGTGAACAAATAAACGTCTATTGCGTTTTTGAATATCAAAATTATTCGCTTGTTGATTTGGCTTTTAGGCTTAGGCTTGTGATTGGTTCAAATGTGCGCTTATATGTTCATGATGAATGTTTTTATGTTCATGATGAATAAATATCTTGACATTAGGGTACCCGGGCGTTATAGAATGGAGTTATAGCCGGTGCAACGGCTTTAACATCGAAAACTAGGAGATCAAAATCATGACAATCAACATCTGGTATAACCCTGAGTCCCATGTCTGGAATGTCAGGTTCAATAGCCGTATTCACCAACGGTCAAGCATTGAGACGGCTATGGAGCTTGTCGAGATGCAAATGGCTCTCGCATTCGATCAAACGCTTTATGCGGCTTAAATGCGAAAAGCCCGGGAGTGCAATCCCGGGCCTCTCTAACCACAGATCACAACTAGGAGAAATGATCATGGCTAATTCAGTATATAACATCGTAACAGAACAAATTCTATCACAACTCGAGACGGTAAACCCTAATGACTGGGAAAAGCCTTGGTTTGCGATAGGCCATAGCCCTATGAACGCTGT
>CAZCIB010000036.1:0-24278 GCA_964498755.1 uncultured Pseudobdellovibrionaceae bacterium | reverse complement strand
CCCACGAAAACCCTTACCCGTCAATGTGTTCTGATGCAGAGTCCGGTAGTGTGAGAAGCCAGAGCGGATGGCGCATTAATTATTCAATCCACTATAAAGCGCTATAGCGGATAGCAAATAATCTGTTTATCATCTAAAAAAGTCAGACAACTTATAGCGAATGTAACTACCAACGGTTAATCGCGCAGATTGCCAATAACTGCAGTTTTTCTAAGGACACCAGGCCGAAATATTTTTATGATCTTCAAATATTCTCGCAACCATGGCGGCGGACAGGTTCGGATTCTTTGAAAGCTGAAGGGCCACGGCGGCAAGCGCATAGGGCGCGGCGAAGGACGTGCCGGAATGATACGCGCCCTCGCCGCCGGGCGCGGCGGCCCAGATATCAACGCCCGGCGCGGAAAAATCTATGTAGTCTCCCGTATTGGCATGTTTATAAGGGCGGCCAAGCGCATCCGTCGCCGTGACGGCGAAAACGCCCGCAATCGCGGCAGGATATGCGGGCGGTGCGACCGGCCCGTTATTGCCCGCCGCGGCGAAAACAAGCGTCCCGCGCACCAGAGATTTTTCAAACGCGCGCACAAGAACGCGGTTTTTCTTCCCGGCCAAGGACACGTTGATCAGGCGCACGTCTTCGCGCATCAGCCAGTTCAGACCGCGCAACGTGGCTTCTATGCTTGCAAGCCTGCTGTCATTTGGCGCGTTCCGAAGGGCGATGGCGCTATACAGTTTCGCGCCCGTTAAAAGACCGTCAAAGCCCTGTTCCGGCGCGTTGCCGACCAGGATCGAAGCAATCGCCGTAGCGTGGCGCGCATCCGCCCGGCCTTCGTCCAGAAAGCTCTTCTCCAATATAACCTGCCCGGCGAAAGCCGGGTGCGCGCGGTCTATGCGTCCGTCAATGAGGCCGATCGGTATTTTAAGCGCGCCTTTCAGGCACGCCCCGCCCGCAGGCCAGTCGATTTTATCTTTGGCGTACAGTCTCGGCCCGGCGGAGGCCGATAAATCGTCGTTCCAGTCTACTTCGGCGTCCGGCAAGGCATTGCGCAGGCTTTGCAGAATAGCGGGGGAGCCCCTCGTAACGAATAGCGCGCCGCCCAAAGCGTCCAGATCAAACTCCTCGATAAGGTCAAGACCCCGCGCGTTCAGCTCTGAAAGCGCCTCCGCGCGGGCGCCGCGACCGGTAAAGATCAGGATCTCGCGCTCAAGCGCGTTCGTTGCGCCATGCGCTTGCAGAGCGTTGCGCGGATTAAAGTCCGGCGCTTTTTCTTTTTGTTCCGCCTGCATACCCCGGACGGGCGCTTGCGCGCCTGGCGCATCCGCGCGTTGAGGTAAGCGCTCGCGCTGCGGCGCGGGTTGCCCGGTAAGCGCGCCGCGCTCCTGCGCATGACCATGCGCCGCAAACAGGCAAAGAATAAGAAGCGTTAAAAAAATACGCATCACGGCCCCGCGTTCCGGCGTCCGGACAGGCCCGCCGATTCAACAAGGTTCTTGTGCGCGCGCAGTTTTTCGAGCGCCGCTTCCGGATCTTTCGGCACGGAAAGCCTGTAAACGCCAAGCGCGGACGGCCCGTCGACAATCACCGCCTCAACGCCCAGCAGAAGCGCGCGGATATTTTCTTCCCGCGCCGTCGGCGCAAACGTCACGTCAATAATATGCCCCGCCGTCCGCGTCATGGCGGGCCCGCCCGCCGCCGTCAGATCGCCCGGATCCGATCGGAATATGACGGCGCTCTGAAGCAACAGCATGAGGCAGGCCGCCGCCGCGACGCCTTTCCAGAGCCTGTTCTGCTCTTTGGGAATTTTGCTCTCCGCGCGGGCGATCGGGTCGTTTTTGAGCCTGTCCTCAGCCATCGATTTTTGCAGGCGTTTCAGGCCGAACTCGCCGGGCGAACGCTCGCCGTCCTGAGCCTTCACCTCGTCGCGCAGTTTTTCGAGAAAGGCGACCTCGCCTTGCAAAGACGGATTCTCTTTCAACGCGGCTTCGACGAGCGCCTTCTCATCGCCCTCCAGACTCCCGTTCACGTAGAACGGCAACAGTTGCTGAATATCTTCGGTCATGCTCTTTCCCCCATGCTTCCCTGAAGGCAATGCTTCATGGCTTCCTTGGCATGGAACATGCGCGTCTTGACGGTATTCTCCGGACAGCCGACAATCCCCGCGATCTCGCCATACGTCATGTCTTCGTAAAAAGAAAGCTGCATGACGGCGCGGTGAGCCTCCTTGAGCGTTTCGAGGCAGCGCTTGACGTGCGCGCCGCGCTCCTCGCTCAGCAGACAGGCGAGCGCGCTTTCCGACTCGTCGGCAATTTCCGGGAAATTGTCTTCGTCGATCAGCTGCGCCTTTTTCTTTCTGTGTCTGTCCATCGTCTTGTAATACGCAATTCCAAAAAGCCAGGTTGATACTTTCGAGTCTCCCTTGAATGTGCCGGCTTTCCGCCACGCCTCAAGAAAGGTCTCATTGAGTATGTCGGCGGCTTCGAAGGAATCGTTCAATTTTGTTTTGATAAATTTGTACAGGCGGTTTTCGTACAGACGGTAAAAATCGGCCATGGCGGATTCGCTGCCCTGGCCGATTTGTCTGAGTAACTCGATATCGCTTTGAGGCATGGCTTACGGCGTTTTGAGCGTGCGTTTGGGCGACAGGCCGATGACCTTCCCCTGCGCGAGCGCGCGCACCCGCCAGTCGTACAGGGTTCCGGGCTGCAAATCCTCGAAACTCAGCGCCGAAAGCGTCAGTTTCGTCTCTTCGGCGGGCACGAGCTTCGACGTCACTTTTTCATCCGCGCCCTTGCCGAGAATCTCCACCTCGTAAGCCTGCGCCGACGCAAGCGGCAGCCATGAGAAGGCCGTTTCCGGGAGAACATAGGCGCCGTCGGTCGGGGTCAGCGCGGTCATCTCCAGCGCTTTCGTATCCGCGCCGCCTTCCAGAACAAAGTAGCGCAGGACCGGTATCTCAAATCCCGCCGTGGTGTCCTGTACGGAGAAAGACAGGAGATAAAGGCCGTTCAGATCGGTCGGCAAAGGCGGGCTGACGATGCGCTGGCGACCCTCGCCGGAACTGACCAGCTGCTGACGCACGGCGTGCAGAACGCGTCCCCTGCCCGAGCCGAGCGAGGCCGTAGGATCGACAAGACGCCACTCGCCGCGCAAAAGGCCGTTTCCGATAAATGTCACGTCGGCGACTGCGCGAATGCTGTCGCCCATGTTTACCACGTCCGTGCGCGCCTGATTTTCAAAGGACAGGGCGATACGGTTGACAGTCAAGGCCCCGGCGTTGTTCGACGAGATAAACAGGCTCACATCGCCGCTGGCGGTCGTCTGCGTGTCGTTAAAGCTCCTGCGGATGAAAGCCGTCCCTGCGGGCGCCTTTGATATCCTGCGTATGAGAGCGGGGCTGAGCGATAGCGTTTCCTGAAACGTCAGCGTTTCGGTCTGAAACCTTATCAATGAAGCTCCCGTTTGCGTAAGCGCGTTTCCCAGAACGGCGGCGCGCGATCCGTCAATTATGAGCTCCGCCTGCGGGGAAGAGGTCGTGACCGCCGAAGGGCCGGCAACCTGTTGCGTTCTGGCCACCCGCCAGGTCAGGCTGACCGTTTGCGCCTGCGTTCCGCTAAAAGGCAAAGAGACGCTCGCCGGGGTCGGCGTTACGCTGTTCACGTCGGCCCGCGCGTTTTGCGGCGCAAGCCCGGCCACGACCAACAGCGCCAAAGCCAGCCTAAAAATCAAAGCCGAACGGGGCCGTGACGCGCAGGACGGTAAAGACCTGGTAAATTGTTTCATCCTGAATTCCATTACTGCTTCCATCGGTATCCCCCATTGATCCGCGAATGGCCAGCGCCATCCCCGGACGGTTCCGGCTTGGCGGCGTAATCGTATACGCCACCTCGCTATTGACAATATGCCTGTCTGGTATGTCGCCGCTTCCGCCTGCAAGGTTCAAATTATAATCGAAATTTAAATCCAGCCTGTCCTCGATCAGCACGGCGTCAAGACCGAGATTCAAATTTGTGTCATAGGTCGCCACGCTGTTGTCCTCGTCGCGAAACGTCCCGAAGGACAGGCCGCCGTTGACGTTCCAGCGCGGATCGATCATCCAGCCCGCGCCAAGCGTTGTGAAATTATTCACCGTGTCGCTGGCGTTGTTGGCGTGATCTTCATATTGCGAGAGCGTATGCGAAGCCGACCAGTACCATTTCTCATAGGACGAACCCCCGCCGAAGCTTAACGAGTCGCTCATTGCGTTCGTATCCGGGCCGTCATAGCCGCCGGGCGTTTTGACGCGCTCTAGGTCGGACACAAACCCGGCAAAGCTCAAATACGGGCTGCCGAGCCATGACAGACGTCCCGTCTGCGTATTGAAGCTGTACGCCAGATTCAGCGCGGCCGTACGCAATCTGTCCGTCGGCAGGCTGCGCAAATCGTCGACGTTGTTTGTCTCCGAAGACAGGTCGAGATTGGCCGAGAGAGCCCCCCAGTAGGCGTTCGTGAAAAACCGGAACGCTTCACGGTCGGCCGCAAGCCCCTGATTGGCGAGACTTTCGAAGAAGGTGTCGATCCTCTGATAGCTCAGACCGAAATTGAGGTCCGCAGGTTTGTCGAGAAAAACGGGGCTCTCGCGCAAGGGCCGCACTTCCAGCAAAAACGACATGGCGTCGCCCGTCTCGCTAGCGAAAGCGGCCGCGCCGCCATCCTCGTCATATGAGCTTTGCGCGTATTCGCCGCGCATTTTAATACGCTCGTCCGCAAGAGACTTCTCGACGATCGCGGCCCAGCCGAACCCTTCGGAGACAGAGCTCGTACCGGCAACGCCAAGGCCGCCGTCGCCGCCCGACCCGTCGTAATAAAGCCCGGTAATCTCCAGCCCGCCGGGCGCCGCGCGCAGCATCCCGCCGTCAATGCGGCTGTCCTGATCGTTGAGGCCGGTTATGTTGCGCGCGCCCGATGCGCTCTCGGGACGGAAAGAAAAGCCCGTCACGGCGATCTCGTCGTCTTTCGCGCCCAGCCGCGCAGACGCGCCGCGGCGGTAGAAGTTCGACATCAGCAGGCTGTTCACGCCGAGATCATGATGGCCGACCGTTACGCCGCCCTTGGCGATATCGCCCCTGTAGCTGGCGGTTACGTCATACTCGCCCACATCCCACGTATTGCCCGTCAGGCGCAGGCGCGGCTCGGTTTGCAGGAGATAATTGCCGCGGGCGCGGACATCCCAGCGCTCCCCCTCTATCTCTCCGCGCATGTCGCCCGCGCCGCTGGCTATGCTGTGATCAGGGGCGTTCGTCAGGTTATGATCGGCGATGCGGTTGCTGTACTCGGTATATGTGTCGATATCGACCGAGCCGCCGCGCAGCCAGCTCTCCGCCCTTGCGATTTGCGCCGCATCGGGCGATCCGGTCAGAGCGGCGGCCTCAGACAGCTCGCCGTCAACCGTAAAGGTCCAGAGCCCTTTTTCCTCGCCGCTGCCGAGATCGACAAGTCGGACCGTGTTGTCTCCCTTCCTGAGCGGTTGAACGGGCGTATAAACAAAGTCCGAGCCGTCCAGAGACAGCATCGCCGTGATATCGGTTCCGTTCAGCTCTACCCCGAGCGTCGTCAAGGTCATGATGTCGAGATCATCGGGGAGGTCAATGCGCATGGACTCCCCGGGAGCCGCCGGAGGGACAAAGCCTGCGCTCCACTCTGCGGCGTGCGTGGCGGAGGCGCCGAAGACGGCAAGAGAAAGGAGCGCGGCTGGAAAACAGCTGGAAAATTTCTTCATCTATGAAATCCGTCAAAAAATCTGCAGGGCCGGTTTCCCGGTCCTGCAGTGGTTGTTTTACTATACGCCAAGCCGTTCATTTGGCAAGAGAATTAGCGCGCGGCTTCGCGGGATTTTTGAACGGCGGGAAGGATAAGGCCGGCTTCAGGGGCTTCATTCTTGTTGATCTGAAGCTCGGGCTTCGGATCGCCGCCGCCCTGATTCATCTGAAGCTGCATTTGCGGCTTTGCGTAATTATTCCCGGCGCCGGGCGCAACTTTAAGCTTGGGCGTTTCGCCGTTTCCGCCATTGCCGTTGTCAAAGCCGATCTTGCCGCCATTGCCGCCCATCTGGACATTGACCTGCGGCGTGCAGCGGTGCTTGAACACTGCCGTGTCCAGCTCTTCCCACTGGCTCCACTCGCCGCCGTCCTTCTTGAAACGGCCTTCCAGCCTCATATTGTGGCTCCAGGTTTTGTTGCTGGAAGCCGCCATGTAGGCGTACTGGTCCTGCGAGAGGATCTGGATCAGCGGGAAAGCGAAATCAATGTGCTTGGTCGCTTTCGCGTTCACCGGAAGGCTGCTGAAGTTCGCGTATGGCCCGGGCGTCGTGCCGTAGACGTTGCTGCTGTCCGGAACAACGCGCAGATCCAGAAGACCGTCCCCATTGCCGCTGAACTGGAAATTGATCCGGATGTTCCGGTTCTGCTCTGGTACGCATTTCCCTGTGTAATGCGGGATGTTCGGCTGGAAACTGGCGCTATCGAGCTGGATCGGGAAGTTGTTGCCGATCTGGTTCGGATTGTTCGCCATTTGCGCGTTCAGGACAGGCGTTTCGTTGATCGCCGGGTCTCCCTCATAGCGGATCGTCAGGCTCGCCATAATCGTCCGGTAGCCGGAACTGATGACATTTCCAGTATTCGGTTGCTTGCCAAGTCCTGAAGACTCAGCCGCGTCCCGGCATGTGCCGGACAGAGATATCGGCCGCTTAACCGTAATCATCTGCTCATTCTGATAAAATTCGGTCTTGCTTTTACCTTCCGAGAGGTGCTGCTGGAGCTTTTTATCAAGCTCGGCAACCGGGTCAAAGCGCAGGGCCGGATGACCGTTCTTGACGGCTGCGAGCGGCACCACGAACGGTTCATGGTTACCGGACTCATCAACCCACTGGCCTTTTCCAACGCCCTGCCAGGTCGTAAAGCTCGGATTATAATCCGCGCTGTGCAGGACGGCCGACTCGACAATCTGCCCGTTTTGCAAACCGACCGTGCCGAAATAAGCCTTCGCCCCGATAAAATCCGTGCCCTTGTCCTTGGCGCATTTCACAAAACCGTCAAGCGGCAGCTCCATCGCGCTCTTTGTCGGCTGGATGTTGACCGCATTGACATGCTTGTTATTTGAAACGTTCTTCAGAAGCACATCTATATGGATGCCTCCCTTTTCCTTAAGGTCAACGCGCTCGACCTGCGGACCGAAACCGGAATTCGCACAGGCGCTTTTTGCCAACGGGCCTGCTCCGATTGCCAGAACGCCCGCGCCGATCATAAGTGAATGTACGAGTTTCATTTTTGTATCTCCTATAAAAAGCTTGTTTGTAACCTGTTTTATCTGGCGGCACAACGCCGCCGATACTGATCAGTCGCGGGAGGATTTCAAAAGGTTCAAAATTTTTTCAAAAAAACAGGCGGCAGTACGCCGGACAGTCATGACTCTCAGCGTATATAGAGCGTTTGGCGTTTTATAAAACAATCTCCGCCTGTTCTTTATCGCTCCAAACGCGCCGATAAAAATCAAGGAGAGGGAAGATTGTATTCGCGCAAGAACTAAAGACTGACCCAAAGCCTGCAATCAAATCATATGGGGACAGGCGGCGGCGAGGCGCTCCCGCCGCCTGCGCGCAACTAAGCCTTCTCGCCATAGGCCTTGATATGTTCGGGCAGGCGTTCGTTTTTGCCGTACATGAAATGGTTTTCCATGCGCTCGGAAAAACGGCTGGCTTCGGTGGTTTTGCCCACGGCTTCGGCGACCTCGCGGTTCAGCATCGGGTTGTTGCCGCAGCACACGCCCAGGTAATTAACGCCCAGCGCATAGGCTTCCTTCGCCCACTGGCCGATCTCGTACCGGTTCATCAGCAGCGGATCAAGCGCGGTCGGGAACGTGCGGCCGTGCGGGGACGGACAGGTGCATCCATGCTCGTCCGGCAGGTTAAAGAATGTCGGGTGCTCCGGCGTCGTCCGGTAAGGCACTGGCAGCGCCGCCATATGGCATTTGACCGCGGCGCGGATTTCCCGCAAATAGGGCATCATCGTCACGGGCCCGCGGAAACAGTTCATGCCGACGACGTCGGCCCCGGCCTGCTCAAGCTTCTGGCAGGCCTCAACGGCCGTGTCCCCGTCGCGCATCTTGTTCTCGCCCATCATCGCGATGGTGACGACGGCCGGGACTTTATGCTGTTTCATCACCTCGAGCGCGCACAGGGCCTCGCCCGTATAATAAAACGTCTCGCCGACGAGGATATCCGCGCCCTCTTCAATGGCCCAGCCGCACATTTCATCGAACATGCCGCGGACTTCCTTTTGCTTTTCCGGGTCGTCCGGGTCCCAGATATTGGTGTTGGAAATATTCCCGGCCATTAAGTCGGGAACGCCGGAAGGATTGTTGTCGGCGACTTCCTTTGCGATGCGCAGCGCGGCGCGGTTCAGCGGCTCCAGCAGATCTTCCTTGCCGATCACGCGCATCTTCTCGCGGTGGCCGTTATAGGTGAAGGCCTCGACGACGTCGGAGCCTGCGCGCTGAAAATCCCGGTGCAGCGCCTTCAGCGCCTCGGGGTGTTCGAGCGCCACTTCGGGCACGAATTCCCCGGCGGTCAAGTATCCGCGCTTTTCCAGCTCGAACAAAAATCCTTCGGCGCAGATCACGGGCCCCTGATCCAGTCTTTCCATCAGCCCCGGCTTTTCAGACATTCATCTTTTCCTTCTGGTTTGAACACGCATGAGAGAGATTAATCAAAAACACGTCCCGCAATAAAGGAAAAAATGCCGCCCCGGCATGCGCCGCGCCTGTTACGCGATAATCTCCGGCGCCAATAATCTTGAACTTCCCGGCGAAATATGACGTATTGATCCGCGATGAAAGGCGTTATGATATGCTTGGCCGTAATGGCCCTGATAATTCCGGCGAGGGCGGATGGCGGCATGACGGACGAACACGGCGTCAAAAGTAAAAACGAAACCATTGTCCTGCTCCACGGGATCGGGCATGTGAGCGTGCATATGGGCATGGCGCATCTCGCGCTCAAAAAACGCGGCTATAAAATCATCAGCGTGACCTATCCCTCGCAGTTCAAGGATATCGACGGCAACGCCGACGTTCTGCGCGATGCGCTGGAAAAGCGTCAGGTTTGGGAAAATGAGAGCCGCGTCCATTTCGTCACGCATTCGCTCGGCGGGCTGGTGACGCGGCGCTATCTCGAAAAATACCGGGACGAGATTCCGGCGGCAAAACTGGGCCGGGTCGTGATGCTCGCCCCGCCGCATCAGGGCAGCGAAGTCGCGAATTTCCTCAAAAACATTCCGCCCTATCGCTGGGTGTTCGGCAAGGCCGGGCAGGAGCTGACCACGGAAGTTCAGGAAAACACGCCGAAGGACGAACCGTATTACGAGCTCGGCATTATCGCCGGAAGCCTTGGCTGGCCTTACGTTATCGCCAACATGCTGTTCGACGGAGAACATGACGGGCGCGTGGCGGTCGAGCGCACGAAACTCCCCGGCATGAAAGACCATATTACGCGGCCCGTGACGCACAGCTTCATTTCATGGCATAAAGGCGTGCACGATCAGATTGAACATTTTCTGGAGCAAGGGGTTTTTAAGTAAAAGGAAATTAAAGCTACAGAGATGCGGCGTTCACGGAAGGGGTTTTATTTAAACGCGAAGGCCCGAAGCTCCGAAGATTTCTTCGCTTCTTCGAAACTTCGCGCTCGATAATCGCCGGCGCTCTCTATGTCTTTGCAGTGAAATTATATTTGCGCCTTCGGCGCGTTATTCGTGTGCATTCGCGTTCATTCGCGGTAAAAAAAGGACGGACAGCAAAAGGGCCGAAAAGAATGAAAAACAACCAGTTTGCTTTATTAAAAGACCGCCGGTTCGCGCCGCTCTTCGGGGCGCAGTTCCTGGGCGCGTTTCACGATAACCTGTTCAAGAACGCGCTTGCGGTCATGCTGCTCTTTGGCGCGGGCGCCAGCGGCGGCGACAACGCGCAGGTTCTGGTGACGTTGGCGGCGGGCGTGTTCATCCTGCCCTTTATCCTGTTTTCCGCGATGGGCGGGCAGCTCGCCGACAAATACCCCAAGGACGCGGTGATCCGCATCGTCAAGCTCGCGGAGATCGGCATCGCCGTTTTAGGGGCGATTGCGCTTCTGACGCATTCGGTTTTCCTGTCTTTCGTCGCGCTGTTTTTGCTGGGGTGCCAATCGGCCTTTTTCGGGCCGAGTAAATATTCCATTTTACCGCAGCACTTGAAAAGCGAAGAGTTGATCGGCGGCAACGCCATGCTGAATACCGGCACGTTTCTCGCAATCCTGATCGGCACCATTGCGGGCGCGGTGATGATCACCGTGGCGGGCGGCGAGAAAATCGTCGCCGCCGTGATCCTGCTCGCGGCGGGATTTGGCTACTGGGCGGCGCGGCGCATCCCTTACGCCCCGGTGAAAGCGCCCTCTTTCGAACTCAACAAAAACCCGCTCACGGAAACCATATCCATTCTCAAAACGGCGTTTGCGCAAAAGCGCGGCATCGTGCAGGCGATTTTGGGCGTGGCCTGGTTTTACTTTCTGGGCGGCGTGTTCCTCGCGCAGATGCCCAATTACACCCAAGAAACGCTGGGCGCGAACGAGCATGTGCTCGCGCTCTTTCTCGCGCTGTTTTCGGTCGGGATCGGCGTCGGCGGGCTTTTGAACGAAAAGCTTTTGAAAGGCCGGGTCGAGGCCGTCTACGTCCCGCTCGCCGCGCTCGGGATTACGCTCTTCGGCGTGCATCTCTATTTCGCCGGGAACGCGCTGAACGCGGGCGGGGAAGAACTGATCGGTCTTGGCGCGTTCTTAACCGAGTTTGCGCACTGGCGCGTGATGCTCGACGTCTTCATGATCGCGCTGTGCGGCGGCCTGTTCGTCGTTCCGCTCAACGCAATTATCCAGAAATACACAAAAGACGAAAACCGCGCGCGCATTCTGGCGGGCAGCGCGATTATCAACGCCTGTTTCATTGCCGTCTCCAGCGCGATCTCGGCTTTTTTAATCCTCACAGGCTGGGAGATCCGGGAAATCTTTCTCGCGCTCGCCATCGCCAACGCGTTCGTTGCGATCTATATCTGCGCGCTTTTGCCCGATTACTTGCTCAAAAGCTTTATGCAGGCGCTGTTCAAGCTGCTCTATAACGTCGAGGTGCGCGGGCAGGAAAACATTGAAAAGGCGGGGCCGCGCGCCGTCATCGTCGTCAATCACGTTTCTTTTTTAGACGCGCCGATCCTCGCGGCCTATCTGCCCGGCAAGCCCATGTTCGCGGTCAGCAGCGACGTCGCCGAATGGTGGTGGGTCAGGCCGTTTTTAAAGCTCGTCGACGCGTTTCCGCTCAACCCGGCCAACCCGTTCTCGATGAAAAGCCTGATCAAAAAAGTCGCCGAGGACAAGCACGTCGTCATCTTTCCGGAAGGGCGTCTGACCGAGACCGGCGCGCTGATGAAGGTTTATGACGGGCCCGGCATGGTGGCCGACAAGACGGACGCCTACGTCCTGCCCGTGCGTCTGGACGGCGTGCAGCATACGCCTTTCGCGCGCCTCAAGGGCAAGGTGCCCAAGCACAACTTCCCGAAAATCACCATGACGATCCTTGAGCCGCGCAAGTTCAAGATCGACGAAGAGCTTAAAGGACGCAAGCGCCGCGCCGCCGCAGGCCGCCAGCTTTACGATCTGATGGAAGACATGATGTTCATCACCGGCGACCGCAAGCAGACTTTGTTCGAAGCGCTGCTGAAGGCGAAGCACGTCAATGGCGGCGACGCCGTTATCGCCGAGGATCAGGACCGCAAGCCGATGAAGTTCAACAAGCTGCTTCAGGGCTGCTATGTACTCGGCAATGTCTTTAAGAGCATGACCGAACGCGCGGAAAATGTCGGCGTGATGCTGCCCAATTCGAACGGCGCGCTTATGACGTTCTTTGCTTTGCAGATGATCGGACGCGTTCCGGCGATGCTGAATTTTTCCGCAGGCGAACACGCCATCGCCTCCGCGCTCAAAACCGCGAAAGTCAAAACCGTGCTGACCTCGCGGCGATTTATTGAACAGGGCCGCCTGCAAAATCTCGAAGAGGAAATGCGCAAGCATGCGGAAGTGATTTACCTCGAAGACATCCGAAAAAACCTTAAGATAACCGACAAGATCGGCGCGCTGTTCGCGCGTTTCCGCATTGAGAGCGAACATAGAAGCCACGCGGTCAGGCACGGCGACCCTGCCGTGGTCCTGTTCACTTCCGGCTCGGAAGGCCTGCCCAAGGGCGTCGTGCTGAGCCACGAAAACATCATGACCAACGTCGTGCAGCTCACGGCCCGCGTCGATTTCAACCGGCAGGATATCGTCTTTAACTGCCTGCCGATGTTCCATTCCTTTGGCCTGACGGGCGGAACGCTGCTGCCTGTTCTCTCCGGCGTGAAAACGTTTTTGTATCCCAGTCCGCTGCACTACAGAATCGTGCCGGAGCTTGTCTATTACTCGAACGCCACGATCATGTTCGGCACGGACACTTTCTTAACGGGCTACGCGAAAATGGCCGATCCGTATGACTTTTACCGCATGCGCTATATTTTCGCCGGCGCAGAGAAAGTCCGCGAGGAAACCCGCAAGACCTATATGGAACGCTATGGCGTGCGCATCCTCGAGGGCTATGGCGTCACGGAAACCGCGCCCGTCATCGCCGTCAATTCCCCGATGCAGCAAAAGCCGGGAACGGTCGGACGGTTCCTGCCCGGTCTTGAACATGCGATCGAGAAGATGGAGGGCGTCGACGAGGGCGGACGGCTTTATTTGCGCGGGCCGAACGTCATGCTCGGCTATCTGCTCGCCGACAACCCGGGCGTTCTCCAGCCGCCGGAGGAAGGCTGGCACGATACGGGCGATATCGTCGCCGTCGACGCGGAAGGATTCGTCGCCATCAAGGGCCGCGCCAAGCGCTTCGCCAAGATCGCGGGCGAAATGGTCTCGCTCGCCACGTCCGAGGCCATGGCGCAGGCCGTCTGGCCCGACGCCGAACACGCCGTCGTCAATATGCCCGACGAACGCAAGGGCGAAAAACTCATCCTCGTCACCACGAAGGAAGACCCGAACCGCGACGCGTTAAGCGCATACGCGAAAGACAACGGGATCACGCCGCTCGCCGTGCCCGCGCAGGCGATCACGGTGGATCAGATCCCCGTCCTTGGAACAGGCAAGGCGGACTATCCCGGCATCAAGGCGCTTGTGGAGGAGCAGTTAAAACAGGCGGCGTAGCTTCAGAAGCGAGAAGCGAGAAACGAGAATCGAGAAGCGAGAAGCGAGTTTCCCCTCACCCTCCCGTCTACGCACGGTCGCGCTGCGCCGGGCCCCTCCCTCTCCCAAGGGAGAAGGGGAAAAAAGCAAGCCCCCCGAATCCCTCTCCCTCGGGAGAGGGTAGCGAGGCTTTGCTTTTCAAAAATGAAAAGCGATAGCCGAGATTGGGTGAGGGGCTCTCGTAACTCGCTTCTCGTTTCTCGCAACTCGCAACTATTTACGAATACTTGTCCAGCGCCCGCTCCATCGCGTCCAGCAGCGGTTCTATCTCTTCCTTGAGGTCCTCGAGACGCGCATCGTCGAAGCCGTCTTCGATGCGGTTGACGATGCCCATAATCCTGCCCTGGTAATCGGCGAGGTTTTTATAATATTTTGCCTGCCCTTTGTTCGCGCTTTTGAGACGGTCGATCAGAACGTCGATCAGGGACGTAATCGCCTCGTCATGCATGCCGACAATGCGCTGCTTGAGCTCGGCCTCGCTGATAACGGCGACGGTCGTATTTTCGAGCGCGGTGACAGTGGCCGAGCGCGGCTCGTCGGAAATCAGAGCCATTTCCCCGAATATCTCGCCGGGGCCGAGTTCTGACACGACAATTTTATGCGGACCTTCCTTGACGCTGACCTCGACGCGCCCCGATTCGATGTAATAGGCGCGGTGGCCCATAGAGCCTTCCTCGAAAATCACCTGGCCCGTGTAAAACACCGTGCGCGTCACGATTTTGGGACGGCCCGCGGGATCTCTTTGTTTTCTGGGGTCCAGATATTCTTTCATGAAAACTCCTTAGTCAGAGGAAAGCATATTCCATTCTAGCGTAGCAGGCCCCAAAAAATTATGAAGATTAAAAAGTGTTTGACATATTAGCGAGACCAGCTATTATTCGTAACAAGTCAAACAATCAATATATGATACAGAGGAAAAAAAATGAGCGCGCCAAATTTATGCCCTGATCTGGTTACCCTTTTCCACTCGCGAACGCACGCGCAAAAAGAGCCTAACGCCTTGAAAACTGTGGCGCGCCGTGGAAATGGAGAGATTCAGAAATACCGCTACACAGAACTGGGGAAGCGAAAAGATTTTGATCGTTACAAGACCCGATATCCGGATGCGAGGATCGTCGAATCTGACATTTCGGTTACAGAATTACATAGATACGACCTTTAAGACGCGCCATCACTTTTCCACAATCTGACGCAAGATAAAAAATAGCAAAAACAATCATATAAAAAAAACCGCTCATACCCCGATTCAAATTGCGTCCTTTTTGTGTTGCACTATGAGCACGAACTAATATAAGAATAATACAAGACCAAGTTTTGAATTAAACAACTGGGCTGGATTATCTTGATGCTGCGACGCAGTAACACCCGTCCTCACGAGGGACGCGAATTAAGCTTGATGCTGGCGGGCCGAAAGAAACTCGCCGTTTTCTGCGAAGAAACCCCACCCGAAGAAACCATCGCCAGAGACAGTATTCCCGAACAGGCCTATGCGCCTTACGTCGCGCGCGGTCGCATCGTCCGGCTCGAATCGGATATCTGGCATGCCAAGCTTGGCCGCACGGTGCGCTATGTCTGCTATACGCTGCCCGGCTCGGAATGGCGCGCCCAGACGTTTTTCTGGATCCGGCGCGAGATCATGGGCGGCAAGCGGAAATCGGATCCGTCCGACGATATCATCATCGCCCGCCTGATGGGCTACAGCGCCGAGGAAATTGAAGCCTTCAAACGCGCCTTCGCCGGCGCGGCAAGAGCCGTGGCTTAGATCAAGCTGCTTTTCTTGTGATCCGAAGCGCAGCGGGGAAAGTTTCAATCAGCTCTTGACAGACATTCGACCATTTCTCAATACCTTCTGGATCGCGCATCTGGTCGTTCGGAACTTCAATCAAAAGGTTTGGTAAACCTCTTTCCTCGCCATGCATCATAAAACCGCACGTGCTTGGCAGGGACTTGAGATCGTAAGGATCATTATTGCCGATCTTAACTTCGGGATAATTATTCTGAAAAAAACTTAAGGCAATATCTTCAAGCCCAAGGCCGTTTCGATGGTGTATGGTAAAATTCCAAGGAAACGGCTCCGGGTAACTGGTTTGATGCCTTGGAAAAGAGTGAAAGGAAAACACGGCTGGCTTGTCGTATATCTCCATCAGGCGCTCTATATGATGCGCACAGACAGTGTGATACGGCGTATGATAAGCGTCGATTCGACGCTGAAGCTCTTCTACGCTTAAATTCTGATTGCCCGGTATCACAATGTAATCATCATGATCATGCAAAAGATCCGGGGAGTCGATAGACCGGTTTAGGTCAATCAGCAAACGCGAATAGATCCCAAGAATACATGTAGCATTCAGCCTCTGGGCAACTTTACGCGCAACATGCGGTATGCCAATATCATAGCCATGGTAGGAGTCTATGAAATCATTGTCCATTCCTAGATAGGCGGGAACTTCCGGAGGCAGCCTGTTTCCCGCGTGCTCGCACAAAAGCAAAACCGGAAAATCCGAGTCCGGGTTCATGACTTCCGCAACATCATGTTCAAGATTCAATGTCTCTCTCTTTCTGACCGTGCTAATTAGGGGTGACATGCATGAATGGGCGCTTCACTAAGAAAAACCGGAGCTTGAACCGGATTAGGCAATTCGCCAGCCTCTCTCATTATTCCGTAACACGTTCCGTTAGGACGCGTAAACAAGTCATCCGGATAAGAATTCATGAACCCTGCAAGGCCTTCAAGCGTCTTGTAGCGTTCAAAAATCACCTTGGAATCCGTGTTACCAGTTTCGCAAATATAGCCTAACGGCTCGAGCCTTGGAAGCTGGCGCGCGTCCATTCTGGCTATGGCGTCTCGAATAATTGGAAAGACCTCTTTAGCAAAGTCGTGAATTGTCGTCTGGTAACCCGCCGAACGCTGCCGTCCAAAGGGCACATCCATAAATCTGTTGCCATGCCAGCATGCCTGTTTCATTGCAGCGCGATGAAGATCTTCACTTTTGGCAGGCTCAGGTCCAAAACCAAAGTCTTCAAGAAGCCTATCGCAATCGTCACCACCCTGCGCATCCATAAGCAGCGCTGCAGACGTCATCACCATAGAGGCAAACTGGTGAGGACCTGCATCCCACATTCGCACTTCAGCGCGCTTGCCGACAGGAATGTTTTCTGAATTACGTATATTGCAAATTTTTAAATCCGGCCACAACGTGCTCTCTGCCAGATCAAATTGCGAGAGGGGAATATATCCATATTCTGCAATCATTTCCCTCGGCGTCAGATAATTCCCCGTTGGATCGGTATATTCCTCATAGGTCTGTTTGTCATTTGCAACAACTTTAAACGCGTTACCAGCATCTACAGGCCTGAAAGAAATAACCGTCCGATTGTCCAGCACTGCATCCACATGACCTCGTATATAATCCTCACCGTTTTTGCATTTGTAAAAGAATTCAGGAATACCTCCACGAGCGCCCAATCTTTGATTTGTCATCATTGTGAAGTGTTTACCGAGCGGCAGCGGGATATTTTCCATGAAATTGCCACTGTTTTCACTGGCCAGGTACATCCAAGGGGTAAGATACAGGGTGCGCCTAGCGATGTCCCATAACTCATTTGGATTATTGTAGCTTAAGCTACAATGAACCGGAGACGTTAAAAAAGTGTAGCTCAAAGAGTCGTGGCCCACAAACTGATAAAAAGCCTGCACTAGCTGCGATGTACGTTGTCTCGGGGCCGAAACAGGATTTCTAAAACATTGATCATGAGTAACAAAGGGGTTGTTGGTGAACGGGGACTGCCTAACACCGAGCTTTTGGGCAATTTCGGTCATGCGCCCAGCGATTTCACGCTCCTGCTCAAGCACTTTTCCAAAGTCACGATAAGAATATGCCGACGTCTGCTCCTCCACGACCTGTGCGGAGGTCTCATCATCCACCCCAATCCTTTTTGTTTTTTTCCCCGTTTCCTGATCGGTAATTCGTACCCGATCAACTTCATCAAAAAAGCGACCGTGCTGTACGGTTGTCATCATTTGCTGCGGCTTATCCCTTTGGAAATACACGCGCTCGGTTTCCGCCCCTATTTTGCGCGTATCATCGTCGCCACCGCCATACCCCCGGTAGCGAGAGAGAACGTCATCCGGACCGCGCACCAGCCCCTGAGACAGACTAAAAACAACCTTCGTCATTCTTTGCAAACCAATCAAGAGTTATGCCAAAAAAATTAAGAATAAATTCAAATTTAACGCATCTGTCAAGATATTTTTCATCAAAAATATTACTAAATATTGGAATTTTATTGCGCATAAAGTGGCTTCAGCGAGATTTAAAAATAAAGGCCGGATAACACCCCACGCTGTCTTTTAAGCCCGCGTCTCCTCCGGCCATTCGCGCACATAGACTTCGCGGTGGGGATAGGGGATGGTGATGTTGTTTTCCTTGAACGCGTCCCAGAGCGCAAGCATCACTGCGCCGCGCATATTGGTCACGCCTTTTTCCGCGTCCTTGATCCAGAACCTGAGTTTGAAGTTCAGCGAACTGTCGCCGAACTCGACGAAATGGCACAGCGGCTGGGGCTCGTCCACCACGCGGTCGGGCAGGCGCGCGGCCTCTTCCGCGATCCTTTTAACCTCGTGCGGGTTGGAATTGTAATGCACTCCGAACGCGACCTCGACGCGGATTAATGTGGAGCCGTGCGACCAGTTCACGACGCGGTTGGTGATGAATTCCTCGTTGGGCACGAGATAGGATTTGTTATCGCGCGTGATAATTTCGGTAAAGCGCGCGCCCATAAAATGCACCCAGCCAAACGTGCCGCCTTCCAGCTCGATCACGTCGCCCGGCTTGATCGACTTGTCCATGAGCAACAGCATGCCGCTGAACAGGTTCGAGATGCCTTTCTGCAAACCAAAACCAATGCCGAGGCCAAGCGCGCCCGAGAACACCGCCAGCAGAGACAAGTCAATCCCCGCCGTCGTCAGCCCGATCACCAGCGCAATCGTCACCAGCAAAATGCGTACGATTTTTGAGAGCAATACGCGCGACGCCGCGGTCAGGTCCTTGACGTTGTTAATGCTGCGCTCAAGAAAACCGGAGATAAACAAAGCCCCGTACATTAGCACGAACAGCGCAAATATCCCCTTGACGACGCTGAGCGCGGAAAGACGGAACTGCCCGATATCCATGCCAAACGCGTCGAGCGCGCCCGCCGTCTGGTCCAGAACGCCGAGAATGCTGAGCGCGGCGAGCGTCCAGATGGTGAGCGCGAAAACGTTGCGTATGAAATTATTGCGGATGAATTGCAGCGCAAGCCGGATGACGATCCACGCGCCGAGAAGCTTCATCACCGCCTCGTTCAGGCCCGTTTCCAGCGTCCACGGCTCCGCCGCCATGATGACGGAGGCGCAGAAAATCATGAACAGCGACAGCGCGGGAAAGATCAGCTTGCGCACGTTCTGCAACAAAACCTTCACCCGGAAGGAAACGTTCATGTCGGAAATGCGTTTCCTCAGCCTTTCCCGGAACATGCGGTAAACCAGCCCGGCAATAACAAACGCGGCGGCGAGCGCGCCGATCTGAATCAAAGCCTCCAGCGTCAATACCTCGGCCTGCATGAAGGCCAGCGCCTTCTCGCCGAATGAGGTTATGTCCGGAACGGTATCCATTCAGAAGAGCTTAGGCATTGTGCGCGCCATGCGCAAGGGGGGCGCTCGCACACCGCCGCTAAGTCATCGCAGACGGCGCGGACGGCGGTGAAGGCGGCGGCGGGCTCATCTGCATGGCGCGCTGTAGTTCGAGTTGCGGGTCGGGCTGATTTCCGGGCTGCATGTCGGGCCCTTTCGGATCGGCATTGACGTCGCGGTAGGCCGTATTTACGCCTTTCGATGAAGCGCCGAATACGCCGCCCAGGCCGCCGGACCTTAGATTCGGCCCCGTATCTTCGTATATTTTATCCGACAGAGCTTTATCAAGCTCCGGCCCTTTCACGGTTTTCTCCCATGTATGGACATGAGCGCGGCCCGGTTCGGGATCGGTCCCCTGCCCGTCAAGTTCGTCGCGATGGACGACCTCGCCTTTGTAATAAAAATGATTCTCTAACTCCGCGCGGATTTCCGGACCGACCGCGTCGCCGGGAACCTTGCCCTTGATGATGGCTTCCCGCAGAGGTTCGGGCTCGTTCTCGGCGCCGTTCACGCCATTGAGCTCCTCCAGCGCAAGCGGCCGCAGAGCCATATCCTCAACGTTGAGGCTGTCCGTATCCGTGCCTGTATCTTCCGCCGTTCCAGCGGCTTCCTCAGTCAATGCCATACGGTATTTTACCTCGAAAACGGTCACCAAAGCCAAAACGCGGAAATTCATGGTTTTTTATGAGGATGTTAAAAGAAAACGACTAACGACAGTCTTACAAAATCTCAACGCGTTTTTATTGACATATAAAACGCAAACGGCTATCAGTTACCTCTATTCAGGTAGCGAAACATGAAAAGAAACTTTACGCAAACCGTCGCCGAAACGGGCCAGGTCATGGCGACGCGGGAATTGTTAAGCCAGTTAAGTGGTCTGGGTTGCCGCTTCAGGCAAAAAGGCTCGCATATAACATTTCATCATGATGGCGCAGGCGTCAGAGGCACAATTGTTTCCGGCACAAGAAAATTATGGTCACAAAAAACGGCGGCCGCCGCCTCGCAAACAATAGAGAGTTATAAAAAAGCCGCTACGAAAATGATGGCGGATTCCAGCCCCCCTTTACAGGCGAAGCAAGTGGAGATCAACGCAGAGACCTCCCCGCTTTTCGTCGCCGATCATTTACCGCGCAACGTAGAAGGGGAAATGGATGAGAGCGAACCTGACAAACTGATCATACGTGACAAAAATTTTCCGCAATGCGGCGTGAGCGTTGAAGCCCTGTCTGACAGAAGAACGCTGCACTGGGCGCTTCGGGAGATAAAGGAGCAAAAAGAAAAACTACAGGAGGATCTGGATGTTTTGCATGCAGATTTCGGCTTCGAAGTCGAAGAGCCCGGCGAAGACCGCATTATCCGTATCATACATTCCTTTTACGGCAATGTCGCGGAAATGCATGCCTTTGACCCGCAGGAAGCTTTTTCCGCGCAAAACGTCATAGATCACTGCCTTGAAATCGGGACGCAGGAAGACTGGGTTGAAAACCGCCGGTTCCTGGACGCGCTGATCCGCTCCAGAAAGCTCGAAGAAACGCGCAGAACAAAACAGCCGGACGGCAGCAGAGTTCAAAACTTTACCTGCCGAAGATTTCTGGGGCATTTCGGCGTATCAGCAGGCATTGCGATGACCGCCAACGGCGGTGTCCGGCAAAGCGATCTCATAAGATTTCTGGACGATGTTGACCGTCATTTTTTTAGCGGTTTGAAAACAACGCTGCAAAAATCATACGGCTATCAGATCGAAAAAGACAAGCCCTCGGGAACTCTGGAAGCGAAGCATCCATTGCTTAGAGATGTCGACTTTACAATGCCCGACTTCGACGCGCTGCCAAAGCTGGCCGACATTTACGATGCCGCTAATCGTAACGGCGAAGAGGAAACCCTGCGCCGCATGAATGACATTCTGCAAAAGCGCGATGATATCATAGAAACTACTGGCGCCGCTCTCGCACACTGCGTTGAACGCATATATAAAGTCTCAGAAGTGACTGCGAAATCATTGCAGCTCCAGAAGAATTACGAAGCTCGGAACCCGGAGGAAGTTCTGAGCGCGACCAAAAAAAAACGGGAAGAAAACAAATTAACGAAAAAATACAGAAAAGCTCTTGGCAAGCAAAATATTTACGGGCAAAAGGCAAAATTTTCCACGAGAAATCCTGCTGCGGCTGACACTGATGAACTCATAGCAGCGAGAATGCCCGATGGTTTCCCTTACGGAAAGCCATTTCGCTTTGATTACGTTTTTGACGAAGAGAGAGGTCCTGAGACCGTAGATTACATGTATCTTCGTTCGCCGGATGGAAAGAACCTGATTTTGTTCGACGAATCCTTACTCGAAGAATACATGGCCTGGGCAGAAAAACAGGACCCCGAAGTCCATAAAGTCAACGCGCCCCTTGGCAAGGAAAGAGAAGCAGTTATTCGTCGCCAGCGGGACTTTCTTGACGAATTGGAAAGCAGCGTTCCGCAAACTGGGGGCGCAGGCATAAAACTCGGCGATTAACCGCAAAATCTTGCTGTGTTGCGCGGGAACGCCTATATCTCTTCCATGCCCGAACACATGCACACAGCGCAGCGAGAGGATCAAAGCGCCCCGGCCCTGTCCGATCCGGATATTTCGCGGCCGCTGAAAATCCATTCGGACTACACGCCGAAGGGCGACCAGCCCGCCGCGATTGCGCAGCTCGTCGAGGGCGTTGAGAGCGGCCTGTCCGATCAGGTTCTGCTTGGCGTTACGGGCTCGGGCAAGACGTTTACCATGGCGCATGTGATCGAGGCCGTGCAGCGTCCCGCCATCATCATGGCGCCGAACAAGACGCTCGCCGCGCAGCTTTACGGGGAGTTCAAAAGCTTCTTCCCGGACAACGCGGTGGAATATTTCGTCTCCTATTACGATTATTACCAGCCCGAGGCCTATGTCCCCGCGCGCGACCTGTTCATCGAGAAAGACTCCTCCATCAACGAGCAAATCGACCGCATGCGCCACGCCGCCACGCGCGCGCTGTTCGAACGCCGCGACTGCATTATCGTCGCCAGCGTCTCCAGCATTTACGGCCTCGGCTCCAAGGAAGACTACATGGCGATGCGCGCCGACATCAAAACCGGCGAGAGGATGGAGCGCGACGACCTGATCCGCCAGCTCATTACCCTGCAATACAAGCGCAACGACATTGCGTTTGAAAGGGGCGCGTTCCGGGTGCGCGGGGATACCGTCGAGCTGTTCCCCACGCATATGGACGACCGCGCCTGGCGGTTCTCGTTCTTCGGCGACGAGCTGGAGGCCATCACGGAATTCGACCCTTTGACGGGCAAAAAATTCGCCGGGCTGTCGGGCGTGCGCGTCTACGCGAACTCGCACTACATCACGCCGGGCCCGACCATGGCGCAGGCGATCGAGCAGATTAAAGAAGACCTCAAATGGCGCGTCAAGGCCTTCGAGCAGCAGGGAAAATTGCTGGAGGCCCAGCGCATCGAACAGCGCACGCAATTTGACATCGAGATGATGCAGGCCACCGGCTCCTGCCCCGGCATCGAAAACTATTCGCGCTATATGACGGGCCGCGCGCCCGGCGATCCGCCGCCCACGCTGATCGAATACCTGCCGGACGACGCGATCATGTTCCTCGACGAAAGCCACGTCATGCTGCCGCAATTGCGGGCGATGTATAACGGCGACTATAAACGCAAATCCACGCTCGTCGATTACGGTTTCCGGCTTCCGGCGGCCGTCGACAACCGCCCCTTGAAGTTCGAGGAATGGAACGCTTTCCGGCCCCAGACCATTTTCGTCTCCGCCACGCCGGGCGACTGGGAGCTGGAGCGCACGGACGGCGTGTTTGCGGAACAGGTCGTGCGCCCGACGGGGCTGATCGACCCGCCCGTCGAAATCCGCAAGACCGAAGGCCAGATCGACGACCTGATGGCCGAGTGTCAGGAGGCGATCCAGCATGGCGGGCGCGTTCTCGTCACCACGCTCACCAAGAAAATGGCCGAGGCGCTGACCGAATATCTCAACGAAAACGGCCTGAAAGTCCGCTATATGCATAGCGACGTGGACACGCTGGAGCGGATTGAAATTATTCAGGAATTAAGGCGCGGCGAGAGCGACATCCTTGTCGGGATTAACCTGCTCCGGGAGGGCCTCGACATTCCCGAGTGCCGCCTTGTAGCGATTTTGGACGCGGACAAGGAAGGCTATCTGCGCTCGCGCACCTCGCTCATTCAAACATCCGGACGCGCCGCAAGAAATGTTGACGGCAAGGTGATTCTCTACGCCGACGTCGAAACCCGGTCCATGCGCGAGGCGATGGAGGAAATGACCCGCCGCCGCGAAAAACAGATCGCCCATAACCTTGAGCACGGCATCACGCCGGAGAGCGTGCGCAAGGAGATCAGCACGGCGTTCGATTACGGAACAGGGGACGCCGATAAAGGCCGGACGGCCTATCGTGTCCCCGCAGGCATGGCCGAAGGGCCGCAAGCCGAATTCCTCCACGAACCCGAAGCCCTCAAAAAACAGATCGCGCGCATGAAAAAAGACATGCTCACAGCCGCCGAAAACCTCGAATTCGAAGAAGCGGCAAAGCTGCGGGACGAAATTAAAAAGCTTGAGGAAATGGATTTGGGGTTGTCCTGACGCTTCAAACCCCTTGCCCCGCTCCCCGACATGTCATCCCTGAAGCTATATCGCGCTTGCCAACGGGGCTCAGCAAGACTTGCTATCCGGGATCCGGAGTGACGTGAAGTAACGCCCGCATCGTCTGAATTTTTAAACCGCGAAGGCGCGAAGGGTAAAAGAATTTAAATTGTTCCGGATTGCCCATTAGAGCATTGGGCCATTGTGTTGACTCACATCGTCACCCCGGACGCCCGGAGGGTGATCCGGGGTTTATGCCGCTGAAGAAACAACCTTATCCGGCATTAATCCCGGATAAAATGCTCCGCATTTTTCCGGGATGACGCCTTTGAAATGGGACATCTAATACGAAGAACCGACATCACCCGGTGTAAGAAGCTCGAATTTTCCCAGATAATTGCAAAAATCTTCGTCGCATCCTTCAACCAGATTTTTCAGATCGAAGGGCGGACTCCCATCCCGGCTCTTAATGTAATATCCGCCTCCCTCCTTGTTATTATCAGGATGCCGCTGAGGATTTGTAACGTGCCTGATTATCTTCTCTTCAAAAACATAATCATTCAGATACTCGACAACCTTGTCATAGATTTGATCCAGATAATTTTCGTTGGGCGCCTCTAAAAACCCCCTGACATATGAGCGCAGATTTGCGATTCTGTCCATA
>CAZCIB010000035.1:0-24901 GCA_964498755.1 uncultured Pseudobdellovibrionaceae bacterium | reverse complement strand
CGATCCATCACCGCCTTCCCATGGATAATATCATCCAATGAACCCTAAATGGTATAAAATCAATAAATTGCACACTGCCCGCAAAGCCGATGCGGGCTTTTGTTTTTTCGGGTAAACAGGGGGGAAGCAAATGGAGAAATGCCGCTGGGAAAATGGCTGGCAATTAACCTTGGGCCCTTAGCGACCTTTGACCAGTCGTCCGTCACAATCGACAAGCGTTGCGCCCGCTGTGGCAACCGCGAAAACAACACGGGGAAGATCAGCCCCTCTTTTTTGAAATATTCCAGGCTTCTCCTATGGCATAGGCGAAATGTGGCAGCGTACGTCGCATGTATAAATCAAGCTTCGCCGCGATCTTTTCCTCCATAACGCCTTCATCTCGCCAGGCGCGCAATTCTTCCATGATGCGCATCAACATGGCATGGTTGTGGCCCGTGCGCCAATCGGCGATGTCCCGGGCAAATGCGCCGCCTCTGGGCATTGCGAACAACGGGAGCGCGTCCGCCAGCGCGCCCTCGCGCAAATCGTCGCGTTTCAGATTCGTTTTATCCGGGTTTTTCGCGAACCAGTCTGCGGCGCGCGCATAATCCATTTCGTAAATATCAAGATATTTGCGGCAGTACGGGCAATCGCATGTCCAACTCTCCTGAGGGTTTTGCATGTAAAACTCCGCAAGCTTGTCGGTCCTGAGCTTGATGTACGAGGGTTCCTTAACATACAGCGTGCCCTCGACCGCGTCCTTGATCGGACTGGTGGCGTCATAGGTTACTTCCTGAAGATCACGCGCAATCCAGGCGGTCATGACCATCATGACCGGCGTCCCCAGGCCGAGGAAATGCAAAGAGCGCGGATATGCGCCCCTTTTTTCTTTATAACCTTCGATCAACCCCTTTGCCGTCAGTACCGTGCGCAGATAACGTCTGGCGGCGGAGCGCTCCAGCACGATAGTCCTGCGTCCCGTCTTGTAATGATCCGTATAATGATTGTCGATCATGTAGGCTCCCGTGCCGATCGCGAGATCCTGCGCGCCCGCCGCGCCAAGCTCGCGTCCGGCGTCGAAAGCCGTGTTATAGTCGACAGCCGAGGCGACGGCGATGATCCGCGCCTCACCCGGATATTGATCCAGCGCGTCCCGGTAGAAACGTCCCGAGCGTTCATTGCGGTAACGGTAAAATGAGCGCGGCAGGCTTGTATATTCCGGTTCGATGTTCAAGCCAACGAGAGCCGCCTGCAGAATGTCTTCCGGACACACGACCCGGTCTGGCCTGATTTCCGATTGCGCCATGAGCACCGCTTCGAAATCAAGGGGGTGCGCTTTCTCAATCTCGTAGACGCGGGCTCGAATGCGTTTACCGAGTTCCGCATAGGCCGCTTGCGCGGTTTCCGGCAACTCTCCGGGCCGAACCTTGCGCTCGATCTTGTCCTCGAAGGCTTTGACCTGTTCAAAGAGAAGGTCGCTCTCGATCTCAAATTCGGCGATCAGGTCGCGAATACGGGCGAAAAACCCGTTATCCGCCATGATAATTTCGTCAAACCTTTTATTGAGAGAGGCCGCAAATCCCGTGAATTCCGGCGTGTATCTGTGCACGGAGAGAAGATAACCCTCCGGATCGAGCAGGCCGTCGTCGCGCGCCTCGTAGGTGTGGTCGTTCAGGTTGAAGATAAAATGATATTCAGCCACGGCTTACCAGTCGTCATAATCGCTGTCTTCTTCGTATTCCTCGGGCGGCGGTTCCAGTGGTTCGTCGTCATAACCGTCCGAATACTCGTCGTCGCCTCTTTCCTTGCAGTGCTTGTTATACTTTTCAACGAGCGCCTTGAGTTCATCTTTGAGCTTCTCGTATTCCTCGATGGTTTCATCAAAATTGAAAGCGCCAAGCGCGCTCCGGAGCTCAATGACCCGTTGCGTAAGCTCTTCAATTTTCTGGTTCAACTCGTCCTTGTCGAGGTCGGCGACTTCATCGCAATTTTGTTTCAGTCTCTCATAATCCTCTTTCTTTACGCGCTTTACGCGGGCTTCGGATCCTTTTTCGTTGTAGATTTCCTCCTGCTCCTCATAGGCCCGTTCCGCCTCGGCGATTTTTTCGCGGACGTCGTCTTCCTCATCCTGTCTATGGCCGATGTTTTGCTCCGCCTGCGCAAGCTCTTCTTCGAGCGCCTGTTTATCTGCATTTAGCTGGTCGATTTCAGCCTGCAACTCCTCAATGCTGCCGATTTCATTGAGCAGTTCCTGAAGCTCGCCGTGTTCGTCATAACTGGCTTCGCCATCCGACTCGTCAAGTTCTTCCACGGCGTCGGAGAGACGCTCATACTCGGACTTCTGGTATTCCTTGTGTTCGATCTCCGCAATAACGGCGTCCAGATGCGCCTGAACTTCGTCCCTGTCCGCTTCCGCGCGCGCCTTGTCTTCAAGGATCACGGAAAGAGCCTCCTCCTCCGCCTCCTTGATTTCCGTTTGCTCCTGCATGGCCTCTTCCGCCTCGGCCATAGCGTTATCAGCGTCCTCTATTTCACTTTCAAGCTCGGTGATCGCATCTTCCAGTTCTTCAACGCTGGAAAACCCGCGCGCCTCAAGCCCCTGTTCGCATTCCGCAATTTTTTGCAGCTTCTCGGAAATCGGCTTGATTTCCTCGTTAACCACCTCGAGCTCTCCCTTGAGGGCCTCATATTCATCTATCTTGGCGGCATGCTGGTCCCGGTAATCTTCTATTTCCGCTCTTTTGTCGGCAATCTCCGCTTCCAGCTCATCGCAATCCACTTCGGGCATCAAACTCTCCTGCAGGTTATATCGTTTTTTTAAATGCGCCGGCTGCGTAAATCCGAAGGCGCGTCGGTGCGCCTCAAGTCGGGATATTCATAGATCATGCGAAGCGCGCTCGGATAAAGGTTGAATATGTCCTTGTATTTATAGGCGAGATAATCCTCCCAGTAGACCTCCGCGTGCGGCTCGAGCCCCTCGAATTCCAGTTCGAACAACCTTTTACCCGCCGGGGTGATCTTGAGCGTCCCCGTGGCCCAGACGGATGCGCCATTGGTCACGCCCATGCGCGGCAGGCTTTTGTAGGGCGCTATCAGATGCAGACCCGCGCCGATGATGGTTGCCGATGAAAACGGCTTGCCGGGACGCTCGTAATATTTGACGTGATTGAGTTTGCCTTTAACCGTGACGGCGCGCAGACCGGGGATATGAACATTCGTCGGCGTAGCCCGCAGTTTCATATCCTCGCGCCAGAGCGCATTCAGGGTTTTGGCGGCCTTGACGATATGATGCGCGCGGTAGGCGTCCTTAAGCTCGGCGCCGAGTTTCATGCAGGCGAGGCTGAGCAGTATCAGGCGCCGGGAGATGTCCGACGCGGCAAGACCATAAAATTTCTTTTCCGCGAGATCGGTTTCGCTGGATGCGCCGGCGGTTCGCAGCAGATCCCCGGCTTCGGCAAGGATACAGTCCGCGATGCGCCGTGAAAGCGCGAAAAGCCCATGCGCGTCGTTTCCTCGCGCCAGCGTCCGGCTCTCTTCAAGTAGCACAAGGTAACGCACGCGAAGACCGGCAACCCCCGCTCCAAGCCCGTCTGCCGTATTCGGCGCGGACAGGCGCCCGGTCTGAAACTCCCCGTGACAGTATGCGTAAAGGTAATCCGCCATCGCGCCGGCCATCGCGTCCGAAGCGGCGATAACGGATTTGCGCTCCTCCATTTCCAGCATGGCCTCAGCGTCGCCGGGCAGCAAAGCTTCAAGATCAGTCAGAACTTCCCCGGTCATCTCTTTCACGAGTTCCGCGGACGCCTTTTCACCGCCATAAAACGCGTCCACGAGCGTCGAAGCCACGGTGGCGTGCTTCATCGCTCTGGTGACGGCGAGAATCGCGCGATCAGATGTTTCGCGCGCGAACAGCTCCTTATCGGTTGGTCTGAAGGCCCTGGCATACAGAGCCTGCCGGTTAATTTGCTGTGGTTCAGGCATGAGAAATCTCTTTGCGGCTTTAATAAAAACAATTTCCCCAACATATAGAATAATTTTTAGTCGTAAATATATATTTTAGAGGCCTTGCTATCATCCTCGAGATTTCTGGAAGACTGTTTCGAAACTCTCTCAACCCTCATTCCGTCGGCGCGCCCACAGGCGAGCTTAAACAAGCTGAAGCCAGCATAGTCAGCGGCTTCGCCGCTGTCATTGCGGCCCCCGGATGTTCAGGCCCTGCTTCTCAGGAATTCCGGGTGACGATGGAAGATCGATTATTATTCGCGCAAGTCGCGATAAGGAAAGGAAAACCTGTCGCCCTAAAAGCTTCACGTTAGAAATATATGCCTTTCGCGGAACAATGGCGTTCGCATTGCGTTGGTTAGTCTTGAGGCGTTTTTGTTTATCAGAACAGGAAAGGAGATAAACGATGAAAATAGCCAACATCATGACGGAGACCGTAGAGACGATCACGCCGGATACGCCGGTAACGGACATCGCTAAAAAAATGAAGGAACGCAGTTGTGGCTGTATCCTCGTCGAGCAGGATGACCGTTTGCGAGGCGTGGTTACTGACCGCGACATAGCAATCCGTTGCGTTGCGGAGTCTGCCGATCCCGTAGCGACGACGGCTGAACAGATTATGAGCCCCGGCGTTCTGTACTGTTATGAGGACGACGATGTGGAAGAGGTCATAGAAAACATGGGCGAACAGGCCATCCGGCGTTTGCCCGTTCTGAACCGGGAAAAGAGACTGGTCGGCATTGTTTCCCTCGGCGACCTGTCCGTTGCGACGGAAAACGAATCCGCCGCCGGCGAAGCTCTGGAACGTATTCGTCAGGCCGCCTAAGTCTGGCGGATGCGCGAGTCCCAAAGTTTAAGAAAAGGAGAAACGACAATGCAAACAATTGACCGTGAAACGTTGAAGGAGGGTCTGGATAAGGGGAAGGATTTTGTCTTTCTCAATGTGCTGCCGGAAAAGTATTTTCAGGCCGAGCATATTCCGCATTCGGACAACATTCCCTACGATGATGATGATCTGGAAGAAAAAACCCTGCAGAAGGCCGGCGGTAAAGACGCCCAGGTTATTGTTTATTGCGCCAACACGGCTTGCGACGCCTCGCCGAAAGCCGCCAGAAGGCTGGAAGAGGCGGGTTTCAATCACGTGCGGGACTATGAAGGCGGCATGGAAGACTGGAAAGAGGCCGGTTATCCGGTCGCTTCCGGCTAGCGTCCCGGACATGGGCTGTCCGCTTGCGGGCAGGAATGCGCAACTTTTTGCAAAGAGTGAAGGAGATTGAACAATGAAAATGACGAGAAAAGCGCTTTTGGGCGGAACAGTGCTGGCAGGAATGGCTGCGGCGTTTGCGGTCTCTCCGGCGCTCGCCGAAAAACTTCCGTATTATGCGGATGAAGAAAAGATATACCTGACCGGCGAAGTCGAAAACACAAGCGGCGAGGAGTTTTTACTCGATTACGGCGCGAACGCCATCACGGTCGAAATGGGCGACTGGGACTGGTACAACAATGAGGCTGAGGCGCTTGTGCCCGGGGAAATGGTCACTGTTTCGGGCCGCGTGGACGATGACTTCTACGAAGGCCGCGAAATTGAAGCCGACACCGTGTACGTGCATGACCGCTTCGTATACTACTACGCCAGCGGCGCCGATACGGTCAATGACCCGGTTTACATGTCCCGCAGCACGGCCCCCGTTACGGATGGCAGCTGGGTCAGCACGTCGGGGACCGTCACGAATGTCACTGGCCGCGAATTCACCGTGAACACCGGCGGCGGGGCGATCAGCGTCGACACGGTCGGCATGACCTATAATCCCGTCGATGACGCAGGTTTTCCGCAAATCGACGTCGGGGACAGGGTCTACGTCTCGGGCGTGCTGGACGACCGGCTCTTTGACGAGCGGGAAATCGCCGCCACAACCATCATCGAGGTCAGCCAGGATCAAAACAACATGGCGGACGAAGGTTAAGTCCGATCCGGCTTTGACCGGCAACCAGTTCCAAAGCCGCCCCTCTCGGGGCGGCTTTAGTCTGGAAAAACGTCCGCGTAATCTCCCGGCTTGATCTTAACGCTGAATCCGTTACGCAAATGCTGCGACAATACTTCAGTGATCTTGTTGATATCGCTACTGAAATAGCGTTTTTCTTCGTTGCTTCGTTCTTTTTCATTCCAAAGATAAACCGTCATTTCGAATTGCTCTTCACCTTCATGGATCGACTTCTTAATAAGCGCAAGCGCGACGTCCTGACCTTCGGCCATATTTTTGAAGAAAATGGCGCTGTCCGGATAAGGGTTGTTTAACGGCTCGTATTGGACGCCGGTAATCTGGCCTGCGCGCAGCCCCTGTTTCTCAATTTTTTTAAGCTCCCGCTTTTCCGCTTCAGTGAAAAACTTCCGCGATAATTTCGAGACTTCAGCCGTGTGGTCTGCCGGCGTGGTAACCCTGTACCCGCGTTTCAAATGCGGATATCTTTCAATTTCAAAAACGGGGGCGAGGCGTGCGCGCGGTTGAGGTTTTGAACCGGGGCGCGCAACCTTTTCTTCATGAACTTGTCTGTATGCTGCGGCCTGCTGTTCAAGTTCCCGCCACCCATCTTCATTAACCATAAAGGCGACAAAAGCTTCAGTCACCTTTTCAAGGTTCGCGCCTTCAATCCGCTGGGCCCTCTGATAACGCCCGGACGGCGTAGGCTGAAAAGCCTGAAGCCTGAAATACGGATTTCCCTGCGCGCCCAGCGTCTTGCGCAAGACGCCAGTCGCGCGGTTTTTCTTATCCAGAAAGACCGCCTCATGATAAGGCGTTCCGTCTTCTGCTGAACCGGAATTGAATTCAACGATTTTGGACAGAACGTTGTCGCCATGGAAACTCGACGCATCCCGGATGCGTTCCACTTCATCCAGGGTAAAAGCGCGCGGGTCAGCGTCAGGGGCCGGGGCGGAGGTGACTTCGGAAAAGCGCCTGATCACATTCGAAGATATTTCCTCACTCATGTTTCAGGCCTCTGTTCTTCCCTGTGTCTCTGCGAAACCACAGTATAATTGTTCAGCTCCTGCCCGGTAAATCTGGCCGCATGTACAACGGCGGCGGACAGATCGGCAAAGGATTGAAACGCATCTTTATCGCCAACTTTCCATTCGGCCTTAAACACGCCATAGCGACCGTCTTCAAACGCAATGCTGGCCGTCACCTGAAACATCTCCCCTTGAAAGAAGCCGAACTGCAGACATTTCGCGCCGGATACGGGCTCGCGTAAAAACATTGCTGACGCCGGATTATTGAAGCGGTCAAAGCAGTTATCGAGAATTGCATGTTCGTGTGATTTGAGAGGCCAGCTTTCCGGCAACTTTTCCGAAAACGACGCAGCGCCGGCAAAACCTTTTCGCAAAGACGTTACGCCTTCCGGCCATTCTCTCGCTTCACCGGAGTTTGCAACCAGAATTCTGACTTGTTCAGCCAGAAGGCTCTCACGGATGCTTATATTATTGACCTGATTTGCCAGAGCTTTTGGCGGCGGCTTCATGTCGGAGATGAAACGTCCCAAATGATCCGAGATCAGCGTCCAAATATGCTTGTGACCAACAGCCTCCTTACCGGCTGGCATGTCTCTCACAAACAAGGTTGCGGATGGTTCGCTATCCGGACCGGAAGAAAGCGTCTTAACCACGCTGACAAGATTGCGATTATCATGTCCCTGGTAGACGTACTCGAATGCCCGCTCATCAGGGCCCGGCTTCTTTCTGGCGCCAGACGCTTTAAACAAGTGCTTGTTCTCTTCAAACCACCGCCTTAAGGCACGCAATTCGTTGGCCGTAAAGACGCTCTCGACTTCACGCCCCTGTTCCGCGTTGCGGCCTTTGGCGTGACCGCGAAAGTCGGAGAGACGAACGACGCTCATTTTTTATATCCCCGCTCTTTATTATTATAGAAAATGTTTTTTATTACATTTTCCTTATCTAAGCAAGTTTTTCTTTCAAAACGGAGTCAATTTTTTGAACGATTGTTTCTTTTTCTCCTGTAAGGACAGCGCATCGCAAGCCGGGCTTTCCTCTTCTTCGCCGCGTTCCCTCGTCATGCGCATCTCTTCGGGCAGGTCGGAGTCGCGAACCGGCTCATATTCTTCATAGATTTCAGGAGGAAACCGGAAATCCCACCATTCGGAGGGCAGCGGCAACAAAGGCCGCGCCAGCATCACGGCGGCCTTGCGCATTGCGCCTTCCAGTATTCGCCGGTTGCGTCTCGCTTCCCCGGAAAGCGCATGAAAATCGCGCGCTGCGGGGTTGAAATCCGGGTCTTCGCTTAAATGATCGAAGGCCGTGCCCATATCAAGCGGCGCGCCGCTTTCATCAACTAACGCGACGTCAACCGCCATGCCGCGCGGATGCCCGCCTGCGCCCGGCGGCGAGAGTAGCCGGTTCGGCTCTTGCAGCCAATGCGGATTGCGTTTGACGATTTCGGCCTCCAGCATGGCCGCCTGCGCTTCGACGGGCCGCAGCCCGTCTTTAAGCTGAAAGCGAACGCCGGGATGTTCGAAAGCGCACAGCCGGGCGGCCAACAACACGACCCCGGCCAGATCATCGTGCAGCCACAAACGCGCCTCAGGCCTGTAAACGGCGCCGAAAATATTCTCCGGGTGATCCGGCTTCGCGTAAACCAGATCGACCGAAACCGGAAAATCCTTTTCAAACAGATCCATCGGCGCAAAATTTTCAGGGCCGGATAATTTCTTGCGCATTTGCCTTTATCCTGTCTCAATCATGTGTATATAAAGGCATTATGAGGCGGTTTTTTCTAGGACTTTTAATGACTCTGCTCTCGCTCGGTTTCATTGGCGGAATCGCGGCGATTGGCGTGGTCGTTTTCGCGATCAGCTATTACGGGCAGGACCTGCCCGATTACCGCCAACTCAAGGATTACGAGCCGCCGATCGTGACGCGGCTCTACGCGGGGGACGGGCGCCTGCTGGAGGAATACGCCGAGCAAAAGCGGGTCTTCGTGCCGATCGAAGCCATTCCGGACGTCGTCAAGCAGGCGTTTATTTCCGCCGAGGACCAGAAATTTTACGCGCATAACGGCCTCGATTACGAAGCAATTATCCGCGCCTCGATCCAGAACCTGCAAAACATTCAGTCAGGCAAACGCCTGATCGGGGCTTCCACGATCACGCAGCAAGTCGCGAAAAACTTCCTGCTGACGAACGAAGTGTCCTTCGAGAGAAAATTCCGCGAAGCCATTCTGGCGCTGCGCATGGAACGCGCCCTGAGCAAAAACAGGCTTCTGGAACTCTACCTGAACGAGATTTATCTCGGCGGCGGCGCGCACGGCGTGGCGGCGGCGGCCCTGAAATATTTCGACAAAAGCCTTGACGAGCTGGAACTGCATGAGGCCGCCTATCTCGCCGCGCTGCCGAAAGCGCCGAATAATTATCATCCCGTGCGCCATCACGACCGCGCGTTAGAGCGGCGCAACTGGGTCATCGGGCGTCTGGCCGAGGACGGTTTCATCACGGACGCCGAAGCAGAAATCGCCATGGCCAAGCCGCTCGAAATGACGGAAGGCCGGGAAGACACCGTTGTTGCGCCCTACTTCGCGGAGGAGGTCCGGCGCGAGCTGATTGCACGCTATAAACAGGAAGGGCTGTATGGCGGCGGTTACGCCGTGCGAACCAGCATCGACCCAAGGCTGCAGGGCATTGCTGTCGAGTCGTTGCGCGAAGGCCTGATGGCCTTTGACCGGAAACGCGGCTGGCGCGGCGCGCTTGGAAAGCTCGAAAACATCGACGACTGGCAGGCTGGGCTTGTGAACTTCGAAGCCCCGGAGAACAAGCTGCCTGAATGGGAAATGGCCGCAGTTTTGAGCGTTTCCGCCGGGGAGGCCGAGGTCGGCCTGATCGGCGGCGAGCGGGGCAAGATATTGCTTGAATATCTCGCATGGACGAAAACGAACCTCGGAAGCGTGCGCAATTTGCTTGAAGCCGGTGAAGTCGTTCTTGTCGAGCCGGACGCGGAAAGGGAAAACGTTTACCAGCTACGGCAAATCCCTGCCGTGCAGGGCGCGCTGATTGCGCTCGACCCGCATACGGGCCGTGTCCTCGCCATGCAGGGCGGCTGGAAATACGAGAGCAGCGAGTTTAACCGGGCAACGCAAGCCTGGCGGCAACCCGGTTCGGCCTTCAAGCCGTTTGTCTACGTGACGGCGCTTGAGAACGGATTTACGCCCGCCACGCTTGTGCTGGACGCGCCGTTCGTCATTGAGCAGCGTCCCGGCGTCATGTGGCGGCCGCAGAACTACTCCGGCGAATATTACGGCCCGACGCCCGTGCGCGTGGGCATTGAAAAATCCCGGAACCTGATGACGGTGCGGCTCGCCGATTATGTGGGCATGGAGACCATCATCGAGTCCGCCAAGGAATTCGGAGTCGTCGAAGAAATGCAGCCTTTTCTATCGGCGGCGCTCGGCTCGGTCGAGACAACTTTGCTGCGCCTGACGGCGGGATACGCCCAGTTCGTCAATGGCGGGAAAAAGATTTACCCAACCTTTGTCGACCGGATTCAGGACCGGCGCGGGGATACGGTCTTCGCCCACGACACGCGCGCATGCGATACCTGCGGCCCGCTCATTCAGTGGACAGGTCAGGATGTACCCGAGATTCCGGATACGCGCGAGGAAATCGCCGACCCGCGCCATGCCTATCAGATCGTCTCCATGCTCGAGGGCGTCGTGCAGCGCGGGACCGCAACGCGCGTCGGCCAGCTTGGGCGTCCGCTCGCCGGGAAGACCGGAACGACCAACGATTCAAAGGACACATGGTTTATCGGATTTTCGCCCGATCTTGTCGTCGGCGTTTTTGTCGGTTATGACGAGCCGAAAAGACTGGGCCGCCGCGCCACGGGATCATCCGTCGCCGCGCCAATTTTCAAAAGCTTTATGCAAGAGGCCCTTGAAAACGAGCCGCCTATGCCCTTCCGCGTGCCTCCGGGTATTCGTCAGGTCCGCATCGACGCGAACGACGGAACGCGCGCCGAACCCGGCGACGAAAAAGTGATCTGGGAAGCCTTTCTGGCCGGGACCGAACCAACCTCGCAAGTCTATATTCTCGACGGGCGGGGGATTTCCCTGATGCCTACTTCCGGAAGCAGCCCCGAAGCCAACGCCGCTATTACGGGAACGGGCGGGCTTTATTAGGGCACGAACTTCCAGCTAAAAAACGATCTCTTTCTCAACCGCCCGTCCCCGGTTCGACAGGGTCAGAACCGTTTTTTTGCCGGTAAGGGCGTCTGCGAAATTCTCAACGTCCGGCGGCGCAGGAATTTTAAGATGCGCCCGGCGCACATCCCCCGAAAAAAGAGCGATTTCTGGAGGCGCGGAGATCGTCAGGCCCTCCGCTTCAACGAACAGATCCGTGTCATCCATCCCGTGCTGCGCAAAAACGGTTACAACGAGCATGTCCTTGCTGACCACGGCGTTCTCAATGCGCAGGCCCGGCGTATCGTCCTGGACAGGAATTTTCTCGCGAACATCGCGCAGGCGGGATTCGAGTTCCGGATCCTGCCGGAACCTGGCCGGAATCTCGAGTTCCGCCTGAACGCTCTCCGGCACGCAAATCACCTTGCAAACCATGATTTTCGCATCGACGTTCAAAGTCAGGTCTTTTGCCGGATTCGCCTTTCGAACGCTAAACGGCAGGAAAAACCTGCCTTCATAGCCAAACGTATAAAGGCCGTAATGCTCGAAACGCTGCGGCAGAGGCCATTCGATTCCTATTGTCTCAACATTTTCAGAGTCTTCAAAATCCAGCTCGGGCGCCAGCCCCGAATCCCCCGGGGTACGCCAGTATGTATGCCAGCCCCCGGCCAGATTGATTTCAAATGCGCCGCGGACTGCGCCTGCTTCATCCGCCGCGCTTGCGACGATCCTGAACTTGAGCCTCTCGCTTTCCGTCCAGTCAGACGTCACGGCGAAGGCCGGATTTACGCCGAGCGCGAACATAATGAACATTAAGGCTGCGCCGAAAAATTTACCCGTCATCCTGAATTTATTCCGTTTGCAATCTTCTCAATAAAATATAACTTGATTGGTACGAATAGAAAAAGAGAAAGCAGGGAAATTTATGGGCTCCAAAACCGAAAACTTTCTGGTAGGCCAGCTTCTTCTCGCCATGCCGACACTTGGAGATCCCCGTTTTCACCGCGCCGTCGTTTTTATTTGCGCGCATGACGAGAATGGCGCCATGGGCCTCGTCATCAATCACGTGATCGGCGGCCTTGATTTTAGTGACCTGCTCAAACAGATAAAGCTCGAAAACAGCGAAAAAAATGTCCTTCAGGAGCTTGATATTCCCGTATATGCGGGAGGGCCCGTCGAGCCTGCGCGCGGCTTTCTGATACATTCGCCTGAATTCAGCCAGCCGGATACGATCAGGGTCACTGACGATATCAGCGTAACCGGAACGGTTGACGCGCTCAAAGCCGTCGCCGGCGGCAAAGGGCCTCAGAAAATGCTGTTCGTTCTGGGTTACGCCGGGTGGAGCCCGGGCCAGCTTGACGAGGAATTGCAGCAAAACGCATGGATGACGGCGCAGCCGACGCCGGAATTGATATTTGATACCGATCCCGCGCAGAGATGGGTCACGTCCATGGGGCAAATCGGCATTAATCCTTCCATGCTCTCGACTGCGGCAGGGCGCGCTTAAGTTATATATAGACTTTTCAGCATACTCCCGGTACGCTTTTGGCTGGTGTGGCGTAGAGGTGTGGTATCATGAGCGTTGAAAATCTGGAAACGGGCATCCCCCAGAACAATACGGGCCTGCGCCGTATTTGCAACGCGTTCATTTTTTCCGTCCATGGCATTCGCGCCTGCATGCGCACCGAGGAAGCCTTCCGGCAGGAGGTTTTCATGGCCGCGCTTATGATCCCGGCGGCCTTCTGGCTTGGCGAAACTTCCGTCGAGCGCGTTCTTTTAATTGGCGTCACGTTTCTGATGCTGATTGTCGAGCTTCTCAATACCGGCATCGAACGGGCGATTGACCGCATTTCCTTTGAGCGTCATGAGCTCTCAAAAGAATCCAAAGACATGGGTAGCGCCGCCGTGTTTTTAAGCGTCCTTCTGGCTCTGACCGTCTGGGGCCTTATCGCCTTTGACCGGTTTTTTTAAAGTCTTCCCCTGTAAGCCCGAACAGTAAATGATCCTCCCAGATTCCATTGATCTGGATATAGGCTTTGGCAAATCCCTCTTCAACAAAGCCAAGCCGCTCAAGCAAGGCTATGCTGCGCGCGTTATGCGGCATGCAGGACGCGTTCAGCCTGTGCAGGCGCAAACGGTTAAAGGACAGATCGATAATCTTCGTCAGGGACTCGGACATATAACCCTGCCCCTGCGCGTCTTCAGACAGCCAGTACCCGAGCGAGGCGAACTGCGCCGCGCCGCGCACGACGTTGTTAATATTCACGCCGCCGATTAACGCGCCCGTTCTGCGCTTGAAGATCAGGAACGGATAACCCCGACCGTCCTTCCACTCGCGCGTCTGACGCCGGAGACGCCGCATAAAGAAATTTTCCGAAAGGCAGTCGTCCGGCCAGAGCGGCTCGAAAGGCGCAAGATGCTCCATATTTCTTTCGCGCACTTCGGCCCATGCGGCCCAGTCTTCGGCTTTCGGCGGACGCAGGATCACGCGCGCGCCGGCAAGCCTGATGTCCGGCATGGATTCCTCCGGAATTGTCTCTGTTTTTTTGTCCGGTTTGAATAACGGCCAGACCATGCTCAGGCGGCGATACGTTTTTCGGTTGTTTCGTAGGGCTCCAGCTGTTCCAGCGGCCCGAGGGCGGCCAAAGTCGGCTTCGCGGAAAAAATCGTTTTGGCGGCGTTTTTCACATCCAGAACGCTGACGGCGTTAAGCCTGTCCAGCTCATCTCGGATATCGAATTTTTTGCCGAACGTGATCAGATGCTTGGCCAGCCTGTCCGTGCGGTGCATCATCGATTCCCGGCTCATGAGCAGGGAAGACCGGCGCTGCGCCTTGGCGCGGGCCAGCTCTTCCTCCGTAATATCCTGCGACAGTCTCAGGACCTCGTCGCACAAAACAGGCACAAGCTCCGGCAGTTTATCCGGCCCCGTCCCCGCGTAAATCTCGAACTGCCCGTCATCATAATAGCCGCTATGCGCGGAGAAGATCGAATAGACGAGGCCGCGGCGTTCGCGGATTTCCTGAAACAGGCGCGAGGACAGGCCGCCGCCGGTCAGGGTCGCAAGAACGCTCGCCGCCATAAAGCGGTCATCGGTTTTCGGAATGCCCCGAAAGCCAAGCACGATATGAGACTGCTCGAGCGGCCTTTCCTGCCGCGTATCTCCGCCCTTGTAGTCTGCGGGCGGATACTGCTCGGTTTCGCCTTGCCGCAAACCGCCAAGCATATCGGCGGCCATGTCCTGCACGTCCTGATGCCGGATATTTCCTGCGACCGCGACCACCACATTTCCGGTGTGATAATGCGCGTCAATATAGGCCTGGAGCGCGTCGCGCTTCATGTTGGAGATGATTTCCGCGTTGCCCAGTATCGGCGCGCCGAGGCCCTGCCCCGGATAGGCCGCCATCTGGTACATGTCGAAAATATAATCATCCGGCGTGTCATAGGTCATGCCGATTTCCTGAAGGATGACATGACGCTCGCGCTCGACCTCTTCTTCCGGCAGGAGCGCGTTCGTCATCATGTCGGAGAGAACGTCCAGCCCGAGCCGCACGTCTTCTTTCAGCAAATGTACGTGATAGCTCGTGATTTCGCGGCTGGTATAGGCGTTCATATGCCCGCCCACGTTTTCGATCTGCTCGGCGATGTCCTGCGCGCTGCGGCTCGGCGTGCCCTTGAAGAGCATATGCTCGACCATATGCGCGGCGCCGTTAAAGGTCAGGTCCTCGTTGCGCGTGCCGACCCCGGCCCACAGACCCACCGCCGCCGTTTCGACCGTGGGCACTTCTTCGGTGATAATGCGCAAACCGTTGGGGAGTGTTTTCAGTTCGATGCTCATAAGATCTATGCATAACCGGGATGGCCGTGGAGAGCAAGGAAATCGTATTTCTGGAAGTCCGCATCCATCGTCCATATCTCCCGGACGCCGTTGTACCGCAAGCACAGCGCAATGCGCGCGTCAAAGACCTCGTTGCCGAAAATATCCGCAAGGCCTTCCGACAGTCGGGCGAGTTCCCGCCACCATGCGTAGTCTTCATACAGGACCCTGATGGAAAATTCCGCCAGGAACGACTCGAGATGCGCAACGGCGCCGCTTAAACGCATCGGCTTTTCAAAAACTTTCGGATGCGTGAGGAGCCGCAACGTCTCGCCCATATTAATGGCCGTGACACAGAAGGACTGGCTCAGAGCGAGGAATTCCCGCGTTCGCGCGTAATGATCCGGATGCGAGGCGACCAGCAAAGGAACGACGATATTGGTATCAAGCGCGATCATCGTCCAGCGCGTCCATCCAGTCTTTCCGGCGGGTGAGGTCCATGCGCGGCGCGCCGCCCAGATCGGCGGGGCTGAAGTTTTTCGGCGGCGCGGCCTTGCCCGAAACCGCTTCATAGCCAATCGCCGCCCAGCGCGAAATAATCTCGCTCACCGGTTTGCCCGTTTGCAGGGCCGCAAGCTTCGCCGCATCAAACACGTCGTTGTCTATGTTCAGGCTTGTCTTCATACGTTCATTATATAGAATATATATTCTAAAATCAAGAATATATATTCTATTCTAATTCACTTGCGCGGTTGGCATACGCCGTTAGGATTTAACTTATGAAACTCTTCTTCAAACTTTTCGGGTTTTTGTTCTCGGTTGGCGTGATCGCGGCCGTTGCTGCGGTGATCTGGGCGGGCAAGGTCTATGACGCCCCCGGCGCGTCCAGCGAGGACAGGTTTATTATCGTCGCGCGCGGCGATCACCTCGCGGAAATCGCGGGCAGGCTGGAAGAGGAAAAGCTGATCGAGCATCCGCTCGTGTTCAAGATCGCGGCGCGGCTGTCCGGCGCGGAAAGCAAGTTAAAAGCCGGCGAATACCTGGTTCCGGCGCGGGCGAGCCAGCGCGATATTCTGGCCCTGCTGGAAAGCGGGAAAGTCTATAACCGCGCGATTACCATTCCCGAAGGTCTCACCAGTTACGAGATCGTGCGCCTGATCAACGCCGCCGAATATATGGAGGGCGAGATCACGGACATCCCCGAAGAGGGCTATCTTCTGCCTGAAACATACAGCTACGCCCGCAACGAGCCGCGCAGCGCGGTTATCGCGCGCATGCGGGCCGCGATGGAGGAAACGCTGAACGCGCTCTGGGAAAGCCGCGCCGAAAACCTGCCCTTCGATACGAAGGAAGAGGCGCTTGTCCTCGCCTCCATCGTCGAGAAAGAAACCGGCGTCGGCGAGGAGCGCGCCAAAGTTGCGGGCGTGTTCGTCAACCGCCTTGAAATCGGCATGCCGCTCCAGACCGATCCGACCGTGATTTACGCGATCACCAAAGGCCAACATGAAAACGAGGGGAAAGGCCCGCTCGGGCGGCGGCTGCTCAGGAAAGACCTTGAGATCGACTCGCCCTATAACACGTACAAATATCCGGGCCTGCCGCCCGGCCCCATCGCCAACCCCGGCCGCGCGGCCATTGAGGCCACGCTGAACCCGGCGGAACACGAATACCTGTACTTCGTCGCCGACGGAACAGGCGGCCACGCCTTCGGCAAAACACTGGCCGAACACAATAAAAACGTAAGAGAGTGGCGGAAGGTCAGGCGGGAGATGGAGAGGAAGGATTAGCTGTTTAGATTTTGCGCCGGAATCCCTTTAGTCTGCCAGAGAGCGTTTCCTTCAATATAGCTTCCCAAAATTTCATTCTGTGCGGTAATAAGATTTTGGCGTTGGATATCTTCTTCATGAAGCCTTTCCGCGAAAGGCTCTATTTCTGTCAAAAACGCTTCAAGTTCTCCGTTCCCGGCCAGCTCGTCAAAGCGCTGGTTAAACTCGTGCTGAACTGACGCGTATCTCCGGAGTTCGAACAGGGCCTGACTTGGCGGATCCTCTCCGGGCCAGCCATGATAAAGGTCTTCCTCCGTAATATGCAGTGCGATTCTTCTGGCTTCACGGGCTGTCATTGGCTCAGGGGGACTTGCGCTTCCACTGAAAGCGTCGGCAAGTTGCTGCGCGGTCCAATCTGTAGAATTCACAGCGAGTACAACAGGGTTTGGAACTCTTATAGAGCTTGCGTCCTCAACAAAACTTCCGGCAACGCCGCCAGCAAGAGCCGCGCCGCCAACAGCCAGAGTGGCGGGCCAAGCCGTCATTCCAGCAGCGACCACGCCAACCGTCGCCACTGTTGCGCCAACGCCTGTTCCAACCAGAGAGGCCGTTTCACTCGTCGCCGAACGGTCTGCTTTCTCAATGTCGCCGTCCGCGTAGGCAAGCGCGGCTTCACGGTAGGGTATGACTATGTCTAGGCCCGCATCAGCGGCTTCAGCCCTGTTGCCTGTCATTGCATATGTCGCCCCTGCCGCTATTACGCCTAACCCGGCCCCTCCGACGACGCCTGAGCGATGCCCAACATTTTTTATAGCGTCAACAATTTTAACGCCTAAACCCCTTGGCGCTCTGGCAGGCACGCCTATATTGTCCGTGGCAGCATGCTGGAAATTTTTGCGCATGTTAGGAGGTGAAGAACCTGCAATCCTTTGCACTTCCGCGCTCGGTATTTCTATGAATACCTTTCCGGCTGGCGCATTACCTGAGTGACGCGTCAAACGTTCAGGGTTCAATCCAATTTCCGCAAGTCTTCCTCTGCTAAAAGTATCAGGCGCCAACAGACGCAGACGTCCGTCGTCACTCGCTGCGTAGCTTGGCACAAAACTCTCTCCAAAGTGGTCTTGTATGCGGCGACCCAGGTTTCTTGCCTGATCTTTCGGGCCGATTTCTAACCTTCTAGGCTCTGGCCGCCCGACCGCGGGACGGTAACCCTGGATGCGTTCCCGTTGATCTGCCCAAGGGTCCGCTTCTCTTTCAGGTTGAGGGATATACTGCCTTTCAGGCGCATTCCTCCGCTCTGGCCCCGGCGCTCTGTTTGCCCGGATATATGCGCCAACCTGCGGCACAACCTCCTCTTTATAAACATCCCAGGCTTGCAGATAGTTTTCTTTCATAAAGCGATCGGCTTCGGCAGCGCCATGCTCCGCAGCGCGAGCGGAAAATTTGTTAAACATTTCTGCTGAAAGCTCCGCATACAGAGCCTTGCCTGGATCGTAATTTATAATATGCCCTCTCCTGAAGCTTCTGTCGCCATGAAAGGCCGCTTCAGTCGCGGGAGCTCCCCTTTTTTGAGCCAGGTAATCATCGGCGGCCTGCATGAAACGAGGAGAGCGCGTCGAACCCAAGCCACTATATCCATTGTTTATATGGTCGAGGGCATGCCCGGCTTCGTGCCGCATGATTTTTCTAATATCTTCCGGGCTCTTATCTGTTCTTAAGAGCATTACAGGCCTGCCATTAAACAGATCTGGCGCGGCGCCTGCTGGAAGCTGTACTGCACCCGTCCTTCTTTTCAGATCGCCAAGACTGTGTTCATGGCAAAAGTTTCTTAACGCCTTATAGTCACCCAGAACAATTTGCTCTTTCGATTTCAGAAAGGTCTTCAACGCAGGTTCCGGCATGTCGAAAAGAGCCTGCCTCACAGCTTGCATGGCTTCAGAGCTGACATTGCCTTGAACCTGTAGAAAATCCGGATCACGCAACCTTGCGTCAACGAGTCTTTCAATTGAACGGGATGGCATACCTCAAAATTCCATAATTAAAATTTCTCCCTCATAGTATACTGAACCGGTTAACGAATTACGAATTTGGGCATAAAAAAGCGCCGCAAGCCTTGCAGCGCTTTTGTTTGGTGGAATTTACCGTCTAAAAGACTACTTCCCCATGCTCTCCAGCATCCAGGCGGCTTTTTCATGGATTTGCACGCGGGCGATGAGCATGTCGGTCGTGGCTTCGTCGCCTGCTTCCTCGGCGGCGCGCAGGGCCGGAAAGATCGAGTCGACGATTGCGCGGTTGTCCGCGGCGAGTTGCTTGACCATTTCCTCGGCGTCAGGCAGCTGGCCGACTTCGCGCAACGTGGCAAGTTCCTGCAATTCCTTCATGCTGACGGGCGCGTAAGAATCAAGGGCGCGGATACGCTCGGCAAGCTCGTCGGTCGCGTTCCAGAGCTCGGTATACTGCTCCTCGAACATGTCGTGCAACGCCTTGAACTGCGGCCCGGTCACGTTCCAGTGATGCGCGTGGGTTTTGAAGTAAAGAACGAACGTATCGGCCAGTACGCGGGCGAGCCCGTCCACCACTTCTTTATTCGCCTTGCCGTCCATATATCCTTGAGCCATTGCCTTCTCCTTTATTGCATTCTTATTGCTATCAACAAGTTAAGCTTCCTGAAGCTCCTGTCAATCCGGTTAGCGGTCCTCGTCGCCGGATTTTTTGCGCGTGGAATAACGTTGCGGCTGAACCGCGGGACCGCCGCCTCCACCCCCGCCGCCTCCGGGACCGCCGAATTGCGGCGCGTTGTGCGGGGCGGGCGTGCGCGGCGCGGCCTCGAGTTTACGGGCGCGCACAAGGCCCGGCGCGTAATGCGGCGCGATCATCTGCTCTCCGCTCATCACGGTTTTCAGCGCAGCTTCGTTGCCAAGGTCCGTGCGGTGGATCGGCTGGCCGCTCACGCATTGGCGCACAAAACTCTCGAATTGCAACACGGATTTGCTTACCGGCGGAAAGCCCGACGTAATCGCGTCGACGTCGTCCTCGACAACGATCAGCGGAGCCTGAAGGCTGTGCGCGATTTCATCCTCAAATAAAATCCCGATATGAATGCGGTCCGCATAAGACAGGTCCTCGAGGTATTGTTCCTCTAACGGAATATTGAGAACCAGCGCCAGATTTTCCTCCATTTCAACGGACAGCTGGCGGGAGCTCTCATCAAATATGACGGCGAGGGGCGTTTCTTCAAAAGGCGCGTCGCAGATCAGGCCGGGCTCGCCTTTTTTGGTCATCAGGAAATCAATGTTCATAAAATGATTACGAGAGCCGCTTTACTCTCTCCCTGCAAAAACCCGGTCTTCAAGGCGGTCCGAGCGTACGCGCAAGCCGACAAGCTCTTTCGTTTGCGTGGCCTGACGCGACTCGACGCTATCAAGCTTGTCTTCAATCCTGTTCGTCGTTTCTTTGATCCGCACCAGATCGTGTTCCAGGTTATCAAAACGCGTCTCAATTTTATCCATTCGAACATCGAACTTGTCCATGCGCTGCTCAATTTTATCCATTCGAACATCGAACTCGTTCATGCGCTGCTCAAGCTTGTCCATGCGCTGCTCGAACTTGTCCATGCGCTGCTCGAACTTGTCCATGCGCGCGTTCATGGAGCGCATTTCGCCCGTAAGCGTCTCAAGATAGTCCAGAATTTTATTGTATTGTTGCTCGCTCATTTCTACCCTTTAGCCCAAGCCTACACGAACTTAACCGTAAAAAACAATTGCGAAAATTTGATACGCGCCTTCCATTCATAAGGCGCTAACTGTAGTGTAGCATACGCTGACCTCATTACTCTGGGAAATAAACAAAAAGAGAAAATCTTACGCGTATACTCCCTTGGCCTGATAACTGGAAGGGAAGTATACCGTTTGTTAGCAAAGGCGTTTCATGTGTGGAATTAGCGGCATCTACTCGTATCAAAAAACAAACTCTCAAGTTATCAACCTTGCAGAGGCTTTGAGCGCCCGCTTGTCGCACCGCGGGCCGGACGCCGCAGGAAGCTGGGGGGACAATGAGCTGCCGCTCGCTTTAGCCCATCAGCGTCTGTCCATTATCGATCTCTCGCCCGAAGGCGCGCAGCCCATGGTCTCGGCCTCGGGGCGTTATGTGATGACCTACAACGGCGAAGTTTACAACTTCCCCGCCCTGATGAACGAACTTAAACAAAAGGGCCATAGTTTCCGCGGCCGTTCCGATACCGAGGTCATGCTGGCCGCGATCGAGGAATGGGGGCTGAATCTGGCCTTACAAAAATTCAACGGCATGTTCGCCTTTGCGCTTTGGGACAAAAAGGAGAAACAGCTGCATCTCGTTCGCGACCGGCTTGGCAAAAAGCCGCTCTATATCGGCTGGGCCGGACGGGACCTTGTTTTCGCGTCCGAACTCAAAGCCTTGCGCGCGCATCCGGATTTCGGCAGGGAAATCGACCGGAACGTCTTGCGGCTATACATGCGCTATTCCTATGTTCCCGCGCCGCATTGCATTTATAAAAACGTCTGGACGCTTCCCGCAGGTTGCCGCGCCTGTCTCAACCTTTCCTCCCTTGATCCCGGGACGGATCTCTCCGGACTTTTTGAGCCCTACTGGCATCACAGCCGCATACTCGAAGAACGCCGCGCCGCTACACGAAACGGAAATGACGAAAGCGTCCTCGAGGATTTCGAGGAGTTGCTCTCGGCGTGCGTTTCCGACCGGATGATTTCCGACGTGCCCCTGGGGGCTTTTCTTTCCGGCGGGATTGACAGCTCCTGCGTTGCCGCGCTGATGCAAAAGACATCCTCGAAGCCGGTCAAGACCTATACGATCGGCTTTCATGAGGCCGGATTTAACGAAGCGGAGCACGCGAAGAAAATCGCCGCGCATCTCGGGACGGATCACCATGAGCTTTATCTGGGCGCGCAGGACGCGCAGAACGTCATTCCTGAACTGCCGCATATTTACGACGAGCCCTTCGCCGATATTTCCGCTATTCCGACTTGCCTCGTTTCAAAATTCGCGCGCCAGGAAGTCACAGTCGCTTTGTCCGGAGATGGCGGCGACGAGATGTTTGGCGGCTATAACCGGCATATCGAGGGGCCGAAAATTTATGACCAGATGAAATGGCTGCCCCTTCCCTTGCGGCGCAAGCTGGCTGGTGAAATTAAAAAACGCGGCTGTGAAGAGCTTGACCGGCTTATGCCGCGCATCCCGCAATTTGGCGACAAGCTGCACAAGGCTGCGCAAATCCTGCCGCTCGAAAGCCGCGCTGAAATTTATAAACGCCTTTTGAGCCACTGGAATGAGCCGGAACAGCTCGTTTTGAACGTGGAGGACGAACCCGAAATCCCGTTGTTTTCATCGGATTATCGTACGCGGAAAAAACTTTCTTTCGCCGAAGAGATGATGGCGGGCGACGCGCTCTCATACCTGCCCAACGATATCCTCGTCAAAGTCGACCGGGCGAGCATGGCGGTTGCGCTGGAAGCGCGCGCGCCGCTCCTCGATAAAAGGATTTACGAATTCGCATGGAGCCTCCCCGAAAAATACAAAATCCGCAACGGCAAGGGGAAATGGCTTTTACGCGAGCTGTTAAAAAAACACGTCCCGGCGGAATTCTTCGAACGGCCCAAGCAGGGCTTTAACATGCCGGTCGGCGCATGGCTGCGCGGTGATTTACGAGATTGGGCGGAAGACCTGCTGGACGAGAAAAAAATGCGGCAGGACGGGCATTTAAATCCGGATCTTGTCAGTTCAGTATGGAAGGAACACAAAAACGGTCAGGGCAATCATCAGACAAAACTCTGGACCGCGCTGTGTTTTCAGGCATGGTTAAGGCAGCAGTAATTTTTTGGGGAGCGCAGCGTCATGAAAATCGCCATCACCGGAGGCGCCGGCTTTATCGGCGGCAGGCTTGACGCGCTCCTGAACCACAAGGGGCATGAAACGGTCATACTGGATACCCGGCATGACCCGTCCGTCGACGTCACGGACCGGGACGCCGTTATGAAAGCGCTGGCGGGCGTGGATATAGTGTATCATCTCGCCGCCGAGCACCGTGACGACGTCCAGCCCGTCCAGAAATATTATGACGTCAATGTCGGCGGCGCGGAAAACATAGTCGCCGCCGCTGAAGAGCTTGGCATTGACAGGATTATTTTCACAAGCACCGTGGCGGTTTACGGTCTGAACGCCGGCGAGTCCCGGGAGGACAGCGCGCCCGAGCCCTTCAACGACTACGGCAAAAGCAAGCTGGAATCGGAACTTGTTTTCCGGAACTGGGCGGAAAAAGATCAGGCGCGCTCTCTGGGCGTCATACGCCTTGTCGCCACGTTCGGGCCCGGTAACCGCGGCAATATCCATACGCTTATGGATCAAATATGCCGTGGACGTTTCATAATGGTCGGCAATGGCGAAAACAGGAAATCCATCGCCTATGTCGGAAACGTCGTCGACTTCCTGCATCATCTATCGGGCCTTGGCCCCGGCGCGCATCTTTACAATTACGCCGACAAGCCCGATCTCAGCATGAACCAGCTCGTGCGCCTTGTGCGCGAAAATATCGGCCTGCGGGGAACGGGGCCGAAACTTCCCTATACGCTTGGCCTTGCGGGCGGCATGGCGCTGGACGCCGCCGCCAGAATAACCGGGCGGCGTTTTCCCGTCAGCGCCGTGCGCGTCAGGAAATTCTGCGCCGATACCGTCGTCGGCGCGGACAAGCTTGAAGAAACCGGGTTTACGCCCGCCTATACGCTGGACGAGGGATTAAAGGTCATGCTCGAGGCCGAGTTTAAAAAGCCCGAAGAACCGGAGGCCGCGTAAAGCATGGGCGAAAAAAACATACTTTACGTCGTCAATCACATGGACTGGTTCTGGTCGCACCGTCTGCCGCTGGCGTTGGGGGCGCAGGAAGCGGGATATAAAGTCAGCGTCGCCTGTACGGGCGCGGAACAGGACAAGAAGCTTGCAAGCTTTGGCTTCAGGGGTTTCGCCCTGCCCGATACGTCCGGCAGGCCCGCGCCGCTTGCCGTATGTTCCGTCATTCTCGCCTTGCGCAAAATCCTGAAAAGCCAAAAGCCGGATGCGCTCCACGCCATTACGATCAAATACGCCTTTTTCGCCGGGCTGGCCTCCCTCGGGCTCGGCTTGCCGAAAATCGCGCATACGATTGCCGGGCTCGGTTATCTCTTTTCCGGCGAGGGAATCAAGCCGCGCCTGCTGCGCGCCTTTACGGGGCCCTTGCTTCGATGCGCCCTGAAGCGGGAGAACATTCATCTGATCTTCCAGAATCCCGATGATATGGCGGCGATGATCCGGCGCGGTTTCGCTGCGCGGGAGCGCGCGCATCTCATTCGCGGATCGGGCGTGGATACGCACGCTTTCAAATATGTTCCGGAGCCGGAAAATGACGCGCCGCTTGTCCTGATGCCCACGCGGCTTGTGCATGACAAGGGCGTCGGCGTTTTTATTGAAGCCGCAAGGCTATTGAAAAACAAAGGCGCAAGCGCGAAATTCGCCGTGGCGGGGGGCGTGACGGCGCACAACCCGCGTGCGATAGCCGCAGAGGAAATGCGGGAGATGACGCGGGACGGCGCCGTCGAATGGCTGGGCAAGGTCGAGGATATGCCGGCGCTTCTGGCGCAGTGCGCTCTTGTCGTCTACCCGTCTTATTACGGCGAGGGCATCCCCAAGGTCCTGCTGGAGGCCGCCGCAACGGGGCGCGCCATCGTCACAACCGATCATCCCGGATGCCGGGAAGCGGTGGCGCACGGCGAAAACGGTCTTCTGGTCCCGGTCAAGGACCCGCACGCAACCGCAGACGCAATGGAAAAGCTGCTCGGCGACCCTGAGTTACGCCGTAAAATGGCCGCAAAAAGCCGGACCCGCGCCGAAACGGAATTCAACGTCGAACGCATCGTGCGGGAAACGCTGGAGGTTTACGGCTGATCAGGCGACGGCGGGTTCCGGAAACCTTTTCCCGCGCTTTGCAATCCGGCGTGAAGAGCTTAACAACGGGGAAGAAGTCGAGTTCGGCGTTTGCGCCGCGCACCTCGTCCTGCAATCGCCCGTTCTCAAGCAGTCGGGTTTTTATGTCTGAAGTTAAGAGTTTCATGTCTCGTCTCTCCTTTTGGTTTGTGGTTTGCA
>CAZCIB010000034.1:0-25060 GCA_964498755.1 uncultured Pseudobdellovibrionaceae bacterium | reverse complement strand
CTGAAAGTATGAATCAATTCACCGCCTTATCCCAACTGTGTCCGGTAGTGTGCAAGAGCTTATATTCTCTGCGTTCTCTGCGTGCTCTGTAGTTTTAAAACTGCGCTGCGCGCAGCTTCAAATAGCCTGTGAGGGATAGCGCATTAATTATTAAATCCACTGTAATCTTTGTTGGGTCGGGCATTCACCGGCTGTTTTCACAAAAATAAGCCAGGGGAATCGCGTGAAGTTATGAAATATGCCTGCTTAAGATATTGTTTATAAATAATTGTCATCCCGAACGCGAAGCGGAGGGATCTGTGTAAAATGGATTCTACACAGATTTCTCGCATACGCTCGAAATGACAAACATATATAAATCAATGCATTAAAGGCTCTTTGCAAATATTCATAACTTCACGCGATTACCCTGAAAAATAAGCAAGTATAGATTCCGGCTTGCACCGGAATGAGGTATTCTGGGCTTTATGAAGCAAGACATCCTCTCCCTCCTCCAAACGCCGCCCGAAGACCGCCCCGCCCTGTACGCGCGGGCGGACAAGGTCCGGCAGGAAAATATGGGCGACGAGGTTTATTTGCGCGGAATTGTGGAATTTTCCAACATTTGCGCCAATTCCTGCGCCTATTGCGGCATTCGCGCGGGCAACGAAAAAGTGAACCGCTACCGCATTCCCGACGATGAAATATTAGAGGTCGCGCGCGCCATGCCGGACTGGCAGCAAGGCACGATCGTCCTGCAATCCGGGGAAGCCGACTCGAAAAAAGAAAACGAACGCATCGGCGCACTGATCAAACGCATCAAAGAAGAAACGCCGCTGGCGGTTACGCTGTCCGCAGGAAACCGCGATGTCGACGTTTACGCCTATTGGCGCGCATGCGGCATGGACCGTTATCTGCTGCGCTTCGAGACGAGCGATCCGGAATTGTTCGAAAAAATCCATCCCGATTGCTCTCTTGAGCGGCGCATCCAGTGTTTGAAAGATTTGCGCGAACTCGGCGTTCAGGTTGGCAGCGGGTTTATGATCGGCCTGCCCGGCGAGACGCTGGACACGCTCGCGGGCAATATCCTGCTCTGCCGTGAGCTGGACCTCGACATGATCGGGATCGGCCCTTTTATCCCGCATGCGGACACGCCGATGGGCGGCATGAAAAATATTTACGACGATGACAAAGAGATGTTTTTCGTCGCGCTGGCGGTTTTAAGGATATTCAACGAAAACGCCCATATCCCGGCCACGACGGCGTTCGACGCGGTTTTCCCGAACCATGAGGGCCGCAACCGCGCCCTCCAGAGCGGGGCGAACGTCTTCATGCCGAACGTGAGCCCGCGCGAATACCGGGGCGATTACCTGCTCTATCCCGACAAGCCCTGCGTCGACGAGGATTCCGGCCTGTGCGCAATCTGCATCCCCGGGCGCCTTGCGCTCCTCGACAGGCCCGTCGGCGAAAGCCCGGGGCATTCGCGGAAAAAGCCCTAATAACTCTTGCTCGTCATCTTCGTCGTTGACCAGATTTCGCGGATATTGTGGTGGATGGTCTGCTTGCGGTCCGTGTAATAGGTGTGTAGCAGATCATGCGCCTTGTCGGAATACGGCGCGTCCAGATAATCCGCGTAGAGTTTTTGGACCTGTTCGTTATTGTGCGACTGGCGGACTTTGGCGTTATCGTCGATCGCGTACATGGTCTCGCGCCGTTTTTGCGCGTGCGGGATATAGGCGTGCTTTGAGCGCAAATGCCCGCCCCCGTCGACGCAGCCGCCCGGGCAGGCCATGATCTCGATAAAATCGAAATCCGCCGAGCCGTCTAAAACAGATTCCACGATCTGGCGCGACTCTTTCAGGCCGTGCGCCATGGCGATTTTCACCTCGCCGATATCGCCGCCGACGTCGACGGTCGCCGCGCGCGCGCCTTCGAAGCCGCGCAGGGCTTCGATTTCAACGCCTTCCAACTCCTTGCCGTTTATGACGAAATACATGGTGCGCAGCGCCGCCTCCATCACGCCGCCGGTCGTGCCGAAGATCGCCCCCGCACCGGAATATTCGCTCATATAGGGGTTGTCAAACGTCCCGTCTTCAAGGCCGGTAAAGTCGATGCCCTCACGCCTTAAAAGCCTTGCGAATTCACGGATCGTCAGCACGACGTCGACTTCGGCCATGCCGTTCATTTGCAATTGCTCACGGACGCGCTCGTCCTTTTTCGCCGTGCAGGGCATGATCGAAACCACGCGAATTTTCGTGGGGTCTATGTTCATCTTTTCCGGCAGATATGTTTTTGCGATCGTTCCCAATACCTGCTGCGGCGATTTCGTCGAAGAGAGATGCGGCAGGATCTCCGGGTAATTCTTCTCGGCGAAATTAATCCAGGCCGGACAGCATGAGGTAAACATCGGCCTTTTTTTCTTGCCGAGGCCTTTGAGAAGCTCGGTCCCCTCCTCCATGATCACGACGTCAGCGGCGAAATTCGTATCCAGCACGATGTCCCCGCCGATTCTGCGAATGGCGGAAATGATCTTGCCCTCGACATTCGTGCCCGGAGGCATGCCGAATTCCTCGCCGAAGCCGACGCGGATCGCGGGCGCGAACTGGAAGACTGTCACCACGTCCGGATCATAGAGCCAGTCGATAACAGTCTCGCTCTCGTCGCGTTCCGCCAGCGCGCCGGTCGGACACACCATGACGCACTGCCCGCACGTGATACAGGCCGACTCGCCCTGCGGCAGGTCATGACGCAGGCCGATGGATATATCCTGCCCCGTGCCCTTGACGATCAGCGCGTCGACGCTCTGCACGTCGCGGCATACGGTCACGCAGCGCTGGCAGCGGATGCATTTGGTCATGTCGCGGATCATGGCCGGGGAACTTTCGTCCACCTCGCGCGCCATGACTTTTTCAGCGTTGTGATAACGGGATTTGGACAGGCCGACGAATTGCGCCACGTCCTGAAGCTCGCAGTCGCCGTGACGTACGCAAGTCGCGCAGTCCTGATCGTGGTCAGCAAGAATCAGCTCCACCTGCAAACGCTGCATTTCCCGGACGCGCTTCGTGCGGGTGAAGACTTCAAGCCCCTCTTCCATCGGCGTGTTACAGGCCGTTGTGACATGCGGCGCAGACCCGTCGGCGCGATGCAGCTCAACGAGGCACACGCGGCATGTTCCGGGCGTATGGTTAATATCCGCCAGCTCGCACAGCGTCGGGATGTAATGACCCGTCCGCCGCGCCGCGTTCAGGATCGTTTCGTTTTCCTCGAACGCGACGTCTTTTCCGTTTATAAATCCTTGCATGATTTTGCTCTCTTTTCTAAAACCTGTCGCTATCGCCCGTGCTGAGTTCCTGCGCCGAGACAACCTTGTCTGCGAGATCCGGTATCGGATTCTCGGTCACAACCGCATAAGTCCTGTAGCAGCGCAGGCAGCGATTAGCCTCGCGGTATGCGTCTTCTTCCGTGATGGTTTGTTCGACCTCGTCAAAGACCCCGGTGCGCACGTCTGGATCAATTTCCGGGATATGGACCCGGTACTGATGCTTGACCGGCACATCCAGGTACGGCTTTGATAAAAATTCATGATCGCGGAGAATTTCCCGCATCCGGCTGCGCGGCGAATAGCGGATATGATGAAAGCGCACATGCCCCTCAATACTGCGCGCGGCCTTGAGGCCGTTGGCCATGGCGCTGATCACGGTAGACGGCCCGGACACGCAGTCGCCGCCGGCGAACACGCCTTCTCTCGACGTCGCCAGCGTGGCTTTATCGGCCTTGATCAAACCCCAGTTATTCAGCGCGACGCCGTCGGCGGGCTTTAAAATATCCTTGGGCACGCGCTGGCCGATCGCGGCAATGACATGCGCGCAATCAAAGGCGTATTCGGTCCCCTCTTCCGGCTTGACGCCCATCCGGCCTTTGTGGTCCGGCACGGTCTGTTTCATCTTGATAAGCTCAACGCCGCTGACAGCGCCTTCCTTTGAAAAGATCTGCGTTGGATTGACAAGGAAATGAAAATGAACGCCTTCTTTTTCAGCCGCCTCGATTTCCTCATGATCGGCAGGCATATCCTCTTTCGTACGCCGGTAAATTACATGAACCTCTTTAGCTCCCAGACGACGGGCCGAGCGGGCGCAATCCATCGCCACGTTGCCGCCGCCCACAACGACGACAGGTCCGCTTAACTCGACCTTCTCCAGACCATCGACATGGCGGTGAATTTTAATCAGGAAATCGATCCCGGTTTCATAGCCGTCCAGAGTCGGGTCCTCGTTTTCGACGCCCAGCAACGTGCCCTCGCTGCAACCGATCGAGAGAAACACGGCCTTGTAATCCTGATCGAATAAATCATCGAGCGTATAATCCTTGCCAAGCCGTTTGCCGCAGAGAAAACGCCCGCCCAGATGCTCGATGATATCCGTTTCGGCTTTCAAGATATGTTTGGGCAGGCGGTAATTCGGGATGCCGCATACCGCCATCCCGCCCGTTTTATCGGCTGACTCGAGCACGTCAACCTGAAAACCGCGCAGCAGAAGGTGATAGGCGCAGGACAACCCGGCCGGACCTGAACCGACAATCGCCACGCGCATGTCCTCGGGCAAATGCCGCATCGCCATGTCTTTTGAAAACAGGACGCTGTTCGGGCTTTCCTGATGGTCGGCGACATATCGTTTCAATGTTTTGATCCCGACGGCCTCATCGACGAACTGGCGGCGGCAGGCCATCTCGCAAAAACGCACGCATACGCGCCCGCATGTCGCGGCCATCGGATATTTCTGCAGTATGACTCCGAGCGAATGGTCGGGGCGCCCGTCCTTGATATAGTCGATATAGCGCGGCACGTTGACGCGCGAGGGGCAAGCCTCGATACAGGGCGCCGTAACGTATGTAATGCCGTTCTGCTCTTCAACGGGAGGGCCGACGGCTTCCTGATTCAGAACTTCGCGGAAATGATGAATGGCGCCGATCAACGCTTCCGCGCATGTCTGGCCCAGACCGCATAGAGACGTTTCCTCTATCTGCACGGCCAGCGGCTCAATCTCGTCCCAGAGCTCCGGCCCGCCTCGCCCTTGCCTGAGATCATCCAGATAATCGCGGATAATCTGCGTGCCCATACGGCAGGGAGAGCATTTGCCACAGGACTCAGCCGCCGCGCGGCCCATCTGCTTATAAAGCCCGTCTGTTAAGCTGGTATTTTCATCAAAAACATAGAAGCCCTTGTCACCAAAAAAGGCGCGGATCGGATTGTCTTCATTGAATTCATCGAAACCGGGCAGGTCAGCGTCGTCTTCGCTTGACTGCGCTGTCTTTTTGCCGCGATTGTCGATTACGTTTCCATCCCATATCCCATAGATGACCCGGGTCATATGCACCTCTGACTTTTCGAGGAGGCCGCAATTGAGAATGATAATCACTCAATATTCTGCAGCTATTTCAATAGCTTATTATATCACTGAATACTACGTTACGCAGCGCTTATAAAAAGGGTGCGACAATATGTCGCACCCTTTGCGGATTTTAAAACTTCTAACAGGCGAAGAAAAAAAAACAGATTTTTCCTATAGAATTTGACCGCCGTCAATTTATGCACAGTTTTTTTAGGGCATTATATTCTTACGCCAGTTAGGACAGCGCTTATTTCAGGGCCATAAACGTCCCGGCTGGCTTGTGGGCAATATTGAGCCTTCGATATAAACCTTGTTAACACGCACAAAAACAGGGCGCTCGTTCTCCCCCCGGAATGAGCGCCCAATATTTATAAGCGTTTGCACAGGCTTATTTCAGGCAGCATCCATAACAACTGTCATGAAGAGAGCAATAAACGCAGCAATGCCCAGCCAGAGCCTTAAAACTTTGCACTGTGATCTCGGGGCCATTGACCACGACGCCTACGGAGGCAAGTTGCGCCAGCGCGCGTGAAAATGTCTCGCTTTTCATCCCCAGTCGCGCTGCAGCTACAGACTTGCTGTAAGGAAAACGAAACGACCCGGAGTCGCCCGACATTGCTGCAGACATCATCAACAGGAGACATCCTACCCGCTGCGAAGCGGACATCAGCGTCAAATGCTCGTTTTCCCGTTGCAGCTTTTCTATCTCCCGGAACATGCTGCGGATCAATCTAATCCCGATAGAGGGGTAAATGTCCGCCAGCTTTTTAAAAACGGAGCCAGGAATTTCCAGGACCTTGCAGTCTGAGACGGATTCAGCGGAAAAAGGCTGATCAATGCCCTCAAGCAGCGCTGCTTCTCCCAAAATGCACCCCTTGCTAAGAACGCCCAGCACGGCTTCCTCGCCCTCAGAGGTTTGATGATAAGTTTTAATCCAGCCATCTATAATAATAAAAAACCGGTCAGGGACATCCGTCTGAAAGAAAAGATGCTGGCCTTTTTTGTAGTCTCGGATCTGCGCGTATTCAAGCAACGCGACACGTTCGTTTTCTTTCATGTTCTGAAAGAAAGGCAAATCGTACCCGGAAACTAACTCAGCCGCTCCCATAAAAATACTCCAAACATTATGGTTATTTTTACGCCAAGCGCAGCCAACAAGCAAGAGCTTCTTTTTAATTTTCGTTGATAAACGCTTTGATTTTAAGAAGATTCAGAAATTCGGCTCGCCGACCCCAGGGCTCTCCATGGGTTTATGCTTGAACTCAATGACGCTCCACTTGCCTTCGGAAAACTCCGCAATGCACTGAATAGCGTAGTTTTGAGGAGGGCCGAGCGTTCTGTGAATAACAACCCATGTATTGACTGTTTTTCGCGCCTCTTCCGCTTTACCCTTATCCAGAACCCAATCAACGCCACGCGTGTTTCCCCAGCCGAAAGTCGCCTCCGCTGTAATATTTAACTCGTCATAGGCGTAATCTATGCATGCGCCATGCGCAGTTGAGGCGTCGCGCAGAGAGGCTTCATTCTTGCTGTCATCGGAGCACGCCAGTAAAAGCAGGGTTAACGGGCAGACAAATAGAAACGCCCTGGCAGCCGCTCTAAAATAAATCGACATTTTTTAACTCTTGAGTTTCTTTACCTGCCCAAAGGTATTTAAATATACGGAGAAGTAAACAATTTTCCGACACAGTTAAACGGCAGAGATCATTTATGAAGCAAAACCTTCATTCCCTGGACAAGCTGAGAGATATAATGACCCAGCTCAGAAATCCTGAAACTGGCTGCAAATGGGATATAGAACAAAACTTTGATTCTATTGCGCCTTACACAATCGAAGAGGCTTACGAGGTTGCCGACGCTATAGAACATAAAGATTATGAAGGCCTGAAAGAAGAACTCGGCGATCTGTTGCTACAGGTTGTCTATCATAGCCGCATGGCTGAGGAGCGCGGCTATTTCCAGCTAGAAGACGTTATAAAAGCGGTTTCTGATAAAATGATTGCGCGGCATCCGCACGTATTTGGCGACGCATCCGTTAGCAGCGCTCAGGACGTCAATGCGCTCTGGGAACTGCAAAAAGACAAGGAACGGCAATCAAAGAAGGGAAAGCGGGGCTCCGAAAAGGAAAGCGCGCTTGACGGCATTGCTCTCGGACTGCCTGCGCTAAAACGCGCGCAAAAAATTCTTAAAAGAGCCGCGCGGGCGGGCTTCGAATGGCCGGACCTGCGCTCTGCCTGTTGTAAGACCGAAGAGGAATGGAGCGAATTCCACCTGGCGCTTAAAAACGGAGAGCGTGACGAAACCGAAGAAGAATTCGGAGATTTCCTTTTTACCCTGGTCAATCTGGGGCGCATGCTTGAACTGGACGTGGAAGAAAGCCTGCGCAAAGCTAATCGAAAGTTCGAAACGCGTTTCAAGGCCATGGAACTTGAGCTAGGTAAAAATTATGGCTCCATCAATAACGCTGATCTTTCTGAAATGCTCGAGGAGTGGCGCACGCAAAAAGAGAAGCGGAAGCGCGCGCGTTAACTGCTTTTTCTGCGTTTTCCTGCCTCAAGCATGGGGTTAATAATAATCTCGCGCAGTTCATCTCCCAGTTTATTGTTCGCCGCCGCGAGAAGCCCGGACTGAACATGCTGCGGCCTGTAAGCTTCGCCGTCCCAGCAAGTCACAGTCCCCCCGGCTTCGGATAGCAAGAGCGCGCCCGCAAGATGATCCCAGGGCTTGGACTTGCCATAGATCGCGAATTCCATATCGCCACAGGCTAGGGCCATATACTCGTGCGCGGTGCAACGGAGCGAATAAATACCGGCGGACTCCTTAAGACATCGCTCGTAATACTCATTCGAATAGCCGGGAAGATATTTTCTATTTATATAGCCCCGCGCGCCGGAAAGCTGCCCTGTCTCCGAAGAACGAATAGGTTCATTATTGATATAAGCGCCTTCGCCCTGCCCGGCATAAGCCATACTGCCGGTAAGAACATCGTAAATCCAGCCGTGCCGGGTTACGCCATCGACTACGCATGCGACGATTACGCCGAATTCCTTTCGCGCATTCACGAAATTAAAAGTGCCGTCCACAGGGTCTATCACCCAAACCATTCCCGCGCGGCTTGACAAAGCGTCATAACTTGCCTGGCCCCGGCCATGCGCCTCTTCCCCCAGAACGAAACTCTCCGGATATTCAGTTTTAAAAAATGCCGTCAGCGCCTCTTCACAAGCAATATCCGCCGATGTCACAAGATCCTGCGGGCCTGTCTTCGCTTCAATTTCATGCCGCTTTAACGCATTAAAACGGGGCAGAACATGCTCTGCGGCAATATTCCGAATGGTATTTCCGATCAATGCCGTATTGATATCGGACTTGTTATCTCGTTGCATAAGCCGCCGCGTATTCCTCATTTGACAGGGGATATATCCCAAATCTGCTTTTAAATTTTTCAATATTGGCCGGCTCAATCAACACGCGCAACAACAGGCGCGACTCTTTGTGGTCGTTTTTTACAACTTCCGCATTTTGATAAAGCCACGCAAGGGCCTGCCCGGCTCCCGCCTCAACAGAATAAACAACCTCCGATCTGCCCGCGCAAACCATATCCTGTATCTTTTTTAGCAAGTTACCGCAGCCTTCTCCCGTAAGCGCGGAAACAGCCGCGATATTGCGATATAAAGATAGTGGTCTGTGAAGGTCTTCCCGTTCACTATCATTCAGATTGTCAATTTTGTTGTAAACCTCGATGATTCGCGGGTCATCGCTGTAATCGATTCCCAATTCGCCCAGCACGGAAATAACATCTTCTTTCTGCGCATCGGTATCCCGCCGCGCGATATCGCGGACATGGACAATAACTTCCGCATAATTAATTTGTTCCAAAGTCGCCCGGAACGCGGCAACCAGGCTTGTTGGCAAATCGGATATAAAGCCGACCGTATCAGATAAAATAACGGGCTGTCCGTTCGGCAAATCAATGCGCCGCATGGTCGGGTCCAGCGTCGCAAACGGTAAATCTTCGGCAAAAACGCCGGCTTGAGTCAACCGGTTAAACAGCGTGGACTTTCCTGCGTTCGTATAACCGACGAGCGCGACAACGGGAAAAGGAACCTGCTCCCGGCTTTTGCGCGCCAAATCGCGGGTCCGGCGAACATCATTAATCTGTTTCTTCAGCCTTGCTATTTTATCGGTAATCAGGCGCCTGTCGATTTCCAGCTGCGTTTCACCGGGGCCGCCCATAAAACCCGCGCCGCCTCGCTGCCGTTCAAGGTGCGTCCAGGATTTGACGAGGCGCGAACGCTGATAGTCCAGCTGCGCGAGCTCGACCTGCAGGCTCCCCTCTTTTGTTTGCGCGCGCTCGCCGAAGATTTCCAGAATTAGGCCCGTCCGGTCAATAACCTTCGATTTGAGAGCCTGTTCAAGATTACGCTGCTGCACAGGCGACAACATGCAGTTAAAGATGACAACGTCGGGCGCAAACGCTTCAACCTTATCGGCCAGTTCCTGAAGCTTGCCCTTGCCAATGAACGTGCCGGGAATAACGCGCTGCAGCTTTACGACAACGGCTTCCAGAACCTGCAGACCAATCGCGCGCGCAAGGCCTTCCGCCTCCTCGCACTCCTCTTTTTCCCATTCACGCGAACTTTCAGAAACGACAACTGGATGCAGAATAAGCGCGCTGTCCTGCATTCAAGGCCTTTTAACTCGCGCTGGTGGTTTCGGAAGTCTCTTCCGTTTCTTCGTACAGCTTGAGCGGGCCGCCAGGCATAATCGTTGAAACCGCATGCTTGTAAACCAGCTGAATATGTGAATCGCGTTTCAGCAGTATAGAAAAGTTATCAAACCACGTCACAATTCCCTGAAGCTTAACGCCGTTCACGAGGAATACCGTAACTGTCATTTTTTCCTTGCGGATGCGGTTCAAAAAGACATCCTGCACGCTTTGTGATTTCTCAACCATAATATTACAAATCTCCGGAGTTTAGTATAATCAAAGTATTTAAAGTCTTGCCGCGCGTCTGGCAAGTCCCTAGTCGCTCTTCGAATCATATTTTCTCAGAAAAGCAGTTAAGTCCGTAAGGTTTTGAAAAACATATCGCGGTTTTAAATGCGACACGTCCTTAAAATCCCCCATTCCATGCTCAACAAAAACCGCCGTCACGCCAGAAGCCGCCGCACATTCCATATCCGTGATGGTATCGCCAACATACCATACGCGGGAAATCGGCCCTTCATAACCGCTCTCCTCAACCGCAAGCGAAAGAGGATCGGCCGCAGGCTTATCCCTTTGCGCCTTCCCCGCCCCGACTACGGTTTTAAACACTGTGTCCCAGCCGAGCGACGCGACATCCGCCGCCAGACGCTCATGACGTTTATTACTAACCACGCCCGTATTCGTTCCATTTTCGCGCAAATAAGTAACCAGTTCATCCGCGCCATCCATCAAATGCAGAGAGTCCCTGTGATTTTCATCGACATAACGCCGCAGCGTCGCCGTCGCCTCATCCTCGCGATTCCCGTAAAGCTGGCCATAGATTTCCCGGGTTGAATGCCGCAAAATTGTTTTAAAATCCGCATCGCTCCAGGGGAGGAAACCAAACCTTTCCCGTACATGGTTATGCGCCGCTTTCAGGAATCCATAACTGTCGACAATGGTTCCGTCCCAGTCAAAAAGGATAAGTCCGGGGAATTCCCCTTTTCCTGAACCCGTATCGTTCATACGAGATCAACCTGAACCGAGAACAACTTCTCAACGCGTCCGACCGCCCCTTGCGCCGCCAGCATGATAACCCTGTCTCCGGGACGGATTATAGTTGAAGGCCGCGGGACAATCACTTCATCCTTGCGAACGATCGCGCCTATAATCATCTGGGAAGGCAAGCCCAGGTTTTCCAAAGGCGTGTTTACAATAGCCGACGTATCCGACGCTTCCGCTTCAATCACTTCCGCAAAGCCGTCACGGATCGTATGCAGCTCCTTAATCCTGCCGCGGCGCACATGCTGCATGATAGTGAATACGGTGATGGCGCGCGGAGAAACAACCGCGTCAATGCCCAGAGTATGTATCAGCGGCATGTAAACATTTTTATTCACGAGCGTTATCACGCGCTCGCACCCGTATTCCTTGGCGAGCAGAGAACCCATAATATTCGCCTCGTCATCGTCAGTGACCGCTATCAGCGTTTCCGCGTTTTCAATATCCGCCTCGTCAAGTATATCCTTATCCAGACCGTCGCCATGCAACACCACGACATTTTCTAGTTGTTCGCTCAAAAAAACAGCGCGCGCCTCGTTTTGCTCGATAATCTTCAGCCTTAAATCCTTTTGCGCGCGCGTGAGCAGTTCCACCAGATCGAAGCCAATGTTGCCGCCGCCCACCACTATGACCCGGCGCGCTTCAACTTCCTCATGTCCGAAAGCTATCAGGGCGCGCTTTAAATGCCGCGTATCGACGCAGAAATAAACCTCGTCGGATATTATGATCTGGTCATCGCTATCCGGCAAAAGAGCCTTATTCCCCCTTATAATTGCGACGATTTCCACATTCAGGTCCGGGAAGAGGCTTGTAAGCTGGCGCAAGGGCGTGTTAACGACGGGGCATGTCTCGGTACAGATTACGCCAACCATATGCACTTTACCTTCAGCCAGCGGTAAAACGTTCGTTGTACCCGGAACGCTAAGACGCCGGGAGATCGCCTTGGCAACCTCGATTTCCGGAGATACGATTGTGTCAATCGGCATATGCATTCTGCTGAACAGGTTCGACCATGCCGGTTCCAGATAAGCGCGGTCACGCACGCGCGCGATTTTTCGCGGCACATTGAAGAGCGAATGCGCAACCTGACAGGCAACCATATTCACTTCATCCGACCGCGTCACTGCTATGATCATGTCCGCATCATTGGCGCCGGCCTGATCAAGCACGTCCGGATGCGACGCATAGCCGCAAATGCCGTTGACGTCCAGCTCATCATTAATCTCGCCGATAATCGCAGGGTTCTTGTCGATAATAGTGACGTCATTGTCTTCCCGCGCGAGATAAGCCGCGATGTTGACGCCAACCTGACCCGCCCCGCATATAATTACGCGCATCTGTTTATCTTTTCTGGTGTGTGTACAAAAGCCGTTTTAAGAATGCGCAATTCAGGCGCCCGTGTAAACAGGCTCTGACCGACCGCCGTCGCTTTTTGATCATCCGGTTTTTTGCTGCTTTTCCGACGGAACAATTTCCAGCATTCGCAGCTTCCTGTGCAGCGCGGAACGTTCCATCCCGATAAACTGGGCCGTTTTGGAGATATTGCCGTTAAAACGCGACAGTTGCGTCATCAAATAATCGCGCTCAAAAATTTCGCGCGCGGCGCGCAGCGGCAGCGTCATGTATTCATGATTGGCGCTTGCCTGGGCATTATCATTGCCGCCCGCCTGCCCGGACAAGATATCCGGCGGCAAATGCTCGGCGTGAATCACCTCGCAACCGCTGTGCATGATCATGATCCACTCAATCACGTTTCTCAACTGCCGCACATTTCCGGGCCACTGATAGGACTGGAGTATCGCTAGCGCGCCGGCCGTAATTTCTTTTCCGGGAACGCCATTCTGGCGGGAATATTGCTTTATGAATTGCGCAACCAGCAAGGGCACGTCCTGCAAGCGTTCGCGCAGCGGCAAAATATCAATTGGAACGACGTTCAGCCTGTAATAAAGATCCTGGCGGAAACGCCCTTCCGCGATTAATTCTTCCAGACTGCGGTTTGTCGTCGCGAGAATTCGCACGTCAACCTGCAGGCTCTCCTTGCCGCCGACGCGGGTAAATCTCTGCTCCTGCAGTACGCGTACGATTTTTCCCTGCGTGGCGAGCGGCATATCGGCAACCTCATCCAGCAATAACGTTCCGCCATGCGCCTGTTCGAGAACCCCCGTTTTGGGACCTTCCGCGTCATTGCCGACCTCCGCCCCGAAAAGCTCGATCTCAAGCCTGTCAGGATTCAGAATAGCGCAGTTTAAAGCGACATAAGGACCGTCCCGCCTGTTCGATTTCTGATGCAAAAGACGGGCGGCAAGATCCTTTCCCGTTCCCGCTTCGCCCGTGATAAGCACGCGGCTGTTCGTAGGTCCGACTCTGGCGAGAACATGCTGCAACGCAGCGATATTCGGGGATTCGCCAACCATCTCGTCCGGCGCTTTCGCCTGCGTTTTCAGAATCTGGTTTTCTTTTCTGAGAGACGCCGTCTCCAGTGCCCGCTGAATCAGGACCAGCAAACGGTCGGACTTGAACGGTTTTTCAATAAAATCGTAAGCGCCAAGCTTGAGGGCGTTCACGGCCGTTTCAATAGTGCCGTGACCGCTGATCATTACTACGGGCAAGTAAGGATGGTCGTCCTTAATCTTTTCAAGAATTTCCAGGCCGTCCATCTGACTGTTCTGAAGCCAGATATCAAGCACGACCAAGTCTGGCGCGCGCGCCTCCATTTCCGAAAGGGCCGCCGAAGAATTTTGCGCCGTGCGCGTGGCGTACCCCTCGTCCTCGAGTATACCCTGTATAAGCGCGCATATGTCGCGCTCATCGTCAATTATCAAAATATCGGCATTGCCTGTCATGCGGCCTTCGTACCGTTGTCCATGGTTTGCGAAAGTGAACTACAATGTCCGGTTGGAAGAGCAAGTATAATAACGGCGCCTTTACCCTGCTCACTGCCCTTATCGCTTAAGGAGTCCATCCATGCCGGCTTTCCTATAATCAGGCGGCCATTGTGATCTTCCATAATTTTCTTGACAATTGCAAGCCCGAGACCCGTGCCCTTTTCTTTCAAGGTGACGTAAGGCTCGGTCAGTTGCATTGCCTGTTCAGATTCCGGCAAACCGATTCCATTATCAATGACGGCTATGTAAATCTGCTCCTCGCGATACGTAACCTGGACGTCCACCCGGCCGGACTGGAACGAAAAATCGGACTCGCGCCGCGACTCTATTGAATCGATAGAGTTCTGAAGCAAATTTGTCAGAGCCTGAAGCACTTGCGCGGCGTCACAGCAACAGCAGATCCGCTCATCATTGAAAGCCTGTCCCGACAAATCAAAAACTATGCCGGCATGGGCCTGTTGCTGAAACATTACGGCGTCCCGGATAATTTTCAGTATGTTTTCTTCTTTCATCACAGGTTCCGGCATGCGCGCGAAGGAAGAGAATTCATTTACCATACGGCCAATATCGCCCACATGACGTATGATCGTATCGATGCAGCTCTCAAAGGTGTCCGCGCCCTCGTCAATCTGCCGCAGATATTTCCGCCTGAGCCTCTCTGCGGAAAGCTGTATCGGGGTCAGCGGATTTTTGATCTCGTGCGCGATCCTGCGCGCCACGTCCGCCCACGCCGCCTTGCGCTGCGCCGCCTGCAATTCGGTAATGTCATCAAACGTCAGTACGGCGCCCTTGTCTTCCTCGCCGATCAATTCTATCGCTATTCTGACAAGCAGGGTCAGTCGTTCGTTATCCCCTGTAATATATGGAATTTCCGCCTGCGTAACACGGCTGGGGCGTTCATGCGCGTTTTGCAGATGGAACCGGACGCCCGGAATAATTTCCTCAATATCGCGCCCGATCAATGCCGAGGATTCATTCGTCAGAATATCGCACATCATCGTATTGATGAGCGTAATTTCCCCCTGCTCGTTAACCCCGACGACTCCGGAAGACACGCCGGCGAGAACGGTTTCGGTAAAGCGGCGCCTGTGGTCAAGCTGACGGTTCGCGTCGACAAGCTCATCGCGCTGGCTCTGTATCTGGCTGGTCATGCGGTTAAAGGAGCGCGCAAGATAGTCAAACTCGTCAAATGTTTTGGATTCCGGAACCCGCGCGGAAAGATCTCCGGCGCGTACGCGGTCAGCCGCCGAAATCAGCGTCCCGATCGGCGCGACAAGCTGGCGCGCTAGCACCAGTCCGAACCATACCGCAGCCAGAAGAATGATGAGGGCGACAACGATAAAAATCAGGATCGCGGAAAACTGCAGATTGGAATAGCGCCCTTCCAGCTCTTCATACTGGGCGGCGGCCTGGCGCGTGTCCTGAAGGTGCGAGAGCACCACCGGATCAACCATGCGCCCGACAAACAGATAGCTGTCAAAAAAATTATTGAGCTTGACGAGCGCGCGTATGCGGTCATCGCTTGCGCCGGTCATCAAAACGACGTCGCCGCTCCCGGCCTGCTCCAGGGCATAATCGGGCAGTTCGGCGAATTCGAGCGTAAATGTCAGGCCCGTCTCGGCGAGGATTCTGCCCTTGCTGTCAAAGACTATGGCTTCCGACAGGTTCCGCAACATGGACTGCGTACGCATCACCCGGTCAAAAACGGCCTGATTGGCTACGAGCATGGAGGCCTGCCGGTCCAGGTCATTGGCCATCGCAAGCGTGTCGGCGCGAATTACCTGCTGATGCTCATGAAGATAGGCTTCCGCAACGGCCTGTGACTCCATCACCGCCGTCTTTACGCGGTCGCTGAACCAGGTCTGGATGCCAAAATGAAAGAAATACGCTGAAAATAACGTCATTAAAATCGCCGGCGTCGCGGCAAGAACGCTGAATATCAGGACAAGCCTGATATGCAGCTGCGATCCCGCCGCGCCCTTTTTGCGGCCCGACCAGAGCGCGACTACCCGCCACGAAATAAGCGCCACAAGCAACAAGAGAATGACAAGATCAAGATTAAGCAGCCATATGATCGTGTCGGTATCATCCCCGAACGGCGGCATGGCCTTGAGGGCCGCATAGGTTGAAAAGCCGGAAACAATCGCGGCGAGCCCCAGCAAAATGCCGAGTTTCCGCTCCCAGCCGCTTCGGCGGAAGGATTCATAGGCTGAATAAATCCGGCTTCGTCCGCGGTAACGGTAGGCATAAGGATTTGCTGTCATTATCGCCATGGAAGATGAACCGTTGGATGTGGCAGAATTCAAGCCGGAACCGGCAACGCTGTGCTCAGGCTCATCCGACTCAACATGCGCATGACCCTGTTCCTTGTTTTCGCGCGGGCGGCGCATAAATGCAAGCAACATCGAAAACTTGACGCGCAGTTCTTTTAGGAATATCCACAGATTCCGCATAGGGGGGAGCATACAATCCTATGGAAACTTTAGCAAGCAAAGCTTTATCCGGCCGCCTCACGCATGTTCTCGTCGTTGCCGCCGGCACAGGCAGCCGCATGGGCGGGAACGGCGTTCCCAAGCAATATATGCCGCTCGGCGGCAAGCCGGTTCTGCGCCGAACGGTCGAGAGATTCCTGAACCTTTCCGAAATAGAAACCGTGCGCGTCGTCATTCACCCGGAGCATAGGGATTTATACGATGACGCGATGAAGGGGCTGGATTTGCCAGCTCCGGTGACCGGCGGCGGGACGCGTCAGGAAAGCGTCCGGAACGGCCTAAAAGCGCTCCAATGCGGCGCAGATGACTTTGTTCTGATCCATGACGCGGCAAGGCCGTTTGTTGAGAAAAATGAAATAATAAGAATAATAGAAAGCCTTAAAGACAATTCTTCAGTCAGCCTCGCCGCGCCTCTGGCAGATACGGCGGTTTCAGAAAAGGATCATTACATTGATCCCGCCATACGCATTGACCGCGCAAAAACGCGCTTGCTTCAAACGCCTCAGGGCTTTCGTTACGGCGCCATACGCAAGGCGCATGAAAATGCCCTGATAAATAACGTCTCTGACGCCACCGACGATACGGCGCTTATGCATGCTTTGGGGATACCGACCAGACTGATCAGGGGCAAACGCTCAAATTTCAAGATTACAACGCAGGAAGACCGGGAAATGGCGGAAAAACTTGTCGATCATCGTTACGAATTCCGGAGCGGAACCGGCTTCGACGTCCATGCCTTTTCCACAAAGCCCGCCGAAAGCGTCCGCCTGTGCGGCCTCGATATCCCCTGCGCGCGCGCTTTAGATGGCCATTCCGATGCGGATGTCGGCCTGCACGCCTTGACCGACGCCATTCTGGGAGCGATCGGCGCAGGCGATATCGGACTTCATTTCCCGCCCTCCAACCCGGAATGGAAAAACGCCGATAGCGCGATTTTTTTACAACAGGCCATCAAACTCATGGCCGGACATCACGCGCGGCTTGTCAATGCCGATATCACCCTGATTTGCGAATCCCCTAAAATTGGCCCTTACAGAGAAGAGATGCGCGAACGCGTCGCGAATATCTTGTCAGTCTCGCAAAGTCGTGTGAATATCAAAGCGACGACCACGGAGAAGCTTGGCTTTACCGGTCGCGGCGAAGGCGTCGCGGCTCAGGCGGTTGTCGCGCTGGAATGCCCGGAAGAAAGCTGAAGAGTTACGAAGAGTTACAACGCGCATGGTTAAACTTGCCTTTTCGGCCAAGCCTTATCTTAAGGACCTGAATTTCAGATCCTTGTCGACATTGCTCGCCACCTGGTTCGGATGCGGCCTGATCAGGCCCGGCCCGGGAACATGGGGAACGATCGGCGGCCTGCCCTTCGCCGTTTTCTTTTACATTATCGGCGGGCCCGGTCTTTTGCTCATTGCCGCGCTGGCTATTATCCCGGTCGGCCTCTGGGCCACGAAAAAATTTGAGGAAGCCACAAAAACCAGCGACGCCGATGAAATCGTGATCGACGAGGTGGCCGGCGTCTGGATTGCCCTGCTCCCGGCAGGACTAAACCCGTTTTTGTTTGTTGCGGCAGTCATTTTGTTCCGGGTGTTCGACATCTGGAAGCCCTGGCCGATTGGCTGGGCGGACGAGAACATCAAGGGCAAGTGGGGCGTCATGCTTGATGACATTATCGCCGGAGTTATAACGGCCATCCTGCTCTTCATAATAGGCGACTATGTCAAACCCGGTCTCTAGACTTGCAGAGTTTCTGGAACGGCGCGGCTGGAAACTGTCAACAGCCGAGTCGTGTACAGGCGGGGGAATTGCGGCCCTGCTGACCGATATGCCCGGCTCCTCGGCATGGTTTGAGCGTGGCTTCGTAACCTATTCAAACGAATCGAAAATCGAAATGCTCGGCGTTTCCGCAGAGATCATTTCTACGCATGGCGCGGTTTCGCAACAAACCGCCCTTGCCATGGCTGAAGGCTCCCTAAAAAACAGTCACGCCGATGTCGCTGTTTCCGTGACCGGCGTTGCAGGCCCTTCCGGCGGAACCGCGGACAAGCCCGTTGGCCTTGTTTTTACAGGCTATGCGTTCAAAAACGCGGGCCAGACCGAAGTGATCAAACATAACTTCAACGGCGACCGCTCGGATATCCGTAAACAGACAGCTGACGCTGTGATTGCCCATCTGATTGCTCAAATGGAAAAGAACCATGAATAAAATCACCTTTGTTTCCGCCTCTGACGCGAAATACGTCCCGATGTTGAAGGAGTGGATTCACTCGATCCGCCGCTTCCCTGAGAGCAAGGACTTTGACATCAGCGTCTTTGACGTTGGCATGACGCATGAACAGCGCGAGAGCGTCCGTCCGCTCGTCACAAATCTTATGGCCCCGGAATGGCCGAAATCCATTCCCGCGCATCGCCTGAAAGGCCGCGATTATATCAAGGCCTGCGTCAACCGCCCGTTCATGCCCGAGCTTTTTCCAGGCTATGACGTTTATTTCTGGATGGATTCGGACACGTGGCTACAGGACTGGCGCCCGGTGCCTTTATTTCTTGAAGGCGCGAACCGCAAAAAAGTTGCCCTGACGACGCAGAGCAACCGGTCTTATCCCAAGGCCGTGCGGATCAAGTGGCTTGGAAACTGGCCGCTTGATATTCGCGGCTTTTACGTGAGTAACGCGCGTAAAGCATTCTCATGGGAAACGGCGCGGAAACTGACTCCGTTTCACGTGATGCAGGCCGGCGCGTTTGCGATCCATAAAGACGCGCCGCACTGGAAGCGCTGGCAGGAGCTTATCTTGCAAGCCCTTGAGAAAGGCAACCCGTTCACGGCTGAACAGCTAACGCTCGGCATGATGATCCATCTGGACGGTTACCAGGCTGAAATCCTGCCGGAATGGTGCCACTGGCTGTGCGAGTTCAAACCCTTATGGGATGAAGAACGCAAGTTATGGGTTGAAACGCATCTGCCGCATGAAGTTTTAGGCATTATTCACCTGAGCGGTAAAAACAAAATGCGCGCTGACCGGTCTGTCACGGAAGAGTTTGAAACGCTTCAGGGCGGACGGGTCGAGATGGGGTACAGGTATCCGGGCTTCAATGGAGAAACAGATGAACGGATGATCGGATGATCAGGCCTTTTTGTTTTCCGATCATCCGTACAACTCACGCGCCCGCTCCTCAAATGCGCTCACCATGCGCTTTATAATTTCGTTGAAGAAAACGCCCATAAGGCTTCTAAGTAAAGGGCTTTTGAACTCGAAATCAACATAAAAATCAATCAGCGTTGACCCGTCTTCCTGTTCAATGAACCGCCAATGGTTCGACATATGCTTCATCGGTCCGCGCAGATACTCCACCTGAATATGATCCGGCTTTAACGCCGTTACGCGCGAGGTAAAGCGTTCGCGCATCATCTTGTACCCGACAACAATATCGGCGTGAAAAACGTTGCCTTCACGCTTTGTAATCCTGCTGGATATGCACCAGGGCAAAAATTCCGGGTAACGATCCACAGCCGCGACCAGATCGAACATCTGTTCGGGCGTGTAGGGCAGAACGCGCTTTTCCTTGTGCTTGGGCATAATCGAACTTATTCGGCGGCGGCGATAGCCAGCAAACGCTTCTCTCTGGCTTCCCTGAGTTTATTGAAATCATCTTCGGCGTGATAGCTGGACCGCGTTAAAGGCGTGGCTGAAACCATGAGAAATCCCTTGCCCCGCGCCATCGACTCGAGCCGCTTGAACTCGTCCGGCGTCCAGAAATGCGTGACAGGCGCGTGTTTGGGCGTTGGTTGCAGGTACTGACCAATCGTGAGGAAATCGACGTCTGCGGCGCGCAGATCGTCCATCACCTGCCCCACCTCGGCAATCGTTTCGCCCAGACCGACCATCATCCCCGACTTTGTAAATTGAGACGCGTCGCGTTCCTTGACCCGCGCCAGCAAACTGAGTGAGCGGAAATACCGCGCGCCGGGCCTTATGCTTGGGTAAAGGCGCGGCACGGTTTCAAGGTTATGATTGAAAACGTCCGGCCTCGCGGCGATCACCTGGTCCAGCGCAGGCGTGTTGCCGCCGAAATCACCGGGCAGAATTTCGATCGTCGTTTCCGGACTTTTAAAACGGATCGCCTCAATTGTTTTGACGAAATGCGCCGCGCCGAAGTCTTCCAGATCATCGCGGTCGACGGACGTTACGACGACATGTTTCAGGCCCATCTTGCGCACGGCCTCGGCCACGCGCAGCGGCTCCATTTTATCAAGCCCCTCGGGCCGACCCGTGGCGATATTGCAAAACGAGCAGGCCCGCGTACAGACCTCCCCCATGATCATGAACGTGGCGTGCTTCTTGTTCCAGCATTCACCGATATTCGGACAACCCGCCTCTTCGCATACAGTGGTCAGGTTGAGCTTTCGTACCGTATTGACAGTTTCCGCATAGGTTCCGCCCTGCGGCGCGGGGACGCGTATCCATTCCGGCTTGCGCCCGACCGGGCGATCCGGATTTTTCTGCTTTTCCGGATGGCGTTTTTCCGGCTTGAGAAGCTCGGGATTATAAGTCATTTGCGTCCTTCTTAATTCGTATCGTCCGTCGACAGGAAATGCTTATAGAACCAGTGCATGGCGACTAAAAAGACGGCCAGCAATAAAAACATGTATACGTAATGAACGAATATGTACATCATCGCCGCGTCTTCATGCCCTTCCGGCGGCTTTACCGGACCGCGAACAATGCCGAAGAGAAAAGTCGGCGCGCTCCAGACAACCGCCAGAGTCGCAATGCCTATCTTCCAGATCGGCGGCCAGTTCTTGTTGATTTCCATGCTTGCTCCGCTTTTTTAAAACGACACGCTTTTAATAATGTATAACTTTTCCGTACGCGTCCAGAACGCTCTCGTGCATCATCTCTGATAGAGTCGGATGCGGAAAGATCGTATGCATGAGTTCGGCTTCGGTTGTCTCTAGCGTTTTCCCGATTGCGTAACCCTGAATCAGCTCCGTCACTTCCGCGCCGACCATATGCGCGCCCAGCAATTCACCGGTTTTGGCGTCAAAGATTGTTTTAACCAGACCTTCGGGCTCGCCAAGCGCAATCGCCTTGCCATTGCCGATAAACGGAAAACGACCGACCTTCAGGTCATAGCCCGCTTCCTTCGCAGCCTTTTCCGTCAGGCCAATCGAAGCGATTTGCGGATGGCTATACGTGCAACCCGGAATATTCTTCTTGTTCAGAGGGTGAACGTCCTTTTGGCCAGCGATTTTCTCGACGCAGATCACGCCCTCGTGGCTGGCCTTGTGCGCGAGCCAGGGCGCGCCCGCCACGTCGCCGATCGCATATACGCCGGGCTCGCCCGTCTCCAGCCATTCATTGGTTACGATTTGCCCTTTTTCAGTTTTGACCTTCGTGTTTTCAAGGCCGATATCCTCGATATTGCCGACAATGCCCACAGCCATAATCGCGCGGTCAAAAACCTGCTGCTCTTCCTTGCCGTCCGCGCCTTTAATCGTCGCCTTGACGTTATCCTTGCTTTTGTCGAGCCTGGTGACGCTGGCTCCGGTCATGATTTTGATGCCCTGCTTTTCAAACTGCTTGCGCGCCAGCGCGGAAATCTCCTCGTCCTCGACGGGCAGGATGCGGTCCACGACTTCAACAAGCGTAACCTCGACGCCGAGATCATTATAAAAACTCGCGAATTCCGTACCGATCGCGCCGGAGCCAACGACCAGCAGCGTCTTTGGCATTTCTTCCGGGACCATGGCCTCTTTATAGGTCCAGACAACCTTGCCGTCCGGCTCCAGCCCGGGCAGAACCCGCGCCCGCGCGCCGGTTGCAAGGATGATGTGCTTCGCGGAGAGTTCGTCCTGCTTCTTTCCGTCCTTTTCGATCAGGACCTTTCCTTTGCCGAGCAACGAGCCACGCCCGTCAAAGACGGTGACCTTGTTCTTTTTCAAAAGATGGCCGATGCCCGAGGAGAGTTGTTTCGAGACCTTGCGCGAGCGTTCAATAACTTTCCTGAAATCAACTTCCACGCCTTTGACTTTCAACCCGTAATCACCGGCGTGATTGATCATCCGGTAAACTTCGGCGGATCGCAAAAGCGCCTTGGTCGGGATGCAGCCCCAGTTCAAACATATGCCGCCGAGATGGTTCGCCTCCACCAGCGCCACCTTCATCCCGAGCTGGCTCGCCCGGATCGCCGCAACGTATCCGCCCGGACCGCCGCCAATGACAATCAGATCGAAGTTTTTTTCGCTCATGTTTTTTCCCGCTCATTTCACCAACAGGCATAATAGAGTTTTTCTTCAAAACCTCAAATGAAGCTCTGCCCCAAACGTCATTTTTCACCACGAAGGCGTGAAGAACGACATAAAGGAATTCAAATAATCAAAAATGGAAAAGGTAACGGGCCCGTTAAACGGACTAAGTCCGGTTTTTTCGCAGTTTTAACCGGAAAACGCAACGCGGCAATTTAGGAATATATTCTAGCACAAAATGCTGCCCGGCGCCGGAAAAACTACTGAGGCTTTTCCTTAAGCGGAGAATAGTCTTTTTTTGTGTGGATCCAATGCGCGTTAACCTCTTTCAGTGGCAATTCATAGCTTAACGGCGTTTCTCCGTAAACCTTGATCCTTATTCTTTCCTTTATCTCCAGCTCCGCCCATGCCGCGTGTGGCTTCGGGTATGTGCAAAACGTTTCCGTTAGTGATGGAATTGTCACGTAGTGAATCCCGTCGATACACTGGTATTTGTTCCAGTGCGTATGACCGTTGACGCACAGAACGACCTTACCGCTCCGCTCAATCACCTCTCTGGCTTTTGCCGCCTCTATTGGCGGATAGCCAGCATAATTCATCGGCGCGTTTTCGAAATAGAAATTACCCGTCATGCCGCCGCTGTCCAGCGGCGCATGCGTGAAAATAACGCACGGGTAAGAAATCTTTAAAAGCTCTTTCTCAAGCCAGTCGATATCATTATGCGGAAGCGTAAAACCGTTTTGCGCGTATCCACACGTATTCGCGTTCCAGATTACAAAAGTAACGCCATTGCTCTCAAAGCTGTACGAGCCGAAAGAGAGGTTCATGATTTTTTCGTTCTCGTGGATGTCGAGTTCCGCCACATCGTGGTTTCCGAGAAGGTGATGCGCGGGGACCTGTAAGTTTTTAAAAAATTCCGAAACATCCCCCAGCAACGTAAGATCTGTTTCATGATCCACGTCGCTAATCCGGTCACCGAGGTCCGCAACAAAATCAGGCATGGTTCCAGAGATGAATTCCTGAAACACTGAAAGCAGCCCAAGCGCGGCGCTGCCTCTTTTCGTACCGCGGTCAGGGCCGTGGTGAATATCCGTGATAATCGCGCATTTCATATCGTATTCAAGTTACCGCGTTTAAGCCGTTTTGCTCAGCAAAAAAATTCCCGCTACAGACAAAACCAGCCCAAGAGCTTTATACAGTCGCTTCATATAAAAACCGGGCATTTACCAATCCGAAAGACTGTATCCCAACACGAAGACGCGAAGGTCATAAAGCTCACGAAGTGATTGTAGCAAAAGACAATCTTCGCGCTATCTTCGTATTCTTCGCGCACTTCGTGTTAACAGGAAGGTCCCGAGCCACACGTCCGATTGTTAGTTTATAGTCAATTGATAAATTATAATCCATTTTTGCGGCCTGATTTTCGCTAAAAAGTTTTAAACTACAGAGATCGCAGAGGGCGCAGAGTTTTTTAAAGAGCTTTTTCTCTGCGTTCTCTGCGCGCTCTGTAGTTTTAAAAATGCGCTGCGCGCGGCTGCATAAAAAACGAAGCGAATGGCGCATTAATTACTCAAAGCGCTATAGAATGAATGCGAACGGGCAATCACCGGCACGCCCCCACTTTGGCCCTCCCCCGCAGGCGGGGAAGGGCACGAGGCCGGCTTTGGCGAAGAAAAAGCCCGACAGCAGTGGGTCGGGGCATATTCCTGCCAATCTGAAAAACTTCTGGCGAATTTTGCAAGCGGATTACTGGTTAAGCCGTTCCCAGACATCCATGCGGGCGCGTTCTCTCTCGCCGACCGGATCATAACCCGGGTCAATCGTATAGGGACGGTTTTGCGACACGGAATCCGGCGGGACGTATTTTGCCTGATTAATGCCGGAACAGGCGGACAGGGATAAGACCGCGCCGAAAAGGAATAGAAACTGTTTCATTTTAAAGCCCTCCTTGCCTCGCCAACATGCGAAGCGCTGGAGAGTTTCATACAGACAAGCGGGCTAAGGTTTTAAAGAGCCAATATAATCCACGCCTTGAAACCGCAGGCTGTCTCTAGGGCCATAATCAGCTCTTCCTGTTCGCCCTCTATATGATTTATCGCCTGCCTCGTATCCACCAAGATTAACTATAGCTTGAGATTCAAGCCCTGCGGATACACGAACGTTATGTTTAGGGTTGGCATGTTGCATAGCGACAAGACCAAAAGAAGGCGCCAAGCCTTCCGTTTCTGCAGTCGCGCGCCTATACGCCCACATTACGGCGCCCGTGAACTTATTGAGGGCGCCTCTAAAAACAGCATAAAGTATCGATATCTGAAGCAAGGATGCCGTCG
>CAZCIB010000033.1:0-25578 GCA_964498755.1 uncultured Pseudobdellovibrionaceae bacterium | reverse complement strand
TTCAATGAGAACAAGATGCAGTGGTATCCAGTAGAAAAAGACGACATGGCCGGAATGCTTGAGAAAGTGCTTCCGAAGGACATGCCGTCCATGTTCTCGGAAACCACGAGCACGGCCTCCTGCGCCAAGCTGCCGTGCTATACGAATTTCCTGCTTTACCGTTTGACGAATAACGCGAGCCTGCCCGCGTTCTCTGTGGACTTCCTGAGCGACGGACATCAGTTTCATTACCTCGACGGGACGAGCGATCCGATCATGCGCGTCAACGCCAGCGGCGATCTGATCCTGAACGAGAATACTGTTCTGGATTACATGGTGTTTTATGTACATTACGTGCCGGGGCCGGAGGGCGAGATCCTGCTGATCGACAGCCGCAACAAAATCATGCCGACAGGGCTGATGGATATCGACAGGCACCGTGACATTCTCTACACGCAGCACGGCGTCAGGATCGATTATGATGAAACGGCGAAATCATATACAATCAAGGTTCCGGTTTATTACGGCGGCGCGCTCGTCAAGGCGGTCATAAACATTGACATGATGGGCAGGCTTGAGATCATGGAGTACAAGATGCTGCTGAAAGACAGTTTCGATGACAGGGAAGTTGCCGCAAAGACCTGAGTTTGTTAGTTTAAAGAATAGAAAGACATGAATAGCGAAGACATAAAACACGGCATGTTAACGGGCATCTTTGGCGGCAAACCTGTCGCCCCGTCGGAGATGTTCACCCATCCGCATGAGATACCGCTCCTGACAAAAATTATCGAGGTTCTCCGGAAGAGTGAAACGGGAACGCATCTTATAGACGTCCTTGACGCGAAGAAAATCCGTGTGCGCGTTATCAAGCACCGGAACGCCCATGGCTACACGCCGGACAACAAGATGATTTATCTGGGGGCGCCTGCAGACATGGAAGAGCCGGACGAGCAGGTCGTTCTGGAATTCGGCGCCGCAATACGTGAGATCGAACAGGAAATGGTTGGTTTTACAATGCCTGACGAAAAATCCGATCCGCTAATGGCCGCGTCCGTAAAACACTCTAAAATTCTTGACATTATTGCGTTTATGTGTAAAATAGCAATAGAACTCGAAGCAGAGATTGAACCAGCGTCTTATGTAGAGACGATCGAGAACCTCGGATACGGAGAGGCTCTTCAGATGTACGTTTCTATGGTAGACGACCCGAAGATAATCGAGGCTTACAAACGGGTTCGACAGGACGTAAGCTAAAAACAATAAAGTCAGAAAGGGTGCAGAATGACGACGGTTTTTCCTAGAGAAATTATCGGAGAACTTAGTCCCGCAATGTTTGCCGGACCTACGGCGGAAGTGCCTCGCAGCGCAACACCTGCGGGTGTATTGGCAAGAGAAGCTGTAAGCCCCGATGAAGGACAGCTGGTTATTTCACGCGATAATAATGCTGGAATAACGCACGATATGGCCTAACCATCAGGCTTAAACCTGAAACGATTCGCCGCAGCCGCATCGGCCGGTTTCGTTGGGGTTTTCAAACAGGAATTTTTCGTTTCCGAGTCCATCGGCGCCGTAATCGATTACGGCGCCGAATAGCATCCAGGAGTGCAGTTTCGGCACGAACAGCGCCGCCCCGCCCTGCTCTATTCTGTCATCGCCTTTCGTATCGTCATCGCCGTGCACATATTCCATAGCATAGCTATGCCCGCTGCAGCCCGTCGATTTAATCACAAGGCGCAGACCTTGCGCGCCTTCCGGACCGGATGCGATACGTCTTTTGATGGCCTCTGCGGCGTTTTCGGTGATTTTTATCATTTCATTTCAGAAGCGAGTTACCAGAAACAAGAAGCGAGAACATATCAGAAAGTCCACAACAATCTCGCTTCTTGTAACTCGTTTCTCGCTTCTTCCCTCCTAAACAAACATATTCAACTGCAGCTTGGCCGTTTCGGCCATCATGGACGGGTCCCAGGGCGGATCCCAGACAAGTTCCACGTCGACATGGCCGACGCCCTCGATCGGGAACAGCGCGGATTGCACCATCCCGGGCATTTCCTGCGCGACCGGGCAGCCGGGCGAGGTCAGCGACATTTCCACAGCGAGATCGCAAAGCCCGTCTTTTTCTTGCCTGATCTCGATCTTGTAAATCAGGCCGAGCTCGAAAATATTCACCGGGATTTCCGGATCGTAAACCTCGCGCAGGGCCGCGTCCATTAACGGCCAAAGCTTGTGATCGCGCGGCACGTCCGAATGCGGCGGCTGCTCAAGCTCTTCGTATTCATCCGCGCCGCTTGCCTCCCTGATCATTTCCTTTGAAGCCACCTGATGCATCATCCCTGTAACCAATGCTTTTACTGTACCAGCAGTTTAACGGCCTTATGCAAAGCCTCCTGCATTTGAATTATATCATATTCATTCGAATACAAGGCAAAAGATGCGCGCAGAGTCGCGTCAACGCCGTAGCGCCGCATTAAGGGCATGCAGCAGTGATGTCCAGTGCGCATCGCAACGCCGCACTGATCAAGGATGACGGCGACGTCGCTCGGGTGCGCGCCCTCAACGTTAAACGACAGGATAGACGCCTTGTTTTCAGCCTGTCCGTATATGCGCAGACCGGATATGTCCGCCAGGGAGTCCGTCGCCGTTTTCAGCAACTTCTCCTCCCATGCGGCGATATTCTCCATGCCGACGGTTTCAACATAATCGATCGCCGCGCCCAGACCGATCACCTCGATAATCGGCGGAGTCCCGGCCTCGAATTTATAAGGCGCAGGCTTATAGGCGGTTTTTTCAAACGTGACCGTTTCGATCATATCGCCGCCGCCCTGATACGGCGGCATGGAATCCAGTATGTCTTTTTTGCCGTAAAAAACGCCTACGCCCGTCGGGCCGTAAAGCTTGTGCCCCGTAAAGACAAAGAAGTCACAGCCGATATCCTGAACGTTGACGCTCTTGTGAACGACGGCCTGCGTTCCGTCAACGACGGTGACGATGTCCGGGTTAAAGGCCTTGACCTTGCGGATGATATCCTGCGCGGGGTTGATCGTACCCAGCGCGTTCGAAACATGGACAAAGGACACGCAGCGGGTTTTCTCCGTCAACAGCATATCGAGCGCATCCAGTTCAAGCTCTCCTGCATCGGTGACAGGAATTGTCCTGATCACAATGCCGATCTGGTTGCGCAGAATTTGCCACGGCACAATATTGGCGTGATGCTCCATCTCGGTCAGAATGATTTCATCGCCTTCTTTTAAAAAGCTCCTGCCCCAGCTCTGGGCGATCAGATTGAATCCTTCGGTCGCGTTGCGCGTAAAGACGATATTGTCCTTGCTTTCCGCGCCGATAAAATCCGCGACGCGCTCGCGGACCAGCTCAAACCTGTGCGTCAGGCTTTGCGAGAGCTCATAAAGGCCGCGGTGAATATTCGCGTAGCCCTCATGCATCACAAGATTCATCGCGTCAATTACGGCCCGGGCCTTCTGGGCGCTGGCGGCTGAGTCGAGGAAGGTGAGAGGCCTGCCATGCATCAACGCCTTAAGCCCCGGAAAGTCTTCCTGGCACGCGGAGATGTCAACGAAATCCTGCCTTGTTGGTTTTGTTATGGACATGAAACTTAACTATCACTGAGCCAGCGCGCTACAATAGCCTGCATGCGCTGTTTCAGATCTTCATCCGGTATTTCATCTAGAACCTCGCCGATAAACGCCTCGATCAGCAGTCGGCGCGCCTCATCTTTTGAAACGCCGCGGGAGCGCAAATAAAAGAGAGCGTCTTCATCCAGCTCGCCTACGGTCGCGCCGTGCGAGCATTTGACGTCGTCGGCGTAAATTTCAAGCTCCGGCTTGGTATTCATCTCAGCGCCTTCGTCCAGAATGAGCGCGTTGCTAAGCTGATGCGCGTCGGTTTTCTGCGCGATCTGGTCTACATGGATCGCGCCCTGAAACGCGCCTTTGGAAGAATCCTTCAAAACGGACTTTACCGTCTGCATTGAATAGCAGTTTTCCGCCTGGTGCGAGACCGTTATGGCCGTTTCGCCGGATTGACTCTCCTTAAGCAGATGCATGGCGAAAAACTCGCAGCGCGCCTCTTCACCGGTCAGGGCGGCGTGGTACTGGTGGCGCGTGATCTGTCCGCCGGATATCAGGTTCCAAGATTTAAGCTTAGCGCCGACTGCGATATCCAGAGCAGTAACGGGGGTTAAGATCGCACCTGCGTTCTGATCCGTCAGACGGCTGTGATACAGCTCCGCGCCGTCTTCCAGAAAAATCTGGATGAGCGGGACAAACCAGCACGGCGCGTCCGCTCTGTAATCTTCGTAAAAACTCGCCCGCGCGTTTTGCCCGAGCCGTATGAGAATTCGCGGCGCGTGCAGACATCCCTCAAGCCCCGTGGCGATGAATTCAAAAGGCTGCGCGACATGCGTCTCAGGCGGAATATCAATGACGTACAAACTGTCGGAAAAGGCCGAAGCAAGATGCCAGAGCGCATGATCGCCGTTCTTTTCGCTTCCGGGCGGCGTCCCGTCTAATAAATCCGAAGCCCAGTGCGGCAGTGTTTCCGGGTTTTGCCGTAAGAATTTTTGTTCGCCGTTAAGGGATGTGTCGGCGGCGTCTGCATGCGCCGCCACTTTTTTGACGGCCGGCATAAGCGCGGTGTATTTCCAGCTTTCCAGCTTGCCGGTCGGCAAGCCCTGAGCGAAAATCTTGTCTTCGGCGCGCTGCGCGCCGGGCTCCAGCAGGACATGCCTTTGGGCGGTATGCAAAATTTCTTTTAAAAATTCGGCATTGTCAGGACGGAAACGCCTGCTCTGGGGCGCTTCCAGAATTTCGGCGGGCTGCGCGGCGGCGCTCACGCAACCTCCTGCAGGAATTCGCCGTATCCTTTTTTCTCAAGCTCCTGCGCCATTTCCGGCCCGCCGGATTTGCGGATCTTCCCGTCAAAGAGCACATGCACATGGTCAGGCACAATGTAGTCCAGCAAACGCTGGTAATGCGTGATAATCAGAAAGGAACGTTCCGGGCTGCGCAGGCGGTTGACGTTATCGGCGACAAGTTTGAGCGCGTCGATATCCAGACCGCTATCCGTTTCGTCCATCACAACGCATTTCGGGTTAAGCAAGGCCATTTGCAAGGCTTCGTTACGCTTTTTCTCGCCCCCGGAAAAACCAACATTCAGAGGCCGCTTCAGCATATCCTCGCTCACATTGAGCTCTTTGGCTTTTATGCGCATGGCTTTCAGGAACTCGAGCGTATCGGTTTCGCCTTCTCCCCGCGCACGGCGAACAGCGTTAACCGATGTTTTCAAGAAGGCACTGAGCTGTACGCCGGGAATTTCAACCGGGTACTGGAACGCCAGGAAAAGCCCGGCGGCGGCGCGTTCCTCCGGCTCCATCTCAAGGAGATCAGCGCCGTCAAATTCGACCGCGCCGCCTGTGATCTCGTAACCTTCCCGTCCGGCTAGAACATAAGATAACGTGGACTTGCCAGAGCCGTTAGGCCCCATAATCGCATGAACTTCCCCGGGGGTGACGTTAAGGGAAACTCCTTTGATGATTTCCTTGTCATCAATCGAAACCTGTAAATCCGTTATTTTCAGCATTATTTCTTTTCTTTTTCATAGATCAGCAAGAGCTCAATGCGTTGCAGCGTAGAGGATATTTGCGTTAAGGCCATGATTATCAAGCCCCCGAACGCAACGCCCGAGCACATTATAAAAGACACGAAGAGGATCATGCCGCTACGCACATGATCTCCTTCCGCTCCCGTATCGACCCCCGCAGCGATAACTATAAACGCCAGAATAGCAATAAGCGCCCCGATCAGGCCGATAACCCAAAAAAGAATATTTGTTAACGTAACCTGTTTCATAACGGTCTCTACCCTTCTTTAAGCCGCTTTAAAGATACGCTTAACCAACGCTTCCTTCAAGGGAAATGCCCACAAGTTTCTGCGCTTCTACTGCGAACTCCATAGGCAAATGCTGGAGAACCTCACGGCAAAAACCGTTCACGATCAAAGCGACGGCCTCTTCGGGGTTCATGCCGCGCTGCTGACAATAGAATAGCTGGTCGTCTGAAATTTTGGACGTCGTGGCCTCGTGCTCCAGTTGCGCCGAGGGGTTTTTATTTTCAATATAAGGCACAGTATGCGCGCCGCACTGATTGCCTATCAGCAGACTGTCGCACTGGGTGAAGTTCCGTGCGCCTTTAGCCTTGGGCATAACTTTCACTATGCCGCGATACGTATTGTCTGACTGGCCGGCGGAAATCCCTTTTGAGATGATGCGCGAACGCGTGTTGCGCCCGATATGGATCATCTTGGTGCCGGTATCGGCCTGCTGGCGGTTGTTGGTAATCGCAACGGAGTAAAACTCGCCAACGGAATCGTCGCCTTTCAGTATGCAGCTCGGGTATTTCCAGGTCACTGCGGAACCGGTCTCTACTTGCGTCCACGATATCTTCGAGCGCGCGCCCTCGCAAATGCCGCGCTTGGTCACAAAATTATAGATGCCGCCCTGCCCCTGCTCATCGCCGGGATACCAGTTCTGTACGGTCGAGTATTTAATCTCCGCGTCTTCATGCGCAACAAGCTCGACGATCGCCGCGTGCAGCTGGTTCTCGTCCCGAATCGGCGCGGTGCAGCCCTCCAGATAGCTGACATATGACCCTTTGTCCGCAATGATGAGCGTACGCTCGAACTGACCCGTGTTCATTTCATTGATTCGGAAATACGTCGACAACTCCATCGGACAGCGAACGCCCGGCGGAATATAAACAAAAGATCCGTCCGTAAACACGGCCGAGTTCAAACAGGCGTGCTTGTTATCGCTGTAGGGGACAACCGTTCCCATGTATTTTTTTACCAGCTCGGGGTGGTTTTGCACGGCCTCGCTGATCGGGCAAAAAATAACGCCCGCTTCATGCAGTTTTTCCTTGAATGTCGTGGCGACGGATACGGAGTCGAATACGGCGTCAACGGCGACGCCGGCCAGAATTTCCTGCTCTCTCAAGGGAATGCCGAGCTTTTCGTATGTCTCAAGAAGCTTGGGATCAACCTCGTCAAGCGACTTCGGCTTGTCGTCAAATGACTTCGGCGCAGCGTAATAATAAGCGTCCTGATAATCAATTGGCGGCACATCTACTTTCGCCCAGTCCGGCTCCGGCATGGTTTGCCAGTGCGCAAAAGCCTTTAAACGCCACTCCAGAAGCCACTCCGGCTCTTCCTTGCGTTCAGAGATAAAACGGATGATGCCTTCATTCAGGCCTTTAGGCGCCTTGAACGTTTCTATCTCCGTTTGAAATCCGGCCGCATAACGCGTGAGCTCATCGACCTGTGCGATCGTCTGTGCCTTGGAATCCATTAGATGTTTCTCCGGTTATTCGGCCTGCATGAAAGAGGCAACGTCCACATTGCCGTAACGGCGTCTGGCAAGAATGGATGAGAGCTTTTGCGACTCAAGCGCGCTTTTGACAGCATGATTGATTTCATCCCAACATCCTTGTAATGCGCAAAGCCCCACCAGCCTGCAATTTTCCTGCCTGCCGTCCACGCACCCGGTCAGAGCGATGGGACCGTCAAGCGCGGTGACGATATCAGCAATACTGATATCCTCCGGCGATTTTTCAAGGGCATAACCGCCACGCACGCCGCGTGAAGACTTGATAAAGCTGTCTTTGGATAAAAGTTTCAGAACTTTAGCCACTGTCGGCTCCGGAAGTCCGGTTTTTTCGGAAATCCCGGCGGCTGTTCTCAACGCCTCCCCCTCCGCCATTTCAGCCAGAATCACAACCCCATAGCAGGCAAGTCTCGAGAGCTTTATCATGTTTTATCCTTGGCATAGTTACTCTAATTTTTATATTAACCTTTTTTCGTCCTGTTTATCAACGCAAAGGCAAGTTTTTAAAAACAAATTCAATTTTTTTTGGTAGTCTTGGGAAGCGTATCTTTTCCATTTCTTCACCCAAGAGCTCGCATGCAGAACACCTTATATGTCCGCGTCTTCTCGGTAACGCTCGTTTTGAGCGCTTTCCTGCTTTTTTCAGTTCAGCCAATGCTTGGAAAAATGCTTTTGCCCCTGCTCGGCGGCGGCGCATCTGTCTGGAATACGGCTATGGTTTTCTTTCAGGCGACGCTTCTGGCCGGCTATGCCTATGCGCACCTGACGACAAAGTTGCTGAGCGTTCGCAAGCAGGCCATTTTACACTCTGTCCTGTTTGCTCTCTTTATATTGCTCCTGCCGCTATCTCTGCCGTCCGACAGCTTGCCGCCGACAGGAGCTCATCCTGAGCTTTGGCAGTTGATGACTATGGCCATAGTGGCGGGCGGCCCTTTCTTCATGCTTGCCGGCACAACGCCAATGCTCATGCGCTGGTTCAGTATCGCGCCTGTTGGGGACGCAGAAAATCCATACTTTCTTTACGCCGCAAGCAATGTCGGCAGCATAACGGCGCTGCTTTCCTATCCCTTGCTGATTGAGCCAGCGGCCGGGTTGATCTCGCAGACTTATTACTGGTCAGGCGGGTATGCGCTTGTCCTTATTTTCATACTGATTTGTTTAAGCCTTGTCTGGCAGGACGCAGCGCAACAACAGGGCGCTGGAAACGATAAAAACCCAAAGGCTGGCGATCCTGTGAAGTTGTCGTGGAGACAACGCTCCCTGTGGGTCTTGCTCGCGTTTATTCCGTCCAGCCTGATGCTCGGCGTAACAAGCTTTATAACGATGGATCTGGCCTCTGCGCCGCTGTTCTGGATATTTCCTCTTGCCCTTTATGTCGGCAGCTTCGTCGTCGCCTTCGCCAGAAAAGAGTGGTTGTCATACCGCATGGCGGTCTGGCTGCAAACGCTGTTTTTCGCCGCTGTAATCTTCTGGAGCTTTCAGGCGCAGACAGCGACAACGGCTCTCGTTTTTTTCCACCTTGGCCTGTTTACCCTGACGGCTCTGGCCTGTCACATTGATCTTGCGCGATTGCGCCCTGACCCGTCAAAGCTGACTGAGTTCTTCCTGTTGATTTCCGTTGGCGGCGTTCTCGGCGGCATCTTCAACGCTTTAATCGCGCCCCAGATACTGGTGTTTCCCATTGAATATCCGCTTGTTCTCGCCCTTGCCGCATTTATCCGCTTTACGGCGCGGCCTGAGTATACTTTTAAAAACTCCGTCAAGAAGCTCGAACAGCAAATTGCTCAAAAAAAGCGAGGTGATCTCGCCTTGCTGGCGCTGGCGGCCGGGTTTGCGCTGCTGGGATTTTTCTCCCTTGTCGCAGTATCCCGCTTTGACGTTTCCCTCATGATACCGGCTGGATTTTTTGCGCTTACTATTTTGTTGATATATGACAAGAGATGGAGTTTTGCAGTTGCCGTCACTTTGGCCATTGTTGGCACAAGCCTGACAGGCTGGGGCCTGAACAAGGATTTGCTGCATGTTGACCGCAATTATTACGGGACTGTCCGCATAAAAAACAATGCGGCGGACAATATGCGCCTGATGATCAATGGCACAACCATTCACGGCTCGCAGGCTTTGTCCGAAGAATATAAACTTGAGCCCTTGTCGTATTACAGCCGTTATGGCGCTTTGGGCGATGTCTATAATGTACTTGCGCATAATGTGCCAAACGCCCAGCGCATTGGCGTGATCGGCCTTGGCGTCGGGGCCGTTGCCTGTCTGGGCAGTCCTGAAAGACATTATGATTTCTACGAAATCAACCCCGTCGTCATTGATCTGGCCAAAGACGAGCAGTATTTCACCTATCTCTCGGATTGCGGCGCTTCGGTCTCCACGATTATAGGCGACGGACGCATGCAGATGCACAAGGCCGAAGATCGCTTTTACGATATGGTTATTGTGGACGCATTTTCTTCCGACAACGTGCCTGTACACTTGCTGACAATGGAAGCCGCCAGACTTTATGCGCAAAAAGTCCGCGAGGGCGGCATGGTTGTCTTCCATATTTCCAACAGATATCTGGATTTGCAGCCCGTGCTTTCCGCTAACGCTGAAAAACTCGGGATGCAGGCCCTTTTCAAATCATCCGCGTCCGGAAAAATACCAGATACGGACTTGCGTTATGCGCGCGCGCTTTACGGCGTCCTGACCCGCAACCCGGATACGCTGCAAAAGCTGCTGGAAGACGAGTGGCGGCCTTACTTATTAAGCGAGGAAGGCTTCAGGCCATGGACGGATGATTACGCAAACATACTTGGCGTTTATCGCGCCCCGGCTTTTTAGGCCTACCTGGTCGCCAAGAACCGTACTTCCGGAAATTTGTCTTGCGCATCGCCAAGGTGCCAGGCGTTCCGCGCCAGAAAAACGGGCGCATCATCATGATCATGGGCCAGCGAGGCCTGAAAAGCGTCCGTGAATTTTTTGAGCTGCGCGGGCGTGTCCGCCTCAACCCAGCGCGCCGTGTAAAGCGTCGTACTCTCGAACTTGACGGGTATATTGAATTCCGTACGTATGCGGTCGGCCAGTATGTCAAACTGCAATGCGCCGACGACGCCGACAATCCAGGCCGAGTCCGCAAACGGTTTGAATACGCGCGCGGCCCCCTCTTCCGCCAGCTGCTGTAACGCCGCGCCCAGATGCTTGGCTTTCATCGGATCGTCGGCGCGAACACGCTGCAAAAGTTCAGGAGCGAAATTTGGAATACCCGTAAAGTTCAGGACCTCCCCTTCAGTTAGCGTATCCCCGATCCGGAAGCTGCCATGGCTCTGGATCCCGATTATATCGCCGGGATAGGCCTCTTCGGCCATTTCCCGGTCTTGCGCAAGAAAGAGCTGCGGCGAATGAATGGTTACGTTCTTGCCCGTGCGCACATGATTGAGCTTCATCCCGCGTTTAAACGTGCCTGAACATATCCGCGTAAATGCAACCCTGTCCCTGTGCTTCGGGTCCATGTTCGCCTGTATCTTGAAAACGAATGCCGTTAACTTTGATTCGTCAGGATTGACCGTACGCTCCTGCGTTTCCAGCGGGCGCGGCTGAGGCGCAAGTTCGCTAATGCCGCGCAAAAGTTCCCGCACGCCGAAATTGTTGATTGCGCTGCCGAAGAACACCGGCGTCATATGCCCTTCACGGTAGCTCTTCAAGTCAAAGGCCGGGCATACTTCGCTTACCATTTCGACGTCCTCGCGCAATGTTGAGGCCTGTATTGCCGGCAGATGCGCATCCAGCTTTTCGTCGTCAAGGCCGCTGCAATGGATTCCTTCCTCGATGTGATCGCCCTTGCCGCGATCAAACAGGTTTAACTCCTGATGCATGAGATCATATGTGCCTTTGAAATCACGGCCCATGCCGATCGGCCAGCTGGCGGGCGTAACGTCAAGCGCAAGCTTGTTCTCGATTTCATCCAGCAGTTCAAGCGGATCCCGCCCGTCCCGGTCCATTTTGTTGATGAAAGTGATTATCGGCACATCGCGCAAGCGGCAAACTTCGAAGAGTTTCAGTGTTTGCGCTTCGATCCCCTTGGCGGCGTCCAGAACCATAACGGCGCTGTCGATCGCGGTTAACGTGCGATACGTATCTTCACTGAAATCCTCGTGTCCCGGCGTATCCAGAATATTGTACGTATTGCCCTCATGCGAAAACGTCATCACGCTTGTAGCCACGGATATACCGCGCTCCTGTTCTACCTTCATCCAGTCTGAACGCGCGCGCCGCCTGTCGCCCTTGGCCTTGACCATACCGGCCATCTGGATCGCCCCGCCAAACAGAAGCAGCTTTTCCGTCAGCGTCGTTTTCCCCGCATCCGGGTGCGAGATCACGGCAAAGGTGCGCCGTTTGGCGATGATGTCCTGTAAATCGCTCATACTTTGTTTGCCCTGGAATTTTTTGAAAAAGACCCTATCCGGTCTTGCGCTTGCAGTAAAGTTCGACCCTGTGGTCTACGATGTCATAGCCCATTTTTTCGGCTATTGCCCTGATCATCGCTTCAAGTTCATTGTCATGGAATTCTTCGACGTTACCGCTATCCAGATCAATCAGGTGATCGTGATGCCTGTTATTCAACTCGTAGCGCGAGAAATTCTGCTTAAAGTCGTGGCGTATAACTGCGCCGATCTCGTCCAGAAGATTGAGCGTTCTGTATACTGTGGCCATGCTAATCGCCGGATTTATAGCGCGGGATCGCTCATATACGGTCTCAACTGAAGGATGATCGTCTGAATCCTCAATCACTTTTAAAATCGTCTTGCGCTGGTCCGTCATTTTCAGGCCGGCCTTAATGCACTGCGTTTCCAGATCGGACATTTTAATCACCTTTTTGTTCTCAAGAGCAATGAATGGACTTGTTCTTGAAACCCGAGCTTATTCGGCTTTTTGCGCGAGGCCAAGAGTAAGATTATCAAGCCCTTCATTTTCAGCGTTTTTTTTCTCGCGCCGCTCTATTGTTCTGTGCGCGGGGAATATAACAGTTACCGTTGTGCCTTCCCCGACCTCGGAAATCAGCCTGAGCGCGCCGCCGTGGAGCTCGGCCATGGCCTTCGCCAATGGCAGCCCAAGCCCCGTCCCCTGAAAGCGTGAGGCGTGATCCGGATTACTCACCTGTCCGAAAGGCTCAAGGGCCTGCTCTATCTGGTCGGGAGCGATGCCAATGCCTTCATCCTCTACGATCACTTCCAACTCGTTATTTTTATTCATCCTTGCTCCGATGCGTATCTCACCGGCGTTCCTCGAAAATTTAACTGCATTGGTGACTAGATTGATCAAAATTTGCCGGACAAGCCGCACGTCCGCATATAAAGGCGGCAAGTCCTCTTCAATGTCTTCAACTATGGTCAGCCCGCTACTGAAAGCGCGGGACGCCGCCATGCGCGATACGGAAAACACGAGGTCCGAAATCTCAATAAAGGACTCATCCAGCTCGACCCGGCCAGCTTCAATCTTGGACATATCGAGAACTTCATTGATAATTTCGAGCAGATGGCGGGCGCTTAAATGGATATCGCCAAGATACTCCTTGTATTTCTCGCTTCCCAGCTTGCCGAAAGTCTCATTCTTCATCATTTCGGAAAAGCCGATAATGGCGTTTAAAGGCGTTCGCAATTCATGGCTCATATTGGCAAGAAAAGAAGACTTGGCATGGTTGGCGGCGTCCGCCTGCTCTTTGGCAAAGCGCAAGGACAACTCCATCTGCTTGCGCAGCGTAATATCCATCACAGTCGTCACCTGAAAGCGACGTTTCTGGCTTAGCTCAAGCGTGGCCGTTGTAAAAAGCGCGTTCGCTATCGATCCATCTTTGCGCATGATTTTCATTTCACCGGAGCTCCGCTGGCCGCTGCGTATGAAATCATCATGATTCCGGCGCGCCAGCTCCCGCTCATCCGAAGTGACAATATCACTGACATCCGATCCTATGAGCTCTTCGCGCGCCCAGCCGTACATACGGATAAAACTGTCGTTCACCTTGACGATGCGCCGGTTTTGATCCGATACGACAATCCCTACCTCGCTCACGTCGAAAATCGAAGAAAGCAGCGAGATTGCGTCATCGCGCTCACGCTGAAGCATCGACTGATCCGACGCGTCGGCATGCGCAATGACGTCAAACATGCTGATATCGCCGTCGCTATCTATAACCGGGTTAATGACAAACCCCTGTACGCGCAAGCCGCCAGGCAAGCCGGGAAGAGCCTGGATGCTTACGGCGCATCTCTGCTTGCGGCAAACTTCAAAAGACTGCTCGAAATGCCGGACATACTCGCTGTCCAGAAGGGTTTCGAGCCTGACATTTTCAAGATTGACGTTGCCGCGTTCAAAATACTGGATTGCGCGCTCATTCGCCCGTAACAGGACATAATCGCCCTTTTCTGCGCGCTTTACTATAAACCGCGGGATCGGCATTTTGTCGAATAAGGCACTATAGTCCAGCACGTTTTTTTTCACCCTGCTTAGTAAGCAACTCTACCATTTTAACGCTAAACCTTTCAAATATGGTAATTTTGCCGCTTTAGAAATTCATTTTCGCTCATCAGCTTCCAAAGAGACGGTCTCCGGCATCCCCGAGACCCGGGACGATATAGGCGTCATCATTCAACTTTTCATCCAGCGCAGCCAGATATACCGGGACGTCAGGAAAGTTTTCCTGAAAGACCCTTACCCCCTCCGGCGCGCCAACCAGAGCGACCATGGCGCATTGATCCGGGTGAAATCCCGCTTTGATCAGACACTGAAACGCATGCGCAGCTGAATAGCCGGTCGCCAGCATCGGATCTACCACGAAGACTTTTTGTCCCATCGCCTCGGGAAGTTTGACAAGATACTCAACCGGGCGTTTTGTGTCGTGGTCGCGGTAAACGCCGATATGTCCGACAACAGCTTCAGGCATTACATCAAGAAACCCCTCGGCCATTGTCAAGCCAGCCCGCAGCACAGGCACAACCAGCGGCGGCGCGCCGGCGATCCTGTCACCCTGCGTTTTTGTGAGCGGCGTTTCGATCTCTATAGATTCCGTTTGCAGTCCTCTGGTTACGTCAGAGGCCATAATCATTGAAATTTCCCTGAGATAACGACGAAAAAGGCTGGAAGCGCAATTTTTATCCCGCATACGCGTTAACTTATGCCGGATCAGAGGGTGATCGCACACGACAAGAGTGGAGCGGACTTGCCCGCGAACAGGGAGATTCATCGTCATCTTGACGTCCTTTCAAGGCGATCGGGAATTTTCAGGGCATGCGGAAGTCTAGCCCTCATTTTCCGCTCTCACATATCGTTGTAACGGGCTCACCTCAAAATATTGCAGGGACTGGCTTGTTTCGCCCGGCATACCGTCAAGGTCTTTTGTTATCAGCGAAATCGTTTCCGAAATATCCTCGTTTTGCTCCGGCTCGGCGGTTATGAAAGACATAGTCAGATTGCGCTCGCCCGTACCCGGATCAAAACGGATGTCGGCTTCCGAGAGCATACGCTGCAAACGGTCAACGGCGGCGAGCGCGCCCTCCACTTCCGTGTGCTTTAAGCATAAAAGAAACCTGCCCTTACGGAGAATGTAAGCGTCATCATATGTTCGCAGACATGTTTTGATATTCTCCGCAACCTTCCTCAATACCCGCTCAACCTCTGTTTGCGGCTGCATATTTTCAAACTCCCCGTATCCATCGATCCGGCAGTAAGAAAAACAGAAAGGTTTGCCATGCCTTGAAATACGAACCATTTCACGTTGCAAATCCTTCATCATGACGTCCTCGGTGCGCAGCCCCGTCAGGGTATCCATACCGCTGTCAGCGAGCAGGCTGTCACGCTCGATACGCCTGACAAGCGCGACAAACTCGTCATGCAGATTAATAAAATTATCCAGCAACTCGACATTCGGGTTGCCATCCGCATGTTGTCCAGCGCCTATCAAGGTGACTGCGGCCGCGTGCATTTCATCGGCTAACGCCTTGAGCTTTTCAAGCGCTACTTCATCGATGTTCTCCGTTCCCTCCGGGTTTTCCAGCCAGCTGTGAAAAGTTTGCGGATGGCGCGCCCTCTCCGGGTCTCCGTAAACTTCAGGATAAAAAGCCTGACGAATGACGCGGCCGTACCATTCGCTGTATTCATCCAGTATCGGAATGAGGACCTTGAGCTTGGCTTCGTTATCGTCTCTATATCCCAAGGACATGAATGCGGCCTTTCAGTACCGTAAAAACATACAGATTATATACAACAGGCTATGAAGGGTAAAGAACAAGGCGCGCGGCGTGCGGCATCAATCTCCAAGCCACTCTTTTTCAAGAGCGTCAAGCGCGCCTCGCGGTATGGCATACCTGATTTCCCGCATCAGTCGCGCCATAACGGCGATATTATGCTGCGTTAAAAGCCCGCCTGCGAGACTTTCCCCCGCCTTCAGCAGATGGTGCAAATAGGCTTTTGAGAAATCCCTGGATGCCGGAACCTCAAGACTGGCGTCTAACGGCTCAGGATCATCGCGGAATTTGGCGTTCTTGAGATTGATGCGCTCATCCGGGTGTCCTTTAACCAGCGCCATGCCGTGACGGGCCATACGCGTAGGAATAACGCAGTCGAACGTATCTATGCCCATACGCACAAATTCAAACACGTCCCTTATCCTGCCGATGCCGAGCAGATGAACAGGCCTTTCCGGATGCACATGCGGCATGCACCACGAAACGACCTCGCGCATTTCCTCTTCGCTGCCGCCGAGACAGCCGCCAACAGCCGTGCCAAAGAAGGGTCTGTCCGCCGTATACTCGCAGCATTGCCGCCTCAGGTCCTGATACACGCCGCCCTGAATAACGCCGTAAAGCGCCTGGCGACCATCATTGCCACGTTTGAATTCCTCAATGCACCTGTCTTCCCAGCGATGCGTCCGGTCCATGGAACGCGCGGTATAATCGCGGCTGTCATGATAGGCGGTCAGTTCGTCAAATCCGACGATAAGGTCCGCGCCGATCTTTCTTTGCATGTCGATTGATATTTCGGGAGTGATTTTGAATTTGGACCCGTCCGTATATTTGCGGAACAGGGCTCCTTCCTCCGTAATCTCCAGCAGGGAGTTCTCGCGCCCTGCGTGTTGTCTTCGGCCTTTGATCTCATCCGCTACGCCGCCATGCTGCATGGAAAAAATCTGGTAGCCGCCGCTGTCGGTCAGCATCGGCCCGCCCCAGTTCATGAACTGATGAATGCCGCCCTGGCGTGCTATAACTTCCGCGCCGGGCTGGATCATCAGATGATAGGTGTTGGAGAGAATAATGTCCGCGCCCGCTTCCCGGACAAGCGCGGGCGTAAGACCCTTAATGCTGGCTTTCGTTGCGCAGAAAATATAGTTCGGCGTCTCGACGACGCCGTGCGGCGTTTTAAGCGAGCCGACCCGGGCCGCGCTATCGTCCGCTTTCGCAGTGATCTGAAAATCGAATTCAGGATAAAGCGTCATCGGTTACCTATGACGCCCTTTTCTTCAGGATGCCTGTTTCTGAGCCAGCGCGGCTTCCACCTGCTCCTTGACCGGGCGCAGCTTGGGATGCAGTTTGGTTTTGGCCGTCGAGGCCAGCCATGCGTCCAGCCCGCCATTGTGATCCAGCGTCCGCAGTCCGGCGGTAGTGACGCTCAGACGGATTTTCCGGCCCAGAGCTTCACTGTAAACGCTCGTATCCTGCACGTTCGGTAGAAACGTGCGCTTTGACTTGTTGTTGGCGTGCGAGACATTATTGCCCGTCATCACCTTTTTATTCGTTATCATGCAAACGCGGCCCATTGCTCTCCGTTCCTTTCGCCTGTCCTGAATAACGCGCCATCAGCCTTTCCTTTGGCCTTCATGCGCCCGCCCTGCTAGACTTGTCAGCAGCAAAGCCGAATTCCGAAGTTGTGGTTTTATTCTTAAATGGTCATAAATGTCAAGCGTCATCACCCCAAAACATCATAAAGATATGTCAGACAGCAGCGTTAACGCCCCCGGAATATCATTAAGAACGCTGATTCACATCCGCTGGATCGCTATTGCCGGACAGAGTCTGACGATTTTGATTACATATTTTCTGCTGAACATTCCCCTGCCGCTCGCGTTATGTTTCGGTCTGATTGCGCTCTCGGTTGTCGTTAATCTTCTGGCAACTTACAAAGCCGGAGCCGCCGCATTCCCTCCGCAAAGAAGCATCGCGGCCTATCTGGCGTTCGACACGCTTCAGATTTCCGGGCTTGTTGCCCTCACGGGCGGCATCGAAAACCCGTTTGTCATCCTGATCCTTGCGCCCGTCACGGTTGGAGCCACGCTTCTGTCCAGCCGTTACGCCGCTATCATCGGCCTTCTGGCGCTGATCGCAATTACAACGCTTGAATTTATTTCCATGCCGCTCGCCTGGCCTCAGGAAGAATACGCCTTCCCCGCGCTTTATAAAACGGGCCTCTGGTTTGCGCTCGGCTTTGCGGTGGCGTTTAACGGCTTTTACGTCTGGCGCGCATCAAAAGAAGCGCGAAAGCTGCAGGACGCCCACAAGGCCGTGCGCGCGGCTCTCGCCGAACAGCAAAAGCAAACGGCCCTCGGCGCGCAGGCCGCAGCGACTGCGCACGCGCTGGGCAGTCCGCTTAACACCATTTCCCTTATCGTCAGCGATATGGTGAGCGAAATAAAAGAAAACGACGCGCATGCGGATGACGTCCTTGCCTTGCTCAAACAAATCAAGCGATGCAAGCAAATTCTCGACGAATTCTCCAGCAGGCCCGAGCGCGGCGACGATCTGGACGAAGGCCTTACACCGGCCGCGCTTTTAATGCTTCTAAGCGAGCGCTACGACAGGGAAGCACCCGCTATAAAAACAAGCATCGTCCCGAACCAGACGACCGGGCCAGAACCGCGCTTCTTGAAAACGCCGGAGATTATCTACGGCGTCGGCAATTTTATTCAGAACGCCATGCAGTTCGCCTCTGACGCCGTGACGCTGCAATACGGCTGGAACGAGGATCGCGTCCATATCGTTATTCAGGATGACGGGCCGGGGTTTTCAAGGGACGTTCTGAAAAAGATCGGCGAGCCCTATGTCAGTTCACGCGGCGGAAACGGCAAGAACATGGGCCTTGGCGTGTTTATCGCGAAAACTTTACTCGAATCCACGCAGGCGAAAGTATCATTTTTTAACGCTGAAAATGGCGGCGCTTGTGTCAAAATAGAATGGGAACAAAATGAATTGCCGTATATCCTCAATTCCAGTCCGACGGATTGAACAGATATGACAGAAACTGGGAACAGGAATACCATAGGCCGATTGCTGATCGTCGATGACGATGAGGTTCTGGCTGACAGACTGGCCCTTAGCCTCGGCAAGCGCGGCTTTGAAACCGTGACGGCGTATAATCAGGAAGAAGCCCTGAACGTTGCGAAAGAGTCCCCGCCCGATTACGCGCTGGTGGATATGCGCATTGGCGAGGATAACGGGCTTGAACTGGCGAAGGCGCTGCCTGATCAACTGCCCGGTTGTCGCATTGTTATTCTGACGGCTTTCGGTAATATCGCTACCGCCGTCGCCGCCGTAAAAGCGGGCGCGATAGACTATCTCGCAAAGCCGGCTGATCCGGATTCGATCGTGAATGCGCTCCTGCAAGGCGAAGAAACGGAAATTCCGGCCCCGCCGGCCGAGCCGATGAACGCCGACCGCGTCCGCTGGGAACACATCCTGCGCGTTTACGAGCAAAACGACCGGAACATGGCGCTGACGGCAAGACTTTTAAAAATGCACCGCCGGTCACTACAGCGCATTATCAACAAATTCGCCCCGCGCGAAGACGGTCTGGACTAGATCAAGCTGCAAGAACGCTCACGAGCAAAACGCACAAAACCAAAAACTGCGCGACGCAGAGCATATAGATAATGCGTTTCAGGTGCCCCGCCTCGAGACGCGCGGTTGCGCCTTCCGGGCCGATCCAGCCGTAGTTCCTTTTCACGCCGTCCAGATCCGTAACAGGACCGCCCAGCGTTATATCAAGGCTGCTGGCCACGACATGCGCCGCGAAGCCCTGCTTGCCCGGATTTTTCCCGAACGATTTCAGGGCTCGCGCAACGCCCGCCTTCGGCGTGAAGGCGGAAACGATAACGAAAATCAGGGCCGATAAAAACCGGGGAATCAAGCCGAAGCAAAGGTCGAGAAAATGCGGCAGACGGCTAAACTCGCCGCCATAGCCGTCTTTGCCGAATCGCCGCTCCAGAAACGCAAAGCCCGCCCAGATCAACAGCCCCGGAAGGCTCGCGATTACATACCAGAAAACCGGCGCGAGCGTATAGGCGGCAAAGCTCCGGACGCTGAAAAGCGCGCCCGCGCGCGTGATACCGTAATCGTCAAGGTTGCTCAGATAAATGTGAAAGGTGCGCGCTGCGCCGCAATATCCGCCCTCAAGCGGCTTTTTCTCGCGCATGGCCCTGTACAATCTGGACAGTACGAAAATCACGCTGCCGCTCGAAAGCGCCAGACTTAACGCCGCTACGTGAATAAATCCGTAAAGAAACGGAATTTCCCGGCACAAGGCAAGCAAGGCGAATGCGGCGGCGCAGTTGAATACCGTTACAATCAGCGCAAAGAAAAAACCGCGCATGACAAGCGCGCCCTTGCCGCGTTTTCTGCGGTCGAGCCTCTCGCCAATGCCTGTAAATAGATACTCCTGCGCCTGAACCCAGAGGGGAATCGCACGGCCCGCGAAGGGCTTAAAAACAAGGCCGATTAAAAACGTCAGGACAAGCGCGACAACCGAAATAAGGGCCCTGTCCACAAGCGCGTAGGCAAACCAGTATTCAAGAGAGAAAACATTCATCGCATAAATTTTACGCTGGCCTTGCCGCATGCTCAATGACAAAAGCGGGCATTACATGCTATGACGAGGCATGGAGCGCGCTTTATCAGAAATATCCGAACATCTTCGCCTTAAAATCAGTCCGCGCGCGCGGCGCGTGGCCCTGCGGCTCGATACGAAAGACCGCGTCGTCAACCTCGTCGTGCCCAAACGCATGAAGCTTGAAAAAGCATACCTGTTCGCCGAACAGCATGCGGACTGGATCAACGCGCGCGTTGCCGGGCTGCCCGCGCAGATTCCCTTTACGCACGGCGCGGAATTGCCGCTGTTTGGCCAGCTCCGGCAAATACGCATTTGCTACAACACTGGCTTAAAAACAACGAATACCGCGTTGTTACAAAACGCTTATATTGTTTTAACTAATCGCGGAGAACCGGAAAGCCGGATTATTCGCGACCTGAAATCCCGCGCCAAATCGCATATCACGGCGCTAGCGCGGGACAAGGCCGCGCGGCTCGGAAAAAAGGCGGGAAACATCACGGTGCGCGACACGAAAAGCCGCTGGGGCAGCTGCTCCTCCAGAGGCGACCTGTCCTTTTCATGGCGGCTGATTTTCGCGCCGGAAGCCGCGCTCGATTACGTCGTCGCCCATGAAGTCGCCCACCTCAAGCATATGAACCACAGCAAGGCGTTCTGGAATACCTGCCGCGCTCTGTCCGATAATTATCTTGAGGGTCATACATGGATCCGCGCCAGCGGGCATGAGCTTATGCGGTATGGCGGCTCCGCCTCAGGTAATCCAGAGCCCCTTGAAGAATAACCTGCGCGGCGAGTTTGTCGATCAGGCCGTTTTCTTTTGCGCCGCGTTTTTTCCCTTTGTTAATATCCACAGCGTTATCCACCATTTCTTTCACAGAGACTGTGGATAAACGTTCGTCCCAGAGCGCGGCGCATGAAATTTTCCCTGCGATTTCAGGGCGCTTCATCATTTCATCGGCGAACGAACGCGCGAAATCGCAAGAAGGCCCCTCGCTGCCGTCCATGTTAACAGGATAGCCGAGGACAAGAGCCCCTGCTCCGTATTCCTTTATAATCAGCGTCAGCGCCGCCATATCCGCCGCAAATTTCGCGCGTTTGATGGTTTGTAAAGGCGTTGCCAGAGATTGCGCTGAATCGCTTACAGCGACGCCGATCGTCTTCCTGCCGACGTCCAGCCCGAGTAGCGGAACGTTTTGCGGGAATTCTCCGGCGATATGTTCAAGGCGGTCAATGGGCATTGCGCAGCTCTTTTCCAAGTGCTAGAAGAATACTTCTGAAAATGAAGGGAATACAAGCATGTCCATGGACATCGATACAGTCAAACGCGTCGCAAGGCTTGCGCGGATCGAATTGAGCGAGGAGCGCGCCGCAGAACTCGCCCCGCAGCTCGGCGGGATCATGCAGTTCGTCGAGCAGCTTGGCGAAGTTAATACCGACAACGTCGCCCCGCTCGCCAATGTCGTCGACATCGCCCCGCATCTGCGCGAAGACGCGGTCAATGACGGAGAGATCGCCGAAGCCGTCCTCGCCAATGCGCCGGAAGAGCAGGAAGGTTATTACGTTGTGCAGAAGATCGTGGAGTAACAATTTTGACCAACCTCACCCATCTCACTATCGCGGACGCCCTTAAGGGGCTTGAGAGCAAAGACTTTACCGCCACTGAGCTGACGCAGGCGCATATTGAGGCCTGTGGAGTCGCCGAGAGTTTAAACGCCTTTGTTACCTTTACGCCGGAACTTGCGCTGGAACAGGCGAAAGAATCTGACAAACGCCGCAGCGATTGCAGCGCCGGGCCGCTGGACGGCATACCGCTTGCGATCAAGGACCTTTATTGCACGAAGGGCGTACAGACCACGGCATCGAGCCGTATTCTCGAGGGCTTTATCCCGCAATATGAGTCGACCGTCACGACCAATATGTTCCGCGATGGCGCGGTCATGCTCGGCAAAGTCGCGCTGGACGAATTCGCAATGGGCTCATCGAACACCACCAGCGCGTACGGCAACGTGATTTCGCCCTGGCGCAACGCCGCGCAACCGGACAAGGACCTCGTCCCCGGCGGCTCAAGCGGCGGCTCAGCGGCGATCGTCGCGGCGCGCGCGGCAATGGGCGCAACGGGCACGGATACCGGCGGCTCGATCCGCCAGCCCGCAAGCTTCTGCGGCATTACGGGCATCAAGCCCACTTACGGGCGCTGCTCGCGCTGGGGGATCGTCGCGTTCGCTTCCTCGCTGGATCAGGCCGGACCGATTGCCCGGACGACCCGAGACTGCGCAATTTTACTGCGCTCCATGTCCGGCTACGACCCGAAAGACAGCACGTCCGCCAATATTCCCGTACCTGACTTCGAAAAGGCGCTTGTGGGCGACGTTAAGGGCCTTAGAATCGGAATTCCTAAAGAATACCGCGCGGACGGCATGCCCCGGGAAATCGAGGATCTCTGGCAGAAAGGCGTGGACTGGCTGAAAGACGCCGGCGCGGAAATCGTCGACGTCACCCTGCCGCATACCAAATACGCCCTGCCCGCCTATTATATTATCGCCCCGGCAGAGGCGTCCTCAAACCTCGCGCGCTATGACGGCGTGCGCTACGGGCTGCGCGCCGAAGGCGAGAACCTCATTGACACGTACGAGAAAACCCGCGCGGCTGGTTTTGGCGACGAGGTTACGCGCAGGATTTTGATCGGCACGTACGTTTTGTCGGCGGGCTATTATGACGCCTACTATGTCAAGGCGCAGAAAATCCGGCGTCTTATTCAAAAGGACTTTCTCGACGCCTATGAGAAATGCGACGCGCTGTTAACCCCGACCGCGCCAAGCGCGGCTTTTGCTATTGGTGAAAATGAGGACGACCCTGTCAAGATGTATCTCAATGACCTCTTCACCGTAACCGTGAATCTCGCGGGCCTGCCCGGCATGTCCGTTCCGGCGGGCCTTGACGCCAACGGCCTGCCTTTAGGTTTACAGATCATCGGCAAGCACTGGGACGAGGAAACCGTCTTTCGCGTCGGCGACGTCATCGAGCGCGCCGCCAATTTCACCGCCCTGCCGCAGATGATTGATAAGAAAGCGGCTTGAGCTTTTTTAACCACTAAGGGCTCTAAGAACACTAAGATGACTGCGTGAGAAAGCGCGATGCGCAATTAGATACAGGCATGAGCGGCTTATTAAGGGACGTTGTTCTTTTTGCGCCTTCGGCGCGGCGCAACAAAAATCTTAGTGATCTTAGTGTCCTTAGTGGTTAAAAATATAAAAACAACAGGCAAACGAACATGGCAGATTTAATTAAAGGCGAAACGGGCGAATGGGAAGTGGTGATCGGCATGGAGGTCCATGCGCAAGTGATCGCCAATTCCAAACTCTTTTCCGGGGCTTCGGCGGAATTCGGCGCGCCGCCAAATTCTCACGTCAGCCTCGTTGACGCGGCCATGCCCGGCATGCTGCCCGTACTGAACGAAAAATGCGTCGAGCAGGCCGTGCGCACGGGCCTTGGCCTCAACGCCGAGATCAACAATGTTTCCGTCTTCGAGCGCAAAAACTACTTTTATCCCGATCTGCCGCAGGGTTACCAGATTTCCCAGTATCAGCATCCGATCGTCGGCAAGGGCGTCATTGAAATCGACCTGCCCGACGGCACGATCAAGGAAATCGGCATCACGCGCCTGCATATGGAACAGGACGCGGGCAAGTCCCTGCACGACCAGCACCCGCGCAAGTCCTTTGTCGATTTAAACCGCTCAGGCTGCGCGCTGATGGAAATCGTTTCTGAGCCGGATATCAGGGGCGCGGAGGAAGCCGCCGCCTATCTCTCCAAGCTGCGCATGATTTTGCGATACCTTGGCACCTGTAACGGCAATATGGAAGAAGGCTCGATGCGCGCCGACGTCAACGTATCCGTGCGCAAGCCGGGCGACGAACTCGGCACGCGCTGTGAAATCAAGAACGTCAACTCGGTCAAGGCCGTGCAGATGGCCATTGATTACGAGGCCCGCCGCCAGATCGAAATCATTGAGGACGGCGGCAAGATCGATCAGGAAACCCGGCTCTGGGACCCGGCCAAGGGCGTGACGCGCTCGATGCGCTCCAAGGAGGAAGCGCACGATTACCGCTATTTCCCTGATCCGGACCTGCTGCCGCTCGAGGTTAATAACGAATGGATCGAGGAAATCAAGCAGACGCTTCCCGAGCTCCCCGATCAGAAGAAAAAAAGATTCATGGGCGATTACGGGCTCTCGCTTTATGACGCGAGCGTTTTGATTGCCGAGTGCCCCCGCGCCGATTATTTTGAAACCGTCGCAAGCGGGCGCGACGCAAAAATGGCGGCGAACTGGGTGATCAACGAGTTACTAGGCTTGTTGAACAAAAACGGACAAACGATTAAACAATCACCTATTTCAGCCGCTCAGCTTGGCGGCCTTATTGAACTGATCGCCGACAACACGATCTCCGGCAAGATCGCCAAGGACGTCTTCGCCGAGATGTATGAAACGGGTAAGGACGCCGCCGTTATCGTCGAGGAAAAAGGCCTTAAACAGGTCACCGACACCGGCGCGATTGAAAAGATCGTTGACGAGGTCATCGCGGAAAACCCGGACAACGTCGCGGCCTATAAAGGCGGCAAGGACAAGCTCTTCGGCTTTTTCGTCGGCCAGGTCATGAAAAAGACGCAGGGCAAAGCCAACCCGGCCGTGGTGAATGAATTGTTGAAGGAAAAATTAAGTTAAAAACGATGCCAAAAATTTCAGAATTTTTCGGAATTGTCATCATGATGTTTTACGACGATCATAATCCACCGCATTTTCATGTTAAGTACGGTGATTTTCGTGCTAGTATTAATCTTGATACATTTGAAATCATCGAAGGTAAACTGCCGCGCCGCGCGTAAAGCATGGTCGTTGAATGGGAAATAGAGCACAGAAAAGAACTTTTTAAAAACTGGGAACGCGCTCGCAACGGGCAACCCCCGGAAAGAATAGAAGGTCTGCAATGAAGACTATAGATTCAGGAATGGAAGCAAGATACCTTACCAAGGTTGCGCCTATGCGGAACCACCACCTGCTCATCGAATTCCAGGATGGACTTTCCGGCGAAATCGACATGTCGTATTTGTTAGAGCGTGGCGGCGTATTCAACGCTTTAAAAGACCCGGACTTCTTTCAACGGGTCACGCTTGATGAGTACGGAGCTCCTTGTTGGCCGGGAGAACTTGATATCGCGCCTGATACGCTCTATGAAAACTTACTCAAGGCTCTGCAAACTGTAGAATAAAAAAAACGCAAGGCAAAGCCAACCCGGCTGTTGTGCAGGGTAATCGCGTGAGAAATATCTGATAGGCGATGAGATTTATGATTCACTG
>CAZCIB010000032.1:0-25906 GCA_964498755.1 uncultured Pseudobdellovibrionaceae bacterium | reverse complement strand
TCCTCTTTTCTCTCGCGTCCAAAAACCTACCTTAAAGTTTATATCACAGTTCCAGTAACGCTTGAAATTTTTGCATAAAAGTAGTATAAATACCTCAATACGAACAACTTGATTTATTAGAAATCAATCCCCGGGAAAAACATAATTTAGAGGGAGCCCCGGAAACTTTGCGGCGTATGTTAAGGCAAATTGGAGGGTTTGCAGTAACCGAAACCAGATTTAGACAAAGGAGTATAAAATGGGCTTCCATGGATTTGCACATATGAGTGTTCAAAGCGATTATGAGGTGCGCCGCACAGGCTTGAACCGGCTCTCTATAATCATCAATGGCATAGACGATATAGCGCTTAATCCGCGACTTATCATAAATGGCGATGACGCCATTTTGGTTCATGACGAACAGAACTCGATTGTTCTGCCGGAGTTTCCCCAGCAATATGTTCAGGAAATGCTTCAGTCCCGGACGGTATTGATCGGCGAAAAAGAGCTTGCGCCGCAAGGACCGATGACGTCGGTTTTTTCACCTTACAGAACCCCAATTCGACGCTTCTATGAGGTGCTTGTATGCATCAGTCAGGAAGGCGTCGCCGCAAACGAAGCGAGCGGCAAGGCGATAGTAACGCCGCAGGCCGCAAACGCCTGATCTTCAGCCTTTTCCAGTGGATACGGAAAGAGCGGCCCTTGCCGCTCTTTTTTATTGGCGCAGTTAAAAATCGCTTCTTTGCCATTCATGCCGTCAGGCTTTATAGTCGTGGGCATGTATCAAAACACAGCCCTTGATGATCCTGAGCCCATGCAAAATGGTCCTGCTTATTTCAATGGCCTCAACGCAGCGCAGCGCAGCGCTATTGAAACAACGGAGGGCCCTGTTCTGGTTCTGGCCGGCGCGGGTACGGGCAAGACGCGCGTGCTGACGACGCGGCTCGCGCATATAATACAAACGGGGAAGGCGTGGCCCGGGCAGGTTCTGGCCGTGACTTTCACCAACAAGGCCGCGCAGGAAATGAAGGAGCGCGTCTCCAGGCTTTTGAACGACGCTCCCGTCGAGGGATGGTGGCTCGGCACGTTTCACGCTTTGGCCGCCCGTATGCTGCGCAGGCACGCCGAACATGCCGGTTTGTCCTCTAACTTCACGATTATCGACACGGACGACCAGATCCGCCTGATGAAGCAGATCATGGACGAATCGGGCATGGATACGAAAAAATATCCGCCGCGCCAGATGCTCTGGCTGATCGAGCGATGGAAAGACCGCGGCCTGACGCCAAAGGACGTTTTGCCTGAGGACGCGAAACTGGCCGCCGACGGCAAGGCGATCGTTCTTTACCGCCGTTATCAGGAGCGCCTGTCACAGATTAACGCCTGCGATTTTGGCGATTTGCTGTTGCATACGATCACGATCCTGAAAAATCCGGCGCATGCGGATATTCTCGCCGATTACCACCGCCGTTTTAAATATATACTCGTTGACGAGTATCAGGACACCAACGTCGCGCAATATCTGTGGCTGCGTCTGCTGGCGAAAGGTTCGAACAATATCTGCTGCGTCGGCGACGACGACCAGTCGATCTATGGCTGGCGCGGGGCGGAGGTCGGCAATATTCTGCGTTTTGAGCAGGATTTTCCCTGCGCCGCCGTGATTCGCCTTGAACAGAATTACCGCTCGACGGATACGATCCTGACGGCGGCGGGCGCCATCATTGACAACAATCAGGGACGGCTTGGCAAAACGCTCTGGTCGGGCTTGGGACAGGGCGAGAAGATCAAGGTGCGCGGGCTCTGGGACGGTGACGCCGAGGCGCGCTGGGTCGCCGAGGAAATCGAGGTTCTGCAGTCGAAAAAATGGTCGCTCGGGCAAATGGCCGTGCTCGTGCGCGCGGGCTTTCAGACGCGCGAGTTTGAAGAGCGTTTTATGCAGCTCGGGATCAATTACCGCGTAATCGGCGGGCAGAGATTCTACGAGCGCATGGAAATACGCGACGCGCTGGCTTACTTGCGCGTGGTGGCGCAGCCTGCCGACGATTTGGCGCTGGAGCGCATTATCAACGTGCCCAAGCGCGGCATCGGGGACGCGACCGTCAAAACGCTTTATGCGTACGCGCGCGCGCGCGGGATCAGCCTTTACGATTCAATCGCCGACATCACGCAGACCGACGAGCTCAAGCCCAAGGTGCGCGGGACTCTGGGCGCATTGCTAGATGATTTTTTCCGCTGGCGCGGTCTTCTGGGCGAGATGAAGCATACGGAGCTTGCGACGGCGATCCTTGACGAGTCCGGCTACGTCGATATGTGGAAGGCCGACAAAGCGCCCGAAGCGCCGGGGCGGCTTGAAAACCTTAAAGAGCTGATTTCTGCGATGGCGCAGTTCGAAAGCCTGCAGGAATTCCTCGAGCATATCGCCCTCGTTCTTGAAAACCAGTCCAGCAACACGGACGAAGCTGTGTCTCTCATGACCCTGCACGGCGCCAAGGGGCTCGAGTTTGACGCGGTCTTCCTGCCCGGATGGGAGGAAGGGCTGTTCCCCTCGCAAAAAACTATGGACGAGCAAGGCCTCAAAGGCCTTGAGGAAGAGCGCCGCCTCGCCTATGTCGGGCTGACCCGCGCGAAGCAGCGCGCTTTTGTGTCCTATGCGTCCCGGCGGCGTTTGTATGGTAACTGGATCGACGCGATCCCATCACGCTTCGTTGATGAACTGCCGGAAGACGCCGTGGACGTCGAAACCGATCTCGGCGCCTATGGCTATGGCCGCTCGCAGTTTTGGGATTCCAGCGGATTTGAGCCGCGTAGCGCGCCCCCCTCCAAACCTCTCCCCATAAGAAGGGGGCAGGATTCAGGTGAGAGAGTGAAATCAGATCCAATCTTTAAACCGCAAACCCGCGTCATGCACGACAAATTCGGGGCAGGCACGGTCATTCACGTGGACGGCCACAAGCTTGATATCGTTTTCGACCACGGCGGCCAGAAACGCGTGATGGACAGTTTCGTAAAAATCGCGGAAGTCCCGCAAAACTGACGCCCTTATATGAAGGGAGCGGGATGATTTCCCGCGCCGGGTTCCGGCGCGAAGTCTCTCAGGACGGGCATGACTTCCTGCTGAAGAGACGTACTCAGCGGGTTGTTTAAATAAGCGTCCGCAGTGGCGCGTATTATTCCGGGCAGATTTTGCTCGACCTTTAAATCGAACCACCGCTCTTCAATCTGCCCGTCCAGAAGGATCGCCGCATCCTCGGCCGCAGCACGGAAAAAGGGATTGTCTATGCGCGCAGTCCTGGCCCGCAACGCTTCGCGCTGTTTTGCAACTGCGTCCGCATGCATTTTCTCGTAATCATGGCGCAGGTTATCGATGAGCAGCATCCGGATATCGAGCGCATAATGCGCGGCGGCGTTATTTCTGTCGCTGACCTCGGGAATAGTAAGCTCCGCGCCGGTCCGGCTGTTTTTGAAACGTATATTTTGCATAAGTCTACATGATAAATTTTGCGCGCAGCTGTCAACTGATTTTGTCAATCAGCGCAAAGACGTCATGGCGGTGAAATGCGGGGCCTCCTGCAGGCTGTTTAAAAGCGCCATCCGCGCCTTGGCTGCTTTTCTGTACAGGCTTCGTTTTTCACGGTCGATCCTGTCGCCCCCGAAACCAAAAGAATTAAATAGAGCTCGCATGAAGCGTCATTCCCTGCATTCTAAAGACAGGCTATTTTCATAAACATAAGGCGGCGTCAAGCTTTTTTCATTCAACGTCTTTTTTCTGGATCGCCGCAGCAAAAAACCCGTCCGTATTATGCCGGTGCGGGGTGAGGCGCATATAGGGACTGTCTTCGCATGGCTGAATCCCCTCACCCTCCGCGCCTTCGGCGCTCCTCCCTCTCCCCGGGGAGAGGGTTGGGGTGAGGGGGCCATCCACCAACTCAAATCCCGCATGCCGCCCCAGAAAGGCCTCTATCTGGCGCTCATTTTCCTCGGGCAGCAATGAACATGTCGCGTAGACGAGCCTGCCGCCCGGTTTGACCGTATGCGCCACGCGGTCCAGAATATCAGCTTGAATTTCGATGAGTTCTTCCAGAGACGGTCCATAGGTTCTCCAGCGCATATCCGGGTTACGCCGCCATGTTCCCGTCCCCGTACAGGGCACGTCACAAAGCACGGCGTCAAACGTTCCCTTTTGCCGCCGCAGCCATTTGCGGTTTTTATCGTCGGACAACGCGCGCGTCTCGATGATGTCGGATACGCCCGCTTTCCTGAAACGCTCTTTACCCTTTTGCAAACGACGCTCTTCGGTATCCATCGCAACGATTCGGCCCTTTACATTCATCGCAGCCGCCAGCGCCAGAGTTTTGCCTCCTGCCCCTGCGCAGTAATCCAGAACGCTCATGCCAGGCTTCGGATCAACAGCCAGGGCAATCATTTGCGAGCCCTCATCCTGTATCTCGATCCAGCCTTGCGAAAACGCCTTGGTGCGCGAGAGGAAGGCTTTGTTCTCGCAGCGCAGTCCCCAGGGCGAATATGGCGTGAGTTCCGTTTTCACGCCGTCGGCCTCAAGATAGTTTTGCGCCTTTTCACGGCTGGCCTTGTTGACGTTGACGCGCAAGTCCAGCGTGGCGGGCGGGATCATCGCCGCCATCTCGTTTTCAAATTCATCGCCAAAGTAATTTTTTAAACTCTCTTCATATTGCGGCGGGCATTCGGCGCGTACGGACAGCGGCATGTCTGGATGGCTAAGCATTCCGCCGCTCCCCTCACCCGGTTCTCGCTTATCGCTCGGACCATCCTCTCCCCGGGGAGAGGGTGATTTCGAACATCGAGAGAAATCGGTTGAGGAGACAGACGTAAGCAATGACCTTACAAACCCAACCTTCTCCTCGCTCATCCTCGTCGGCGCGTGCTTGTCCCCGGTGAACAGCGCTTGCGCGTCGCGGCCTTCACCCAGAACCAGCCAGACGATGACGCGATTTCGCGGCGAATCGTCCGCGCCCATTTTTGCCAGCCACCAGCAGATCCGCGCATGCGCGCGCATGACGGCGTAAACGCGCTCCGCAATATCCGCCCGGTCCTTCGCGCCGATATACTTGCGCGTTCGGAAATAATCGCCGCAGACCGAATCCATGGGGATGCGGGCTTTTGCAATACGCTCTAAAAGATCGATCGTGGACTGAATGCGGGCGGCGTGATTCATGGCGTGGATTTTCTGTAAGGAGACTGTGTGTAAAAAATAGCAGCAATAATAAAAAGATAAACCTTTTATTAACAATTTTTATGATAATCCATATTGGACAGTACAAAACGAAATCGCATTTAACTGCTTGAAACATATAAATTTTATGGTTTTTGCGGGCTTGATTTCGGTTTTCTGCCGGTGAATAATGAGAATATACAGGAGGTTAGTCAAATGACTGCAACGTTTATCAGCCTTCATGGAACAGACGAAGCGCATTTCCATTCCATCATTGAGGGCGAGCTCACTTTCGATGCGAAACAAATCATCATCTCGGCGCCGGAGATGCTTAAGGGCATTACGGTGGCGGCGGAACGTTTTATTCCCGTGAAGGACACGGATAAAAAATTCCTGTCCCGCCTCGGCATCAAGCCCATGCCGCAAATAATCCGGCAGGCGGACAAGGCGAATTTATTGAGAGATTACCTGCAAAACAGGCAGATGAAACGGGCTACGGCCTGATCAACATGAAATAATCGTAATAATCGCGACCTTGTTAGTAAGATAACAGGGATTATTTCATTATTGGCGGCGAGAGTGTAAGGTTGAATATGAATTAAGTGAAGGGGTACGCCATGAAATATTCGCAAATCGCGCCTGAAGAAACAGTAAAGGTTAAAGATCCAAAAATCACGAAAACCTGGGAGCGCGAGTCGCACGACCAGCCAGGCATGATTCTCGAAGTTGTGCAGCTTGAGAAAAATGACTTCCTGAAGGAAAGAGTCAGTTAAATTTTTGGTCCTCAAACGCGGACAATCCAGAAAGCAAAGTGTTCGTTCAGGCCGGTTGCGCTCATGTTTTGCCAAAGCCTGTTCAGACTCTCCTTGCTAAGATCAGTTCCAAACATGATCCTCGAAATGCCTTTGGCGCGCGCAACGTCGCCAAGATAGCGCTTGATGGCATATATCATTTTACCCCTGTGCCCCTTGTCGGCATAAGCCTCACTGGCCCATAAAACCTCACCCTGCGCCGCGAAATAGACCGTTGAATACATAATCATGGCAACAGGCGCGCCGTCTTTTTCCGCGACATCGACAAAGGCTTTTGCCGGATCGGAAAATATATCCGTTTGCAAACGCTTCAGAAAATTGTCCCTGTCGAGCTTAACGACGTCGCCTATGCCAACGTGAATTTCTTCATAGGCCTGTAAAAGGAAGGGAGTATCAGAAGTTTCGGCTTTTCTGAAAACGATCATTTCTTCCCGTAGTTCGGCGCTTCGCGGGTAATCGTCACGTCGTGCACGTGGCTTTCATTGTAGCCGGAGGCCGTCATGCGCACGAATTCGGCGCGGGATTTCATTTCCTCTATCGACTTGTTTCCCGTATAGCCCATGGAGGCGCGCAAGCCCCCGACAAGCTGATGAATAACGTTGGCGATCGGGCCCTTATAAGGAACGCGGCCTTCTATGCCTTCAGGAACGAGTTTGTTCGACGACGTTACGCCCGCCTGGAAATAGCGGTCGGCGCTGCCCTTGACCATCGCGCCGACGCTGCCCATGCCTCGGTACGTTTTGTAAGAGCGCCCCTCGTAAAGAATCACTTCGCCCGGCGCCTCATCCGTGCCCGCGAACATCGAGCCCATCATCGCGCAATCCGCCCCGACCGCGATCGCCTTCGCGAGATCGCCGGAATACTTGATCCCGCCATCGGCAATCAAAGGCACGCCGCGTTTGGAACATTCTTCCGCCACGGCCATGACCGCGCTCAGCTGCGGCATGCCGACGCCTGCGACGACGCGCGTCGTACAGATCGAGCCCGGACCGATCCCGACCTTGATCCCGTCCGCGCCTGCGTCAATCAAGGCCTTCGCCGCGTCTCTCGTCACGACGTTGCCCGCTATAATCTGAACGCCGTTCTTGCAGATTTCCCGTACGGTTTTGACCGTTTTTATAACCTTTTGCGAATGACCATGCGCCGTATCGACGACGACGACGTCAATATCGGCCTCGACGAGCGCCTCGGCGCGCTCGATCCCGTCGCCCGTGCCGACCGCGCCGCCGACCCGCAGACGACCCTGCGCATCCTTGACGGCCTGCGGGAAGAGCGTTGATTTCTCGATATCCTTAACCGTGATCAGCCCGGTGCATTTTTCGTTGTCATCAACGATCAAAAGCTTTTCGATGCGGTGCTTGTGCAGCAGACGGCGCGCCTCGTCCTTCTCGACGCTGTTATACACCTTCACGAGGTTTTCAGACGTCATCAGCTCGCGCACAGGCTGCTCCGTATTTTCGGCGAATCGCACGTCGCGGTTGGTGAGGATGCCGACAAGCCGCCCGTCTTCTTCCGTCACGGGAATGCCGGAAATGCCGAAACGCTTCATCAGCTCCAGCGCCTCGGCGAGCGTGGCGTAGGGCCGGATCGTGATCGGATCGACCACCATGCCGGATTCAAAGCGCTTGACCTTTTTAACGTGGCGGGCCTGCTCCTCGATGCTCATATTGCGGTGCACGATCCCGAGCCCGCCATTCTGCGCCATGGCGATCGCCAGTTCGGCTTCGGTGACCGTATCCATCGCCGCGGAGAGCAGCGGGATATTGAGCGCGATATCGCGGGTGACTTTTGTTTTTGTGTCGACGTCCGCAGGCTCTACCGCGCTTTCGGCGGGCACCAGCAATACGTCGTCAAACGTCAGGGCTTCGGGGATCGTGCGGTTCGATATACCAAGTCTGGGCATGCAAATTCCTTTTACTGGATCCCGGCTGTGCCAGCGCCTTGCAGGCGCGCCGCCGGGACAGGATTTGCACTGGACTATAACACCGGAACGGAAAAGAAGGGAAGGGAATTGTTTCAAACGCCGTATAGCCGGTCTGTATCAAGGCTTCAGAAACCCCGCCAAACGATCCGCGAGTTCTATTTCGTTTTTGATCTCGCACTCCCACACAATCAGATAGCTCCAGCCCAGTTCGGCGAGCTGTTCCTGATTGCGGCGGTCGCGGGCCATATTGCGCTCCAGTTTCTCCGTCCAGTACGTTTTGTTAGAGGCCGGGCGGTTTTTCCCGGCGCGGCAGTCATGCCCGTGCCAGAAACATCCATGGACGAATATCGCTTTTTTCCGGCCCGGGAATACAATGTCGGGCTTGCCGGGCAGGTCCCTGCGATGAAGCCGGTAGCGATAGCCCATGCCGAACAATAACTTTCTGATTTTCATCTCGGGCCGCGTGTTCTCGCTTTTGACGCGGCGCATGATATCACTTCGGCGTTTCTTAGTTTCTGTTTCCCGCGTTTTTTTCTTCATGGCGCGTAACACTGGCTTTAATGTAATTATTAAAATTGCTATTATCTATAATGGTCCTTAATCAAGGAAGAAAAAATGTCTGATCCGAAACTAAGAACAGTAGCTAACGTTAGAGAACCTTACCCTATGGGAAAATTTCCTGAGGGCTTCGTGCACAACGTAGCAGGTAAGATAAGTTCTTTGATCGCTGTGGGCAGGATGGATATTGAGGGCAAAGACTGGGAGAAGATATTTGCTGAATCTATCGGAGCTAAGTGGGAGCCAAGCGTAGTAGGGCTTGATGATATCCTTATGCCAGAAATATCGGCTGCTTGGGGCGCAAAAACAGTGAAAAACAGCAAGCCCTTTAATGCAAAAAAAATTCGTTTGATATCAGGAAGAAATTCGCCCGCTTATTCTTACAGCGTTTCAGACGTCAGTTCCATGGAGCCTTGTGAGCTAGGAAAACTGATACTTGAAATTTGGAATGAGCGCGTTGCCGCTTTGTATAAAAAATACAAAACACTACGTACAGTCGTTCTGCTAAAAGGCCCTGATTTAAATAAGGTATCGATATTTGAAACCAGCACGGTTCGCTATAACCCTGATGAGTACAATTGGGAATGGAACAAAAACAACAATTTAGTAGGTAGAGCTAGTAATGAAGAGAATAAATTTACGTGGCAACCGCATGGCGCACAATTTACCATTCATGAAACAGTCCCTGATTATGCTTTAAATATAGAAATAGATCCCCCTCGAAAGATCACATCAGCAGAAATTCTAGAAAAAATAGATTTTGATGAAACTCATTACAGGATCGTGCCGCGCCGTATTTCTAGTTAGAGGCCGCGTAAACGTCCCCGGGGCAAGCGATTGTAAGCGGTGGTAAGCTGGGAAATCTCTGTGCACCAGCGAATAAGCTATCTTCATTTATGGCTTCAAATATATTTCGCGCTATTGATTCAATGACAGGTAACGTCACGGAATTGCCTGCTTGCGTACGCGTCTGGCTGTAATTGCAAACGATTTTATAAGTCTCGGGAAATCCCTGCAGACGCAGCATTTCCCGTTCCGTAAGACGCCTTTTTCCGTTTACAAGCAAATAATTGTAGGACGCGTTCGCCCTTAACGCGCAGGAATACGGCAGCGCGGAAACATTGCCGCTTTTGTTTTCATGCCAGATGCCCGGGGCCGGAGGCGTTCCTTTAACGGATTGAAGACGCTTTCTGACGATATAATCCGAAGCGAAATAGCTCTTCGGTACAGCCGCGTCGTCTTCAAGTATCAAAGACAAATCGTAGGGCTTTTTCTCCTCAGGAAAATGAAAGCTGATATCGTGGTCCAGAAATCCGACGATATAGGTTCTCTCACGCTTTTGCGGCACGCCAAAGTCCAGAGAGTTCAGAATTTGCGTGTGAACGTTATATCCAAGGTCTGTCAGTTTTTTATGGATGGTTGCGTATGTGCGGCCCTGATCATGCGTATAGAGCTGCTTTACGTTTTCCAGTAAAAAAGCGGCGGGCTGTTTCGCCTCCAGAATTTTCTCAATCCTGAAGAAAAGCGTTCCGCGCGTATCCGCGAATCCCTTTTTATGGCCGATAATGCTAAACGCCTGACATGGAAAGCCGGCTAAAAGAACGTCATGATCAGGTATCTCTTGCGGTGGTATTTTATTGATATCGCCGAAAGGCCTTTCGCCGAAATTCGCTTCATAAGCTCTCTGGCAATGCGGGTCGATTTCCGAAGAAAAAACGCATTCCCCTCCGAATTTCTCAAAAGGAATCCGGATCCCGCCCAGACCGGCGAAGAGATCAATAAATTTAAAAGGCCCAAAGTTCATGTTATGTTCTCCACACTTTACTTTTTCAGAATCAAAATAAACTTGCAAGTCAAAAATTTAGGCTTAAGGAACATAATCTAAAAATTTATCGAATATTTTTAGATTCTATCATCAGGCCCAAAACCTGAAAACGCGCATGACTCTTTTTTTAAAAATCATCCACCTCTAAACCCGATTGCCACGACGTATTGCTCCGCCGATTCCTTGCGCGAGGCGGGCGGCTTGATATGGCGCACGGTTTTAAAGTCCTGTTTCATGCGGGCCAGCAGATCGTTTTCCGCGCCGCCCTGAAAGACCTTGGCGATGAACGTTCCTTCGGGTTCAAGAACTTCAACGGCGAATTCATAGGCCGCCTCGACCAGCGCCATAATGCGGATATGATCGGTTTTTTTGTGCCCCGTGGTATTTGGCGACATGTCGGAAAGCACGAGATCCGCGCCCCCGCCGTTTTCGCCGCCCATCATTTCCCGCAGTTTTTCGGGCGCGTCTTCATCCATGAAATCCATCTGCGCGAACGTGACGCCCGGCAGCTCGCCCATCTCCAGAAGATCAATCGCAACGACGCCGCATCCGGCTTCGGCGGCGATCTGCGACCAGCCGCCCGGCGCGGCGCCGAGATCAACGACTCTCAGGCCGGGCTTTAAAAAGCCGAGCTTTTCATTCATCTCAATGAGCTTGAAGGCCGCGCGCGAGCGGTAGCCTTTTTCCTGCGCTTTTGCAACGTAAGGGTCATTGATCTGCCTCTGCAGCCAGCGCGTCGAGGAATTCTTGCGGCCGCGCGCCGTGCGCAGTTTCGATTTCGGCGGCGTCCTGCTCATCTCATATCACCATGACCAGCATGGAAACGACGAACGCGCCAACGAACAGACTGATCGCCGCGGCCATGTAAACGACGTAATGCGTTTTCGGCGAATAATAGGAGAGCAGCAAAAACAGCATGATCGTCAGGCCGTATACGATTTTGCCGCGGAAAGACGGCGGCATTTCAATCCAGCCCGTAAAGCCTTCCACGGCATTCATTGAAATCAGCAATTCTTCCTGAAGCCGCAGGCAAAAAATACAGCACAAAACAAACCCGATAGCCCAGACGCGCTGATTCCGATGGACCACGAAAAACGTGATCGGCAGCCAGACAAGGTCAATCCACTGTAAAATAATTGCGCCCATATCTCTCCTTTACGACTTTTCCATTGTGTTCCTGTTGGAAATATCCGGCAAGAGGGGTATTTCTTATTCCATGGTCAGTTTCGCAAAAAAACCTTTTCAGGTCCTTGCCGTTTTATTCCTGATACTGTCTGTTTTTTCGCAAGAAGCGCATGCGCAGCGCGGGCCTTTGACTATTATCCGCGACACGGAGATTGAAAGCGCCCTGAAAGAGTGGACCTCCCCGCTTGCCCGCGCCGCCGGTCTGGACCCGGCCAGCGTCAATGTCATCATCGTCCAGAACGGCGCAGTCAACGCTTTCGTCGCCGGCGGACCGAATATATTCATTTATACGGGCCTGATTGAGGATACCGAAAATCCGGGCGAGCTGGCGGGCGTAATAGCGCACGAGCTGGGGCACATCAGCGCCGGTCACCTGATTCGCCTGCGCCAGTCTTTCGAAAACGCTTCCTATGAAAGTTTGCTTGGCGCCCTGCTCGGGATAGGCGCAGCGATTGCGACAGGCGATGGCGGCGTGGGCGCCGCCGTTGCGGCGGGAACCCAGAACACTGCGGCGCGGCGTTTCCTCTCGCACAGCCGCGTAAATGAGTCCAGCGCCGATCAGGCCGCGCTGACCTACCTGCAGCGCGCCGGCTTGAGCGCGGACGGGCTGGTGAGCTTTCTGGAGAAGCTCGCCGATGAGGATATTTTACCCGAAGGCCAGCAAACCGAATACGTGCGCACGCACCCGATCGGGCGCAACCGCATTAATGCGCTTGAAGAGCGCGCCGCGCGGATCACCGGCGATGGCCGGCCTTACCCGGCGCACTGGGAGGATCAGCATGCCCGCATGAAGGCCAAGTTGACCGGGTATATACATCCGGAGCGCGTAGCCTGGGATTACAGCGAATCCGACAGTTCGATAGATGCGCAATACGCCTATGCCATTTCGGCGTATCGCCTGAACAAGATCGATAAAGCTCTCAAGCGTATCGACGCCCTGATCGATCAAGAACAGGACAATCCGTATTTTCTGGAACTGAAAGCGCAGATGCTCCGGGATTTCGGGCGGGTCGGCGAATCCGTCTCATATTACAGGAAAGCCGCAGACCTGACGAATAATGCGCCCCTGATTACCATCAGCTACGCGCATGCGCTTCTTGAAACGGCGCGCGGAGATAAAAGGCAAATTAACCGCGCCATTACGCTTCTGAACCAGACAAGGCCAAAAGAACCGAGAAGCGCGCGCATACACCGGCTTCTCGCCACGGCCTATGGACGGATCGGGCAAAATGCGCACGCAAAACTTCATCTGGCTGAAGAAGCGCTGCTCGAGTCCCGCCATGACTTCGCGGAACAACAGGCCGAAGCCGCGAAACAGCAACTGCCCAAGGGAAGCCGTGAGTGGATTCGCGCAAACGACATTCTTCTCTTTGCGCAGCAGGAAAAAGACAGGTAGAAATAGGTATCCGCGCTTTTTGCGGATTGTTCGCAATCATGTACAATTGAAAGTAAGCGTATTCCAAACACAATCAGGAGAATGAAACGTGACAGACTTCCGGACTGCCCTTTACCGCAGCATGCTGGCATTAGGCTTTTTGCTGCTTGCCGCGCAACCTGTTTCCGCACAAACGTTTAACGAAGAACAGGAAGAGGAAATTGGCGGCCTGGTACGCGAATATCTTCTTGAAAATCCAGGCGTGATTGTCGAAGCGCTGGAAAAATTCCAGCAACAGGAAGAAGAGCGCGCTTTACGCGCCGCGCAGGAAAACCTGGAAAAACATAGAGACTGGCTCGAAAGCAGTGACCAGCCGATTGCCGGAAACCCGGATGGGGACGTCACTGTGGTTGAATTTTTTGACTACAATTGCGGCTATTGCAAACGCGCGCTTGATGACGTCGTCAAAATTGTCGAGTCGGATAACAACGTAAAGTTTGTTCTGGCGGAAATGCCGATACTTGGACCAAGCTCCGAGACTGCGGCGCGTTGGGCCCTTGCCGCGAAAGAACAGGGCAAGTACTTCGATTATCACGTCGCGCTTATGCGGCATCGGGGCGGCAAGTCGGAAAGCACGCTTGCCGGGATCGCGGAAGATCTTGGCCTCGATGTTGACCAAATGCGCAAGGATGCGGACTCGGACAAAGTGACGCGGAAGATCGCAAAGTTCCGTCAGGTTGCGTCGGACCTCGGAATTAGCGGTACGCCGGCCTTTATCGTGGGCGATCAGGTCATGCGCGGCTATGTGGGTGACGCGGTACTGCGCGGCGCCATTCGTGACGAGCGCAACAACGCAGAATAAAAGGCGGGAAGCGAATGTTTTTGCGGGTCATATACGCTACCGTTTTCGTTCTGGTTTGCCTCGTGGCTTATCAGGCGTTTTCCATGTACAGCGCGCGGAAAAGCGCAGAAAACGTTCCTCAGTATACGTTGCTCGGACCGGAAGACGCGGACCTCACCGTCGTCATGTTCTTTGATTACATGTGCCCTTACTGCAAGGAAATCTACCCTAAGGTCATAGGAGCCATGAGAGAAGACGGAAACGTCAATATTGCGCTTCGTTACTTGCCGGCATTCGGCGAGGAATCGAAACGGCAAGCCAGACTGGCCTACGCCGCAGGTCTTCAGGATAAATTCCCCGAGCTTCACGAATATCTGGTTACGCGTCGCGGTGGCGATTTATCGCCAGAAGCCCTGCGGAATTTTGCCGCGCGTAATGACATTGATCTTGAAAAACTTTTAAACGACGCTGAGTCGGAAGAAATCAAGGCCCATAACAGAGAAAGCCTTGAACTCGCGGCAAAACTGGGAGTTTACTCAACCCCCAGCTTTCTGGCCGGGACGGTTTTATATTCGCCAACTGAACGCATGCCGAACGTTCAGGACCTCCTGGCGCTTTTCGCGGAGGCGCGCGGCGAAGCGCCGAAATCATAAATCATGAAGCGAATTCTCGTCCTTATCGGTCCGAATTTAAATATGCTTGGCAGGCGCGAGCCGGAAATTTACGGCTTGGAAACGCTGGCGGATATTGAATCCATGATCCGGGAAAAGGCCTCTGGATATGACCTTGATATCGATTTCCGCCAGTCCAATTACGAAGGCAAGCTGGTGACATGGATACAGGAGGCTCTCGATAACGCGGACGCGATCATGATCAATGCGGGCGCTTACACGCATACCTCGCTTGCCATACATGACGCGCTTAAAATGTTCGGCGGGCCGATCATTGAGGTGCATCATTCTGACCCGTCGAAACGCGAATCCTTCCGGCATTTCTCCTATATTGAGCCTCTGGCCGCCAAAATCATCAAGGGCAAGGGCGCGCAAGGATACCTTGAGGGGATAGAATTCCTCATGCAGCATATTGGTAAAACTTAAAAAACTTCGCTCGCGCGCGAACGTGCGACTGCGCCAACGCATGCATGGCATGCGTAAAAGTCGTTTTCTTCCTGCTCATCAGGATGCGTGCGCAAAACGCTGGACAGCGTTAACACGTTTCTCAGTCTTGAGAAGGCCCAAAAACCACGTAAAGCGCGTTCATTATTCCGACCGGATAGAGCAGAAAATTTCTGATCAGGACCGACAGCGCGAATCAAAAAAACCTTGCATTTTTCGCTTCGTTCCTGTTTTATCAAAATTATGAGCGCACTGAATGCAACCTTTGCAATGACCGCCGCCGCTATGGCTTCCGCAGCCATGGCCGCCGCCGCGTGCGCCGCCCGCTAGCGGGCATACATCATTTTTCTCAAGACATATCCATTCCGTTTCCCCTATAACTCTCAAAACAAGAGGCGAGAGAGCAATGTTGACGAATATTTCCGGCTGGACTAATTCTGGCCTGCAAAACAAAGAGACAATAAACGTGCACCAGTCCCAGTATTTAAGGTCCGTCGTGGACGACATTAATCACAATCCCGGCGCGGAGATCATGCGCTACGCCCGGCATAAGCCCAATATCCTTGGGCTCGGGCAGGGCGAGGGCGACGTCCCGACGCCGGACTTCATCGTCGAGGAAGCCGTGAGAGCCCTGCGTAACGGGCATACGCTCTACGGCCCGCCGCTCGGCATGCCGGAAATCCGGACAGAGCTCTCGAATTATTACAAGCGCATCTACGGCCTCGATATTTCCCGCCAGCGCATGGTTTTGACGCCGTCCGGAACGGCGGCCGTTCATCTTGCCATGATGGGCGTATGCGACAAGGACGACGAAGTCATCGCCGTCACGCCGATGTGGAAGAACCTCCTCGGCGCGATTCAGTTACAGGAAGCGCATACGACCGAAGTCAGTCTTCATGTTGATCCTGAAGACGGCCATAAATGGAAACTGGATCTGGATGAGTTGTTCGCCGCCGTCACGCCCGTGACGCGCGCGATTATCATCAACTCGCCGAACAATCCGACGGGCTGGGTCATGCCGCTTGAAGACATGAAGAAAGTTATGGATTTCGCGCGCGAGCGCGGCATCTGGATTATTTCCGACGAAGTTTACGGGCGCATGGTTTTTGACGCCCCGCGCGCGCCGAGCTTCCTTGATATCGCGGAAGAGGACGACCGGCTGATCATTATTAACAGCTTTTCGAAGAACTGGTCCATGACGGGCTGGCGGCTCGGCTGGATGGTGGTTCCGGAGAAAGCCGAACAGAATTTCTATGATCTCGTGCTCTACGATTACATGTGCCCGCAGAGCTTCAGCCAGTACGCCGGTTTGAAAGCGCTGCGCGAGGGCGAGCAATTCCTGGCCGAACGCATGGCCTGGTACAAGCGCGCGCGCGATATGGTGGACGAACGTTTCGCGCGCATGCCGAAAATTACGGCGCACTCGCCGGAATCCTCGTTCTACAGCTTCTTCAAGGTCGAGGGGCATGACGACTGCGTCGGGTTTTGTAAGGAACTGATCGACAAAACAGGGCTGTGCCTTGCGCCGGGCTGCGCGTTCGGGCTTGAGGCCTGCGGGTATATCCGCATGTGCTACGCCGTGTCCGAGCCGAAGCTTACGGACGCGCTGGACAGGCTCGAGCAGGTGGTTGGGAGAGACTGATTTTTTTAATGCAAAGCACGCGAAGCATACAAAGTCTTCGCGCCGCAGGCGTAATATTTTTAAACCACGGCGATCACAGCGTACACAGTGAAGTGAGCGCAAACATCGCCGTGATCGCTGTGCGCGCTGTGGTTCAAGAAAGTTAAATCAATATTTGTTGCGCTTCGCGCAGTTACCTCTGGTGTGCTTCGTGCGCTTTGCGTTTTAGAGAGAAACACGTATTTTAAATTCATGAGAGGTTATTTCGGCGTTGGCGTAGAGGAAATGAGCAAGGAGCAAAACGCGGGCAATCTCGTGCGCTCCGCCCACGCCTTCGGCGCAAGCTTCTTCTTCGCCGTGGCGCCGAGGGTTGATTTCCGCGCGATGCGCGTATCCGACACGCCGAATTCGTTTGAGCACATGCCCTATTATCAATTCGACAGCGCGGCGGAATTGATGCTTCCCAAAGGCTGCCAGCTTGTCGGCGTGGAATTTACGGACGAGTCCGTCGATCTGCCGAGCTTCCGGCATCCCACATGCGCGGCCTATGTTCTGGGTCCTGAGATGGGAAGCCTCTCAAAGGACATGCTCGAACGTTGCGCCCATGTCGTGAAGATCCCGACGAAATTCTGCATCAATGTCGGCGTGGCCGGGGCTCTTGTCATGTACGACCGGATCGTGTCCAAAGGCGGCTTCGTCGAACGCCCCGCAATGCCCGGCGGCCCTGACCTGCCCAAACCCGTCCATGTGCAAGGGCCACGGCGGATGAGCCGGAAAAATAATAATTGACATAATTGTGAAATTTAGGTAAGAATTCCTTGCCATGAAAAAACAATTGCCTTTTCCGGAACATAAAGCGCCGACGGATCACCCGACTGAAGGTACGGCATGGCGTGATTTTACTGAGGATTTTGCCAACACTTATGCGAGGCCGATAGAATATCATTGCCTTGTAAAAGAGCCCGTCTGCGAAATTCAAGTCGCCCGCTTTTTCGGTTATAACGAGACGACGCTTGCGCTTGTAAAGGCGCAGGACGGCTCACATTTCATGATCCGGACGACCGGCTATAAATTCGGCTTCCCGCATATGGATTCCCGCGTTCAGCGGCGTCCGATTTACCAGATCCATCCGCACTGGAACGATGTCTTCGAAGACTGGGGTGCGGGGGAAGAGCTGAGAGAAAGGCTCAACGCCCTGCCATTTATCCTTTGCGTAAGCGATGACCCAATGCATGAATTCGAGCTGTTGGCGGCAGAGGAAGAATTTTTATCGCGCCGGGAAATTGCGGTGAAATACGCCGATGAAAATGACCCGGTTTTCGAGTCTTTCACGCAAAAGGATTACAGGCGTGATAGGTGGTATACGCATTGCGATCCGCTTATTCAAGAGAGACTCCTGCATAATCAATTTTTGTCTGTAAACGAGGCGCAAGAGCTTGTTGACGAAATTTCTGAAGATTTTGGCGTTGCCCTCGACAAGCGGGCTTTTTTACAGACCGGGAAAAGTTACGCCGAGCTCGGTAAACGGGAACTGGTAGGCTGGTATCACATTGGCAAAAACGCTTTGCGCCTCAAGTTTTATAAAGAAGGCATACCGCTGAATAACGTCCTCCATGAAATGGCTCACTTCCTGGACTATAAATTTGTTCATAATGGCGAGCCGCCGAGCGCCAAGCATGGATACAGATTTAAAAAAATCCATATGCATTTGGCTCATAATTATGGGAACGTGCCCGCCGAAGAGATTTTAAAGTATGAAACGTTAAGGTATGCGTATCAACCCTTTAAGCTTCGTCCAGAGGACATAACCAGCCGGGACTTTACTGAAAGACGGACCGCGGATGCCCGGCCGCGCGAAGCGCCAGTCATTCCGAATATACTTAATCGTTTATGGGGGCAATTTAATAAGGTAGCAAATGGGGAGGGGCATGCGAGGTCGGATCCAACTGCTCCCGCGCTAACGCTCGGAATCATAAATCCGTGAGACATGGCGCTTTTCTGCCTGCATCCTTCTCTCCCCCCTTGTAAAGGGGGGAGATCAAGAGGGGGGTTATAATACCTTTCCACCCCCACCCACTGCAGCTAACGCTTCGCCTGACGCCGAAGCGAAGCTTCGTTGCCCTCCCCCTCGGCGAGGGGGAGGAGAAAAGCTGTGAGCCAGATTTTTATGATTCCAGGCGCTAATGCACCCAGCGCATCAGCGGGTTGAGGAGTTTTGCGAAGCCGTTCTCGAACTGGATCGGCGCTGACGTCACGGCCAGGCACAGGCAGCCGATTTTTTCGTCGGCGACCGGGCGGTGATGTTTGCTGTGCTCGTCGTATACGACCAGATCACCGCGTTCGTATTTGCCGTTTCCATCGGAAAAGCTGCCTTCCAGAACAAGCGTCAGTTCCGTGCCGTTGTGATTATGCGGCGGGACGCTTGCGCCCGGGTCCATTTTAATCAGCATGACGCGGTGTTCGCGGGAGCGCAGCGGCAGCATGTAATATTTGAATCCCTGAAACGCCTTTTTCCATTTCAGCTTTTGATCCGAGCCGAATTTGATGTACTGACTAATCGGCATCGGCAAAGGCAAGCTTTCCGGGAAGGAAACGCTTTCCGTCGGGTAGCTGCCATCCTGATCCGGTTCTTCCTTCATGCGGTTAAGCAGGGTCTGCAGACTGCCCTCGCGCATGCTGACGGGTTCGCAGCAGGACTGGATCAGCGCGCCGCCCAGCGATTCGCATTGCGTGACGAATTCCCGCGCAGCCGGGCTGAGCGTGATAAACGAGGCCACAAGGATAGACTGCGCCTCATCCAGCGCGCCACTCGCGTAATCAAACAGCAAATGGGCGTAATCTTCGTTTAATGTCGTAACGCTCGCTACCATATCGATTTTACCCTTTCGTCTTTCCTCAGGCGTTCGAGCGCCAGCCGTATGCGCGATTTCACGGTTCCGAGAGGCAGTCTTGTTTCCTCCGCTATCGCCTGATGCGTTTTGTCTTCGAAATACGCCTTGAACAAAACGTCGGATTGCTCTCGCGGCAGTTCTTTCAGAGCCTCTGAAAGCGCCTGCGCATTGCTGTTTTGTACGGCCGTTTCATCCGGATCTTTGCGTTCATCCTGAACTAGCAGCGGATCTTCGGGATATATTTCGGCGCGGCGCGTTTTCCGCAGCGCATCTATTTTCTTATTCCGCGCAATTGTAAAAATCCACGTGCTTGCGGCAGACTGTTCCCGGTTATACGTCGAGGCTTTGTTCCAGACATTCGCCATTGTCTCCAACGTAACGTCTTCAGCCGCGTCTTCATTCATGCCGGATTTCAAAAGAAACGACTTTATTCGCGGGGCAAAATGCTCAAAAATATTTATGAAAGCTTTCTGGTTGCGCTCAGCCGCGACTTTTTCTATCAAATCTTCGTAAGATATTGATCTTACTTCACTTTCTTCAATTTCTCCGTTTCCGTGAAACGGGGCGTTCGTATCCTGCAAAGACATACCGTTATTAAGATACATAAAGTCGCTAAGGTAAAGTGAAAACATTATTTTTTGCCTTTTACATTTACGCGTATTATAATCACTAAAGTGATACGCGGAAATTCCTTCTAAAGATCACAATTCTTTTTTACTCCGTCTTGAAAATCACGATAGACTTGCCCTGAAAACACTCTGAAGGTTATCCTCGCAAAGCTCTTCAAGGAACTGTTCAACGACATCGAGGAAAGATCATGCGATATACAGCTATAGCGTTAACATTTTGTGCACTGTTCCTTCTCCCGATTTCCTCCGCCGACGCTGCGGATCCCAAACGGATCGGCACATACGGGAAATGGTCCGCATTCACATTCGTCGAGAACGGCAGCAAAGTTTGCTACATGGCCAGCCAGCCAACCAAGGCCGAGGGAAACTACACGCGCCGGGGCGATATCTTCGCCCTTATTACGCACAGGCCGGCTGACGGCACCCGCAATGTTTTTAGTTACATTGCCGGCTACCCTTATAAGGCGGCCAGCGACGTCACTGTCCAGATCGGATCAAAAAAATTCGTTCTCTTCACGCAAGGCGAAACAGCATGGGCCCCGGATTCGGAAACGGATAACGCGATTGCCGAGGCGATCCGCGAAGGCAGCGCCATGATTGTCAAAGGAACCTCCAAGCGCGGTACGCTAACGACGGATACATTCAGCTTGTCCGGATCTTCCAAAGCCTATGACGCAATAACGCAGGCCTGTAACTAGTCTTCAGGAGAAAATGAATGAAGCATCTCGAAGTTTCTCAAAAAATACATCTCGAAAAGAACGTCGATACCGCACAGCTAAAAAAAGCTCTGCTTGAACGTCTGGAAAATACGATCGAAATCGAATCGCTTGGAGAAGAAGAAAGCAAATTCAACATCACGGGTACGACCGGGACTCCCGCAAGCATAACGCGCCACGCCAGCATTAATCTGGACATCTCTATAGTTCAGGAAAAAAACACGGCGAAAATCCTGATTTCCGGTTTCGCGCGCATGGCAAGATCTCTCGCTCTCTTTTACGCGTTTTTTATCTTTCTGTTCCTTCTGGTCGGCCTTCTGCCCGGCGCGATCAGCAGCGGTCCTGAAAGCGGACCTCTTGACGTTCTCGTGTTTCTTGTCTTAGGTATCTTCATCATACTCGACACCAACAAAAAGCTGGCGGAACCGAAAGAGTTTTTACGCGAGGCGCTTGAATCAATGGATACAGAGTTCGGATGACCTTCCCGCTCAACAAAGACAAAATAAACGCTTTTTCCGGATATCTTGCTGAGGGCTGCCTTGCTTTCATGAGGGTCCTTCGACCGCTCATTGCTCAGAGCGTGAGGTATTCGCGCATGTTCTACCATGCTTTCAGTCGCTATTTTGCTCGATTTCTCGGGCGGGTTTTCCGGATCCGGCAACGGAACTGCCTGACGCAGGCCCATACGCTCCGGCTGCGCTTTATCGCTGCGCCTCTGCTGATGCTTATGCTTTTTCCCTTTTTGATGAATTCCTCTGAAACGTCCGCAACAACCTTTATGAGTAGCTCCGTAGAGGAAACAGCCACGCGTCAGAGTCATAAACTCGCCTTTTCATCCCGGACGCAGGAAGTTTACGGGCAACAAGCGGGCGCGCTTGAAGCGAGGGTTAACATTGGCGAAATTGCGGACGCAAAAAAAGAAAGTCCGTATCTGCACGCCGCGCGCTTCGCCGCCTCCAAAAAGCCTGCGCCTGCGCGGCCGCTCCTGAAGGAAATCAGCATCGCTTCAGGCGACGTTATTTCCGTCGTATTGCAAAAAGCCGGCATGTCGGCAAGTGAAACGCATAAAGCGGTCGAGGCCATGTCCGATCATCTTGATCCGCGCAAGATCAAACCCGGACAAAAAATAGAAGTGACTATGAAGCCTTCAGCCGAGGGCGGATACGATTTCTCCGAAATGCGCGTGATCATTGACCCGATCAAGTCGATTGTCGTGTCCGAAGCCAATGAAGAAATGATTTCCCGCATTGACGAGAAAAGCGTTCACAAAAGGCTTCATGCGCAACGCGCGACAATTGAAACGTCTCTGTTTGGCTCGGCGCTGAAAGCGGGCATGCCCTCCAGGATTATTGGCGAGGCTATCCGTATTTATTCCTGGGACGTGGATTTTCAGCGCGACATCCGCAGCGGCGACGTTATAGAGCTGTTCTATGAGACCTATGTCACGGACGACGGTGAACTCGCAAAATACGGCGATATCATCTATGCCAGCCTCTCCGTTGGCGGAAATCCTATTCCCATGTACCGCTATGAGAGCAAAACCGAGGGCGTGGACTACTTCCGGCCCGACGGACACAGCGCGCGCAAGGCCCTTATGAAAACCCCTGTTGACGGCGCCCGCCTCAGTTCAGGATACGGCATGCGCAAGCATCCGATTCTGGGCTACAACAAGATGCACAAGGGACAGGATTTCGCTGCGCCCACGGGTACGCCGATTTACGCCGCAGGCGACGGAACGGTTGAAAAAGCCGCGCGCTGGAGCAGCTACGGCAACTATATCCGTATCCGGCATAATTCAGAGCTGAAGACCGCTTATGCGCATTTGCACAAATTCGGAAAAGGAATCACGGCCGGAAAGCGCGTCAAGCAGGGTCAGGTCATCGGGTATGTCGGCTCGACCGGGCGCTCCACGGGACCGCATCTGCATTACGAAGTCATCCAGAACGGCAAGCACGTTAACCCCGCAAAGCTTGACCTGCCTCAGGGCAAGAAGCTGCAGGGCGAGGATTTAAGACAATTCAGGTTGCATGCCGAGGATATCCAAAAGCAGTTTGAATCCATGGTCGGTGAAATAAAACTGGTAAAAAGGGATGCGCAAGCTCCTGTAACGAACTAATATCTCTTCAGGATAAATTTACCAGTTATCGGACATATGCCATTTAAAGATAAAACAGCGATCGTGTTTGGCGGAACCGGCTTTATCGGGCGGCAGGTCGTGCGTGAACTGGCGCGCCTCAATTACCGCGTCAAGGTCGCAAGCCGCGTTCCGGAGCGCGCCTATTTCCTGAGGCCTTGCGGCGTCGTCGGACAGATCGTCCCGGTTCAGTGCAATGCGTCCGATTACGAGAGCGTCGCCAGCGTGATAAGGGGCTGCGACCTCGTCGTGAACTGCATTGGCGTTCTCTTCGAAAAGCAGAAAGGCGATTTCAAACGCGCGCATGTCGACATTCCCGGGAATATTTCAAAAGCCTGCGCCGCGCTTAACGCCGGGCGTTTCGTGCATATTTCCGCGCTGGGAATCGATATCTGCGAATCGCATTACGCGCAAACCAAGCGCGAAGGGGAAAAGGCCATTCAGGAGAATTTCCAGCTGGCAACCATTTTGCGGCCAAGCGTCGTGTTTGGCCCCGAAGACAAGTTCTTCAATATGTTCGCGGAACTTGCCCGGTATTTACCGGCCTTTCCCTTGATCGGTGGAGGAAAAACCCGTTTTCAGCCCGTTTTCGTCGGCGACGTCGCCGACGCGGTTATTGCGGGGCTGACGCTACCGGATAAGGTCGGCAAAAGCCCGCGCGGCAAAACCTATGAACTTGGGGGGCCTGAAGTCATCGACTTCAAAGGTATCTACAAAAAGCTTTTTCATTATACCTGCCGCAAGCGTTTGCTCGTGCCCGTGCCGTGGGGCATCGCAAAAATACAGGGCGCGGTTCTTGGCGTCCTGCCGGAACCCCTGTTGACGGTTGATCAGGTGCGCTCGCTCAAGCATGACGTCGTTGTTTCATCTGAAGCATTGACATTTGACGATCTTGGCATTACGGCAAAAGATATGGACACGGTTTTACCGACTTATCTGGAAAGATATTGCCCCGGAGGCCATTTTCATGAAAGCCGCAGTTCTGAGTCCTGAAAGGAAAGGAGAAACGCGATGAAATTGCGTATATTGCTTGTCAGCCTTCTGGCATTGCCGCTTATGGCTCTGTCTTTAACCGCAGATGCCCGGGAAGAGGGCATTGCCGCAGTGGTCAATGAAGAGGCGGTAACCTATTCGGATTTGCGCGACCGCATGAAGCTAATCATGGTCTCTTCGGGTCTGCCGAGAAACGAGGAAATGCGCCAGCGTCTTCAGCCGCAGATACTGGCGACCCTGATTGAGGAATCGATCAAAAGTCAGGAAGCCGAGCGTCAGGGCGTCACGGTTACCGAAGCCGATATAGACGCGGGCTTTGCCGAGCTTTCCGGTCAAAACGGCATGAAGCCGGAACAGTTTAAAATGGTCCTGCTGAAAAACGGTATCCCGGAAAGCACCCTGCGCGAACAGATCCGCGCGCAAATCGCATGGACGCGCCTTGTTCAGAACCGTCTGCGCTCTGAAGTGAGCGTATCGCAAAATGACGTTGAAGCGCGGATGAGTCAGCTGGAGCGGAATATCGGCAAGCAGGAGTATCTTCTCGCCGAAATCTTCCTGCCCGTTGACCAGACGCGAAGCGAATCCGAGGTAAAATCGCTGGCGAGCCGTCTCGTAACGGAAATGAAAGAGGGTAAGGCCGCGTTTCCCGCCGTCGCGCAGCAGTTCTCGCAATCAGCCGGGGCGATGAAGGGCGGCGATCTCGGATGGGTCGTCGTGGACGACATGCCGGAGGAAATCGCAAGCTTTATCGCGAACATGAAAGAAGGCGCGATCAGCCAGCCCATCCGTACGCCGCTCGGTTATCATATCGTGACAGTGCGCAAATCCAGACAAATTACCGAAGAGAACATCCCGCCGCGCGAGGTAATGATGAACCGCATCGGCATGGAACGTCTGGACCGTCTGCAGCAGAGATATTTGCTGGACCTGAAATCCGAGTCCTTCATTGAAAGCCGGGTCTGAAGACAGCATTTCCGGTTTGCCGCCCCTTCGCGACGTCATAAAGGCGCACGGTCTGCGGGCGGAGAAAAAGCTCGGCCAGAATTTCCTCCTTGACCTTAATATCACGGACAAGATCGCCCGCGCTTGCGGCGACGTCTCTGACATGAACGTGATCGAAATCGGTCCCGGTCCAGGCGGGTTAACGCGGAGCTTGCTGAACGCCGGGGCGAAATCCGTCACAGCCGTCGAGTTCGACGAACGCGCGGTTCAGGCCCTGCAGGATCTTGAGCGCGCCGCGCAAGGGCGCCTTACAATCATGCATGCTGATGCTCTCAAGACGGATCTGCGGGAGATAAGCGCTCCGCCGCGCCTCATCGCCGCCAACCTGCCCTATAATATCGCAACGCCTTTGCTGACCGGATGGCTCGCGCAGATCAGGGAAGACGCGAGCGTTTTCGCGCAGATGACGCTGATGTTTCAAAAAGAAGTCGCGGACCGGATTACAGCGGCGCCGGGATCGAAGACTTACGGGCGATTATCCGTTCTTTCGCAATGGCTGTGCGATTGCCGTAAAGTCATGGACCTGCCGCCTTCGGCCTTTACCCCGCCGCCGAAAGTGAGTTCAAGCATCGTACGGTTTACGCCGCATTTGTCTCCCGCCCATTCGGCTAACGCTTCTGACGAAGCGAAGCCTCATTGCCCTCCCCCGCTTGCGGGGGAGGGTTGGATGGGGGAAAATCCATCCTTTCAGGCCGTCGAGCGCGTCACCGCCGCCGCCTTCGGGCAGCGGCGTAAAATGGCGCGCTCGTCCCTGAAAGACTATGCCGACTATTTCGAAGCCGCAGGCGTTAACCCCGAGTCCCGCGCCGAAGACCTCACGCCAGCGCAATTCGTCGCGTTGGCGTTGTTGGATCAAGCCGGGAAGAAGCGTAAGGCATAACGCCCCCGATCGGCGCGATAGCTTCAAATCAGCCCCCGCTTGTCCATAGTTTCGGCTTCGTCTTACGTTATCGGGGTTATAGAGGATTGAATATAGTGGATTGAATAATTAATGCGCCATCCACTCCAGCTTTTATGCGGTCGCGCGCCGCGCATTTTAAAAACTACAGAGCGCGCAGAGAACGCCCTGAATTCACAAACGAAGTGCAACACCGTAGAAAGGTGTTGCAATGGGAAAG
>CAZCIB010000031.1:0-26148 GCA_964498755.1 uncultured Pseudobdellovibrionaceae bacterium | reverse complement strand
TGAGGCAGAAGATGGCTCTGACTCTGGAAAGCAGGATAAGTTGGTTGCGGGGACTTGCAGCCGTCTTAACCTACGCAAGTACTACGGAAATAAGGATAAGTTGGTTGCGGGGAGAGGATTTGAACCTCTGACCTTCAGGTTATGAGCCTGACGAGCTACCGGGCTGCTCCACCCCGCGTCAAAGAATAGATGGACGTTATAAGCCTTAAGTATCAAAGCGTCAAGGCCTGATATATATTATAGAAATATGGTTGTAACGCCAGATTTCAAGAGCGTTTGGAGTCCCTGTCTGGAACTCGGGGCGGTCGCTCCGCTCGCCCCCCTGACCCTCTCCTTGAGAAGGGAGTTAATTATGCTCCTCCCGCCGCTTTTTCGCCCAGCCATCCCGAATGATCGGGCGGTTGCGGGCGACGGCGAGCGCGTCGGGCGGCACGTCTTTGGTCACGACGGAGCCAGCGGCGACATAGGCGCCGTCGCCGATTTCCACCGGCGCGACGAGGGTAGAGTTTGACCCGATAAAGACGCCTTCGCCCAAAACTGTCTGATGCTTGTTAACGCCGTCGTAATTGCAGAAAATCGTGCCGGCGCCGACATTGGAGCCAGCGCCGATTTCACCGTCGCCAAGATAGGTGAGGTGGCTGGCCTTTGCGCCCTTGCCGACGCGGGTTTTTTTGACTTCTACGAAATTGCCGATTTTGCTGTTTTCCTCGAGAACGGACCCGGGCCGTATCCGCGCGAACGGGCCGATGCTTGCGCCCTTCTCGACGCGTACGCCCTCAAGATGCGAGAACGCATGGACCGTCACGTTATCCGCAATTGACACGCCCTTGCCGAAAAAGACGTTGGGTTCGATCAGGACGTCCTGCCCCACTTCCGTGTCCCACGAGAAATGCACCGTATCCGGATTGATCAGCGTGGCGCCGTTCTGCATGGCTTTATCCCGCAGCCTGTATTGCAGAATCCGCTCATGCTCGGCAAGCTGGGCGCGCGTGTTAATGCCCCAGATATGATCGACGACGATGTTCATGACCTCGCACGTCACGCCTTCCCTGTGCGCGATGCCGACAATATCCGTCAGGTAATATTCGCCTTGCGCGTTGTCATTGCCGATTTTCGGCAGGCAGGTTTCCAGCAGGGCTGAGTCGGCGCAGTAATTGCCGCCGTTGCAGAGCGTGAGTTTTTTTTCTTCTTCGCTTGCGTCTTTTTCCTCGACAATCCTGACAAGATGTCCGTCATCGTCGGTGATCAGGCGGCCAAGCCCGAACGGGTCAGCGGGCTGTACGCCCATAATCGCCAGCGGCGCGGAATAGGAGGCGAATTCTTTCAGGGCCTCAACCGGGACCAGCGGCTCGTCCCCCATCAAAATCATCACCTTGCCGTCAAAGTCTTTCAGCAGCGGCATCGCGGCTTTCACGGCGTCCGCAGTGCCGCGGCGTTCCCTTTGAATGGCCGTTTCATGGGGCTTAACAATTTCAGCGAGATCGTCCATATCCGGGCCGATGACGACGATGATTTTCAACGCGCCCGCTTTTTCAGCCCTCTCGATCAGCCATGAAATAACGGGCCGCCCGGCAAGCTCGTGCATAACCTTGGGGCGCGCGGATTTCATGCGCGTCCCCTGTCCGGCGGCGAGGATAATACAGGCGAGATCGGTCATCGGTTTTGTCCTTTACTGCAATTGCCGGAGAAGTTTAGCAAGCAAAGGCATGACCCAAAAGCCTTTTGATATATGCGCATAATCTATGCGTATATTTAACGCGCATATTTGACGCGCGCATGATATGCTGGTACCTATAAATAAGGAGGGTTTCAAAAATGCTTCAGGAAATAAAAGCCGTAAAACGCCGCCCTGTTAATCTGAATATCAGCGAAGACCTGATAAAGGAGGCAAAGGAATATGGCGTTAATGCTTCAAGGGCCGCAGAAGAGGGCATTCTGCAAGTCTTAAAGAAAGAGCGCCAAAAGCAATGGCGCGAGGAAAATCATGACGCAATAGCGGCTTACAACAAGGAGATCGAAGAGCGGGGTATGTTGTACACGCCGGAATGGCTGGAAAAGGAATAACAATCGTGGCCCAGTTTGACGTCTATGAAAGCGCTTCGAAATATGCGCCCTTTCTGGTTGACGTCCAGAGCGACATATTGTCTGAGTTGAAGACGCGGGTTGTTATACCGCTTATACCAAAGAGGCATAATCATGTCTTATCGCGTCTTCATCCCCTGATCATTATTGATGATCATGAATATGTTTTCAGGACTGCCGAGATGACCTCTATTAAATCGGAGATTCTCAAAAAAAGGATCGTGAATATAGAAGATGATTACCGTTCCGATATCATCGCCGCTATGGATTTTCTTATGCTTGGCTACTGACCCGCGCCTTACTCCTCGAAATCCGCTTCGCCGTCATAGTCGGTCAGATGCGCCATCAGCGCGCCATAGTCGGTTTTGACCATGATTTTTACGGGAACAGCCGGGCCATCTTCCTCGACATGCGCAAGCCAGAGTTTCGGCAGGTAATCGCGCTTGCGTCCCTGTTCCTGAATTGACAACCATCCGCGCGGGCGCTTGTGCCATTCCCCGCCTTTCGGTTCAACTTCAACCTCGCACAAAACCGCCGGGCCGCTGTAAAGATTGTAGCGGCTTTTGCTTAAGGTTCTCTCTCCCTTGTTGCGGAAGACGAGCTCAAACCGGCGCTTCCCGTCAAAGACTTCCGAGCGGCCCTCGCAGGCGCCTTTTTCGCGTACGCTTTGCATGACGAGAAGCGCCGCCGTCAGGCTGTCCGTAGTGTTTTCAGTAAGTTCCTCGTTAATGTTATCGGGCGTCTTGTCGACGCCTTCCTCCACAATGGACAGCCCGACAAAACCGCCCTCTTTTGTGTAAGTGTATTCCTTGACTTGCGTGTCTTCGCGCCAGGTGCTTGTTGACCTGTGGAGTTCGGGTTGCAACTCCCCCTCCTCGCGCCATCCTTCGGTTTCAAACGTCCCGCTCCACGGCGCGAGTTTGGCCAGAAACCCCCGCGTTTTGGCGTGCAACGCCATTCGGTAACGCTCCGGGTGATCGTCCTGTAGCATCAACTCGGCCTCGACGGCATGAATGCCGCCCGCGTAAACGCTGTAGACCATGGTTTGAAACTCTTCTTTTGCCCTGGCCTGCGTGTCCTGCGCATGGCCGAGCAGCGCGTAGCCGAACAGGAAACTAAAGATACTGGCCGCAAGACATGAATACTTCACCGTCGAGACCGGCCTTGAACCGGCCAACGCCCGCCGCGTCTTCTTCGTTAAAGCCGCCAAGATCGACATATTTCACCCCCTTTTTCTTTAATTGTACGCACGCATTCCAAATTAAAAAATTATTGGCGCCAAGCGTTCGTCCGCTATCAGAGTTCCATCCGATCTGATAGGTTGCGCCGGACCCATGACAAAAAAATAGTATCGCCGAACAGATATTACCATCCTGTAAAATTTTTCCTGCAAGAATATGCCCGTTTTTACGATAGACGGCGGTTAACTCCTGCATGAACGGCATGGAAGCGGCGTGAAAGCCTTTCTCTCTTTGCGCTTGCTGGTCGAGCAGGAGGATTTCGGCAATGCCTGCGGCGCTGTTATCCCATGTGATCTCGAGGTCTTGCCTTTCGGCCTTGTTCAAAACATTGCGCCATTTCTGTTTCAGGTTACTGCGCAGCGTTTCGAAATCGGGGCGAAGATCAAGCTGGTAAGTCTGGTAGCCTGCGCGCTCGAGCCGCTTATAGCCAAGGGCTCCCATGATCCGGCGCGACTCCGGAGCGTCTTGCCATTCGGGAATGATCCGCCGCCGCCGTCCAAAACGGGCCGGGAACAGCCGCGCGAATTCCGTGAAGAACGATTCCTGATGCGCGGCGTTTCCATATTCTTCAAGCCAGAGCGGCCCGCGGTCGAGGATAACGGCGTGAATCGCGTCCCCGAATAACCCCGCCTCAAGGATCTGGAATATTCCGGCCTCGTTGCCGTCAATATGAATCAATCCGGCTCGGAGCCTTTGATGATTGCGCCGCGCGGCTATGGTTCCGTAAAGGGGATCCTGAAGGAGGTTCGAAAGCGGCGCGCGTTCAAAGCGCGATTGATAATCGGCAATGTTTTGAAAAAACGCGATAGACAAGGCCATGCCCCAAGGCTAGCGGCTTTCTCCATGGCAAACAAGGAGCGTTGCGGAATAAAACGGCGCGGCCTTAAAAAGTCTCGATAACAGGATGCCCGATTATCCGGATCATCCCTCACTTTTCTGATTGCCATATGCGCACGCCTCGCCGCTGTTTCGAAGAAAAACAAGCGCATTGCGCAGGCTGCCATTCCAACCATATAATACCGGAAAGACTTCTTTTTTATAATGTGTTAGTCAGCATGGCCGCACTGCTCTCCGATCCCGTCATTATCGCCATTACCGGCCTGCTTGCCGTGATCGCGCTTGCCATGGCGGCGTTCATATACAGAGCTTTCATTTCTTCCGGCCACGACAGGATCAGCGCAGACGAAAAGGCTCTCATGAAGGAAGTTTCAGCCAAACTGAAGGGCAGAGAGCGTGAGGGCGATGAATCCCTCCTGATTCAGGAAATCTGCTCTTTGACGGGAAACTTGTCGTACAGGCCCGGGGAAAAAATCCAGGAAGAAGAGCTCGACTTTTCCCTTATCCTGCCGCCGCGTTCGGAATACAAATCCAGAGGGATATTCGAGGCGGAAAATCAAAACGCTTTCATCCGGCTTTCCGACATAGAGCTCTGGCGCAAGCACGGTAAAAAAAGCGTGAAAACCGAAGCCACGGCCATCTTGATACAGTTTCAGAACAAACGGCTGTCCGGCCATACGCTTATGATGCCGAAGGGACGCCGTATTACCGGTCCCGCCAGGGGAAAAATACTCAAGCAGGTCAAGCTTACGTCGGCCTGGCTGGCCCGCAAATTTGACGTTTATACGACAGAGCACGCGCTTGCCGACTTTCTGCTGAACGCCGGTTTAATAGCGGAAATGGAAAGCCTCGCAGAAATCTCCCGGGCAGGGCTCTACTCCGCGGCTGCTTTCGGTAATAATCTGGTTCTGCTGCTTGAAAATCCGCGCTGGGCGCCGGGACGCGTCAGGCGCGGCTCCGAAATACATGCCCTCTTCCTGAAAAGAAGCATGGAGCGCATAGACGCAATTACGGAGGCGTACGACGCTTAAATACGGTCTTTACCGCGTATTTCGCAGTCTTGTCTTCCTTCCTTGCAACGGCCTGTGTTCCGCTCTATTTTAGATCATTGATAAACATTGCAAAAAACATGACTGATACTTTTATCTCCCACGCCCTGAAACTGGTTCCGGATGACGCGCCAAAAGAAACGCCCGATCTCCTTCGAAACCTTTTTGGCGGGCTGAATGAGCGGGATAAAGCGCTGATTGACGCGCAGGCCGCCAGCAAGATTGCTCTCAACCACGTCGAGCTTAGCCGCGCCAAGGCAAAAGAGGGCTTTGCCTTGCGTATTTATACGCCGTGTCTTGACGGGGAAGGCTGGCCGTTACGCAATACCATTATCGATATTGTCATTGACGATATGTCCTTTCTTGTCGACTCCGTCGCCGCGGCGGCCAACAGGCACGGGTATCTGATCCACTTTCTCCTGCATCCCGTTATCGGGGACAGCGCCCATGTTCATATCCAGCTGCAAAATATCGTCGCGCCGGAATCCGTGTCCGAACTGGAAGCCGATCTGAAACAGGTTTTACAGGATATCAGGCTGGCGAACAGTGACTGGAAGCCCATGCTCGCCAAACTGAAACAAGCCGGCGAAAAAATTGTTCAGACGGGCCAGAGCTGCGCGACTGACGATTGCAACGAGGACAAGGCTTTTCTGGATTATATCGCTGATAATAATTTTACGCTGCTCGGTTACCAGTCCTGGTCCTATGATGAAAATGGCGAAGCTGCGCTGGATACAAAATCCGGGCTTGGCGTTCTCGGCAAAGGAAGGCCCAAACCTTACATTGCAGGCGCGCGGGAAGGGCTGCCGGAGAAGCGGCCCAAAAAGAACGCGCCACTGATTGAAATCGCAAAAACGCGTTCGAAATCAAATATTCACAGGGCCGTTCCCATGGATGTCATACGCGTACGGCATCTGGACGAAAAGGGCGTATGTCTGAACGAAGATGTTTTTCTTGGACTTTTTACCTCGTCCGTTTATTCAAAAAGCGTCGCCAACATTCCATATTTTCGTATCAAGGCTCAACATGTGATAGAGAGCGCAGGATTTTCCGGCGGCAGCCACGACCAGCGCGCTTTGAGGCACATTCTCGAGAAGTATCCGCGCGACGAGCTCTTTCAAATCGACACGGATCAGTTGGAGCGGAATGTCCTTGGCATTTTAAGGCTTCAGGAACGTCAGAAAATCGCGCTTTACACGCGTGACGACAGGCTCGGACGAACGGTCTCGTGTCTTGTTTACGTGCCGCGCGACCGTTTCGATACGTCCGTACGCAAGAAATTCCAGCGCATACTTGAGGATGGCGTCGGCGGCGATTGCAACGCGTACTATACCTGGATTGATGATTCCGTTTATGCGCGGGTTTTGCTGATCATCGATATCGGCGAAAAAGGCAAAATCGAATACGACGCCGCGTCTCTTGAAAAAGAGTTGCAGCAGGCCGGTAAAACATGGGCGGAACATCTCGAAGAGGCATTGCGCGAGGAGCTGAAAAACGACTGGCGCGCAACCGATTTTACGGCAAAATACGGCCACGCCTTTCCGGGCGCTTACTGCGAGACCTATCAGCCTGCGCAGGCCGTCCACGATATTTCAAAGATCGAAAAGGTTCTGAAAACCGCTGCGCTGGCGCTCGAACTCTACCAGCCGGAAGACGGACCGGAAGACTCCCTCAGGCTGAAGCTGTACGTTCCGGACGCATGCGTGACATTGTCTGATGTCCTGCCTTTGCTGGAAAACATGGGCCTGCGGGTCCTCTCGGAACTGCCTTTCCGGATCAAGCCCGAAGGCGCGGATTTTTCGGTATGGGTTCATGATTTTCTTCTGAAGTTCCAGCAAAAGTCCGCCAGCTTCAAACTCGAAGACGTCAAGGCGACCGCCGAGGAAGCCTTCACGAAGGTCTGGTACGGCGACGTTGAGAATGACAGTCTGAACAAGCTTGTTTTAAGCGCGGGGATGAGCTGGCGCGAGATCATGATCCTGCGCGCCTATGTGCGTTATATCCGGCAGATGCGCACAGCCTATAGCTTGCGGTTTATAGAGCGTACGCTATCTGAGAACCCGGATATTGCGCGCATGCTGGTACATATGTTCCTGGCGTATCATGACCCTGAAAACGGAGATCAGGGCGAGATCAAGGCCGCGGGCTGCGGCGTTGAAATCGATCACGCGCTTGAAAAAGTCGCATCTCTGGATCAGGACCGTATTTTAAGGCTGATGCTGACTCTGGTAACGGCAACCATACGTACGAATTTTTTCCAGCCGGACGAACAGGGGCAGCCGAAGAACTATCTGAGCGTCAAGCTCGATAGCCGAAAAATTCAGGAACTGCCCGACCCAAAACCATTCAGGGAAATTTTTGTCTATGCGCCTGAAGTTGAGGGCATTCATCTGCGCGGCGATGTGATTGCGCGCGGCGGGCTGCGCTGGTCGAACCGGCATGAAGATTTCCGGACGGAAGTTCTCGGGCTGATGAAGGCGCAGATGGTCAAGAACGCCGTAATCGTGCCGATGGGCGCGAAGGGCGGATTTGTCGTTAAAAATCCTCCAAAGGACGGCGACAGAAATGCCCAGAGGGAAGAAGGCGTACGTTGTTACAAGCTTTTTATCAGCGCCCTGCTCGATATAACGGATAACCGGGTCGGCGAAAAAATTATTCCGCCGCAGCATGTCGTCCGGCGCGATGACGATGATCCGTATCTTGTCGTCGCCGCCGACAAGGGTACGGCGACTTTCTCGGACATCGCCAATACGATCGCGCATCAGTACGGATTCTGGCTTGGGGACGCTTTCGCCTCCGGGGGCTCGACGGGATACGATCACAAGGAAATGGGCATAACCGCGCGCGGGGCGTGGGAGTCCGTCAAGCGGCACTTCCGAGAGATGAACCACGATACGCAAACGCAGGATTTCGACGTCATCGGCGTGGGCGACATGAGCGGCGACGTTTTTGGCAACGGCATGATTTTATCCGAACACATACGCCTTGTCGGCGCGTTCAATCATCTGCATATTTTCTGCGATCCTGATCCCGAACCGGCGAAAAGTTTTCAGGAGCGCAAACGCCTTTTTAAAGAAACGGCGGGCTGGGACGCGTATGATCAAAAGCTGCTCTCAAAAGGCGGGCTGATATTCTCCAGGGATAATAAGAGCCTCGAGCTTACGCCGGAAATCAAGGCGCGCTTTAATATAGACCGTGACCGCGTGACGCCATTCGAGTTGATCAAGTTTATGCTCAAGGCGCGTACGGACCTGCTCTGGTTCGGCGGGATCGGCACGTATATCAAGGCGACGCAGGAAACGCACGCCGATGTCGGCGACAAGGCCAACGATCCTGTGCGAATTAACGCGAACGAGATCAGGGCGAGGGTTGTCGGGGAGGGCGCTAATCTTGCCATTACGCAGCTTGGCCGGACCGAGTACGCGCAAAATGGCGGCGCAATCAATACGGACTTTATTGACAACGCAGGCGGCGTCGATACCTCGGACCACGAGGTTAATCTCAAGATTCTGCTCAATGACGTGGTCGCTGAAAAATCGCACAAGATGAGCGTTGGAGCCCGTAATCGTCTGCTCGAGGAAATGACGGAACACGTCGCTGAAAAAGTCCTGTCCCACAATTATCATCAGGCCATGGCCATTAGCATGGCGGCAATGCAGTCGCCTGAAAACCTGCCGGTGCAGGCCGAATTTATCGAAGATCTGGAGAAAAACGAGGGCATAAGGCGCGAACTTGAAGGCCTGCCCGATGAAGAAGAGCTTGAGAAAAGAAAGCACAGGGGACAAGGCTTGACGCGTCCGGAACTCGCCGTGCTCCTTTCTTATGCAAAAATCACGTTCACCAAGGATTTGCTGGCGAGCGACATTCCGGACAATCCGAATATGCGCGTCTGGCTTCATAATTATTTCCCGGAACGGCTCCAGAAAAAATACGGGAAGGAAATCGACCGGCATCTTTTGTACCGCGAGATTATCGCCACAACGCTCGCGGATGAACTTGTCAACCGGCTTGGCCCCACATACGTGAAGTCCGTGATGCTGCGTACGGGCGCCGCCTGCGCGGAGGTAGCCAAGGCCTATGTCATAGCCCGTGAAGCCTTTAATCTCAGGGATATATGGCGGCAAATCGAAAGCCACGATCATGACGTCGCCGCAAACGTACAGCTTCAGGCTCTACGGGATACGGCCAGTCTTGCGCATAGCGGCGTGAACTGGCTGCTGACCCGGATGGGCCGCGAGCTTGATATTTCCGCGGATACGGAAATATTCCGGAAAGGCGTTAATGCTCTAAAGGCGCAGATCGAAAACTTCATGACACGGGAAATGCGCCAGGGCATTGAACTGCGCGCAAAGCACGCCAGAACGGAAGGGCTGCCCGAAGACCTGTCGCTTGCGATCGCCTATTTGCCTTTGTATGTGTCCGCCTTCGACATTATACAAATCAGTACGGAAAACGAGACGGAGATCGCCCTGACGGCGCGAACCTATTTCGAGGTCGGCGAGCATTTCAATATCGACTGGCTGCGCAAAAAAGCCCATTACCTGTGCGCGGATGATCGCTGGACGGCCGAAGCCCTTGGCGGCTTGAACGATCAACTTTATAGTTGTCAGGCCGGGCTGACCGTACGTATCCTTAACGATGTCTGCAGTGACAGGGTCTGCACGGATCTGAGCGCGGATAGTATTGTGAGCTCATGGATATCGGAGCACAAGCATCAGGCCCGGCAACTTGAGCCGCTGTTCGCCGACATGCGCCGCGCGGCCAGCATCGACCTGCCGATGCTGATGATTGCCGAGCACAAGCTGCGCGCGCTATACGGGGGTTGATCAAAAACCGCTCAAAAAGCATCCGGCCAGAATAATCAGGCCGAAGTCCCGGGAAGACTTGAATCGCTTCAGGCAATCCGCCGGGTCGTCCATATTCCAGCCGCGCGTCTGCCAGCCAAGGAAAATCGCGCCCAAAAGCAAGAAGGCGAAGTAAAGCCACGACGCATGCGCGAAAACCCCGGCCAGCAAAAGCATTATAATTGCCAGCGCATAAAACCCGGCAACCCATATTTTGCTTTTGTCGCCAAGCTTGCGCGCGGAAGAGCGTACGCCGATCAGGGCGTCGTCTTCCTTGTCCTGATGCGCGTACACCGTATCATAGCCGAGCGTCCAGAAGATTCCAGCAGCGTACAGGCACAGCGCCGCTGGCTCAATCACGTCCGTCACCGCGCCCCAGCCCATGAGCGCGCCAAGATTGAACGTAACGCCCAAAAATGCCTGCGGCCACCAGGTGACGCGTTTCATCAGCGGGTATATGACGATCAGCGGCATCGCCAGAAACCCCAGCAAAATCGTGACAAGCGAAAACTGGAACAGGATAACAAGGCCGCATAGCAGCAAGGCCAGCAGTAAGGCGACAGCCTGCCACGGCCTGAGCGCCCCGCTTGCGAGGGGGCGCTGTCTTGTACGTTCCACCTGCCGGTCGAATTTGATATCCCAGAGATCATTTATAACGCATCCCGCGCCGCGCATCAGTACGGCCCCGACGCTGAACAAAGCGATGATCGAGAGAATATGTGGATCGAGCGCATTCAGGCCGCCCGCCGCAAGGGTGATGGCCCACAGCGCTGGCAGTAAAAGAAGCCAGGTCCCGATCGGCCTGTCGAGACGAATGAGCAGCGCGTACGGGCTAAGCATGCCGGGCAAGCGTCGCCAGAAACTGTTTTCCTTGATATCCGTATGCGTCATCGTCAAACTCACTCCATGAAAAGCGAGACTAAAAAATCATGGCCGCGCCTCTTCGTCAATCCGCCGCTGCAAGAGGGCTTGCGCGTTGATCTGCCGGGCGACCAAAGCCATTATCTTCTCAGCGTTCTGCGTAAACGTTCTGGCGAATATTTGCGGCTTTTTAACGGCAAGGACGGGGAATGGGCGGCAACGCTCGACGTTACCGGCAAGAAATCCGCGGCGGCAGCTTTAGAAGAAAAATTACTGGAGCAGCCCCGCATAAACCAGCCCTTGCATCTTATATTCGCGCCTATCAAAAAGCAGCGCATGGATTTCATGATTGAAAAAGCCGCGGAGCTTGGCGCGACGCATTTACATCCGGTTCTGACGCAGAACGGGGAAGTGCGCCAGATCAACACGGAACGCGTTACAAAGCAACTCATCGAGGCAAGCGAACAGTGTGAGCGCATGAGCGTACCGGAGATCTTGCCGTTAAAGCCGCTCAGGGAAGTTATTTCAAACTGGGATCATACGGAGCGCATTTGCGCCTGCGTTGAACGGGTAGACGCGCCGCGTCTTTCTGAAATCACGCAAGAAAGACAGCCAGACGCCATACTCGTCGGCCCCGAAGGCGGTTTCACGGAGGAAGAGAAAGCATTCCTGCTCGAACGCCGGAACGTTGCGCCCGTTTCTCTCGGAGCCCATATCCTGCGCGCCGAAACGGCGACGATTGCCGCGCTTGCGTTCGCAGGCCAAAAGCCTGATATGAGTTGAGAATGCGTAAAACATAGCTTTTCGTGACCCGGGCTTTCCTGTATCCTTTTAAGCGATATGCCGATCTGGAATGAAATCCTGACTGTTATCCAGTCCTCGCTTTTTCTGCAGCTTGCCAGCGTTCTGATTATCTCTGGCGTGTTCGGCTTTATTGCGCTCAAACTGCGTCAGCCCTTGATTGTTGCGTTTATCGCCATCGGCATTCTTTTAAGCCCCAATGTGCTTGGCGTCGTGTCAGAAGGTTCGGCGGATTCAATCAATACCCTCGCCGCGCTCGGCATTGCGCTTTTGCTGTTTATGGTCGGGCTGAAGCTCGACGTCAACCTGATCAAAACCCTCGGCCCCGTCGCGCTGGTCAGCGGCGTCGCGCAGGTCGCGATTACCGTGCTGTTCGGCATGGGGCTGTCCATGTGGCTTGGCTATGATATGCAGACCGCCTTCCTGATCGGCGTCGGCCTCTCGTTTTCCAGCACGATTATTGTCGTCAAGCTGCTCTCGGACCAGCGCGCGATTGATTCCCTCCACGGCAAGATCGCGCTCGGCATCCTGATTATACAGGATATCGTTGTCATCATGGCCATGGTCTCGCTGGCCGGGTATGAAGCCGGCGCGGAAGCCGGGCTGTCTTTCCAGTCTTTCCTTTTTATCCTCCTGAAGGTCAGCCTTTTTGTGCTGTTTACGGGCATTTTTATCCGCTATCTCGCCGATCCGATTACAAAGGTTCTCTCGCGGTCTTCGGAACTGACCGTGATTTTCGCGATCGGCCTCACGGCCACGCTTGCGGGCGTTGCGCATTATTTCGGTCTCAGCAAGGAACTGGGCGGGCTGCTCGCAGGGATCGCCCTGGCCTCGACGCCGATCAGGGAAGAGCTCGTCGGGCGCCTCGCTCCGGTGCGGGATTTTCTTTTGCTGTTCTTTTTCGTCAATCTGGGCACGATCCTCGATCTCACGACAATCGGAGACCAGATCATGAACGCCGTTATTATCGCGGTTTTCGTGCTGATCGGCAAACCTCTGATCATCATGAGCCTGACGATGGCTCTGGGATACCGCGCGCGTACGAGTTTTATCGCCGGAATTACGCTCGGGCAAATCAGCGAGTTTTCACTTATTTTTATAGCGATGGCGCTTTCGACCGGCTTGGTGAGCATTGAAGTCGCCGGCATGCTCACGCTTGTCGGCCTGATCACCTTCGCGGTCTCCACATACGGAATTATGTACGCGAGCCAGATGTACTATTTCTTCGAGCACAAGCTTGAAAAGTTCAGCTTGCGCAAATCCCGCACCTATGAGGAATTGATCGAGGACGCGCGCGTGCATCAGGATTACGATTTCATTGTGATCGGTCTGGGCCGCTATGGCTTGTCCATTGCCCAGCAACTCAAGCACAGGGGATTTCGGATTTTAGGCGTGGACTTTGATCCTCTCGCCATTCAAAACGCCCAGAGAATGGGGATACAGGCGATTTATGGCGATGTCTCGAACCCGGATCTGGTCGGAATACTGCCGCTTGCAACCACGAAGGCCGTTATGTGCGCGTTCCCTCATTACAGCGCAGGACCGCTTCTGCCCGATATCCGGAACATGCTGAGCTCCGGACTGCGCCAGCGCGGCTTTAAGGGCGAAATAGTCGTGACGTCTCACGAGCGCGAGGAAGAGGCCGGGCTCATGCAGCAGGGCATTACGATGGTTTTGAACCCGTTTTATGACGCCGCCATGCAGGCGTCGGATCAAATTCTGGAGAGTCTGGAAAGGCAGGAGTCGTAGGCGGAAAGGGGTGTCTCCGGCTGTTTTAGTCTTGCTTTAAAAAAAGCGCGCATCTGCGAGGACGACGCGGGGAGGAATTAATTCATAAATTCGATCTCATTGTCAAAGAAATCTTCCCGCGGCCCCAGAAGCGTTGGGCCAAAATCGTCATCTAGAAACTCTTCATCGGGGGCGGTTACATATTCGGAATAATCCTTCACGTTATTGCCATAGGTTCCCGCATCGTAATCTATGGTTCCGAAGCCGCCCTGAGCCTGAGCCCAGTAGGCTTCTTGCGCTTCATGCAATGGCTGGTAATAAGCGTGACGGCGGCTGTCGAGCTTCATGCGCTCTTCACGGTACTCGTCCGCGTAACTTACTCTTTGTTCGTGAATGTCGTAATAGGAATCAATTTCATCGGCGAAATTGTCAGCAAAAGTTTCGCTGGAAACCGTAATGAAAACACTTAAGGCCAAAGCCGCAATAAACCGGTATTTCATCAGAGGCCCCCCTGCCTGATTCATTAAATTCCACTATAGCATAACTATGCGGCGTAAAGGGAGGGTGAAAATGGCATGGGAGCAGGATAAGCGCGAGTTCTGCGATTTCTCTCCAAGCGGGCCGGGGCAAAGTTTTCGGAGCTCACGCCCCACGCATTTTCAAAGAAAGACGCATGCAACGCGCTGGGTGAAGAGCTCAGCTCGCAACGGGGCATGTTGTGCATTTTTTCTTTAAAATCAACGAGCGTCGATTTATGTCCCGGGAAGCGTCCGTCGAAAATCGCCTCATCGACCATGCCTTCCGCCGTATCAGGCATACCCACGCTGATGAAAACAAGCACGTCATTGAAGAAACGCTCCAGATCAGCGCGTGTGCGACCACCTTCAGGGGGATTAAGATCGTGCGTGTCCGGATTGTCCGTTTCGCCGGTCTGATCGTCATTGTCCGCTCTTGGCACAAATGCCGCGCGTAAACCCATCGCGCCCATTGATGCGGCATTATCAAGAATTATTGCCCTGGTTCCCGTAAGCATACTGCCTGCCGTTTTTTCTTATTGAATAAGCGAAAATTAGCAACTGGTAATGCAATAAACAAAATTATTTTATAAGATATTGATATAAATCAATTAATCACACTAATATTAATGGAGTTGATTCATATTATTGGTTTTAGCGATGGCAGGGGAAAGAAAATGAGAGCGCTTCGGCGACGGCCGCGCTTGCCGGAAAACCTTCTCTTTCCGGATGCTTGGTCACATGCATGCGGAAGAGTTCCAGAATTTGCTGGCTTTTGACCATGCCGTGGCTGCATGCGCGCAGGTTATAAAGTGAATGGTCCAGCATAATATCGGAGACAGCTTCCATATAACCGGCGCAGTAACCATAATCTATGTCATAGCGGCCGCTGCAATAATGCATCAGCTCTTTGGCGCTGAGCATGTGCTGCGGCTGTGAAAGCTGAACATCCGAGGACAATGCGGGCTTTATCAAAAGCGCAAGGAGCATTGCGGACAGACAAACTGTTTTTCGAGCCGGGAAACGCATAAAAACAGCTTATGCGGGCTTTGCCTGATGCGCAATGAAGCGGCGCGAACGGGCCGGGTCAATTGTGGATAAAGACGCGTCAGTTACAATACTGCGGATCGGAGGTCGGCGCTACGGGGGCGGAAGAGGCGCACAAGCCGCTGGCGTTGAACAGCGCCTGCAAAAACTCGTCCGCGCCGTCCGGCGAATAATACGTTCCCCCGGTCAGATTGGTGACTTGCTGGGCAGGCGCGTTTTCCCCGGTCACGTCAATAATATCGATCTCGATATTAGGGTAGTCGGTAGCGAGCCTCTGGGCCACGCTGAATGGATCCTCGCCGCGGTTGCTCAGACCGTCCGAGATCACGACGATCTTATTCGGACGGTTTTCTTCGCCGTCCTCTATGCTCTGCGCCAGCGCTTCCAGATGAATGCCAAGCGGCGTTACGCCGCGCGGGCACATGCCGCTAAGCTGGTTTTCGACTTCGACGTTCAAATCCTCGGGCGCAGGCGGCGTGTACCCGTCCTGCGTCGGGTCGTCAATAACGATATTGCCAAGATTATTCGTTACGTCCTCCAGAACGGGATTTCGTATCTGAGATTGCCGGACGAATCCTGTTAATGATGAAACGCCCGCCTCGGTATCGGGCTCCTCGATCGCGTTGTTGGCCTGTACGCGGGCGGAGACGAGCCTTCGGATCGCCCAGTGCGCCACGTCAATCCTCCGGCAGTCGGAGTCAAGCGCGACCGGGCAGGAAGACGCCGGGTTCGCCATGCTGCCGCTGGTATCGACCAGATACGCCACGTTCTTCGGCGGCGGCACGGAATCCTCAAGGCAGGGCTCCGGTATTTTCGACGGCCTGTACGTCATGGCGACCTGAAACGGATCGTCGAGATTTTGCGACCTGTAGACCGAATTGCGGAATACGGCATTGTCCGCGAAGTCGCAGTTCTCGCCTGAAATCTTGTCCGGGTCGCATTCCTCGTTCTGTGCGCCATTCAGCGTATACGTGCCGTTATCGTCGTCCCCCATGCTGTAGACGAGCGTAACGATGTTGCCTGGTACGCGCGTCGCCGGATTGCCGCCTTCATCTGCACTCGTGTCCCCGTCAATGACGGAAATCGCGCCGTCGTCCCCGGTCGGCAGGGGATCCGTGGGATGCGCGTAAGTCCGCGTCACGGCGTAGATCAGGCGGTTGCCGTAGCCGTCGGCGATATATTCGTCGCCGATCCCGAGCGTACGCACGGGAACGGCCCCGGTCCTGACCGGAATAGTAACGCCCTCTATTTCGCGTCCGTCGGCTTCGAACGTTCCGGCGGCGGGCGCCTCGGCGCAGTCGCTTTCCACGCCAAATGTTTCATCCGGATCGTCTATCGGCGCGGTCAGAGATGCGGGACAGGGATAGCGTCCGTTGACCAGAAGATAGTCGTTCAGCGCGTCCTGTACCTTGTCCAGATGCGCGCGAGTGGTTTGTATCCGGTCCTGCTGCGCCCATATTTCGAAGAGCTGTTTGCCGACAATCAACGCGAATCCGAGCACGATTATCAGGAACGCCGACGCAATAAGCGACACTCCTTTTTGTTCTTTTATAAACAGGCGCATGGCGTAAATCCGTTGTTATATTTATGGCAAAACTGCTGATGTTTATTTTAACAGAAATAATGCGCTTTATAAAATATGCTCATTGGAACAAAAAACTGGACACGCCTATTGCATGTCATTCCGGCCCAGCCGGGGACACGTACTTTATCTTCGAAAAGTGCATGTCTCCTCTTATGCAATCAATCAACTATACATTCATAATCAGGCCTTCTTTTTCTCTGCTTTCCTTTTGGGTTTCGTACTGAAAAAAAACATGAGCGCTCATGTGACGCGCGAAATATGCATGCATGGTTTTTCTGTGCGGGACTTGCGCGTTTTAAAAAAAACGCCTCCAGCAGTCTTCGATCAAACCATACGAACCGGTTCTGTTAAAAAGCCTAACGAAAGACAGGACTCATGTCAAGGAATTTATTCCTGCCATTCGTACGCGCGGCTGGGCATCACCTCTCGCGGCGGCAGAGAGTTAACGCGATATAGGGCGGCCTGTTTTCAACATTGGTTACAGAGCCTAACGGGGTCATATAGTTGAAGACCGGCTCTTCAAGATCGGTAAGTCCGGATATGTCCCTTTCGAACTCCTCGAGCCTCAGGCCCAGATTGGGATAGGACAGTGTGACCGTTTCTTGCCCGCCGGTCGCAGTATAAGAGTAGTCGCCTCCGCCCAGTGAGCCGTCGGAGCCCATTATAACCCGGCCAGCGCCTGCCGCGTACGGCTCCCATCCGTCCGGGCAATCAGGACTATCAAACGCCATCACCGCGCCGTCGGGAATTTCCTGACCTATCACGCTGATTGCGCGGAAAGAGACGAAATCGTCAAGCGCGTCTGCGCCCTCGCTAAACAGCAACGAGCGCACGAAAGTCGCGTCATCGTCGCAGTTCTCTCCTTCCGGCTCGCCAGCCGGGCAGTCCGGGAGCCTATTCCCGCCGCCGATAGGAACCGCGCCGCGTCCGTTCTTGCCGTGACTGACGACAACATAGTGCCCCAGCCCCAGATCCGGGTCGCCCGCCTGATTGTATACCCGCGTTCCATTCGTATCCACGAGTTCGACGGCGCCGTCATTGCGGTCATACGTATTCGCGGAGGCAAGCCGTTCCGTTACAGCATAAGTAAAGCGGTTGCCCCATGCGTCGGCGATAAAATCATCCGGGAGGTTTAAAGTGCGCGTCGGAACGGCCCCGATCCGCACGTTATTGGGATTTATTGTGGCACCGGGCAGTATTTCGCCTGCAACTTCAAAAGTGCCATTGCTGTCGCCGCTGACATCCTCGCACGTGTCGTCATTCCCAATTCCGTCCGGCCCGTCAGCGATTTCAAAGCCGAATCCAACCGTGTCCGGGGCGGCGTCGAGCGGCGCGGGACAGGGATAGCGGCCATTTAACCTGAGGAACAGCTCAAGCGATTCGTCGATCGTATCGAGCTTTTGCCGCGTCGTGCGCGTCTCGATATTCTCGAGGTAAACAAGCAACAGCGCCGAAGCCGAAGCCAGCAAAATACCTATGATAACGATGACAATGGCGACTTCAACGAGCGTGAAGCCCTTGTTCAGGGTTTTGCTGATCATTTCGGTGGTCCGCTGGCGCAATGTTTTCCATGTAATAGTCGGTCAGGTTGCTCATCTCCGGGCTTTCGTTCAGCGCCATAAGCTTGTCAGGCGATGCAACATCGCCCAAGACGCCTCCCAGTCCGAAGAAAAATACCAAGACAAGAAATCTCATCTTTTTAAACCTTGAATAATTACAAACACTGTACCACAGAACCGCGCATTTCGCAGCTCTAATCCCTTTATATACGAAAAAATGTTAATAACTTTCTAAGGTTAGGTCGGGATTAACTCGATTTTTAATTGTATTGAAACCGGTACGTGGTCGGAAGGCTGCGGCCAATCGCGCGCATGCCTTATGATACTGTGCGTTTCAAGGCGTTTCTCAAGCGGCTTTGTAACCCAGATATGGTCAAGCCGCCGGCCCCGGTCCGATTTCTTCCAGTCGCGGTTGCGGTACGACCACCACGTATAGGCTTTCTGTTCTTCGGGGATAAAGTGGCGAATCGAGTCGATCCAGTTCAGGGATTCTTTCATTCGCTTCAGCCGCTCCGTCTCCGCCGGGGTATGGCAAACCACGCTTAAAAGCTGTTTATGAGACCAGACGTCGTTTTCCATTGGAGCAATATTGAAATCGCCAACGGCAATCAATGGCGCGTCCGGCTTGTAATGCGCGGCAAACCACTCCGCCATTTCATCGACGAAAGCGAGCTTGTGCGCGAATTTGTCGTTTATATCGGTATCGGGCTCGTCCCCGCCCGCCGGAATGTAGAGGTTGTGCAGCTCAACAGGCCGGTCAAAGCCGGGCAATTTGAATTTTACGGCGATATGGCGGCAGTCTTCCTTTTTACAGCGATGGTGGACGTCCTGCGCGTCGAACGGAATTTTCGAGAGAATCGCAACTCCGTTATACCCTTTCATGCCGTGATAATGCAGATAGGGGTATCCGGCCTTTTTTATGTCTTCGTCCGGAAAAAGCGGGTCAGGAACCTTGGTTTCCTGAAGCGCGATGACGTCCGGGCTTTCCTCGTCAATAAGCTTTAGAAGCAAAGGAAGGCGCAGACGAACCGAGTTGATATTCCACGTTGTGATTTTCATGAAATCAGTTCTATCTTATCTGAACTGCCTTGCAAAGGCGCGACGCCGCGCCTTGCGCCGTTCTTTCCAGATGCGTTCGGATATATATCTCGGCTGGAGCTCCAGATCCTGCATCAGGGAAAAAAGCTCTTCTTCGACTCTGTCTCCTCCGCCCGACTGAGCGTTTTCTTCGGCGTCGCCGTCATTTTTACAAATCCACGGATTTGGCTCGCGTTCGGAAACCCTGTCTTCAAGCCGCATGGCGACGGCCAGAATATCGTGACGCTTGTCTTCGGGCAGCTCCTTGTAAAAAACCACAAGTTTTTGAAACGGATCGATCATCGGGCTGATAATATCCCAGGACGCTTCCCGGTTCAGGCAGCGCTGGGCATCGACGACTAGGGTCAAGTGGCCGTAAAGATAAACCATCGCCGCCGTCTCCATCAGCGCCTGGTTTTCCTCCTGCTGATCGCCAATAATGCGCAGAAGCGTCTCGGCGTACAAAAGCCCGTAGCGGGGGTCCGGCGTGTCATCGGCCATAACGCGTCCGCGAAGCCATAAAAGGGCTTCTCTCATTTCTTCGCCGTCATCAATATCGCGGAAGACTTCAATGATTTCGTTATAGGCGCTCTGCTTTTCCAGCATGATCAGCTTGCGCGCAATTTCCCGGTCTTCGAAAATTTGCAGCTCATATTCATGAACCACGCGCCCCGGGTCTTGCGCCTGAGCAAGAGAGCCGGCGCATACAAGGCAGAGGAAAACCGCAAGAAGTCGCTTCATAAGACAGCCTGAAGGCAGGAGTTTATCGCCTCCATTATTCTATCATTTCATGCACAATTCGTTAACATGAAATATCAATGCGTTATGCCGACAGCATCGGCCCCAGGGCTTTTCCGGCCAGAATATGAACGTGGAAATGCAGCACTTCCTGCCCGCCGTTCAGACCCGTATTGGCGATGACGCGGAAGCCGTCCCCGGACAGTTTTTTCGTTTTCGTCACTTCAGACACCGCGCGCCAGAACCCTTCCAGCTCTTCCGCAGGGGCGCTGGCGGAGAAATCCTCGATATTCCTGTAAGGCCCTTTGGGAATAACAAGGATATGAACGGGCGCTTTCGGTCCGATGTCGTTGAAGGCAAGGGCGTGATCGTTTTCGTATACCTTGTCGCAGGGGATTTCCCCGCGCAGGATTTTGGCGAAGATATTGTTCTCGTCATAGGTCATGATGTTTCTTCCTCCTTTATAAGCCCCAATTCCATCCGCTTCTTTTGCAGCATTAGCATATCCGTCCAGACGGCGCGTTTCTGGCCCGGCGTACGCAGCAGAAAAGCCGGATGATACGTCGCCAGCGCGGCAACTCCGCCGTTCAGGCCGATATCCGGCGTTACCGGCGCATAGCCGTGCCAGACCTGTCTCAGCCGCGAAATGCTGTCGGTCCTGTTCAGCAACGCCTTGGCCGATACGCCGCCAACGAACATCAGGATATCAGGTTGTACGAGCGCGATATGCCGCTCGATAAACGGCAGGCTCACTTCGATTTCTCCCGGCGCGGGGGTTCTGTTGCCCGGCGGCCGCCAGTTGAGAATGTTGGAGATGTACACGGAATTCAGGGGATCCTCGCCGTGACGCGACAGGCCGACGCAGTCGAGAATTTTATCCAGCAATTGCCCGCTTGCTCCGACGAACGGCTCGCCCTGCCGGTCTTCGTCAGCGCCCGGGGCCTCGCCGACCAGCATGATTTTGGCTGCGGGATTGCCTGACGAAAACACCAGATTCGTCGCCGTGTTTTTAATCGCGATGCCGTCGAAAGCGGCGATCGCCTGCTTGAGTTCTTCAAGATTTTGCGCGCCGCGCGCGAGGTTTTCCGATTCTTTCCGCGCATCCGATGCGCCCAGAAGAGGCGGCTGCGGCGCGGCGACCGGCGGCAAAGAGGCTTTTGCGGCCATCTGCACAGGCACGGCGCCGGGCGTCTGGCGCGCCTGCGGCTTTTTAAATCCGGTCCAGTCGGCAGGCGCTTCGGCGAATGCGGCGTCCGCGCCGGCGTCGATGTGCCAGCGTAAGCATTCGAGGGCTGAGGCGTTTTGGGTCATGTTTGCTTCCTGCCTTGTCCCCTCACCCGATCCGTAGCTATCGCCCGGATCACCCTCTCCCCGGGGAGAGGGAAGAGACGCCGAAGGCGTCGAGGGTGAGGGAGACTAAAAATCATCCTCTTTTTAACCAATTTAGGCTATGATGAAAGGCGGAAAAGAGAAAGAGGAATTATGCCAGAAAGCGTCCGCGAGGACCGCGAGTCCATGGAATTTGACGTTGTGATCGTCGGCGCCGGTCCTTCCGGCCTCTCCTGCGCAATCAAACTCAAGCAAATCAATCCGGAACTCTCCGTCTGCATTCTCGAGAAAGGCTCGGAAGTCGGCGCGCATCTGCTCTCCGGCGCGGTCTTTGAAACAAGGGCTCTGGATGAACTGATCCCGGACTGGCGGGACAAGGGCGCGCCGCTTAAGGTCGAGGCGAAAAAAGACAGGTTTTTATTTCTGAGTGAGACGAAAGCCTTTCCCATGCCCGCCCCGCCGCAAATGCATAACAAGGGCAATTATATTATTTCGCTTTGCAATCTTGCGCGCTGGCTGGGCGATCAGGCGGAAAGCATGGGCGTCGAGATATTTCCGGGCTTTGCCGCCAGTGAAGTTCTTTACAATGAAAACGGCGCGGTTACGGGCGTAGCCACTAACGATCTGGGCATAAACGCTAAAGGCGAAAAAACGGAAAGCTTCGAGCCCGGGGTTGAACTGCACGCGCGCCAGACTGTTTTTGCGGAAGGCTGTCACGGCTCGCTCACGAAGCAGCTGATTGAGAAATTTGATTTAAGAAAAGACTGCGATCCGCAGACCTATGCGCTGGGCGTCAAGGAAATCTGGCGTATTCCAGATGAACAGCATAACGAAGGCGAGATCGTCCATACCATCGGCTGGCCCTTGCAGAACGATACCTATGGCGGCTCGTTCATTTATCATTTCGAGGATAACCAGGTTCTGGTCGGTTTTGTTACAGGGCTGGATTACCCGAATCCGACTTTGTCTCCTTTTGAAGAAATGCAGCGGTTCAAAACGCATCCGGAAATCGCAAAACTTCTCAAAGACGGGAAAAGGAAGGCGTACGGCGCGCGCGCGCTTGTTGAGGGCGGCTTTCAATCCCTGCCGAAGCTTTGTTTTCCCGGCGGGGTTCTCATCGGCGATTGCGCCGGGTTTTTGAATGTTCCCAAGATCAAGGGTAATCACACGGCGATGAAATCCGGCATAATCGCCGCCGAAGCGCTGAATGAATTCCTGAAATCTGATGCGACCGAAACGGAATGCGCAGCGTATCCGGAACTTTACAAAAAATCATGGGCGTATAAAGAGCTGAAAAGCGTTCGCAATATACGCCCCGGCTTTCATAAGGGCCTGTGGTTTGGGCTTCTTAACGGAGCGTTTGAAACGCTCACCTTTGGTCTTGCGCCGTGGACGCTGAAAAATCACGCCGATCACGCGCAGACGAAGCCGCTCAAGGACGTTCAGCCGATCGCCTATCCGAAGCCGGACAATGTTTTGACGTTCGACCGCCTGAGCTCCGTTTATTTATCAAACACGAACCACGAGGAAGATCAGCCCTGTCATTTGCAGTTGAAGGACCCGGCCGTTCCCGTGGCGCGAAACTTGCCTGAATACGGCGAGCCCGCGCGACTTTACTGCCCGGCGGGCGTTTATGAAGTTATAGAGGATGACAAAGGCGCGCCGCAGTTCCAGATTAATGCCCAGAACTGCGTGCACTGCAAAACCTGCGACATCAAGGATCCGTCGCAGAATATTAACTGGGTCGTCCCGCAGGGCGGCGGCGGACCGAACTATCCGAATATGTAAGGTTCGTGTCAGAGTTAATAAGGGTTTCAAGGCATCCCGAGGGTTTCAAGGCATCCCGGCGAAAGCCGGGATGCAGAGTAAAAGCAAAAATGGATCCCGGATCAAGTCCGGGATGCTAAGTTAAAGAAAAAGGAACGCTCATGAAAAAGTACCTTTTGACGCTCACGACGCTTATTGCCGCTACGGCTGTCCTTGCGGCATGCAAGGAATCATCCGCGCAGCAGGAAGCGCCTGTCCGGCAAACAATTCCCGTCCAGGTGATTGACGTCAAGCCGAGAGAGACGCTGGCTGGCAGTTATCTTGCCGGGCGTCATGCCCAGCAGATTCATGACTGGAAAAACGCCAGCCGTTTTTTCGCGCATGTCGTGGGCAGGGACGCAGATAACACGGAGCTTAAAAAGCGGGCGATGGTGCTGGCGATGGGCGCGGGGAAAACGGACCGCGCTTTTGAACTGGCGTACGAGGTAAACGAAGCGTCCGAAAAAAAACATGCGCTTGTCGAACTCTTTCTTGCGCTTGAAAACTTCGGCGACATGGAATACAAGGCCGCAGAGGCGCATCTGGAAAACATGCCCGAAGGCGGGATGGCGGATTTCATCGCGCCGCTCCTGAAAGGGTGGAGTTACGCAGCCGAAGGCGAGCTGTACATTGAGAAACTGCCGGATAATCCGGTGCACGCCTATCACGCGGTTCTCATTGCCCATTACCTTGGCCGGCACGAGGCCATCGCCGGCGTCATGGAACGCGCCCTTAAAAGCGCGGGCATCAACGCCTCCGACCTTGAAAAGATCGGCGATATCTACGCCCATGTCGGAAAGGTGGATGAAGCGCGCGATGTTTACGAAACGATCCTCAAGCATGAGCCGGAAAGCGTCAGCGTCAGCAAAAAGCTCGCAGCCCTCGAAGAAAACGAAATCGACGACGTCATCGAAACAGGAGAAGAATTTAATATCAGGTCCGTGAAGGAAGGCGTTTCCCGGGCTTTTCTTGACATGGCCCGCATTTTGTACGGCGAGTACAGCGATGACAGCGCCCGGGTTTTCTCGCAAATGGCGCTTTATCTGAATGACGATCTCAATGAAGCCCGCATTCTGATGGCCGTTATCAGTACGCGCAACGAGCGTTTTGACGAAGCCATAGATCAGTACAAAGCCATCGGCGACAAGGACAAATCCTATATCGAGGCTAAAAAAAGGACGGCCGAGCTTATGGCCCGCGCGGAACGGTATGACGAGGCCGTTGCGCTGCTCGAGCAGCTTGTGGAAATGTCCGGCGAAGATCTGGATGCGCAGGCCCAGATCGGCGACATCCGGCGCAGACAAAAAGCCTATGACGCCGCGCTTGCGGCTTATAACAGCGTACTAGGGGCCGTTCCTGCGGAGGAAGAGGCGGAATACTGGCATGTCTTTTATGCGCGCGGCATGTCTTACGAGCGTCTCGGTCAATGGCGGGAAGCGGAAGCCGATCTTGAAAAAGCGCTCTCTTTCCAGCCCGACCATCCCTATATCATGAATTATCTGGGCTATGGCTGGGCGGAAAAAGGCATTCGCCTGCCGGAAGCGCTCGAAATGATCGAAAAAGCGGTTTCGCTTCAGCCGAAGGATGGTTACATCCGCGATTCGCTGGGCTGGGTTCTGTACCAGAAAGGACGTTACGAAGAGGCGGTTCCGCATCTTGAGAAGGCCGTGGAAATCCTGCCCTATGACCCGGTGATCAATGATCATCTCGGCGACGCCTACTGGCGCGTCGGGCGCAGGCTGGAGGCGGAATTTCAGTGGCGCCGCGCCAAGAATTTCTCGGAGGACGAGGCATTTGTCACTGACCTGAAACGCAAGCTTGTCAGCGGTCTGAAAGAACAAACCGAAATCCGCGAGGCGATGCAGGAGAAGTAGTTGGAAGTAGACAGTTGGTAGTTGGCAGTTATAAGCATTTAAAAACCGCCAACTGCCGACTCCCAGCTGCCAACTGGTAAAACCATGACCACAACGCAGACAAAACAAATCACCGTCTTCGCTCCGGCGAAACTCAATCTCTATCTGCACGTAACGGGCAGGCGGGAAGACGGCTATCACACGCTCGACTCTCTGGTCGCGTTTACGGATATCGGCGACGAAATCAAAATCGCCCCGGCGCATGATTTTTCATTTCATCTTGAAGGGCCGTTTGCGGGGCATTTTTCCGCCCGGGACAGGGATTCCAGCCCCAACTCTGGCAATCTTGCCGTGCGCGCCGCCTGGGAGATGGCGGAAGCGTTGCGCAAAAAGCTTGATGTTCATCTGACCTTGAAAAAAAATGTGCCGCTCGAGTCCGGCATCGGCGGCGGTTCATCCGACGCCGCCGCGGTTATCTGGGGATTGTTGTCGCTCTGGTCCGTCAACAGGCAGGCGCCGTTTCTGGACGAACTCATGATCGGGCTCGGCGCGGATATTCCGGCCTGCTTAACCTGCATGTCGCGGCGCATGCGCGGCGTCGGCGAAATTCTTGACGATCCGGTAGAACTGCCGGAAATGCCGCTTTTGCTTGTGAATCCGGGCAAGGGCTGCTCGACGAAAAAAGTGTTTTCCGTTTTTGACGGCGGATTCCGGGACGAGATCGAAGGCATTCCTGCGTTCAAAAAGAAAGACGACCTGATTGAATTTTTATCATTGTCGCAAAACGACCTGACGGAAAATGCGCGCTCGCTTGTCCCTGAAATTTTGGACGTTCTCGGATTTCTTAACTCGCAAGCCGGCGTTCGCCTTACCCGGATGACCGGTTCCGGCGCGAGCTGCTTTGCGCTGTTTGACAAGGAAGAAGAGACAATCGCCGCCGCCGCAGCGGTAAAACTTGCAAACCCCCACTGGTGGGTCCAGACCGGCTGGTTAGGGCGGCCGCAGCGTTATTAGCATCCCCCGAAATTGTCATCCCCGCAAACGAGAGCGTCTCTTGAGACGCGAGAGTGAAGGCGGGGGTCTGGCGAAAAAAAGCTTGAAGCTATGCTTCACACATGTCTCCCGGATCCCCGTCCAGCGCTCACAGTCGTTCGCTTGCCGGGGATGACGCCGCAGGATTACGCGTACATGCGGCG
>CAZCIB010000030.1:0-27206 GCA_964498755.1 uncultured Pseudobdellovibrionaceae bacterium | reverse complement strand
ATAAGAAAAGATATGTGTTTCCAGTAAAGCGGCGTTTTCATGCGCCCAGTTTAATCAAATCTCAAACGCTTTGAAATCCTCGGCATGCGCTTTGGGGACGTGGACGGGGATGATGGAAACGCCATTGGCGGCGAGCGTCAGGAACACGGCCTTGCCCGCGCCGATTTCCACGTTATCCATCATGCCGATCCCGAGCACGGGCTTTTCCAGCGGCGCCTTGCGCAAGGCCGAATTTTTATCGGGGGCGGAAAGATATTCCGTCGCTTCAACTTCCAAATTTTTTTCTGCAACAAAACCATTGCTTTTTTCGCTATATTTCGGGTTTTGTGTCGGTAAAGATATAAGCACAATAAAGCCATGCGCGTTTTTTACGATTTTAAAGCTTTTCCGGAAGACTGCCGGAACGCCGCCGTCGCGATCGGCAATTTCGACGGAGTGCACAAGGGGCATCAGGCTCTGCTTGCGCGGACGCAGGAAATCGCGGAGCAGGATAGCCGCAAACTCGCCGTCCTGACGTTCGAGCCGCATCCGCGCGCATTGTTCCGCCCGGACGAGCCGCCGCAGCGCATTACCCCCGCTCCGGTGAAGTTCAGAAGATTGAGTAAGTGCGGCGTTGATTATGTCGTTTGCGCAAAATTCGACTGGGACTTTGCCAGCCAGAGCGCGGAAGCCTTCGTTAAAAATGTTCTGGTTGACGGCCTGAATGCGGCGCATGTGATCATCGGCGAAGATTTCCGCTTTGGCCAACTGCGCAAGGGCGATGCTGATACGATCCGCGCCGCGGGCATTCCGGTCACGAGCATTCCGCGTCTTCATGCGGATGATTTACCCTGGTCATCCAGCGATATCCGTACCGCCCTGCGCCATGGCGATATCGAGAGAGCTAACGCCATGCTCGGCTGGGAATGGGAAATTGCGGGCGTCGTCGGTCATGGCGACAAGCGCGGGCGCGAACTGGGCTATCCGACGGCCAATATCGCGCTTGGCGAGACAATCCATCCGGCCTACGGGGTTTACGCCGCGTTGATAAAGCTCGAAGACGAGGAAATCTGGCGGCCCTGCGCCGTGAATATCGGCATACGGCCAATGTTCGAGGCGCCGTTGGCGCAGCTGGAAGCTTTTATATTCGACTTCAACCGCGAGATTTACGGGCGGAGCGTCCGGGTCAAACCCGTCCGCCGCATCCGCAGCGAAGCCAAATTCGACAGCCTTGAAAAACTCATCGCGCAGATGGATCAGGATTGTATCGAAATTAAGAAAGTTCTCATGTAAAGATGAGATATGATCTTCACAACGCTATTTACGAACCTCATACCGCTTTACGTGATTATCGGGATCGGTTTTGCAGCCGGGCGTTTGTTTGACCTTGACCGGAAATCATTGGCTGATTTGTCGATTTTCGTCCTGATGCCGGTGACGCTCTTCGGCTTTATCGGACAGATCGAGGTGAAATGGGAATACGTCCTTCTGCCTTTTGTGACCTACGCGATGCATCTCGTTCTGGCGATCACGGCTTTGTTTGTGGGCCGGAAGATCTGGGAAGACGAAACCCCGAACCTTCTCTCGATTTGCGCAGGCATGGTGAACACGGGCTATTTCGGCTTGCCGGTTGTGGCGCTCCTCTTCGATACGCAATGGGCCGGCGTATATACGTTTCTTTTGCTCGGCGCCGTGTTTTTCGAGGCGAGCTACGGGTATTTCTTTGCCGCGCGCGGCCACTTCACGGCCAAGGAAAGCCTGAAAAAACTGGCGAAGCTTCCAGCGCTCTATGCGATCGCCGCAGCCATAATCTTCAACCTGTCCGGCTTATCCTTCAATGCGCAGACAATCACCTACTGGGAGCATTTTAAAGGCGCGTACATTATCATCGGCATGATGATAATCGGCGTGGCGCTCTCCCGCGTGAAAAAACTGGAATTCGGCGGCGGGCGGTTTTTCGCGATCGTGCAGGTCTGGCAGTGGATTTTATGGCCGCTTGTAGCGCTGGCGATTGTTTCCTTTGACAAAAGCTTTACGGGCTGGTTCGATGACCAGGTCCACAAACTGATTATCGTTTATTCCATTCTGCCGCCTGCCGCCAATATCGCCGCGTTCGCCGCACAACTGAACCTGACGCCCGAAAAGGCGGCGACGACTGTTCTCGTCGGCACGGTCATCGGGCTGTTTTACATCCCGGCGGCGCTGTGGTTTCTGGGGTTCGCGCCGCTTTGATTATCCGTCTTCCGGCTCGATTGACTCTTGCGCCTTGTCGCGGTAAAGCGCCTGCGTCAGGCCCCAAACGGCGATAACCAGCAATACCGACATCGGCAGGCCAGCGCTGATCGCCGCGTTCTGGATCGCCGTCAAACCGCCAGCGACAAGGAGCACGGCTGCGACCGCGCCTTCGGATACGGCCCAGAAAACGCGCTGGGCCCGCGGCGGGTTCGGGTGCCCGCCGGAGGTAATCATGTCAATGACCAGCGAGCCGGAGTCTGACGAAGTCACGAAAAAAATTACAATCAGAAGCGTCGCAACAACCAGAGTGACATTCGCAAGCGGCATCCGGTCCAGCATCGTATGCAGGGCGAGCGCGAAATCCTCGTCGACGGCGGCCAAAATGGCGCCGGCGTTCTCAAAATGCTCCATATGGAGCGCCGTGCCGCCAAACGTCGAGAGCCAGAAAAATGTAACCAGAACAGGAACGAGAAGCGTTCCCATGACAAGCTCTCGGATCGTGCGGCCTTTGGAAATGCGCGCGATGAAGATGCCGACAAAGGGCGACCAGGAAATCCACCAGCCCCAGTAAAACAGCGTCCAGTTCGCCTGCCATCCGGAGTCGCTTCTTATATCCACCCATAAACTCATGGAGGGCAGATGCTGCAGATATTCACCGAAGCCGCTGACGAAGAAATCGAGAATATAAATGCTCGGTCCCAACAGAAGGATTAAAAGCATAAACAGCCCGGCCAGGGCGATATTGAATACGCTGAGCCTGCGGATGCCGCCATGGATGCCCAAAACCACCGATATCGTCGCGATCAGCGTGACAAGCGCGATAATAATGATCTGGTTTTCCGTTGAAAAGCCGACGCCCGTGAAGGAATCTATGCCCGTATTGACCTGCATCGCGCCGAGGCCGAGTGAGGTTGCAACGCCCAGCAACGTTCCAACCGCGCAAAGAATATCGGCGATATGCCCGGCCCAGCCCTTGTAACGTTCGCCGATCAGCGGAAACAGAATGGAACGCGGCGCAAGCGGCAAGCCGTGCCGGAAATGGAAATAGGCGAGCGATACGGCAAGCACGAGATAAATCGCCCAGGGATGCAGGCCCCAGTGAAAGAACGTAAACCTTAAGGCCTCCGTCACGGCTTCATTGCTTTGCCCTTCCGCCATGGGTGGATTTGCGTAATGCGAGATCGGCTCAGCCACGCTCCAGAACACAAGACCAATCCCCATGCCGGCGCTGAACAGCATCGTAAACCAGGCAAGGTACGAGAATTCAGGCCTGTCTTCAGGTTTACCAAGGCGTATGTCGCCGAACCGTCCGAACATCAGCCAGAGCGCGAACAAAAGGAAGAGCGTCGCGCCGAGCATGTAGTACCAGCCGAAGATATTCGAAATGCCGTCCCGCGCGGATTTGAACAGCCCTTCGGACCACTCGCTGAAAAAGCTGCCCGTGAAAACGAACAGCACAACGACGCTTGCCGCGCCGAAAAAGACGGGCGGGTTCATGCGGCTGAAGATTTTGTTTTTTAGGGTCATAAGTTTTTTTTCAGGTCCATATTTTCCCCAAGTCTTGCGAGTAACCTTAGAGATATGTGCCTGTCTGTAAAGAGCAGAGAAAAGGCTTGCTTAAGCATGCTTATTATGGTAATAATCTTTTTTGACCATGAGGCTTGAATATGCTTAGACGGACCCATAAGGAAGTCGCCGAAGGAAACCAGCCACAGCCGCGCATCATTTTTACCGGCTTTGAGGACGCGTTCGAAAAGCTTGGCATCGGCGAGCTTTACGCGCCGATGATGGATAAAAACCGGGGCAGGAATTTTGAATTTACGCTCGGCGCCAAAACGGATGAGGACCGTTTGTCTTTAAAGGTTAAGCCCACGGAACTTGACGCAAATAAAGATCCAAAAAGAGTTTCCGTTATCATTTGCGGAAAAGACAAAGGCATAGAAATGACGCTGGTTCAACTTGCTCACGGCGTGGGTCTGGAAGAGGCGGCTTTGCTCAGGATAAATTCCAGTTATCGGCTTGCTGCGACGCATATGGGCTGCCTGGAAAGGTCGGCTGACCAGGAGTATCCGCTGACTGAAGTGATTTTCGCCATGAAAAGAGCGGCGCAAAAAACGCTCGAGCTTGGCGACAAAGCTTTACCCGGGGACCTGCGCGACGCGCATGCCTTTCTTGAAGAGAGGTTTGAAATCATTGATGATAAAACCAAAAGCTTCGAACGCGATTTTGCCCGGCGGACAGTAATGCGGAGCCAAGGGCAGCCAGCGCCGGTTTTGGATTCCGATTCCTAGAACCCTTGTCTCCCAGCCTGTGATCCCCTATAAAAGCTCTTTGTTTGAAGATGAAAGAGCCTACGCATGTCCGCTGAAAATACGAAGAATTACCCAGACGCCCCGACAAATCCCGAATATCCAAAGATCGAGGAGGAAATTCTCGCGCACTGGCAGTCGGAAGACGTTTTCCGCGAGACGATTAAAAATCGCGAAGGCGAAAAGGAATTCGTCTTCTATGACGGCCCGCCTTTCGCCAACGGCCTGCCGCATTACGGGCATCTGGTTACCGGCTACGTCAAGGATTTGATCCCGCGCTATAAAACCATGCAGGGCTTCAAGGTCGATCGGCGTTTTGGCTGGGACACGCACGGCCTGCCCGCCGAGCTGCAAACGGAAAAAGAGATTGGCATTTCGGGACGCAAGGAAATCTTAGACTACGGCATCGATAAATATAACGCCGCCTGCCAGAAATCCGTGCTGCAGTTCACCAAGGACTGGGAATACTACGTGAACCGGCAAGGGCGCTGGGTCGATTTCGAGAATGATTACAAGACGCTCGACGTGACCTACATGGAAAGCGTCATGTGGGCGTTTAAAGAGCTCTGGGACAAGGGCCTGATTTACGAGGACTACCGCGTCGTGCCCTATTCTTGGGCGGTTGAAAGCCCGCTGTCCAATTTCGAGACGCGGCTCGATAATTCCTACCGCATGCGCCAGGACCCGGCGGTCACCATCGCGTTTGAGCTGGATGAAAAAATAGACGGAAAAACCGCCTATATGCTCGCATGGACCACGACTCCGTGGACGCTGCCTTCGAACCTCGCCCTCGCCGTCGGGCCGGATATTGAATACGCTTTTATCGAGCATGAAGGCGAGATCGTTATCATGGCGAAGGATCGTCTACAGGCTTACGCGAAGGAATTCGCCTCTCACCCTCCCGCACCTGACGGCGCGGGTCCCTCCCTCTCCAAAGGGAGAAGGGAAAAGGCCTCTCCCCGGGGAGAGGCCGGATCACAGAGTGAACCGGGTGAGGGGATCTTGAAAGTTGTCAAAGGCCGCGAGCTTGAAGGCCTTTCCTACAAGCCCCTCTTCCCCTATTTCGCGGACAGGAAAAACGACGGGAAAACTTTCAAAGTATTGCTCGCCGATTTCGTCACTGACACGGACGGTACCGGCATCGCCCATGAAGCGCCGGGCTTTGGCGAGGAAGACCTTGTGCTCTGCCGCGGCTACGGCATAGAGATCGTCGTGCCCATCGACAATCAGGGCAAGTTCACGAGCGAAGTGCCGGATTTCGAGGGCCTGCTCTGGCGCGACGCCAACAAGCTTGTCATTCAGAAACTAAAAGATGAAAAGAAGCTCGTGCGGCACGAGACCATCGACCACAACTACCCGCATTGCTGGCGCACGGACGAGCCGCTGATTTATAAGGCGATCAACAGCTGGTATTTGGAAGTCTCGAAATTCCGGGACCGCATGGCCGCGCTCAACCGCGAAAACATTAACTGGGTGCCGCATCATGTGCGCGACGGGCAGTTCGGCAAATGGCTCGAAGGCGCGCGCGACTGGAACATTGCAAGGAACCGCTTCTGGGGCGCGCCGATCCCGGTCTGGAAGTCGGATAACCCGGAATACCCGCGCATCGACGTCTATGGCTCGATCGAGGAAATGGAGCGCGATTTCGGCGTAAAGATCGACAATCTCCACCGTCCCTATATCGACGACCTGACCCGGCCCAACCCGGACGATCCGACCGGCAAATCGAAGATGGTCCGCGTCGAGGACGTGCTTGACTGCTGGTTCGAGAGCGGCTCCATGCCCTTTGCGCAGGTGCATTATCCGTTCAAGAATAAAGACTGGTTCGAGACCCATTTCCCCGGCGATTTTATCGTGGAATACATTGCCCAGACGCGCGGCTGGTTTTACACGCTGATGGTTCTGTCTACGGCTTTGTTCGATAAGGCGCCTTTTAGAAATTGCATCTGCCACGGCGTCGTGCTCGACGAAAACCACCAGAAACTCTCCAAGCGATTGAAAAACTACCCGGACCCGATTGAGGTGTTTAACACTTATGGCTCGGACGCGCTGCGCTGGTATCTGGTTTCAACGCCGCTGATGACGGGCGGGGATTTATCCATACCCAAAGACGGCAAAGCTATCGGCCAGACAAGAAACGCAATCGTCAACCCGGTGTGGAACGCGTACTCGTTCTTCACGCTTTACGCCAACGCCGATCATGCGAAGGGAAATATTATTCAGGACGCCGAAAGCGTACTCGACCGCTATATCCTCGCCAAAACGCGCGAGCTGATCGAAACGGTTGAAACGAAGCTCGACGCCTACGACATCCCGGCGGCCTGTAACGCGATCCAGCTCTTTATGGACGCGCTCAATAACTGGTATATCCGCCGCGCTAGGGACCGGTTCTGGCGCGCGGAAAAAGACGCCGACAAACAGGCCGCGTACGATACGCTCTATACCGTTTTGCACAACCTGGCCCGCGTAGCCGCGCCGTTTCTGCCCTTTATCACGGACAAGATTTACAGCGGCCTGACGGGCGAAAAGAGCGTACACCTTGCGGGCTGGCCGGACGCTTCAATGTTGCCGGAGGACAAGGAGCTTGTATCCGCCATGGACCGGACGCGTGAAGTCTGTTCTGCGGCGCTTTCCGTACGCGAACTCGAAGGTCTGCGCGTGCGTTTGCCGCTCGCCGAGATGATCGTCGCCAGCGAAGACGCCAGCCGTCTGAACGACTACGCCGACCTGATCCAGGACGAGCTGAACGTGAAAATTCTCACCCTTACCGATAACCTGTCCGAATACGGAACGCTGGAGTTAAAGGTCAATCCCGCCATCGGCAAGCGCGTCGGCGCGAAGATGAAAGACATCATGCCCGCCGCAAAATCCGGCGACTGGAGCGATAACGGCGACGGGACCGTCACGATTGCCGGGGAAATTTTAAACGAAGACGAGTTTTCGATGCGGCTCGTCACAGCCGGGGGCCTCGCCGCGCAGCAACTCAGCGGTCAGGGCGCGGTGATACTGGATACGAAGCTCACGCCGGAACTGGAGCGCGAAGGCCTGGCGCGCGATCTCATTCGCCTGATCCAGCAGACGCGCAAAGACGCGGACTTCCATATTTCCGACCGAATTGACCTGTCGTTAGAGTTGCCCGTCACCATGCAGGAAGCCGTTAACCAGCACAGCGAGTTCATCAAGGCGGAAACGCTGGCCAACGCGCTGACTCTGGGCATCCCCAAGGACGCAGCCTATGTCGGCGCGCATGAAGTTGCGGGGGAAAACGTCAAGATCGCCATTACGAGAGCGAAAGAAGCGGCCTGATAATACTTTTTCGTTGAATCGTTTTTTATATACAAGCCTTTTCAAAGCGTTAAAAAGCCTGATATTGCCAGCGGCATCTAATTTTACAAAAAAGTACATGGACATTGCAAATTTCCGTTTGACAAATCTGAAGCTTTCTATATTTCTGAACTCAACCAGAAACAACAAAACGAACAGACGTGGAGGTATTCATGGCTCAGCAAAGCGCTCGCGCCGCTGGTAAGGTATCAGCAGAAGTTACGAAAGCGGACCAGATAGACGGCGGTCAGCCACATTCGAATGCCAATGAGCATGATGACTCTCTTGGCGGGCTTTTGTGGAACGCCGATGAGTTTGGCGAGAATGAAGTCCTGAGCATCGCCGAGACCCTCGAGCGCGCAAAAACCGACCCGAATGTTTACGTATCTCCGGCCAGAAGAATTCTGAATGCTATAGGCGAACCAATAAAAGTTGACACCCGTCAGTCTGACGATCAGGAGCGCCGCGTATTCGGGGGTCAGACTATACGCCGTTACAAGCCGTTCGAAGAATTTTACGATGTTGAGAGCGTTGTCGACGCTATTGTAGGTGTTCTGAAAAGAGACGCTTCTGGAATATTGGTTTTACGTGGTCCCGTTGGCTCGGGTAAAACAGAACTAACCGAGGTTCTCGAAGAACTGAATGAACAAGAACCCGTTTATATGTTGCGCTGCAAAAAAACGGGCGAGCGTTCTCCTTTTGGGGATACCGTTCTCAGTCTTTTCACAAATAAAGACAGGATAAAGAAAGTTTGTCAAACTTATGGAATTCCAGAGAGCGCTTTTTCAAAAAATCAGCCGTCTCCTTGGGTTTCTAAAAGGCTAAAAAATGCAAATGGAAACGCGGCGGAGGCCTTCGAGGTCGAAAAAGTTCACCCCTCTTGCAACTTCCAGATTGCCTATGACAAAATTGATCCCAAAGACCCCAAATCAGCTGATATAGCCTCATTTGTCGGGGAACCCGACTTGACACGCGTGGGCGAGGAAGATCCGCTCAACCCGGATGGAGCAACCCTTCGAAAGGGAGATCCTGACGCTTACACGTCTGGAACTTTAAGTAAATCTAACAGGGGAATACTACACTGGCCGGAAGGCTTTCGAAACAACCCGGCGCTGATGAACACGCTCCTCGAAGGAGTTACCACAGGCTACTTTACGGGAGCTGCTGGCGGCTTGTTCCCCATGCGACAAGTCATTGTTATCACTTCCAATGACTCTGTCTGGAAAAAATTCAGCCAGGAAAACGACAGCGACGCTGCCCGGAATAGGATTACGGTAGTTGACGTACCCTATTCCCTGCGTATGTCTGAAGAGAAAAAGATTTACGAAAAAATCCTGAAGAGATTCCCTCAGGCTGAGATGCCGATGGGGCCGAAAACCTTGGATTTGCTTGCTGAATTTTCAGTCGTCACACGTCTGAAAGACGGCAAGGATGGCTCCCTTAAAAGCTATGACAGGCGTCTGCGCGCTAAGGTCATGAATGGCGAAATACCTGATGGCCCAAAGGAAAAAATACCTGAACGCAGGGAGCTGATCCGTAAACAACATCCGGATGAGGGCATGGATGGTTTCAGCATACGTGACGCAACCGAGCGCGTTCTGCTTGAAACTTTCAATGCGCGCTCGGTGCACGGTTACGAGGAAGCTGACGGTATTCTCCTGCTCGAAACCTTAAGGAGTTACATTGCGAAAGCGGATGAAACTGTCATTTCCTCCGATCAAAAAGAAACCTATCTCGCCTATGTGAAAGATATCGAGTCTGATTACAGAAAGTGGCTTGAGAAAGAAGTAAACCAGGCGATCATTGACGCAGACGATACCGAATGCCAGCGAGAATTTGATCGTTATCTTGCTTATGCGGAGGCCTCTCTGGAAAAAGAAAATCTAATCGACGAGTCGGGAGAACCCATCGAGCTTGAGACCATAGAAAAATATTTACAGGCTATGGAGAAGGCGGCTGGCATAACGAATGGGCCGGAGTTTCGCCGCACAGCCACGCATGGCGTTGACCGCGAGTTAAAGCGCATCGGCAAGTTTAATGAGGGTAAGGCGCCCGAAGATCAGAAGCCAGTGGTTGTTCGATGGGATACTTTCGAGCCCCTTGCCAAGGTTATCCGAGCACAGCATGAGCTCGATCAGGGCAAAAAGCGTCATATCTTTAAAGCAAAAAATGCCGATGATTTAAGAACAGAAGATGATCGTACCCAGTTCGAGCGTTTTCATGCCAACATGGAACGCAAAGGCTTTACGACTCCGTCGATGCGGCAAAGAGCTTTACATTACCTGAATTTCACGAACGGTTAACAGCCGACTCTTGAAAAAACACATACAGGGAGGAGTTTTGCCATGACAACAGTGATTGTTGACAGGCGGGACGAGCCGGTCAGTGAGAAGTTCCGCGTCGACCGCCAGCTTTTCCGGGAGAGATACAAAAAAATTATCAGGGAAGCTGTCCGCGATAAAATCGTCAATGACAGCATTGAGGATTTTGGAAAGGACGGAGTAACGGTTCCTATCCCCCCGGAAACGCTGGAAGAGCCGACGATACGTCACGGTCAGGGCGGCGTCTTCCGGCGCGTTTTTCCGGGCAATCTCGCGTATGACGTTGGCGACAAGATACCAAAGCCGCCGCCCGGACAAGGTGGGCGTCCGAAAGCTTCGGACGGTCCGGATTCACCGCGGCCTTCCGAAATCTATCTGACTTATGACGAGCTTCTTAACATACTTTTCGAGGGGCGCGAGCTCCCGAACATGCATAAACTGCGCGGGAAGGACGTGCGGATCGTAGACCGGGAAAAAGCCGGCTACACGAACAAGGGACCGTCCCACCTTATGGAGCAAAAACGCACGGACGAAAAACGCCGCGGCGAAGCTCTGATACTCGACAAGCTCGGGAAAAAACGGGCGCTGGGAAACCTGGGAGAGCAGTTCGATATTCTGGCTGGCTTTGCCGAAGGCGTTGAAAGTCCGGGCCTTGAAAAAATGCCCGTGAGCCGCAAGGAAAAAATTATCCCCGTTCTGGTGGGGTCTTTATCAGCGGAGTTTCAGCCCGAAAACAATGGCGAGAAAAAACCGGAGCCAGTCGATCTTTTGCTGCAAACCGTAGAGAAAATGAAATCCCGGCTGCGGGAAACGATGGATGAAACGGCGCGTAAACGGATTGTCGTGCTCGAAAAAAGGCTGCCGGAACATATCAAGACGAGAGAAAACGCCGGAAAACTTAGGCCCGAGCACCGGGTATACGACGTCGAAGACGATATTCCGCAACCGGCCGCCAAGGCTGTTGTACTTTGCAACATGGACGTTTCAGGTTCAATGGACAAGCATAAAATTGAAATTGCGAAAAGCTTCTTCCACCTTCTATACAGGTTCGTGAACGCAAATTATGATGAGATTGCGCTGAAGTTTATATACCACACCTCTAACGCCGAAGAAGTCAGTGAAGAAGAGTTTTTTAATCCGAGCAAAAGCGGCGGCACTATGGTGTCTTCCTGTATTGTAAAAGACAAAGAGGTCATTGCCCGGGATTTTCCACCTTCCGAATGGAATATCTATGTCGCGCAGGCTTCTGACGGCGATAATTTCGAGTCTGATAGTCACGCCCTGATGAAAGCCATGGAAGAACTCTTACCCGATGTTCAGGGGTTTTTCTATACGGAGATAAAGCCTGGAGGCGGTTACTCTGCCTATGAAAGCTCTCTGCTAGAGATTTATCAAAAACTTGCGGAACAATTCCCTGACAGGATGTTTACGGCGGAGCTCAAATCACCCGCAGACGCCCTGGACGCCTTCAAAAGTTTCTTCCCGCAGGGCGGTCACAAACCCGGTCAGCCTGTGCATCACGCTTCGGCGCCGGCGCCGGCTTAAAGGAGGGCATAAGAATGAGTCTTGATTTACCTGAAGAACAGCAGCCCTATTATCAAAAGATCGTTGACCTCTTGAGTCATTATGAGGACGGATGGGAGGTTTTTATCAATGCCCACAAGGCCGACTCATTCGATTATCCGCTTATCAGAAAACCGGAATTCGAGGATGATCCTTACCTGCCGAAAACATGGCTGGAGCTTGCCGACAAGGTGATCAGCATCGTTGCCGTCGACAAGTTCAAGCTTGACGTGCTCCCAAACCGGATCGAAATCATCCGGCCCGACCAGATGCTGGACGCCTATACGAGCCACGGTCTGCCCGATAGCTATTCGCATTGGAGTTTTGGCAAGAAGCGTGAAAAACATGAAAAAGAATATGACGCCAGTAAAAATCTATCTTATGAAATCGTGATTAATTCCGATCCCTGCCTTGCGTATTGTATGTCAAACAACACGCCGATTATGCAGATGCTTGTGATCGCACACGCCTGCTACGGCCATAACGCCGTTTTTAAAAACAATTACCTTTTCCAGGAATTCACCAGCACGCAAACGATCTTGAATGACGTGCGAGCTCTACGGAACTACGTATCGGACTGCATGCGTAACTACGGGCATAAGGCGGTTTCCGATTTTCTCGATTCCTGCCACGCGCTCGAGTTCATGGATATGCCCGACACCCGGGTCAGAAAGGAACTGACCGAAGAAGAGCGACGCGCGCGCCACGAGCGCAAGCAGCTTGCGCGCTTTGACAGGATAGAACCGGTTGATAAACGATACGGAGAAGATGACGAATTGTCGGACGCTTTTGACAAGGCGCATAAAAAAGACGAGACGCCCCCTTATCATCATCGCGGCGAAAAGAACATTCTTGGATTCATGGCTGAAAACGCGCCGCATTTAACAGACTGGCAGCGCGAAATCATGCGCAGGCGCTCGGAGCTTATGACTTATTTCAAGCCGCAGATGATGACCAAAATGCTTAACGAGGGCATGGCGACCTTCACGCACGCCAAAATTCTCGACACTATGTTCGAGATTGGTTTGATTGATTACGGCATGAAGCTGAGCTACAGGAATTCTCATGATGGAGTAACGTTTCAATTACCCTCGGTCGTGAAAAGGCCTCTGCCAAACGGGGAAACGCAGCATGTTTTTGCGCCCCAGAGCATCAACCCCTATGCGCTTGGATTCGCGATGTTCGAGGATATCGAGAGGATATGTATGGACCCGACTGACGAAGACCGTGAGTGGTTCCCGCATATCGCCGGGAATGGCGACTGGCTCGGCACAGTCATACACGCAATGGAATCCTGCAGCGATGAAACCTTTGTCGAGCAATATCTCTCGCCGACCGTCATGCGGAAATTCGGTTTCTTCACTGTTGAGGACCTTAAAGAAAATAAACATTATGAGGTTATCGCGGTTCAGAGTGAAGACGGCTTCAAGGCCATTCGCCGCCAGCTCGCTCGCGATTACAGGTTCTCCGAAATGTTCCCGGATATCAGGGTTCATGATTATCAGTCCCGAACAGACAGGTCGCTTGTCCTCAGGCATCAAAAGCTTGACGGCAGGCCTCTGGACGATGAAAACGTAGGCAAGATACTTCCGCACCTGCACAGGCTCTGGCAACATCCTGTGACCATTGAAAGCGTCAATGACAATGGGGAAGTGACAGAAGCCTATTGTTCGCGGAAAGGTTACAACTACAAGGAGTTCACACTGAAGGACCCTTACATGGGCTATGAAGTTTAAACCCCGTTTTTTTGCCGTTGCCTGTTAATGCTTTTGAAGTAGATCATTGTAATGACCCCATCCCCTCAAAAAGACTTCCCCGTATCGTGGGACGAGATGCACAGAAACGCGCGCGCGCTGGCGTGGCGGTTGCTGGAGCTGGGCCCGTGGGCGGGGATTATCGCGATTACCCGCGGCGGCCTGGTACCGGCATGCATTATGGCGCGGGAGCTGGACGTGCGGCTCGTCGAAACGCTTTGCATCGCGAGCTACGATCACAAAACGCAAGGGGACGCCAATGTTATGAAGGCGCCGGAACTGCCGGACGGCGGCAAGGGCTGGCTTGTGGTGGATGATCTCGTCGATACCGGCGCGACGCTGAAAATCGCGCGCGCGCTATATCCGAACGCGCATTTCGCCTGCGTTTACGCCAAGCCGGCGGGCGCGTCTCTCGTCGATACGTTTATCACCGAAGTCTCGCAGGACACGTGGATCAATTTCCCCTGGGACATGACGGTACAGTACGCGGAGCCGTTGGCGAGTTCGCGGGCGAAATGACAAAAGGCTTGATTTCCCTTGCCCGATAGGTCTATAAACGTGGCTTACTGTAAATCTGCGGTCAGGCTTTTTTAGAAAATACGGCATGCCTCGTCCGCATAAATTCTAAAACCATGGAGAAAGAAATGCCGAAGATGAAAACCAAGAGCGGGGCGAAAAAGCGCTTCCGCGTCACGGCGACCGGCAAGGTCAAGGCCAAGCAGGCCTTTGCCCGCCACATGATGATGAACAAGCCCAAAGACATGAAACGCAAGGCGCGCGGACTGAAAGTCCTGAGCGATCCGGATCAGCGCATCGTCAAACGCTGCTTCCTGCCCTATGCGCGCAAGCAGAAGAACAAAAGCAATAAACGCGCGGAAGGAGGGTCCGAATAATGGCACGGGTTAAAGGTGGACCACAGGCGCATGCGCGCCATGCGAAAGTCGTAAAAAAAGCCAAGGGTTATTACGGCCGTCGCAAGAACTGTTACCGCACGGCCGTGCAGGCCGTTGAAAAAGCGGGCCAGTACGCTTACCGCGACCGCCGCAATAAAAAGCGCACCTTCCGCGCGCTGTGGATTCAGCGCATCAACGCGGCGGCGCGACTCAACGGCATGACCTATTCGCAGCTCATGAACGGCCTGAAAAAAGCCGGGATCGATCTGGACAGAAAGGTTCTCTCCGACATCGCCATCCGCGACGAAGCGGCCTTTGCTGACATCGCCAAACAGGCGCAGGCGGCGTTGAAGTAGTTTTTTTCGAGAAAAAAACACAAAAAGGCGGGCAGTTATGTCCGTCTTTTTTTTAATGCTCGTATGTAGGAAATTCACCAGTTGCAAGGCTCTGAACGGAAAAATCAAAGCGGCGCATTTTTTCCGATGCAATTGCATGCGTCATTTCCTCAATGTAGGACAAAGGATCTATTTCCACGCCCAACTCCGTCACCATTTTAATGCGTATGGCATGATCACCAAGGCCTTCATCGCGGTAACTCTGGACAACGCTGTTATCAAGGAAAGCAGACTTCTGTGCGGCCACAAAAACTTCCTCATCCGTCATCCCCATCTGACGCGCCTTCAAGGATTGTAATAGTTCGTGTGGAGGGATTTCATGTTGGTTTACGAAACTCATCGCCTCTTCAATTTCCTGCGCGTGCGTCTCTATCAGCTTGGCCCTTTCTCCTATGCGCACAGCCTTAGCGTCATGCGCCTCCTCAATTCCTTGAACAGCCTCTGCAAAAGTCACAGCTTCCTTAAAAGTAAGCCTGCGCTCCGAAGGGGAAATTTCGGCGCTACGCCGTGTGGTTCCGGAATCCAGATTCTCCTCCACCCAATCGGAAATCACTTTCAAACCCCTCTGACTGTCGACATCTTCATGTAAGACAAGCGCGCCAATCGCGGCCAGAAAGCTTGCTGCGGAAGAAAGTTCTCCACCTCCCTCAACCGAAAGCACATCTTCTATTTGCAATCCCGCCGCATCTTCAATTGCCGTTATGCGCTCATTTTCATCTATCTGATCCCACTTGAACCTGACAGTTCGAGTAAGCTCTGGACACGGTGTTTTTCCACTATGAAAATCCGCAATAACGGCTCTTAGCAAATCGATCAGGTTTAAAAGCGGTATTTCAGCCATGTTTTATGTTCCCTGCTCTACTTTTCAGGGAGACTAGCTGAAAGAAACCGGCGAATCAATATGAAAATCTATTCTGCGGCGGCCTGCTTGTCCTCGTCCTTGACGAACTGCTCCATGTACAGCGCGCGGAAGTCGATCGGGTTCAGCAGCAGCGGCGGATACCCCCCGCTTTGCGTCAACTCCGCCAGCAATTGCCGCGCAAAGGGAAAGAGCGTCCGCGGCACCTCGATCAGCAGGATCGGATGGTGCGTTTCTTCCGGAACGCCGGGCAGAGACGCAACGGCGCCGTACTGCACTTCGGCCAGAAAGACCGTTGCGCCGTCCCGCTTCGCTGTCGCCGTCAGGGCAAGCACGACTTCATACATCGCGTCCTGCCCCTCTTCCGGCGCGAACTTGCGCGCGTCCATGTTGATGTTGATGTCCATTTGCGGGCCCGGCTGGCCGGCGCGTAAAGAATCCGGCGCATGCGGATTTTCAAATGATATGTCTTTCAGATACTGCGCATGCACGACGATCGGCGCCTGCGCGTTCAGTTTTGCGGAATCTGCGCCATTGCCCTGCGCGTTGCCTTCAGGCGTTTCGTTCATGTCCTGACCTTTCTTTTTACAGTCTTGGGAATAGCACAGACGCGCCGCATTTCTCAAGAGCGTTCGTCTTTTTCATCCACGCGCTCGTACTCGACGTCGATAACGTCTCTAGGCCTTTCCGTTTCATTTCCGCCGCGCCTGTAATAAAACCACTGGGTCCGCGCGCTTCCGCCTTTGGCGGTCTGCATCTGGATATATTTTTGCGAGACGGTTCTGATCGCGTTGCGGAAAGCCGGAACGAGCAGTAAAAAACCGATCGCGTCGGTTAGAAAGCCCGGCGTCACAAGAGTCGCCGCGGCAATTACAAGACAAAACCCGTCAAAGAGCTCGCGCGCAGGAAAACCGCCCTCTTCCATCGTTCGGGAGGCTTGCTGGAAAGTGCGCATGCCCTGATGCCTGAAAATCGCGCCGCCGATGACGGCCGTGACGAATGCGATCAGCAATGTCATGAACACGCCGAGCTGGCCGCCAATTGTAATGAACAGGGCGATCTCGATCAGCGGCACAGCGACGAATATGATAAAGAACGGCATTATACCCTTGCCTTGTTTTTTGGACGTCTTATTTATGACATAGATAAATTTTAGTAAGAAAAAAGGAAATCTTTGGTTTTTGGGATAGTTTGATAGTATGTGTTACCCTGATCATATAACTTTCTTTTGCAATCATTAAGGTTTTTCAGGGCAATATGGTATTAGGAAAGTGAGCAGGACTTGGCAGCAGACATCTTGATATACGCCGTTGTGGCCGCAGGTCTGGTTTTCTGGCTTCGCAATATTCTCGGTACGCGTCACGGTGACGAGCCCGAGCGTCCCAATCCGTTCGCGTCCGGCGATAGCCCGCCGCCCGAAAACGGACAGGAAAAGCCGTTAACCGTTGCGGACTTCATCAGCCCGGAGGACCGGATTTCTCAGCTTTCGCAAAATCCCGGCGCGCGCGTCAGCGTTGAAAACAAATTTACCGAGGAAGGCCTGCTTGCGATTTCCAAAATCGACCGCGGCTTTGACGTCGCGCGTTTCGTGGAGGGCGCGCAGGACGCGTTCGTCATCATTGTCGAAGCCTTTGCGCGCGGTGACCGGGAAACATTGCGCGGGCTGCTGGGCGATTCCGTTTACCATGCTTTTGAAAGCGCGATTGAAGAACGCGAAAAGCAGGGGGAAACGGTTTCAACCGAAATTCACGCGATCCGCAAAACGGACATTATCGATACGTTTCTCAAAGATAAAACGGCCTTCGTTACGGTTCGCTTTACCGCCGACGAGACTTGCGTGATCCGCGATGGCGAGGGAGAGATCGTCTCCGGAAACCCGGAACGTATTACCGAGATGATCGACGTCTGGGTCTTTTCACGCGATCTGCGCTCGCGCGATCCGCGATGGCTGCTTGTGGAAACCCGCGACGACGTCGTTGAGGATCATAAAACGCCGCTGCCGGAAGCGGGTTCGACGGAAGACTAGACTATATTTTCATTTATGCGTGATTTTCTCTCGCATGGCTCTTAATATGTTGCCATGAGAATTCTTTCCGCTTTCCTGATATGTCTGCTTTGCGCATGTACTGCGCCGTTCCCGCCGCCGGAAGACGCGCCTCTAAATCTGAAAGAGACAGGCTTTGACGTCCTGCCGGGCTGGGAGCGAGACAATCATACCCGGGCGCTTGAGGCTTTCAAGGTCTCCTGCCGCCGTATTGTCAGGCAGGCCATTGATAGGCCCTTCGGCCCTGTCGGCGGGACGTATGGCGACTGGAGAGCGGTCTGTCAAGACGCCTTAAGCCTTGAAAACGCAACGCAGGAACAGGCGCGCGCATTCTTCGAATCCCGTTTCACGCCGTATCAGGCTCTGGCCGGAAAGCGGGAGGAAGGACTTTTCACCGGCTATTACGAGCCCTCTCTCGACGGCGCGCTGACTCGGCATGGACCTTACCAGACGGCGCTCCGGCGCAAGCCGGATGATCTGGTCATGGTGGATCTCGGGGCGTTCCGTGACGACTTGAAGGGCCGCCGCATCGCGGGACGCGTCACGGACGGGCGCCTCAGGCCCTATGAGGACCGGGCGGCAATTGCGGCGGGCGGACACCCGCAGGAGCAAGGCCTGCCGATTGTCTGGGTGGATGATCCGGTGGACGCGTTTTTCCTCCATATTCAAGGTTCCGGTCAGGTCCGGCTTGAAGACGGGCGCGTCTTACGGCTCGGTTACGCCGGACAGAACGGCCATCCCTATTTTGCGATCGGGCGAGAGCTGATCAGGCGCGGCGCGATGACGAAAGATACAGTGTCCATGCAGGCGATCCGCAAATGGCTTGAACAAAACCCCGATCAGGCGGCGGACGTCATGAACATGAACGCCTCCTACGTCTTCTTTCAGGTCCTTGACGGCCCTGGTCCGCTTGGCGGCGAAGGCTTGCCGCTGACCCCGGAGCGCTCTCTTGCCATTGATCGCTCAAAAATCGCCTATGGCATTCCGGTCTGGACGGATATCGCGCCGCCGAAGGAGGGTGAAAAAGCGCTTCAGCGATTAATGATTGCGCAGGATACCGGCGGGGCCATTCGTGGCGCAGTGCGCGGCGACGTGTTCTGGGGCGCGGGCGCGCGCGCAGAATATCTCGCGGGCCATATGAAGAGCCGGGGCCGTTACTGGCTCCTGCTGCCGACCGGACTACAGCTTTAAGCGGCGCATAACGCATTTTCCGGACCGCGTATGCGCATGAACAGGCGCAAATAGTTTTTATGGAATTCGGTTTTTCTTCGTCACTAAGTGTCAAAAATTGTTCTGACGGCATACAAAATGCAAAAATGCAAACGAAGCGCGAGACGAGTAAAACCTCTTTGTAGTCTCTAACACTCGAACGCTTTGAAATCCTCAGCATGCGCTTTGGGGACGTGGACGGGGATGATGGAAACGCCATTGGCGGCGAGTGTTAGGAATACGGCTTTGCCCGCGCCGATTTCCACGTTATCCATCATGCCGATCCCGAGCACGGGTTTTTCCAGCGGCGCGCCGGTTGAAATTGCGGCTTCGACGTCCTGCCTGCGTTCGCGGTCTTTTTCGTTGAGCTTTTCCGGCGGGCGGACATTGCCATCGGGCGTCAGCCATTCGTGGCTGAACAGCGAATCGCGCCAGCTTTCGAGGATTTTTGCGCTGTCGACGGTAAGCGTCGCGTAGTTTTGCGCCCTGTCCTTGATGACGGCGTTGTCGGCGTAATTGATTTTATGCGTTGTTGACGTCGCGTCAGTCATGAAAGAACTCTTCCCGGCCGGGTCCTTTATCTTTTATACTCGTTTCACAATAACAAAACATTAATGGCCCGAAAGACAAGGGGTGCGCATGAACGGATTGAAAATGCAGGCGCCGGAAATAATCGAGGTTGACGCCGACGCGGAGGAAGTGAGCTGTGACGGCGGCGTGGGGGCGCTCGGCCACCCTGTCGTTTTCTATGAATTCGCGGGCGAGACAAGCGTGCGCTGCGGCTATTGTGACCGGGTGTTCGTGAAGCGCCGCAAATAGAGGCGGCGACAAAGGCGCGCCGATTTGCTTGAAAATCCGTTGTCCTGTTAATATATATATCGAGAAAGGCGCTGCGATGGCGGGCCTTTGACAATGACTTGCTCAAAAAGGAGGAGTTTATGAACACGACGACGCGCCTGTCCGTCTTTGACAGTCCGTTATTTCTCGGTTTCGACCAGTTTGAAAAAACCTTTGACCGGATGCGCAAGGCCACAGCCGACGGTTATCCGCCCTATAACATCGAACAGATTGGCGAAAACGGCCTGCGGATTACGCTCGCGGTCGCCGGTTTTACCATGAAGGATCTCGAGATCGAGCTTGAGAACAACCAGCTCACCATTCGCGGACGCCAGCAGGACGACGAAGAGCGGATTTATCTTCATCGCGGCATCGCCGCGCGCCAGTTCCAGCGTTCATACGTGCTGGCTGACGGGATTATTATAGATGGCGCGACGCTGGATAATGGCCTGTTGCATATTGATATGCACCGCGTTGAGCCGGAATCTCGGGCGCAGAAGATCGAAATCTCGGCGCCGGCGCATAAAAGCAATGGCGCGGGCGAACCGGAAGCCATTGATATCGAAGGAACAAACGAAGGCAGTTAGCCGTTGGTTCAAAAACGCAATATAATTACAGCGTTTGGTGAAGATTCCGGGTGGTCACGCCGGAGGTTATTTGCTATAATGAGGCTCATCATGGCACAGATAGATCAGACACCTAAAGAATTCCTTGTGAACCTGTCACCGCAGGACTTCAAAAAATTCGGCATCCAGCAGCTTGCTTACATGCGACCGATCGAATCCCAGGCGGGTGAAGCCTGGGGGATATTCGCCGCTGACGGGACCTGTCTGGAAATGACGGAAGACCGGGCCGTCGCCGTGGCGCACGCGCGCAGCAAGGCGCTGTTTCCGATGACGGTTCACTAAGGCTTTTTCAGGCCGCGACAGTCGCGCTTTTTTCCGAAATCAGACTGCGGACGACGTTGTCGTTATCCGCGCCCCGCAATTTTTCGCAAAGGGACCGGTCTCTTAGCAGGCGTGATACCTTTGCAAGATGTCGCAAGTAGTCCGGACTGCTGTCGTTTGGCGATATCAGCATATAAACGAGGTCTACCGGACGGTCGTCCACAGCGTCAAATTCCACGGGGGCGGCTGTTCTTGCAAACAGGCCGTACGGCGAGGAAATGTCCGCAGCCTTGACGTGCGGGATTGCAAGGCCTTCGCCAATACCGCTCGTCACGGTTTTCTCAACGTCCATGAGTTGCGTAAAGAGAGCGTCGGGCTCTATGCTCAGCGCCGTAGCAGCCTTATAGGTCAGGTGTTTCAGCAACTGCCTTTTGCTATCAGCCCTGATGTCGAGATATACGGCATTCAAAATGTCGGAAAAACGCATATCTTAAAGTCCACACACATAGGTTCTTTTGAGTATTATTAATTGATCCGGGTCAATTAATCCATACTTTTTTTGTAACTTCCTATCCGAAAGGATAGATGTTCGGGTTCGCAAGCTCAGGCAATCAGCCTGTTTCCGCGAGATCAACCCAGCCGACATTGCCGTCACTGCGCCGGTAAACCAGATTCAGACCGTTATGCTTGGCATTACGGAACAGCATGGCGTTATGGCCCGCCAGATCCATGCGCATCACCGCGTCAGAAACGGACAGCGTTTCAATTTGCGTGACCATTTCCGCGATGATAACCGGGTCGTCGCCGTGCGGCACGCCGTCATCGTCTTCGTCATCCTGCGGCTCTGGCTCCGTGGCGAGAACGTAGTCGCGCGCCTTCAGGATTTCCACTTCGGGGTCATGATTTTCGCGCTCGTGATGATCGCGCAGGCGGCGCTTGTAACGGCGGAGCTGCTTGGCAATTTTTTCGGCGGCCACGTCAAACGCGCCGTGCGCATCGCCGGCGGTGTGATCCGCAACAACCATGATGTTTTTGCCGACGCGCAGCGATATCTGGCACTTGAACACGCCATGCCCGTGGCCTTCGCGCGAAAAGACGACGGTCGCGTCTATCGCGCGGTTGAAATACTTGTTCTTGATGTCTTCAAGCTTGTCTGAAACATAGGTGCGGAGCGCATCCCCGACATCCATCTGTTTTCCCTGTACGGTCAGTTGCATTGTACTTTCCACTTCCTTCGTTGAATAACCTGTGAGGTTTTAACGCGTTCCGGCGGGAGAGGCAAGTGGGAAGCGTAAAAGTTCGATTTGGCTTGCGCTCATGAGAGCAATTTGCGATAAGTTATAAAAATTATATGCGGGAGGAAATTATGAATAATAGAAATTTACTGCCTAGTTGGAGTGAAATTGAAGAAGGCCCGCCGCCGGGTGCGGCCAGGCCATCACTTGTTTGTCAGCAGCGCCTAGCCGCAGCTATTGCCGCTGACACGCGTCATCAGGAAATCATGCGCTCAGCCGCCGCCGGAACGTTTGAGCTTCCGTCTCCGGACAGATGAGGGGATATGCAGCGCTTCGCGGTATTTCGCGACCGTGCGGCGGGCGATATCCATGCCTTCTTTCTGGAGAATTTCGGCAAGCGTATCGTCGGAGAGGATTTTTTTTGGATCTTCCGCGTCGATCAGCGTCTTGATCCGCGCCTTGACGGATTCTGAGGAATGGCTCGCGCCGCCATCGCCGCCGCCGATGGACGAGGTAAAGAAATATTTTAGCTCGAACAGCCCGCGCGGGGTGCCGATATATTTGTTGTTGGTGACGCGGCTGACCGTGCTTTCGTGCATATCTACCCTCTCCGCGATGTCGCGCAGGGTCATAGGGCGCAGGAATTCAATGCCGTAGAGAAAAAACCCGTTCTGCTCCTCGATGATTTCGCCGGCGACCTTCAAAATGGTCTGGGCGCGCTGGTCAAGCGCGCGCACCAGCCAGTTCGCCGAAGACATCTGGCTTTCGATATAGGTCTTGTCTTTTTTATCTTTCGCTGCGCCGGAAATTTCCGCGTAATAGCGGTTGTTGACCAGAACGCGCGGCAGGGTCTCGTTATTGAGTTCCACGCGCCATCCGCCGCCCATATGTTTGGGCAGGGCTTTCATAAGCACGTCCGGCACGACGGTCTGAACGACGAAGTGATCGAATTCGGAAGTCGGGCGCGGGTTGAGCGCGCGGATTTCCGCGATCATGTCGGCAAGATAGGTTTCATTCACGCCGCAGATCTGGCCGAGTTTTTTCACGTCGTGATCGGCCAGAAGCGAAAGATTATCCAGCAAGGCCCGCATCGGCGCGTCGAGGCGGTCCTGTTCGGCGAGTTGCAGGCTAAGGCATTCTTCAAGGGACGAGGCGAAAACGCCGGTCGGGTCGAAGCCTTTTAACGTCGTCAGCAATTTCTGCAGCCGCTCTTCTGAGCAGGCGAGGCGTTCCTGCAGCACGTCGACGCGTTCGCGCAAGTACCCGGACTCGTCGAGCATATCGATGAGGAGCGTGCCCAGCATACGGTCGCGCCCGTCCTCGAATTCGATGTGGAGCTGATCAAGCAGATGCTCGCGCAAAGTCTTTTCGCGCGTGGCCATGCTGTCAAAGGCCGAGTCCGTCTCCTCAAAAGACGTATTGCCACCCGCGCCGTACTGAACGGCGCCCGCGTCAAAGTCGGACTCCGCGGCTTCGCCGCCAGTCCAGGCGTCGTCGAATTCCGTTTGCATGGCGTCACTGTCCGGCGGCGCAGGCTGTTCAGGCTCGCTTTCAATAGTATCGGGATTATCAGGGCTCGCGCCGCCGCTCTCGTCTTTTTCGAGCAGCGGGTTTTTTGCGAGTTCCTCCTCAATATAGTCGCCAAGCTCAAGATTGTTCAGCTGCAACAGCTTGATCGCCTGTTGCAGCTGCGGGGTCATGACAAGGTTCTGGGAGGCGCGGAGATCAAGCCGCTGCGACATCTCGCTCATGTCAGAAGTTTAGCAGAAGGTTTTCATTTCGAGAAGCGGCGTTAAGCTGTGCGCACGATACAAATAACAGGGCCGGAGTTCCAGGAAAAATCGATTTTACGGGCTTTTAAACGTGTTTGCTCGCTATCGGACGAGGGCGATACGCCTCACTTCTCTATCATTCGGCTCGGCTGGCCTCGCCGAAGCGCAAGCTAAAGCGGCTGGCGGAGACGGAGGGATTCGAACCCTCGAGGGCTTGCGCCCAACACGATTTCCAATCGTGCGCCTTAGACCGCTCGGCCACGTCTCCGTCGTTTGTTCACGGGACATTACATTTCGCGCGCGAAAAGTGCAAGCGTCCGCGTAGTAATTGAGTTGCTTTGACAAATGATGCTGATACTATAGTAGCAGCAAGTCGTCCCTCGTACAGGCGGTATCCGGCTATGATAGTTTTTAAAATCCTGTTTTTTCTCTTTTTGTTGCTTGCGCTGGCGGCCCTGGGCCATGACGCGTGGTACTATTACAACGCATATGAAAACGGCGATGAGTTGCCTTTGCATTTCAGCGAGCTTGGTTTTCTCTGGCTGACATATGCCAGAGAATATCATGATATGGCTCTTGATATGGTTGGCGCCGATATGTGGGGCGAATATGTGCGGCCTGTATTGCTGATGCCGGCGGTTTATGTCGCCGCGATGCCTGCGCTTTTATTTGGGCTGCTTTATTTTGTTTTCAAGTTTGCGGCCGAGCGTGGTTTCAGCTTGTCGGCCATGGGGCGTTCGAAAAAATCGGATTATTCGGGCGTCGGTCGCAAAGAGCGCGAATTCAAGTATAAAAGAAAATAGCGCGCATTCCTCCCTCTTTCTTCTCGAAATTCCCGTCAGATTATGTAGGATCACGTAATGATCCAGAGTGAGCCCGTTATATTGCAGGTGATTCCCGAACTCGGCCAGGGCGGCGCCGAGCAGGGGTGCATTGACGTCGCTGCGGCCATCGTGCAGGCCGGGGCAAAATCGATTGTCGTTTCAAATGGTGGCGCGCGCATACATGAATTGCAACGCGCCGGGGCAATTCATATAAACCTGCCGGTACACAGTAAAAATCCGGTTGTGATGCTTCAGAATGTCACGCGTCTGCGCCGCCTGATCCATGAGCATGGCGTTAATATCGTACATGCGCGCAGCCGCGCGCCTGCGTGGAGCGCATATAAGGCGTGTCAGGGTACGACCGCGCGTTTCATGACGACCTGCCATGCGCCTTACAACTTCAAAAGCGCGTCCAAGCATTTTTACAATTCGTCGATTGCCAAAGGCGAGCGCGTAATCGCGATTTCGAATTACGTTTCCGATTATCTGCGCATGAACTATCGTCTTGGCGATGATCGGATCAGGGTAATTCCGCGCGGGATTGCGCTGGAAAAGTTTCACCCGACCAGCGTGACGCCGGAACGGCTGATCAAATTATCCGGCGAATGGCGGATTCCGGAATCCGCCAGCATTGTCATGCTGCCAGGCCGTCTCACGCGCTGGAAGGGGCAGAATGTCCTGATAGAGGCGATGCACAAGCTAAACCGCCAGGATGTGTTTTGCCTCTTTCTGGGTTCGGATCAGGGCCGCAAGGACTATCGAAAGGAACTGGAAGACAATATTACCGCTGCGGATCTCGGCGGGCGCGTGCGCATTGTCGATAATTGCGGCGACATGCCGGCGGCCTATATGCTGGCGACCGTCGTTGTTTCGGCGTCAACGGACCCTGAAGGCTTCGGCCGCGTCCCGGTTGAGGGGCAGGCCATGGGGCGGCCCGTTATCGCTACGGATCATGGCGGCGCGCGGGAAACAATTATTCGCGGGGATACGGGCTGGCTTATCCCGCCCGACGATCCCGACGCTCTCGCGCGGTCGATTCATGAGGCCCTGTCTCTCGAGCCGACCCAGCGCGCGATACTAGCGACCAGGGCCATGGCGCATATCGCCCGGAACTTTACCAAGGACCAGATGGTAGAGAAGACGCTGGACGTCTATGCCGAGCTTTTGCAAGGCGCCACCAGCATGAACAGACATTCAGGCCATGACGCGTTTCAACCGGGAAAGGCTACCGGATAACGGAGAGCCTGTTTTATTTCAAAGGTTGTTTAGCAGGTGCAAGTTGACGCAAAATACCAAAAAGAAAAAACGAATACTTGTCATCAAACTAAGCGCGCTAGGAGATTTTATTCAGGCCTTGGGGCCAATGAAGGCAATCAGGCGGCATCACCCCGATGCTGAAATTACGCTCCTGACGGCGGCGCCGTTTAAAAAGCTTGCCGAGGATTGCGGTTATTTTGACCGCGTCTGGGTTGACGAACGTCCCAGGATTTACCAGTTTTCCAGTGTTCTGCGACTACGTAAGAATCTGGTAAATGGCAATTTCGACCGGGTCTACGATCTCCAGAATAATGACCGCACATCTTTTTACTTCCGGCTATTCCCCCTTAAAGGGCGGCCTGAATGGGTTGGCGTCGCCAAAGGCGCCTCTCATAGAAACGCATCGCCGGATCGCTCAGCAGGCCACGCTTTCGACGGACACAGACAGACGCTTGCTCTTGCCGGGATCGAAAACGTCGAGATCGATGATTTGTCATGGATGCGTTCTGACATACAAAAATATAAGCTTTCCGCTTCCTACGCGCTTATGGTTGTCGGCAGTTCGCCTGCGCATCCGGAAAAGCGCTGGCCGGCGGCGCATTTCGCCACTCTTGCCATGATGCTGCATGAGCAGGGCATGACGCCGGTTATCCTGGGAACGCATGCTGAAAAAAGCGTGACGAAAAGAGTCCATGATCTTTTTTCGCACTGCGTTGATTTAACGGGCAAGACCGATCTGTATGACATTGCGGGGCTTGCCCGCGGGGCGGCGCTGGCCGTCGGTAATGATACGGGCCCGACGCATATAATCGCCGCGACGGGATGTCCGACAATTGCTCTGTTTTCCGGATACACGAGCCCGGTCAAGCATGCGCCCAAAGGAGCGAACGTCAGGATCTTGCGCAAGGATGAAATCGCGCATGTTCAGGTTGAGGACGTCTTTAACGTTGCCAGAGAGATGCGCCGGACGTTTTAGGTCGTGTGGTTTTTGGTCCCTTCAGGACAATAAATATCGTAAAGACATTTTAATATCGCATGCGTGGCCTGATCGCTCATGGAATAATAGATCACCTGCGCGTCTCTTCTGGTCGTAACGAGGCGATCGCGCCGCAGCCGCGCCAGATGTTGCGAGAGCGCCGACTGACTCAGCCCCACGATATGCTCGAGCTCGCCCACGCTTTTTTCGCTCTTGTAGAGCGCGCACATAATCATCAGGCGCCGCTCGTTCGACAACGCTTTCAGCAGTGAGACAGCGACATCAATATTCTTTTCTATCTCATTTATATTCATATCTAATATGCCTGCTTGTTAAAAATTGAAGCTTTACGCAATTACAGGACAATCTATGGAATGCAATCAGGTTCCATTGACGTTTTTAATAACTCACCCCTCTTGTAATTTTATAGCGAAAATTGCATTAAGCACAATAAATGATCCTAAAAATCCACCTAAAGCACAGTACCCGACTCCCTTTCACAAAGCGCCGCATATCAACGATTTCCTGGGGAT
>CAZCIB010000029.1:0-27908 GCA_964498755.1 uncultured Pseudobdellovibrionaceae bacterium | reverse complement strand
ACGTTCATGCTGGCGAAGAAGTACAATTTAACCACCTACGACGCCGCCTATCTTGAACTGGCTTTGCGCATTGAGCTGCCGCTGGCCAGCGCGGACGGGAAATTACTCGACGCCGCGCAAAAAGCGGGCGCGGAAATCATCGCTGTTTAAGAATATGTGACAGGGCCGTGTGAGGCGTTTAATATAATCCCATGCTCCAGACCCTGACCATCCGCAACGTCGTCCTGATCGATCAGCTTGTGATCGCGTTTGAAGGTGGCTTGTGCGCGCTCACGGGCGAGACGGGCGCCGGCAAATCGATCCTGCTGGATTCGCTGGGCCTTGCGCTTGGCGGGCGCAGCGAAGCGCGGCTCGTGCGTAACGGCGCGGATCAGGCCGTCGTCAGCGCGGAGTTTGAAATACCGGAAACGCATCCGGCATTAGATATTCTGGACGAGCAGGGGCTGGACAAGGATACGCTCCTGGTTTTGCGCCGGACGCTGAACAAGGATGGGCGCAGCCGCGCCTATATCAACGACCAGCCCGTGAGCGTTTCCACATTAAAAGCCGTCGGCGATACGCTCGTTGAAATCCATGGGCAGTTTGAAACGCAAGGCCTGCTGAACCCGGCGGCGCATCGCGGGATTTTGGATGAGTATGCGGCCATTGATTATCAGTTGCCGCGGCTCTGGCAGGATTGGCAGAACGCAAAAGACAAATTGATACAGGCGAAAGACGACGCGCAGCGCGCGCGCGCCGAGGAGGATTACCTGCGCGCCTCGGTGGCCGATCTCGACGCCCTCGCGCCGGAGGCCGGGGAGGAAGAGCGTTTAAGCGTCCTGCGCGAGAGCCTCATGCGCCGGGAGCAGACGATTGAAAGCCTGAACGCCGCGCATGCCGCGTTTACCGAAGCCGAGGGCACTTTAAGCGCCGGTTTGCGCGCGCTCTCGAAAACCGGGGATGAGGGCGCGCAAATCACCGCGCTGGCCGACGGCGCGGCGATCCAGATCGGCGAATTTTTATCCGGGATTGAAGCGTTGTCCGCCGATCTCGAGGAAAACGAACACAGTCTTGAAACGATCGACGAACGCCTCTTCGCGCTCAAAGGACAGGCGCGCAAACATAATTGCGCCGTTGACGAATTGCCGGAGATAAGGGAAAAGCTCGCGGGCGAACTGAACCTGATCGAGCGCACGGACGACGTGCTCGCCGAACTCGCGCGGCTGGTTGAAACGGCGCGCGCGGCCTATATCGCCGAAGCTGAAAAAATCGGCGAGACGCGCCGCAAGACGGCGGAAAAACTCGATACGCTCGTGGCAAAGGAACTGCCGCCGTTAAAGCTCGACAAAGCGCGCTTTGTCACGCAGGTCACGCACAAGGACGAGAGCGACTGGGGGCCGGACGGCATGGACCGCGTGCGCTTCCTGGTGGCGACGAATCCGGGCGCGGAGCCGGGGCCGCTGAACAAAATCGCGTCCGGCGGGGAAATGGCGCGCTTCATGCTCGCGCTGAAAGTCATCATGGCGGAGACCGGCGCGGCGCAGACGCTCATCTTCGACGAGGTCGATTCCGGCATTGGCGGCGGCACGGCGGATGCGGTCGGTGAAAGACTGGCGAGGCTCGCGGCGGCGAAACAAATCCTCGTCGTTACTCACTCGCCGCAGGTCGCCGCGCGCGCAGGTCATCACTGGATCGTCCTGAAGAGCGGGCAGGACGACGTGACCACCACCGTCATGCATCTTGAAAACACGGATACGCGGCGCGAGGAAATCGCCCGCATGCTCGCCGGCGCCACCATCACCGACGAGGCGCGCGCCGCTGCCGGAAAACTGCTGGAGACGGGGACGTGAGCCCTGTTTTATCTTAATATTTATGATATAATCATTTATATTCACAAAAAATAAGGAGAGAACAGATGAGCAAAACCCTTTCGTTATCCTTGACGGACGAGCTTAAAGCCTATCTTGATACATGCTCCGGCGATGGTACGCTTTACGCTACGCCCAGCGAATACGTGCGTGATCTGATTCGAAAAGACCGGGAGGCAGGCAAGGCCGAAGAAATCCGCCAGTCTGTCATGCGCGGCTACGAAGACCTGGCTGCGGGGCGCGTGCATGAATGGAAAGGTATGGACGATGCGCTGAGACGCGGACGCGAACTTCTGGCACAAGAAAGCGCGCAATGAAAAATGTCGAGCTGACAGAACATGCGCTCAAACGTCTCGTAGAGATTGAGCGCCTCTCTGTTACAACATTTGGCGATCTGGTGGCCGGGCGATATATTAAAGACCTTGAAGCGGCAATCAACAGGCTCGCCGAAAATCCCGGCCTCGGTAAAATCCGCCCTGATTATTCCGCGCGCTATTCCCATTACGCCGTCCGGCGGCATTACATAGTTTACGAAGTGATTGACGCCTGCCTTTATATCGTTTCCATTGAGCATCAGCATCGCGACATGCCAAAGCTGCTGCGTGATCTTGAGCCGTTCTTCGCCGCGCAGGTTGACGCATTGAAATCGAACGGGAAATGAAGTGGCTGAATCTTCCGCCGTCCAAAAACAATACGAATACGATCCGCGCGAGGCGGAGGTTAAATCTTATGAGCTGGCCGATCCGATCGGGGATGATGCGCATTCCCCCGTGCAGGGAATCGTTCACCGCTACCCGGACCGCGTTTTGTTTAAAATTACCGATACGTGCGCGGTCTATTGCCGGTTTTGCTTCAGGAAGGAGATGGTCGGCAAGGGCGCGGGCGTTTTACGCGGCGACGCATTAGAAAGCGCGTTCAAGTATATCGAATCACATAAGAATATCCGCGAAGTTATTCTCTCCGGCGGCGATCCTTTGACGCTCTCGCCGCGTCGCTTGAAAGAATTGTTATCGCGGCTGGACGCGTTTGAGCATATCGACAATCTCCGTATTCACACGCGCGCGCCGCTCGCCGCGCCGGAGCGGGTCAGCAGGGATTTATGCCGCGTTTTTCAAGACTTGCAAAAGCCGCTTTATATCGTGCTGCATGTGAATCACGCCGATGAGTTAACGGATGACGTTACCGCGGCGCTCAAAAAACTTCATCAATCTGGCGCGGTTCTCTTGTCGCAAAGCGTCCTCCTGAAAGATATTAATGACAACGCGCAAGCCCTTGAAACGCTGTGCAGAGCCTTGATACGCAATCGCGTAAAACCGTATTATCTCCACCATCTCGACCCTGCGCCGGGCACGTCGCATTTCCGCGTCAGCATCGAGGAAGGGCAGGAACTGATGCGCGCCCTGCGCGGCAATCTCTCGGGTATCGCGCTGCCCACTTACGTGCTCGACATTCCCGGCGGCTCCGGTAAAATCCCTGTCGGCCCGGTCTACGCGGACGAGATCGCGGGCTATGAGGAATGGCTAGATAATCATGAACGATCTGTTTGACATGTCTTTTGAAAACGCGCGGGCCGAGCATAAGAGGCTCGCCGAACAAATCCTTTATCACGACCGCAAATATCACGGCGAGGACGCGCCGGAAATTTCGGACGCCGAATATGACGATCTGAAACGAAAGCTTGAACAGCTTGAGGCTGAGCATCCCCAACTGACGACGCCCGACAGCCCGACGCAGAAAGTCGGTTCCGCGCCGTCTTCCGGCTTTAAAAAGGTAAAACACAGCGTCCCGATACTCTCGCTCTCCAACGCGATGGACGTTGAAGAGGTGAAAGATTTTCTGGCGCGCATCCGGCGGTTTTTGAATTTGAAAGACGATGACGATATCGAAATCCTCGCCGAGCCGAAAATTGACGGCCTGTCCTGCTCGCTGCGTTACGAGCATGGAAAGCTCGTGCAGGCGGCGACGCGCGGTGACGGATACGAGGGCGAGGATATTACCGCCAACGTTAAAACGATTTTCGATATCCCTCATGAAATCAAAGACGCGCCGGAAATCCTCGAAGTGCGCGGAGAAATTTACATGCGCCGGGACGAATTTTCGGCCCTCAACGAAAAGCTCTCCGCCGCCGGGAAAAAAGTTTTCGCCAATCCGCGCAACGCCGCCGCCGGGTCTGTGCGGCAACTTGACCCGGAAATCACGGCGCAAAGGCCCTTACAATTTTTTGCCTATGGTTTGGGTGAGGTAACCCCCCACCTAACCTCCCCCCTTACAAAGGGGGGAGGAAGTTCGCGCAGCGAACAGGAGGGGGGTAAACAATCCTTGATCGTTAGGGCATTACAGGAGCGGGGCTTACCGACGGCGCAGCCGTCAGGCGTATTCGACACGCTTGAAGAACTGGAGAAGAATTACAACGATCTCCTCATAGCTCGCGCCGATCTCCCCTACGACATCGACGGCATCGTCTACAAGGTCAACCGCATCGACTACCAGGGACGCCTCGGCTTTGTGGCGCGCGCGCCGCGCTGGGCGATTGCGCATAAATTCCCGGCCGAACAGGCCGTCACCGTTCTAAAGGACATCGACATTCAGGTCGGGCGCACGGGCGCGCTCACGCCAGTGGCGCGGCTGGAGCCGATTACGGTCGGCGGCGTGGTGGTTTCGAACGCGACGCTGCATAACGAGGACGAAATCGCGCGCAAGGACGCGCGTATAGGCGATCACGTCGTCGTCCAGCGCGCGGGCGACGTCATCCCGCAGATTGTGCGCGTTCTTGCCGATAAAAGAACGGGCGATGAAAAGGAATTCATCTATCCGCAAACCTGCCCGGCCTGCGGCTCGCACGCCATTCGCGAGGAAGGCGAAGCGGTGCGGCGCTGCACGGGCGGGATGATCTGCCCGGCGCAGGCGGTCGAGCGGCTCAAGCATTTCGTCAGCCGCAACGCGTTCGACATTGAGGGCATGGGAACGAAAGTCATCGAGCAGCTCTGGCAGGAAGGATTAATCAAAAACCCGGCCGATATTTTCCGGCTTTCCGATCACGCGGATCAGATTAAAACATGGGAGGGCTGGGGCGAGCTGTCCGCGCAAAACCTTCTGAACGCAATCGAGAACCGCCGCGCCGTATCGCTGGAGAGATTTATCTATGCGCTCGGCATCCGCCATGTCGGACAGGCGACGGCGAAGAGACTGGCCGGGGCGTATGGCGATTGGGAGAGTTTCAAAGCGGCGATGATGAAGGCGGCGTCCCCTTCCCCTCACCCTCCCGTCTCCGCTGCGCTACGCCGGGCCCCTCCCTCTCCCGAGGGAGAGGGGATGAATGACCTCTCCCTCGGGAGAGGTCGGATCGCTGCAAGCGATCCGGGTGAGGGGGAAGCAAATTATCAATTCCTCCTCAACATCGAGGACATCGGCCCGGCGGCGGCGGACGAGATTACCGGTTTTTTCCAAGAGGACCACAATCTTGAAATTTTAGACAGGCTGGAATCCGAACTCACCATCGAACCCTACGAAGCGCCGGTTACTTCAGATAGCCCCGTCGCGGGAAAAACGGTTGTATTCACAGGAACGCTCACCACCATGACCCGCGCCGAAGCCAAGGCGCGCGCGGAAAGTCTCGGCGCGAAGGTCGCGGGCAGCGTCTCGGCGAAAACCGATTACGTCATCGCCGGGGAAGATGCGGGCTCAAAGCTCAAAAAAGCGCGGGAGCTCGGCGTGAGCGTGTTGAGTGAAGAGGAGTGGCAAACGCTAATCAAGCGCGAGCGGGATTAGGAGCATCGGGTACGCCCGGAATCAGAACACGCGTATGATGGCCTTTGCGGTTGTTTGTAACGATCAGATCCCGAACCGCCTTTGGCAACGCGCCTATCTCATGGCCGCTGTCCATGTTTGCGGGACGTACCTGCTCGGGCATGTCATGACCCGCATTTACAAGCGCAAACGCCTCAGTGTAATGCGCTGTGTCGTCACCCTTGATATGCACCATTTCAATGCCGTCTGCGGTAACTTCAGCCTCGGCAGGAATTCCTTTATCAATCAGTCTGTCAGCAAGCTCATGAGCGCGCGTTGCGTTCTGAAAGGGCGATCTGGAACTTGGTTCAATAACAATAACTTCTAACACTCAGCTTACTCCTTGCACAAGATGCTTTAAGTCTACTTTAAATCACTTCCTCAATCGACACGTTCGTGTGACATATCCCCCCTTTGGAGATCAGCGCGCCGCCCTCGACGACGTGGCGCGTTTCGCACGTCGTGCGGCTTTCGAACAGCTTGCCCGGCGCGGACATGTTATAGGGGTTCATCATCACGCCGCGCTCGACCAGTACGTCCTCGCTTACCGCCTCGCCGGTTTCGGGCTCGATGCGCGTTTGCACAGTGTCGATGTCGACGGCGTAGTTGTCGATAAAATTCGTGCCTTGAACGAAAGTGTTAATATAGGCTTCCTTGTCCATCTCGAAGGTCTGCGCGCCGGAGGCCGCAGGCATGGCCGGGTTGTTGACGGTCAGCTCAAAACGCGCGTCGTCGCTGATGTGCTCGTGCAGGAAGCGGATCACCGCGATCTTGCCGCCTTCGGAATTCAAAACACGCTCCATCTGCGCATTTTTCTGCGCGATCATTTCTTCGACGTGGCGCTCATTCGTGGCGGCGCTCGACGTTGAAAGGCTGATAAGGCAAAATACGGCGGTAAACAGCGCGGCGCGAATCATGGCAAAACTCCATTCGGTTTGATTGATCCGCATTCATACGAAATCACGGCGCAAGAGTCCAGAAGTTTTTCATATAAAATTTAATTGCCCTATGTTCATAGAGCGGCATATGTGTTTTATAAACGCATGACCAAAGCGCAGAAAGTCCGTTCGATCTTTTCGTGGTGCCTGTACGACTGGGCGAATTCCGCCTTCGGCACGGTGATCATCACCTTTGTTTACGGGGTGTATTTCGCGCGCAGCGTGGTGGGCGATGAAACGCTGGGCTCGTCTTACTGGAGCTACGCGATTTCCATCTCCGGGCTCATGATCGCCGTACTCGCTCCGATCATGGGATCGATCGCCGACCGCTACGGCGCGCGCAAGAAATGGCTGGCGGCCATGACAGGCCTGTGCGTGGCGCTGACGAGCCTGCTCTTTTTCGGAGAACCGGAAAGCGCGGCGTTTGAGATCATTGCGCTGCTCGCCGTGGTCGTGCTTGCGAATACGGCGCTGGAGCTGTGCATTGTCTTTTATAATTCCATGCTGCCCGCGCTGGCGCCGCGCGGCATGATCGGGCGCGTGTCGGGCTGGGCGTGGGGTCTTGGGTATTTCGGCGGGTTGTTCTGCCTTGCGAGCGTTTTGCTGGGGCTTGTGGGGATGGGCGATTTCGCGCCCGTATTCGGTATTACCGAAGAAAACGCCCTGAACGTGCGGGCGAGCGCGCTCCTGACCGCCGCGTGGTTCGCGCTGTTTTCCCTGCCTCTGTTCCTGTTCACGCAAAGCGAAGGCCGGACTGGATTATCAGTAAGGCGGAGTATCGGAGAGGGGCTTTCAAATCTCGCGCAAACCCTGAAGACCGTTCGACGCCGGAAGAATTTCATGCTGTTTTTGATTTCGAGCGCGCTGTACCGAGACGGGCTGGCCACCGTCTTTGCGATGGGCGGGCTCTATGCGGCGGACGTGTACGACATGGATTTTCAGGAAATCCTGATCTTCGCGATTGCGCTCAACGTCTCGGCCGGGCTCGGCGCGTTCGGGTTTTCGTTCATGGATGACAAAGCCGGTTCCAAAAAAACCGTCGTGATCGGCATACTCGGCCTGATTGTCACGGGCGTTTTGATCCTGCTCGCGCCGAACAAGACGCTGTTCATGGTCTGCGCCGTCATTCTCGGCATATTCGTCGGGCCCGTGCAGGCCGCCAGCCGGACGTTCGCGGGCCGGTTGTCGGCGGAAAAGGACGTCGCGCAAACCTACGGGCTGTACGCGTTTACGGGCAAATCCATCGCGTTTCTCGGGCCGCTGGCTTACGGCGCGGCGACGCAGGTCTTCGGCTTTCAACAGGCCGGAATGATTACGATATTACTGTTCTGGATCGCCGGATTATTGCTATTGTTGAAGGTGCGCGAAGTTCCGTCGCACCATAATGGACTGAATAATTAGAGCGTTACTCGCTCTGGCTTTTATGAAGATGCGCAAAGCGCATTTTTAAAACTACAGAGCGCGCAGAGAACGCAGAGAATCGGGGCTCTTGAAAAAAAACTCTGCGCCCTCTGCGATCTCTGTAGTTGAAATTTTCTGGCGAAAATCAGGGCGCGATAATGGATCGTTATTTACGCTAATCACTATTAACCAGTCCTGAAATTCTCTGCGCCAGTTCAACGTCCAGCGTCGTGATCTCGCCGCCCGCGTCATGCGTGCAAAGCCCGTCGATCAGAACCTTATTATAGGTAATCGTAATGCGCGGATGATGGTTCATTTTCTCGGATTCAATTGCCACTGCGGTGACAAAAGAAACGGCTTTGACGAAGGAGGGAAATTTAAAGATTTTGGTCAGGCCATTGTCCTCGAGCGCCCATTCACCAAGAGACCCAAGCGCGGCGTCCTTATCCGTACCTTTCAGAATCGCGTACCGTTCAGCCATAGCCTCACGCCTGCTTTTCTTCCTGCGCTTTTTTGAGATCCATAAGCTTGTTGATCGCTTCCTCGATGCGCTGTGGATAATCCCTGCGTTCGACGAATTCACCGCCGCCCGTGTTGCGCGTCATGGACATGTCCAGCGCAAGCAGAAGCTTCTCCCCGATTTCAACGTCTTCCTGTTCCAGGGCCAGTTCAAGCGCAAACAAAATACGGTCGCTCAGGCGTTCGGCGTTAATTCCTTCCGGTGTTTTCATGGATTATTTCTCCCGTAAATTCCAAAACGTACTTTGCCCTGAAATCAAAACGGTTTCAAGGTCTCCGGCTTGTCGATGACGTGAACCTTGATCAGGCTTTCAAACGCTTCGAAAAACCTGTTCCTGAGTTCGTCGCGCTCCATCAGGATTTCATGACGCGCATCCGGAAAATCCACGAACGCGCAGTTCGGCAGCCTTTTTGTCGCGCGCATGATTTCCCTGTTATCGACGAATTTTTCAATGCCGGATCTTGTGACGAGGCAAGGCGTTTCTACGCTTTCAAGAAAACCGTCCTTTCGCAAAACAGCGCAGGAGTTCATCGCTTCGTGCAGCCAGCGGAACGTGACGCCGCCTATCTGCAGATTCGGGTTATGCGCCTTCCATGCATTGTGAACCGCGTCGCGCCCGGCGTCGCTGGAAAACGGGCTTTCAGCATATTGGGTACGCAAGGACTCGCGCCAGTCGCCGCCGCCGTAAACGTATTGCTGGCCCAGTACGGTGCAATGCGCTTTAACGAGCGCGCGCGCCGCCCAGAACGGCAGGGCCGAAAGCGCCTTGACGCCCAGAAGCGGGGCCAACAGCGCGGCGCAGGTAAAGACTTCAGGATGATCGCGCAAGTAACGCAGGCCGATATTCGCGCCCATGGAATGGGCGAGCATCACCAGCGGAATGCGCCCTACGTCCGGATGCACGGCACTGTGCTTGACATACTCCATGATAAAATAGTGCAGGTCCTCGACGTCTTCCGCGAATCCGTCGGAATGGCGTTTGTGCGGGTTTTTCAGGTGCCGGTGCGACAGGCCGTGCCCCTGCCAGTCCAGAACCCAGAAGGACAGGTTTTTGTCCAGCAGCGTATGTGCGGTTTCAAAATATTTCTCGCCATATTCCGACAAGCCGGGCAGGCCGACGACGACCGCGTGCGGGACGCTGTTTTTCGGCGCGACCGTGCCAAAGCGCAGCAAGCGCCCCTTCGAATTGCGGAATGTGTGCCAGCGCCAGCCTTCAGGCGGCAGAAAACGCGCGGGCAAATCCGGAAGATCGTCTGGAGAAGCGGTGTTCATACGGGTGAGTGTAGTATGAGTGGCTTGGCGGCGCTAGCGGAAAAGGCATTTCCGTCTCGCCTTATCGCCACGCGAGACAAAGGATCCACGTCAACTTTAGGGAGCCTCTAAAAACCTATAGCGTTTGAATAATTAATGCGCCATTCGCTCTGGCTTTTATGCAGTTGCGCTCCGCGCATTTTTCAAACTACAGAGCGCGCAGAGAACCCAGAGAAAAAGCTCTTTAAAAGACTCTGCGCCCTCTGCGATCTCTGCAGTTTAAAACTTTTTGACGAAAATCAGGGCGCAAAAAACTGATCATTATTTATTCAGGTGACTATAGATCAATGCGTTAGAAGATTCCGGCTTGCGCCGGAATGACGGTAAAGGAGGTTTTCAGAGGCGCCCTTTAAAGAATGAGTTTTTCGTATTCTTTTTAGTCAGTTTCAGGCCGCAACGTTTTCCGGGAAAGTCCTTGACTCGCATGATCGGATAACGCGTTCCCGCGCAAGTTCAAGATCCTCCCCGGTCAGGTGAGGACCGAGGAAATCCGTTATTTTTCCCCACAGGACTTTCTGATACGCGCGTTCTGACAGACAATGGCTGGCCTCTTCCAGACCAAGGCCGGTAATGCGGCTGTCCGATTCAATCGTTTCATGTTGCGCCGTCATGCTGACGAGCGCGTCTTTTGAAGCCGTTATAATGAGCGTTGGCGGAATGTCTATATCTCTTGTGCGGTGACTGCATTCCCACTCATCTCCCGCATCGAAAGCCTGCTTTAACCAGCCCCATGTCGGCAGGCAGGCTTTTGAGCCGTCTCCCCTTTCATTAATGAGGCATTTCGCAGCCTCCTTGTGTTTGCCTTCAAGTAAGCGCTGGACTGAATTGAGCCATTCAGGAATCCCGTCCTGGCTTCTGCCCATGTGGCATAATGCGCGAACGGGCGCTTTAAATGGCTCAATGTTTCTGGAAAGTCTGAGGAGAGGGGCTTTCAGCGCCGCATGCTGGACCTTTGGCTCCGAATTGCCGAAGAGCCTGAAATTTTCGAGAACGATTCTGCCGCCCATCGAATGTCCGGCGGCAATCAGCGCATTATCGGGACGGTCTCGCGATTCCTGAAGAAGGAAGGCGTGATAAATTCGAGCATTGTCGTCAAAGAAACGATCTCCGCGCGTCAGTGTTTCCCACTCAAGCGCAACGCAGCGAAACCCGAGAGCGCCGTAGTTCGCAATAGCATCCGCGTAGCTTTCCAGAGGCTTTCCGCAGCCGCCTGAAAAAATAACCGTCGCATTATTCCGGAAGCCCGCTGGATCAACGCTGCAATGCCGGACCCGATAACCGGTGTCCGGACAATCATAGACGCGCGCAGCTTGCGCAAAATGCGCTTGCAGATGAGGCACAGTCAACATACACACCCTCGAAAACAATCGAGTTTTCCAAGGTCTTGTTACTCTGAAAAAGCTTTAAAAAGCAACTGGTATTTGCGCGTTTTACTCACTGAAGTTGACATTGAGCAAATCAGGCGGCTTTTCTATTCCATCGCCTTGATAATCTCTTCCGTCATTTTCTTGGCGTCGCCGAGCAGCATCATCGTGTTGTCATGGTAGAACAGCGGGTTGTCGACGCCTGCGTAACCGGAGCCGAGCGAGCGTTTTACAAACAGCACGGTCTTGGCGTTTTCCGCGTCCAGCACCGGCATGCCGTAAATCGGCGAGGCCGGGTCCGTCTTGGCGGCGGGGTTGGTGATATCGTTCGCCCCGATGACGTAAGCCACGTCGGCCTGCGCGAAATCGCGGTTGACGTCGTCTAGCTCAAAGACCTCGTCATAGGGCACGTTGGCCTCTGCCAGCAGCACGTTCATGTGTCCGGGCATGCGGCCCGCAACCGGGTGAATGGCGTATTTGACGTCGACGCCCTCGCGCTTCAAAACGTCCGCCATCTCGCGCACGGCGTGCTGGGCCTGCGCCACGGCCATGCCGTAACCGGGGATGATAATGACTTTCGAGGCGTTTTTCATGATGTATGCCGCGTCCTCCGCCGCGCCGATCTTGGCGTTGCGGTCGCCCATATCCGCGGCTGCGCCCGCCGCCTGCTCCCCGCCAAAGCCGCCGAGCAAGACATTGATAAAGCTGCGGTTCATGCCCTTGCACATGATATAGGACAGGATCGCGCCCGACGCCCCGACGAGCGCGCCGACGATGATCAAAAGGTTGTTATGCAGCGTAAAGCCGATGCCCGCCGCGGCCCATCCGGAATAGGAGTTCAGCATGGAGACGATGACCGGCATGTCCGCGCCGCCGATCGGCACGATCATCAACACGCCAAGCACGAGCGCCAGCGCGACGATGCCCCAGAACCAGAACGCGCTTTGCGTGGCGACGAAAAGGATAATGAAGAAAACAAGAAGACCGCCGAGAAAGGCGTTGAGGGCGTGCTGGCCGCTGAAGACCAGAGGCTTGCCGGAGATTGTGCCCTGAAGCTTGCCCCAGGCGATGATGGAGCCGGTGAACGTCAGCGCGCCGATCGCCGCGCCCAGCGACATCTCGACAAGACTGACGAGGAAGATATCCCCGGCCACGCCGATATGGTAGGCCTCGGGATTGTAAAACGCAGCCGCCGCAACGAACACGGCCGCCAGACCGACGAGCGAGTGGAACGCCGCCATCAGTTCGGGCAGGGCGGTCATCTGGATCTTGTTGGCGATCGCCGCGCCGACGCCGCCCCCGAGCAGAATGCCGAGCAGGATCCACAAATGCGCGCCGCTGACGGAAAAGAACGTTACGACGACGGCCAGCGCCATGCCGGCCATGCCGTACAGAACGCCCGCCCGGGACGTTTCGGGGTGCGAGAGGCCGCGCAGCGCGAGGATAAAGCACACGGCGGCGACGAGATAGATAAAGGCGGTAAAGTTGTCCATTACTGGTCTTCCTTGTCGAGGATGTTTTCGAGTTCTTCTTTCAGGTTATAAAAATCGTTTTCGTACAGGTCCCACAGCAACTCATGATCGACTTCCAGATAGTTGTGGGCGATACGATGACGCATGCCGATGATTTTAGCCCACTGAATTCCAGTGTATTTTTCCTGGACATGCGCAGGAACGAATCGCGCGGCCTCGCCAATCACTTCAAAGCTTCTTTCCGTCGACTGGCAAAGTACCCTGTCATTGAGGAATTCGCGCTTTTCGACCCGGCTCAGGCTTTCACTGATAAAATCCATGTGTTCGATCATATCCTGTATCCGAAACAGCCAGTCATTTGCTCCAGACATCTCTCGCCTCAGCCAGAATTCTTTTTTTCAGGTATCGGTGCAAACCGCCCTCCGTCGTGAAATCGACCTTTCTGCCGCCCAACATCTCGCTTATCTTTTCATCCATCGTAAAAAAGTCCCAGCCCGGCATTTTCTCGAAATCCGCAATCAGGTCGACATCGCTGTCCGGTCCGGCTTCCCCGCGTCCGACGGAGCCGAAAACCCGCAGGCGCGTAATCCCCATCTCTTCCTGCAGCACAGGCTTGAGCGCGCGCAGTTGTTCGATAATGGCTTCCGACTCGTTCATCCTTTCTTCTTAAACATATGCAGCATGCGGCGCGTTATAATAAATCCGCCGAAGATGTTCACGGATGCGAGCGTTACGGCCAGAAACGCAAGGATTTGCGAGAAGCCGGAAACTTCCGTGCCTTCCTTGCCGACCGCGCCGAGGGCAATAATCGCGCCGACGATAATCACTGACGAAATCGCGTTCGTGATCCCCATCAGGGGCGAATGCAGCGCGGGCGTGACGCGCCAGACGACGTGGTAGCCGACGAAACAGGCCAGGACAAAGACCGTAAGGCCGATCATGAACGCGCCCTCGCCGCCATGCGCAGCGTGCGAAACCGTTTCACTGACATTGACGCCAAGTTCATAGGCCTTGTCTCTTGCCTGCTCAAGCAGCGTCGCCAGATCGGCGGCCTGTTCCGTGAGCTGTTTCTTCTCGGCGAGAAGCTTCGCGTTTTCGCTTGCTGTGTCTTCACTCATATTTCTTCCTCTTGCTCTTTTTACAGCCTCTCCCTTCAGGGAGAGGCAACGAGGCTTACATTTCAGAGAAATGTTAGCCGCAGTGGTGAGGGATCATGTCTGCGTTTGTATCCCTCACCCGCTCAGCTAACGCTTTGTCTAAAGCCAAAGCGAAGCTTCGCCGCCCTCTCCCTTTAGGGAGAGGGATTTTTTAAGCCGTTTTCTTTTTGGCCGCGGATTTTTTCTTCGGCGCGGGCTTGTTCTCGTTTTCAGCCTTTTTGTTTTCGTCCTTCGCTTCCGTTTTTTCTTCTTTCTTTTCTTTTTCGTCTTCCTTGGGCGCTTCTTTCGGGCCGCCGAAATTCGGGTGGATGACCTTGCCGTCGCGCGTCAGGGCAATGCCTTTGATGACCTCGTCTTCCCAGTCGATCTTGAGCGACTTATCCTCTTTATCGATAATCAGGTTGAGAAGGTTCAACAGGTTCTTGGCGTAAAGGTTTGACGCGTCGGTCGCAAGCCGTCCCGGGATGTTCTTATGTCCGATGATGGTGACGTCATGTTTGTTGATCACTTTCCCGGCCTGTGAAATTTCGCAGTTGCCCCCCGTCTCCACGGCCATGTCGACGATCACGGAACCCGGTTTCATGGATTTGACCATGGCTTCCGTCACAAGTTTCGGGGCAGGGCACCCGGGGATCAGCGCGGTCGTAATCACGATGTCCTGCTTTTGGATCGTTTCCTCAATCAGCGCCTGCTGTTTCTTTTTGTATTCGGCTGACATTTCCTTGGCGTAACCGCCCGCTGTTTCGGCTTCTTTAAACTCGTCGTCCTCGACGGCGACGAACGAGCCGCCAAGCGATTTGACCTGCTCTTTCGCAGCCGGGCGCACGTCCGTCGCCGAGACGACCGCGCCGAGACGCTTGGCTGTCGCAATGGCCTGCAGACCGGCCACGCCCGCGCCCATGACGAACACTTTCGCGGGCGGGATTGTGCCCGCCGCCGTCATCATCATCGGGAAGGCGCGCGTGTAATATTCGGCGGCGTCCAGAACGGCCTTGTACCCGGCAAGGTTCGCCTGCGAGGACAGCACGTCCATCGCCTGCGCGCGCGTAATCCGCGGCAATAGTTCCATGGAGAACAGGTCGATCTTACCGGATGCGCATTTTTTAATCGCGTCGGCGTTATTATGCGGTTCGGCCAGGCCAATTACCAGGACGCCTTTTTTCAGCGGATCGGAAAAATTCAGGGAGGAGGCGCGCACGCATAAAATAACGTCCGCGTCTTTCAGGGCGCTCTCCCGGTCCTTGGCGATTTTCGCGCCAGCGTCTTTCAGGATTGCGTCCGTAAAGGAGGCCTTGTCGCCTGCGCCGCTCTCAACCGTGACCTGGCATTCAAGGCCGGCAAGCTTCTTAATCGTATCGGGCGAGACGGCCACGCGCGGCTCGTCGTTTTTGGCTTCGTTCGGGACGGCAATTTTCAGGGCCACGGAGTCGCTCCTTACAGAATCGTTAATTCATGATGACGATTCAGAACATGACTCAATTGGCGGCGTTTGTGAAGACTCCAAAGGCCCGGGTAAACAAAAACCGTACGCAGGAACGGGCCGTTATTATTAATTCTGTGAATAACCTTGCTTGCTGCGCTGGTTTTGTTTAGATTTATAGAGTATGTCTCGCGCAACCGCTTCTGGTCCCGCATCTTGTTATGAGAAAAATAATCCATAGCTCCCTTCTGGCCACCGCCGCATGCGTTGCGCTCGGCGTGGGGACCGCTACGGCGCAAGCCGAGTCGTTGCAGGAAGCCGTCGTCTCTGCTCTCAATACGCATCCCGGCGTGGAGGCGGCGATAGCGACCCGCGACGCCGCAATCGAGGCCCAGCAGGAACAGTTCGCCGGTTACTTCCCGCGCATCCGGGCGAGCGCCGCAACGGGCCGCGTCTATGCCGACAATTCCACAAGCCGCGGTTTAAGCGTGACGCGCGGCGCCGGTTATTCCTGGAATCACGAAGGCAGCATCACCGTGACGCAGCCGATCTTTGACGGATTCAAGGTTGAAAACCGCGTGGAAGCCGCCAGAGACAGACGCGGCGCGGCGAACAAGGCGATCGTCGAGGTGCGCGAGCAGCTGGCCTTGCAGGCCTCTCTCGCCTATTTGAGCGTATTGCGCGCCGCAGAAGAAAAAGCGGTCATAGAATCGTTCGCCGAAAAAATTGATGATTATATCGCCCGCTTCAAGAATATGGTGGCGGAAGGCGCCGCGGACGAGGCTGAACTGCGCCAGGCCGAAGACATGCGCATTATGCTCGATAATGTCCGTATCGAAAGCGAGGGCCAGCTTGAAGTCGCGCGGGCGAATTACGCGCAAGTCGTCGGCGATTATCCGCAAGGGAGTCTCAGTCTGCCCGTTCTGCAGGAGAGCCTGATACCTCCGCAGCGGCAGGCGCTGAAATATGCGCTGGCCAATCATCCCAGCATTGACGTAAGCGCATACCGGGCCAAGGCGGCCTTTGATGAAATTGACGTTGAAAAAGGGACGCTCTACCCCGAGCTAAACGCCGAGCTGTCCTATTTCAGAAAAGACCTGCGTGACCTGATAGGCGGCGAGGTAATCGATGCGCGCGGGCTTCTCAAAATGAACTGGAATTTTTCAACCGGCGGTGAGCAGTTCAGCAGAATTTCGCGCCGCCGTTTCGAAGCTGAAAGCCAGAAAGCGCGGGTGGATGAAACGCGCCGCCGGATCGAGCGAGACTTGCGCGCCGCCTTTGCGGAAATGGAAACGGCGGAAGAGCAAAATGAAATCTATGTGCGCCGTGAGATCCTGATGACCGACCTTGCGGCCACCAACAGGACGCAGTTTGAAGGTGGCATTGTAACCCTTTTACAAGTTTTACAGTCGGAAAATCAGCTTTTCACTGCACAACTCGACCGGATTGGTGCAAAATACCGTTTACTGGCGGCGAAGTTCAGCGTACTCGCCGGCATGGGAAGATTGCAGGAATCCTTGAACATCGTACCGGCCTCGTATGTCAACGCAAAAGCAGCCACCGCAGAAAAGCCAGAAGCCCCCGTCACAGGACAAAACCCGGACAGTGAAAGCCGACCCGGAACTGACGCGGGCAGCGGCGAAAATTGATCCGCTTCTTGAATGTCTTGTTTTTCTGACCGGGCGTTTCGGCAAGGCCAAGTCCGCCGAGGCGATTCGCGCCGGCCTTGCCTATGACGGGCGCGGCATGTCGCCGCAGCTGTTTTGCGACGCCGCGCAGCGGCAGGGCTTGAAGTCGCGCATCGTTCACCGCGACCTGAAAGATATCCCGGAAACCGTTTTACCCGCCGTTCTTGTGCTGGGCAAAAATTACGCTGTTGTCCTGATGAAGCTGGATAGGCGCGCGGGCAAGGCCTGGATCTTTGCGCCCGAAGACGGGGATGTGCGGGAGATATCGCTTAAAACGCTTGAGAAGGATTATTCGGGCTACGCGATTTTTGCGCATCGACGGGCCGCTGTTCAGGAAGATAAAGACAAGGAAGCGGAAAAGGATTCGGAACGCCACTGGTTCAAGAGCCTGTTTATTGATAACCGTGGCATTTACGGACGGGTGTTCGTTGCGGCGATTCTCATTAATCTGTTCGCGCTTACCTCGCCGATTTTCATCATGACGGTTTATGACCGCGTGATCCCGAATAATGCGATTGCGACGGGCTGGGTTCTGGGCATAGGCGCGCTGACGGTTTATGTTTTTGATTTTATTATTCGCACCTTGCGCGGGTATTTTGTTGATCTGGCCGGGCGGCGGATCGATGTCGTGGCTGCGCGGCGGATTTTTGATCAGGTCATGGACATGAAGCTCGCGGCGCGTCCGTCTTCCAGCGGCGTGTTCGCCAATATGCTGCGGGATTTTGATTCGGTGCGGGATTTTTTGACATCCGCGACTTTAACCACGCTCGTTGATCTGCCGTTCAGCATTCTATTTTTATTCGTGATTTATATGCTGGGTGGGCCGATCGCGTTTTTGCTTGCGTTCCTGATCGTTTCGGTGATTATTACCGGCCTGATCCTTCAGGTTCCGCTCAGGAAGCTTGTGCGCAAATCGGTGCACTTGGCGGAGAGCAAACACGGTTTGCTTGTCGAGAGCATTCACGGTCTCGAGACCATCAAGGCGATTGGCGCAGACGGGCGCATCCGCGCGAAATACGGGGATATCGTTGGCGAGAACGCCGTCTGGAGCCAGAAATCGCGGTTTGTCTCCTCAATGGGCGTAAACGTGGCGACGCTCTTGCAGCAAAGCGCAACAATCCTCGTCGTTTTGCTCGGTATGTATCTGGTGCAGGAGCGGGAGATTTCGATGGGCGCGCTGATCGCCTGCGTCATACTGGGCGGGCGCGCGATAGCCCCGATCGGCCAGATCGCCAATCTTATGACGCGGTATCATCAGGCGCGCTCGGCCTATAAAACGCTGGACGAGGTGATGCATAAGCCGGTTGAGCGGCCGGCAAACGTCAACTTCCTGCATCGTCCCGATTTAAAAGGAAAAATCACATTTGACAAGGTTAGATTCTCATATCCCGGAACGGACCGGAAAATCCTCGACAACGTCTCTTTCACTATTAATCCGGGGGAAAAGGTCGGCGTTATCGGGCGCATCGGCTCCGGCAAAAGCACGATCGCGCGCCTGATACTCGGGTTGTATGAACCGGCGGAAGGAACAATTCTGGTGGATGATACGGACTACCGCCAGATCGACCCCGCCGATTTGCGGCGCAGCGTTGGCTATATTGCGCAGGACGTCATGCTGTTTTCCGGTACGGTGCGCGAAAATATTACCGTGAGCCGCCCGCAGGCGACAGAAGAAGAAATCCTCAACGCCTCGATCGCGGCGGGCGTACATGAATTCATCCAGCGGCACCCGATGGGCTATGACGCGCCTGTGGGCGAGCGCGGCGAAGGGCTCTCTGGCGGACAGCGGCAGGCCGTCGCGCTGGCGCGCGCGATGCTGACGAACCCGCGCGTTCTGGTTTGCGACGAGCCGACAAACGCCATGGACGTGCAGGCCGAGGAGGCGTTTCGAGCGCACGTGCATGAACACGCGGAAAACAAGACGCTTATACTGATCACGCACCGGCATCCGCTTTTGAGCATGGTGGACAGGCTCATTTTGATAGATCAGGGCTCGTTGCTGACCGACGCCCCGCGCGACAAGGTGTTAGCTGCTCTGGCGGCGGGCAAGATAGAGGCGGAGAAAAAATCATGAGCGACCATGACGACGTCGATTTCATGTCCGATCTTGAGGCGGCCCGGCACATCAAGCCGACGCTGACCTCTAACATATTGCTGGGCAGCATCGCCGCGCTGGTGGTTTTGTTTTTTATATGGGCGGCGGTGAGCGAGGTGGAAATTCTCGCGCGCGGGCAGGGGCAGGTCGTGCCGACCCGTGAAATCCAGGTGATCCAGAGCCTTGAAGGCGGGATATTGCAGGAGCTTCTGGTTACGGAAGGCGACATCGTTGAAAAAGACCAGGTCTTGCTCAGGATCAGCGATATCCAGTTCTCGGCGGAAGAGCGCGGCACGGAAGCGCGCTTTGTCAGTCTAGCGATCAAGAAAGCGCGGTTGCAGGCCGAAGCCAGCGGCGAGGCTTTTACGCTGCCCGAGGATATTGCCGTGCGCGCGCCGGAAATTGCCGCCAATGAAAAGGCGCTCTACGAATCGCGCCAGCAGGAACTGCAAAACAAGCTCGATATCCTGCAGGACAGGATCGAGAAAAGCACGGCGGAGCTGGCCGAAGTGAACGCCATGATCAACAGCTTCACCAACAGCGCCGCGCTCTTGAGAAAAGAGCTGGACATTACAAGGCGCATGGTGGCCCAGAAAGCCGCGCCGAAAATCGATGAAATCCGCCTTGAAAGGGAGCTCTCGGAAATATCGGGACAGCTTCGCGCCGCCCGCGAGCGCCGCACGGGCACGGAGGCAGAACTTCGCGCTGCGGAAAAAAGCCTGAAAGACCAGCGCGATAAGGCGCGTTCACAGGCGCTTGAGGAACTGAACGAGGTTGAGACCGATATCGCCGCGCTGCAGGAAAGCCTGAAATCAATAGAAGACCGCGTGTTCCGCACGGAGCTGCGCGCGCCCGTGCGCGGGATCGTCAACAACGTCTCGATCAAGACAATCGGCGGCGTGATCGAGCCCGCCCAGCGTCTGATCGAGATCGTGCCGATTGACGACGATCTGAAAGTCGTCGCGCGCGTCTCTCCGAACGATATCGCCTTTCTCGAGCCCGGGCAGGACGCCAAAGTCAAGGTCACGGCCTATGATCCGCAGCGTTACGGCAGTCTCGACGGGGAAGTCGTGCGCATCGGCGCGAACAGCGTCAATGATCGCGACGGCAATATTTTCTTTGAAATCGAAGTGCGCACGGACAGGAACCATCTCGGCTCAGAGCGAAATCCGCTGCCCGTTACGCCCGGCATGGTCACGCAGGTCGACGTCATCACCGGCAAGCGCACGATCCTCGAATATCTCGCCAAACCGGTCCTTCAGGCGCGGGACAGCGTGATGCGGGAGCGATGAATAGTCAAAGAAATTATATTCCCGGTCAAAACTGTCTTTCTTAATCTCCCCCCTTTGCAAGGAGGAAGAAAATTTTATGATGGTAGGATCATGTCCAGATTCCTCACCAGCCTCGCCTTCCATGCGCGCTTAATGCTGATTGATCGGGTTTTGTCGTAGTGATATCGTTACTTCCTATTAGCAAGGAAGGGTACTGCCATGACAGAGAATGCTAACGTGGATCTCTCACATAAAGAGCCGCCGCATCCGGGAGGTATTCTTGAGCGGGCATATATGCGCAACCGGAAAATAGACGCAAAAGTTTTATCGGCGCGCAGCGGTTTGGACCGGGATCGTCTTGATCAGCTGATTGGCGGCGAAGCTGATTTTACTGATGATGATATTAATAAGCTCGGCAGAGTTTTTAAGCGCGCTGCTACTTTAAAAAAATTACAGGCAAATTATGATTTTTTTAAAGCAAATGGGCGAAGAATGACACAAGAAGAGATGAAAACGGCGTTTAAACCCGGTGAATCTTTCCCATCTTAGCTCTGTTGAATGTCCAGATTCCTCACCAGCCGCTGGCTCCATTTTGTTCTTATGCTGATTATGCTGGTCGGCCTTCTGGCGGTGCGGGGCTATGATTTCGACTGGACGCGCTCGCTGCGCTATCTCGCCTTCGACCATTACAACCGCATCAAGCCGCGCGAGACTACCGATCTTGTGGCTATGGTCGATATCAACGAGGAGTCGCTGCAAAAAGTCGGCCAGTGGGCCTGGCCGCGCAATGTGATGGCGGAGATGGTTGAGCGGCTGCATACTTTGGGGGCGCGCGCAATCGTCTTTGATATCGTCTTTGCGGAGCCGGACAGAACATCGCCGGATAACTACCTGAAAAATATACAGAACGAACAGGACAGACAGCGGCTGAAAGCGGCTTTTGAAGGCTTGCCCGATAACGACGAGGTTCTGGCCGAAGCGATACGCGAGGCGGGTAACGTCGTGACTGGATTCACCCGCGCCGATCATGCGCTCGAGCAGTTCAACAAACCCCGAATCGCCCAGCCCATCGGCTTTAAGGGCGATGCCAAGTCCATTTCAGATACGCTTTACCCGATGCGCGCGGTCACGACAAACATTCCCGTGGTTTCGCAGGCGGCCGCCGGAAACGGGAGTTTCGCCGTCAGTCCCGATATTGACGGCCTGATCCGGCTTGTCCCGCTTCTGTTTCGATATGTCGGAGACGACAGGCAAACGAAAGGCATTTACCCCGCGCTAGCCGTGGAGGCCGTGCGAGTCGCGCACCATGCCCGCTCGCTCGTCAGAATTAGGGAAGTCCCTGCGGAAGAGGGCGGCGCGTTTCACCCGCCTTACAGCATGAAGGTCGGCAATTTCAATGTGCCGCTCGATGTCGACGGACGGCTTCATGTGTATTTCAGCGAAGCGCGTCCCGAGACCTATATCCCGGCATGGAAAGTCCTTGACGGCGAGGCCGATCCAGACGACATCAGCGGCCGGATTGTCTTTATCGGCACGAGCGCCGAGGGGCTGCGCGATATCCGCTCCACGCCGATTGATCTTTTTATTCCCGGCGTGGAAGTGCATATGAACGTCGCCGAGCAGATCATGACCGGACAGTTTTTATTGCGCCCCTGGTTCATCGCCGGGATGGAGCTGCTCGTCATCGCCATTGCGGGGTTCACGATTATTTCTCTGGCGCCGTTTGTCGGGGCGCTTTTTCTTTCCGTGTTTACGCTGGGCGTGATATTCGCGATCGCCAGTATCTCATGGTACGGCTTTTCGGAGCATTTAATCCTGATTGATCCTGTTTATCCGGGAATCAGTCTTGCCGTGCTTTACGCGACGTCGGCGCTTCTGACTTATGTGCGCACGGAAGCGGAGCGCAGGCAGGTGCGTCAGGCCTTCGGCCTTTATATCTCGCCGGACTTTATGAAGGAGCTGACAAAAGACCCCGACAAGCTCAAGCTCGGAGGCGAAACACGGGAGCTGACGGTTATGTTCACGGATATCCGCAGCTTTACGTCTCTTTCCGAAGGTTTGAGCCCGGAAGAGCTTATTCAGCTGATGAATGATTTCCTGACGCCGATGTCGGATCTTGTGATGCAAAATCGCGGCACGATCGATAAATATATGGGCGACGCCATGATGGCGTTCTGGAATGCGCCGCTGGACGTGGATAATCACCCCGCCCTGGCTTGCCGGACGATTCTCGGCATGAACGAGGCATTAAAACCGATCAACGACATGCTGGCGGACAGGGCTGCGGAAAAAGACGAAAAGCCGATCGTCCTGCAGGCCGGGGTCGGCGTGAACACCGGCATGGCCTCCGTCGGCAATATGGGCTCGAAACAGCGTTTCGCCTATTCCGCGCTCGGCGATACTGTGAATCTCGCCTCTCGTCTTGAGGGGCAGACGAAGAATTATGGCCTGACGAATCTTCTGGGCGAGAAAACCATGCGCGACGCCGGAGATTTCGCATTTCTGGAAGTCGACCTGGTTCAGGTTAAGGGCAAAATGAAACCGGTGCGCGTGTTTACGCTGGTTGGGGATGAGGCGTTTGCGGAAACGGATTTATTCACGAACTGGAAAATTTTGCACGATCAGATGATTGACGACTACAGGGCGCAGAACTTTGATCAGGCCTGGGGCAGGGCGGAAAGTTGCCGGGATTTGTGTCCGCCGGAATATCATATGCTTTATGACGTTTACCGCGCGCGCATTACGGAGATGATCAAAAACCTGCCGGGCCCGGACTGGGACGGCGTTTACGTCGCCACGAGCAAGTAAAGGCTACACGATCGTCTGCACGTTATCCGCGTTTGCGTCAATAAGCAGAACATGATTTTCGGACGTATGCGCGTAGCCGATATAGCCTGCTTCGTCGATTGCGGAGACGTCCTGGGAAACCCATTCCGTGCCGAGGTTTTCGATCCTTATGTTGTCGCCTGTCGCGTCCGTTTCGATTTTCAGAACATACGCTTCTCCAAAGGATCCATTCAGATCGTAATAGAGATCGCCAGCCATATCGAAGATATTCTCCGTGGTAAGGGTAAGGGAATCCGCTTCGCCGTTGGCTATGTCTATGCGTTCTATGCCCCTGAGTTCGTTTACCTTGCTGAAGTTGACGTCCGATGCGGCGTTGCCGACAATTTTGAGCGTGTCGTTCGTTCCAGCTCCGCCGTCCAACACCCTGTGTTCGAGCCCCGCGCCGTCGACATAAGCGTCGCCAACGACAAGGGTATCGTTGCCTGCGCCTGCACGCATGCTCAGGCCGCCGAAGCTGTTGTCGTGCAGCGTATTGGAGAGCTTGCCGCCAACGAGGCTTTGATCATCAGCCGTCGCAATGAGTTGTTTATCCCCGCTTGGACGGCCGTGGACCACGTAAACGTCGCCCGCTTCGCCGGAGCCGATGATCAGGTCATCAAAGCCATTGCCATTCAGGTCGCCTGCGCTGGAAACTTCAATGCTTTCACCTCTGTGCGCACCGTCCCATGTCAGCCAGTCGCCACGCGCGGGGTGGCCCATGATCGAGTCAATATCGAAGGCCCCGCCGCTGTTCGGGCCAAGCGCGGGATCGCTAAACAGGACGAAAATATCATTGATATGCTGAGAGCCATCGTAACGGCTTGTGACAATCGCCAGGTCGTTGTGGCCGTCGCCGTTGTAATCCCCGGCCAGTCCGCCGCTGACGATCTCGCCTGCGCCGCTGAAGATCTTAAAGCCATTTGCGCCATTCAGAGCGCTTACGTCCAGATTGCCGGTTCCGCCATAAACGACATAGGCCCCATAGTCGGAAGCGATCACAAAATCGCCCTTGCCGTCGGCGTTCGCGTCGAAGCCGCCAATGACCTCGTGCCCGAAGCCGTTTTGGTCGCCCGTACCGGGTCCCGTTACGGTCATAACCGTGTTCGAGAGATCGCCGCCGCCATAGACGTAAACTTTATTTTCGCCGGGCGCGCCGACGACGACTTCGTCAAAGCCATCGCCATTCATGTCCCCGGCTCCCGTAACGCTCTGGCCGAACAGGCTGTTATTTCCGCCAGGGCCAGTGAGGGCGACATCTACATTGCTCATGTCGATGTTATTTGCGAAAAGCCCGTCTTCGCCGTAGAGAAGGTAAACCGCCCCTGCGCCGCCTGCGCCGGAAGGCGCGGAAAAGACCATATCGGCGTAGCCGTCCTGATTAAGATCGCCAACGCCGGCGACGCTGTAACCAAAACCGTCTTCCGAAGTCATGTCCCCGCCGCCAATGTCTTCCAGCTCCACGATTATGCCGTCGCCGCTGCTGAAATAAACCTGTCCGCTATCTGTCGCCGTTCCGTTGACAATCGCCTCGCCTCTGGACAAGCCGACGATAAAGTCATCCTTTCCGTCGCCGTCCACGTCGCCGAGCGCAGCCATATCAAAATCGCCGCCGGCCGCGTTCGGGCCGAGCTGGGAACTGGCCCCGTCGTCGTCAATCACGAAGATATTGTCCGGACCTTTGCCCAGGAAGCCAAAGTCCAGCCCGCCGTCGTTATCGACGTCTCCAAGCGCGGACACGGCAATGCCTTCTGCGTTAAAGTTGTTCGTATTTACCTGTTTGACGCGTACTTGCGTTGCGTCTTCCAGATCAATGCCGCCGCGCCCGGTTGAGCCGGCCGCAGCATCATTGCCGCCTCCTGATCCATCCAGCGTATTGGGCGGTTGTTGCTGGTTTTCGGAGGTTGACGTACCGTCACTCGTCGTGAAGGGGCTTGTTGTGTTGTTAGCAGTATTGTCGCTTGCGCTGGTTGTGTCCGCGCTGAAGCTGTCCGCGTTGTCTGATGAAGCGTTTGTTTGCGCCGGACCGGTTGATGGCGTCTCTGTTGAACTCGTTCTGATAGCCAGAGAATCGTCGCCTGCGCTTGATTGTTCCATTGTCGTCGTTGTTTGCGTGGCGTCCGCGCTTTCAGACGCATCCGTCGCGCCGTCTTCCGCCGCTGCGGCTTCTTCTGAAGCGGCTTCCTCTCCGACGCTTTCTTCCGCGGGCGCGTCTTCAGTAGCCGCATCCTCGTTTCCTGCGCCTTCTTCGACCGGCGCTTCTTCCGAAGCTTCCTGAGCTTCTTCGCCTTGAGTTGTTTCATTAACCGTCGCGTCTTCGCCAAGAGAATTCACAAAGACCGGGGCGACTTTGCCGATTGCGCTGAATTTCGCGCCGACATCATTCGCGCTGAGCTTGCCCATGGAGACGATTTCTCCGGTCGTCATATCGAATTTGGCCGTTTCAAATTGTTCGGCAAGGGTCATTTCCGCGCCGTTGTGCGCGCGCAGGACAATCGCGCCTTCAATAACCGTGATTTCTCCTGCATCGACATCGCCCGCAATCGTCGTGCCGCGAATGCCGATTGAGCCGACGGGCGTTTCGATCTCGACATCGTCCGGATCGTCCCGTCCGATCAGGCCGCTGGTAAAAACAAAGACGCCGCGAAGAACCGAGAAATTCGATTCGCCGCTTTCCGTGACCGGATCAAAGACATATTCATCAATGGCCAGACGCGCGTTATCCGAAACCGCAAAACTTGTCTCGTCGATAAAGACGATGTTGACGGCGCCTTCCGCGTCCGTTTCGACAACGTCCCCCTGGAAGATCGGCGTGCCGATCGTTACAGGCTCGATTGTGCCGTCGGCGCGCGTGACTGTCGCTTCGCCGGAGACTTCCTGAACGGAGCCGACCGGACTGACGTCGCTTAATGTACCCATCTGCGCGTATTCCGGCGTACTTTGAACAAAAGAATTTACAAGTTGCGGCGAGAGGGTCAGGCCGTCTGGCGAGACTATATTCGGGGTAGGCTCCATTAAGAAATAGTTCTCGATGACGAGCGCGCCTTCAGGCGTTTCAAGAACGAGGTCATAACCGTCACGCACCAGCTCCGCATTGGAAATAAAGCTGCCGTCGGGGACATTGACTTGTCCGTTATGCACAGTCAGCGTTTGATTGGTTGTGTTTGCAGCCGTTTGCGTTGTATCTGCGCCCGTGATTGCCTGTGCCATTTTCTCTTCCCCTGAGTCGTCTTCTTTAAAGTCGCTAAATTTCTATTTTTCAACAGGTTATGGGTAAAAATTTAGAAAGTCCGCCCCATACACATCCTCAGTGTAAAAGGGGATAGATTAATAAAAAGTAATTTTTACATAGCATTTTAGAAAAATGCGGTAAAAAGGCCTGAATGCGCAAAAATAAAGGTAATTCAGTGTGGTAGGGGGAGTTATGGAGCCGGTGCAAACATTTCGCCGCTGTCAAAAGTCCCGGACTGGATTGCGCGGATCATATCCACCTCGGATTGCGGCCTGGCAAAGTAATAGCCTTGCGCTGCGTCGCATCCCATTTCTTTCAGGACAACGGCCTCTTCCCTGTTTTCAACGCCTTCCGCAATGACCTTCATGTTCAGGCTTTTCCCGAGGCTGATGATTGAGCGCACAAGCGCAAGACTTTGCTCTTTGTGCATCATTTCAATGATAAAGCTGCGGTCGATCTTTAATGTCTGGATCGGGAAGTAATGCAGGTAACTTAGAGACGAGTACCCTGTCCCGAAATCATCAATAGAGATGCGCATACCGGCCCTGCTGCACATTTCAAGCGTTTCGCGCGCATTATCCGGCTGGCCCATCAGAATGCGTTCGGTAATTTCCAGACACAGATTTTGCGCCTGAACGTCTGTCGCGCTCAAGGTGTTATAGACGCTGTCGACAAAATTTTCTGCGGCAAAGTCCGTCGCCGAGAAGTTCACGCTCATATAAAGCGCGTTATTGTATCCCGTCCGGCTTTCTATGCGTTTTAGCGCGCGGCAGGCTTCATCAAGCGCCCATGCGCTGGCTTCGAGTATCAAGCCGGAATCCTCGATGATCGGGATGAATATGGCCGGCGAGATAAAGCCGCGCTCCGGATGCTCCCAGCGCATCAGGGCTTCAAACCCGGCTAGCGAGCCGTTCGCCAGATTAATAATCGGCTGGTAGTGAAGCGAAAGGCCCTTGTTTTCCAGAGCTTCCTGAAAATCGTTCGTGATTTTCAGGGTCGTAATCGTGTCGCCTTCCAGAGAAAAAGTTTGCTCGGATTTCTTCGGGAAAGGCGTTTTGTCTTCTTTCATGATGGATGTGCGCGCAAGCATGTCGCGGTAACGCGTCAGTATGACCTGCATGATCATTTGCAGGACGGGATCTGACGTTGTGAGTTTCCTCGAGAAATCATCCCGGCTTATTTTAATGACGCGGCAGTCTTCAATGGCGCTGACTGTTGCCACGCGCGGGCCATTATCCACGATCGCCATTTCGCCAACAATCGATCCTGGTCCCCTTGAGCCAACTTTATGCAAGCTGCCGTCTTTTTGCTCAATGTAAATTTCAACGCTGCCTTCTTCAATGATATAGGCGCAGTCTCCTTCTTCGCCTTGCTTAATAAGAAGGTCGCCTGCCTTGAAGGTTGTTTTGTCGTGATGGTCGAACTGGGTCATAAGTGTACGCTGGTGAGGATTGCGGCTTCTTGCCTTTTACACACAATTCTTAAACGGAAATCATTACATATTCGTTAACCGCGCAGCTTGGATAAGTCAGGGTAATCGCGTGAGAAATATCTGATAGGCGATGAGATTTATGATTCACTGA
>CAZCIB010000028.1:0-28913 GCA_964498755.1 uncultured Pseudobdellovibrionaceae bacterium | reverse complement strand
AAAATAGCTACAAAAATTTCCCCCTCTATTAGTATTAGATAAAATTAATTAACAATGCATTTAATATTTTAATGGGATTTAGTCCGGTTTTTATACGCTGAATTTACTAAGGTAAACGCGCTGAAACGCTTTCAATTAGACACGATTTGAATGGAAAAGGGAACAGAAACTATGAGCTATTCACAAAAAGAAAGCGTGTGGCCATCTTCCAGCTTGCGGTAAAAACACGTCCTGCGGCCGGTATGGCAGGCGCCGGGGCCTTTTTGCTCGACGGACATGAGCAAGGAATCCTGATCGCAGTCCGTCCTGATTTCTTTTACGATTTGTACGTTGCCGCTGGTTTCTCCCTTACGCCAGAGTTCTTTTCTCGAGCGGCTCCAGTAATGCGCCTCGCCTGTTGCAATCGTCCTGTCAATCGCTTCCTGGTTCATCCAGGCCAGCATGAGAACCTGGTTTGTCCGGTGATCGGCTGTGACAACAGGAATCAGGCCTCTTGAGTCAAAAAGCGGCCTAAAATCACGGGACTCTTCACGTGCTGGATCGTGCATGGAACTGTCTTTATAAAAACACTATTCGTCAGCTTTCTTATCATCGTCCTTTTCGGGCTTTTTCAGAATTTTTTTAAGAGCCTCTTCGTTCATCTTGGCGAAGTAGTCCTCTTCGTTGAGGCTGGCGCCTCCTCTTTTGCCACCCTTTTTTTTGTTATCTTCACGACGAGCAACCATTTTATGTCCTCCTTGATTGCATTAATTATAGCACAAAATCCGTACCCTAGCCACGGGCTTCAGCAACTGACTGTTTTTCGTCGCACAATCAGACTGCAGCAATTTTATCCGCACAGTTCCTAATGTCCATTTAAACTCTCTTTAAAAGAAATAATGTTTCCCACAGGGCCGCCTTGAATTTCATCCTCGCGCATTACGACATTTCCGCGCAATACCGTCATCACGGGCCAGCCCGTGACCTTCATGCCATCGTAAGGCGTCCATCCGGCCTTTGATTTTTGCTGCGCGTTTGTAATGGTCCGCTCGGCTTTCATATCGACGATTGTAAAGTCCGCGTCATAACCGGCGGCAATGCGCCCCTTTCGTACAATTCCGTGTATGCGTTCAGGCCCGTAACAGAGCAGATCCACAAGCCGTTCCAGGCTCAGGCGGCCTTTATTTACATGGTCGAGCATAACCGGCGCCAGAGTCTGAACCCCGGGCGTGCCGCTCGGACTTTTCGGATAGGTTTGCGCTTTTTCCTCAAGCGTATGCGCGGCGTGATCGGAAGCCAGTATATCGACCAGTCCGTTATTTACGGCCTTCCAGAGCGCTTCCTGATGATGTTTTTCCCGGATCGGCGGGTTTTGCTGGGCTAGCGCGCCGAGACGCTCATAACATTCCGGCGCATGCAGCGTCAGATGGTTGGCAAGAACCTCGACGCTTGCGACGTCCTTGTTGTCTTTCAGGAATTCCATTTCTTCCGCCGTCGTAATGTGGAGCACATGAACGCGCCGCCCGGTTTTGCGGGCAAGACGCACCAGCCGCTGGGTTGAAGACAGGCAACCTTCAACAGAGCGCCAGACGGGATGCATCGCGACATCCGTACTTTCGCCCAGAATTGTCTCCCTGTTTTCCCGCATCATGGCCTCGTCTTCGGAATGAACGGCGACAACGCGTCTCCCGGAACTCAGCACAGCTTCGACGTCTTCATCCGTAGCAGTGAGAAGGTCGCCGGTCGAAGAGCCCATAAAAATCTTGATTCCGCACACGCCTCTCAGATTTTCCCATTCCTTGAGATGCGCCGCGTTTCCGGCCGTTCCGCCAAAATAAAAGGCGTAATCGCACCAGGCTTCTTCGGCGGCGCGGTCAAGCTTGTCGCTCAACGCTTCAGGCGTCGTGGTAAGAGGATTGGTATTGGGCATCTCGAAAACGGAGGTCACGCCGCCGCAAATTGCGGCTTTCATACCAGTGCGCAGCGTTTCTTTCTGTTCCATGCCCGGCTCGCGGAAATGCACCTGCGAGTCAATAAGGCCGGGAAGGATATGCAGCCCGCGGCAATCTATAACCTTTTCCGCCTTACTGCCGGGCGCGTCGCCGATAGCGACGATTCTGCCCTGGCTGACAGCGATATTCGTCTCGTAGACGCCTGCAGGCAAAACAACTTTTCCGTTTTTCAAGACGCAGTCATAAATTTCGGCCATTTCGCCCTCCTCTTCCCGGAAAACATTCAGTCGTCGAAAGATAAACAATTCTCAATAGCTTTTACATTGAAAATTAAGCGTTTGCGGAAAATAATAAACTTTAGAGAAGAATTTACAGACGGCATATTTATGAACACGGTTCCGGATAGCCCCGAACACCATTTTCTGACTTATCTTGAAAAGCTCAAGGAGAATCCGAGAGGCTGGGTCGGTTTGCACTTTGCCCTGTCGCGCAAGCTCTCGCACTCAAAGCTCATCTCCAAACCTGAAAATATTATCGACAAGCTCGCCGTTGCCCAGAATGAAAGCAAGGATTTTTACAGCGAGTTGAAAAGGCACGCTGAAAATATAAAACCGGCGCTTGTTTACAAGTTTACGGATACCGACGTATTAATGCTTGCCCGCCTGTCTCAGGCCGAGGATGAGAAAAAGGTTTTGGCCGTATTCAGGGAAATGTCGGCAAAGCTTCCTGAAAAGTTCAGCGAATATCTGTCTCTTTCCCAGGACTTCTATCTCTGCCAGAAGCTCGCTGATCACAAGTTTTTAACGGCGGAGCGCATGAACGCCTACAGAAGCATGTGCGACAACAGCAAGGTTCAGAGCATTTCGGTGCGCCGCAAGCGGCGCTCGGACCCGATGGTGTTGATAGTTGAAGACGACCGATTTACGGCTTCTTACGCCGCAAACATCCTGAACAAGGAATATGACCTGATCCACGCGAAAAGCGGCGAAGAAGGGATTATCGACTACATTGATAACGCTCCGGACATGGTCTTCATGGATGTGCATTTGCCCGGTCTGAGCGGGCACGAAACTACGCAGGCGATTAAGAAAATCGACCCGGACGCCTTCATCATCATGCTGAGCGTGGATACGGAAAAAACAAACGTGGTCAGCGCCAGCGCAAATGGCGCGAACGGTTTTCTGAAAAAACCGTTTTCAAAAGACCGTTTGCTGGCCATGGTCCAAAAATCACCGTTTATACGCCGCATCCATTCATCTGGCAGCGATACGCATACGACGTTTTACTAGACTGCTATAAAAAAGACTTCACACATGTTTCCAGTTCTTTATGCTGAGCAGTGTCGCAAACGTATTGGATTTGGAGAAATTTATGGCAACAACTTACGCTGAACTTGCCGCTCGCTTATTGAGAGACGCCGCCGTATTCTTCCGGACTGTCGGCGAGCAAAATCCGGCCCTTAAAGTCCAGATGACGGAAAACGCTGAAGTCTTTGAACAAGTCGCCGGTCTTGTCGAGCAGGATCCAACGGGCGAACTGCCGGAAAATCAGTAGACGTTTTATCCGGACTGTCCGCCGCCTATAAAAAAAGTCAGGCCGAACGCCGCAATGCCTGCTACGAGCGCGAGGACAATAAAGATATAAAGGCTATAATCCTTCTTCTCCCGGCTTTCAAACATCCGCAGGGTCATGTCGATGGTGCGCCCGGTTTTCTCCTCGAAATACTTTTTCTTAACCTCGACCTTCAGATAATCGCCGGAACCGAAAAAGCCCTCGGCTTTTTTGATGGCTTCGTCCATATCCTCTGTCGTGAGTTGTTTTTCCCAGCTGTTTTTCCTGTCTTCGCCTTGCGGAAAATCATAAGTGTAAATGCTGTACTCGATTGGCTGGGAATTATCTTTCCTGTTTGCTTCTGCCATAGAATTTGCCCCTGAAATAATTTAAAGTTCTGCTCAGCTGCAACGGGATCAAAAAGAATAAAGGTTAATGAAGCATTAACCCCTTTAAGCTCCCATTTTATTGTTTTACGGAGCGCGTGAAAAGGGCCCGCGCACAGCTTGCCTTGTGTCTTTTTCCGAAAAGCAGTAATATCTGTGCATAAGTTTCACTTCCTCTCAATCATACCCTCATGGCCACAAAACGAAAAACGCCCCGCAGGGGCAAGAACAGAATCAGCGGCATATTGCCCGAATCAGCGCAGGTTTTTCTTGCGCGGCGCATCGTCGATACGCTCGCCCTGACTTTTGGTTTTCTGGGGCTGATCTCGGTTCTGGCGCTGATGTCTTATAACCGGCTTGACCCGTCCTGGAACGCTGCCGGCCCTATTGAAACGGAAGTTCAAAACTGGATTGGTCTGCCGGGCGCCCATCTTTCGGATTTATTATTGCAAAGCCTGGGCGCGGGCAGTCTCGTTTTCAGCCTTGTTTTTATCGCCTGGGCATGGAGATTGCTGAAACGCAAGCCGTTGCGGCCATTCTGGTTCCGTTTTGCCATGACGGTTATGGCGGCGTTGCTGCTATCGACCGCGCTTGCGGTTGTCCCTTCGGGAGGATGGCTGCCGCAGCCTTATCTCGGCGGCAGCGGCGGAACGCTTATGCTGAACGTAAACGCTGATTTGCTTCAGCCCGTTGTTCCACGCTACGCGCATATGGCGACGGCCGCTTTTGCCGCGCTTCTTGGCCTGTTCTGCTTTGCAATGGCGCTGGCGGTCAGCCGCGATGGCTGGGCCTGTTTTTTAAGGATAGCTCTGAAAGCCCCGCTTTTGCTGTTTCAATTCCTTTTCGAAACCTTTCACCGTTTTACCGGATGGGTCAGGGATAATGACCGCAGCGCGCCGGCGATAAAGAAGCCGAAAAAAGCGCCGCGCATAACCGCGCCAAAGCTTGAGCCGGACGTTGCCGCCGCGCCTTTCGCGGAAACGCCGCCGGACACAAAAGAGCCCGCCATTTTAACGCCCCGAAAAACGCCTGCCTCAGAGCCTCCAAAAGCCGCCTCGCAGGACCGTTTTCGTTTTGACGGCGGCGGAGAATGGGAATTGCCGCCCGTCAACCTGCTGCAGGATATCGATCAGAGCGCCGCCGATGAACGCCCCGATGAAGCGCTTCTGCGCAAGAACGCGCAAATGCTATCAAACGTGCTGAGCGATTTTAACGTTCGCGGCGAGATCGTCAGCATCCATCCCGGCCCCGTCGTTACGCTTTACGAATTCGAACCCGCGCCCGGAATTAAAACCTCGCGGATTATTTCCTTGAGCGACGATATCGCCCGTTCCATGTCCGCCGTGTCCGTGCGCTGCGCCGTTGTGCCCGGTCGCAACGTCATCGGCATAGAACTGCCGAACCGCAAACGCCAGACGGTTTTTTTGCGGGAATTGCTTGAGGCGCGCGAAGTCCAGAAAACGCATGCGAAGCTGCCTCTCATACTGGGCAAGGAAATCGGCGGTCAGCCTGTCGTCGCCGATCTCACGAAAATGCCGCATCTGCTGGTGGCCGGGACGACGGGCTCCGGGAAATCCGTCGCGGTCAACACGATGATCCTCTCGCTGCTTTACCGCCTGCCGCCGGAAAAATGCCGCTTCATCATGATCGATCCGAAAATGCTGGAGCTGTCCGTATACGACGATATTCCGCATCTGCTTTCGCCGGTCGTCACCGAGCCGGGCAAGGCCGTGGTTTCGCTGAAATGGACGGTCAACGAGATGGAAGAGCGTTACCGCGCCATGTCGAAACTGGGAGTCCGCAATATCGAGGGCTACAACGCCAGGCTGCGCGAGGCGCGCCGCAAGGGGGAATCCCTGACCCGCCGCGTCCAGACGGGCTTTGACCCCGACACGGGCAAGCCCGTTTATGAAGAAACGCCGATGGATATGACGGAACTGCCCTATATCGTCGTCGTCGTCGACGAGTTTGCTGACCTGATGCTGGTGGCCGGAAAAGACGTCGAATCCGCTATCCAGCGTCTTGCGCAGATGGCGCGCGCCGCCGGCATACACCTGATCATGGCTACGCAAAGGCCGTCCGTCGACGTGATCACAGGCGTGATCAAGGCGAACTTCCCGACGCGGATTTCCTTTGCCGTGACCTCAAAAATCGACTCACGCACCATTCTGGGAGAGGGCGGGGCGGAGCAGCTTCTCGGCATGGGCGATATGCTCTATATGGCCGCAGGCGGACGCATCGCCCGCGTGCACGGCCCGTTCGTCTCGGACTATGACGTCGAGAGCGTTACGACGTATCTCAAGGCGCAGGGCGAGCCCGCCTATATCGAGGAAATTACCGACGAGGGCTTTACCGGCGACAGCGAAGTCATGGGCGCGCTCTTTGGCGACGGACCCGGCGGCGGCTCAGGCGTGGACGAAATGTACGACGAGGCCGTGGCGATTGTCGCGCGAGAACGCAAAGCCTCCACCAGCTTCATCCAGCGTTGCCTGCAAATCGGCTATAACCGCGCCGCCCGCATCATCGAGGAAATGGAAAAACAGGGCGTCGTCTCCAAAGCCACCGCAACCGGCAAGCGCGAGGTTCTGATTTCCGACCATAGCGGATATAGCGAATAAATATCGATGAAAATCCGGTCCGCGAAAAAAATGTTAGAGGAGCAGGAACGTCTGAAGGCTTTCAAAGCCGTAAGAGCCGAAACGCCCGGGCTTGAAGAAAAGCCCACGGACCAGTCCGATCCTTATGCCGCGGAAAAAGCGATTATCAAGCGCGCGCTCAAGCTCAGCTTTATCGTCTACGACCCCCTTAAATATCTTGAAACAGAATTGGCTAAAGCCGGTTTTACGCGCATACAACCTCTCAACGTCTTTTTTACCGGCACGCAGGGGCTGTGCTGCATCAGGAACGATACGGCCTTTATCGTGTTCCGCGGCTCGGCGAGTCTGCTTGACTGGATACTCGATTTTTTGTTTATCCCGTTTTACTGGCCATTAAGGCATTTCGGGTTTGGATCGGCCTGGCTGAGCGTCCGTGGCTCCGTCACAAAATGGCTGGGACAACATCAGGATAAGATAAAGAAAACCATTATATGCGGCCATTCGCTGGGCGGCGGCATATCGCACATGGCCGCGATGGGCTTAGCCAAAGACTTCAGAATAGACTCCGTGGTGACGTTCGGCGCGCCGCGCGCGGCCTTTCTCGGCACGGCCGCTCGCTACAACGAAATGAAAATAAAAGACCGCCCGGACAATGAAACGCTCGGAGAGAACACCTACGCTGTCGTCAACCAGCGCGATATCGTCTCAAAAGTGCCGTTTGAGTTTCTGGGTTTTCGCGAGGTCGGCAGGCTCGTTTATATCGACTTCGCGGGAAAAATACATCACGGCGAAGCCGCGCACAGCGCCCGGATGGAAGATTCCATGACGGATATGAACTTTATGCTGAAATTTCTGGAAGACGAGAAGGCGGTGACAATCGGCCCGGGCGTTCCGGACTTTCCCGGCGCGCCGAAGCCATCTTTTTACGAGAAGCTGAAAAGCACGATCCGCTGGATCGGGCGGGCTTTTCCGTTCCTGAAAGCGATTATTTTGCTGCCAGTTCTCTATATTATTACGTGCCTGCATTTCATGCGTTCGGGGCTTGCGCATATGGGCGATCAGTATATGAAGCCCTTCGCCGAAACGCCGCAGAGCTGGGATTACGAGGATTACGAGAAAAGCGGCCTGGAAAAGGCGTTTTCCTTTACTGTGCGTTTCCTTATGTTTGGCGCGATTACCGGCCTTTTCCTTTGGGGGCTTGTTATCATTGGCGGATGGTTTGTTTCGAGCGTGAGCGAACTTATTTCATAAGCGCGCTGATCTCTCAAGCAGGTTTTTTTATAATCTGGCCAGAGAATTTTTCCCCTTGCCAGGGAAATTAAATAACGCTTTACTTTGATCAGGGAGAATAAAGTTTCACGTTTAGCGTATGGGGGACTGCCATGGAGAAGAGAACTTCTCCGGCTTATCTGGCGTTTTGTGGCACGCGCTATACCGGACCCGAAGTTGATCATGCCGAAAAACTCTCGGTTAAGAAAAAACTCGAAGCGCCTGAATTCCAGGCAATCGTTTCCACAGTCTGCGCGTTCTGCGACGCGACGGACGCGAAAGTCGCACTGAAACCGGAAGCATCGGAGCTGACCAAGCTTTTCACAAGAGCGCATGAGAACAAAAGATCTGCTGAAAATGGCCTTATAGAGGATTATATGCGCTGTTTTGTAGAAATTGACCCGGATCATATTGGCAAGGTTATCGATTACTTCGGCGTTGAAGGTGGACACGTCGAATTCGCCAACGGAACGCGTATCCAGACCCATGAGATCTATAACGGCTTTTCGCACCCGGAAGAGTCCAAGGCAAACTTGCCTGCCCTGAAGATCAAGGTGTCTTACGGCAGAGACAAAGTTGGAGAAATCCAGTTCATTCCGCGCGGCAGTATGGAAGAAAATCGCGAAAGCCATAAAGCATATGAAATCTATCGGAATGCAAAATCCAAAAATAAATACTGGCAGGCCTGCCGCAAAGAGGCCTTGAAGATGGAGCCCGGTCAAGCGCGCGACGCGGGGCTTGAGGAATGCGGCGCGCAGTTAAAGACCCTGAAAGAAAGCATCAACGAACAAAAGACCGAACGCCTCAGAATTCATAACGACATGATTGCGCGGTACGGCCTTGCCCGCTGGCAGGGATACGAGCCCGACCCGTCAATCCGGAACGCCGAAAACTGCGCTCAAATCGACATGCCCGTTAAAAGGAACAAGAAGCCCGGCGTTCAGGTCATGCCGGAACATCCGGAACGGCATATGGCTTAAGCCTCTCACGCCGCCAGCTTCTTATACTGGATGCGTTTTGGCACGGCGTCCTGCCCAGTGCGGCGGTGATAGTCTTTCTCGTAATCCTCGTAATTGCCCTCGAACCAGACGACTTGCGAGTTGCCCTCAAAGGATAGGATATGCGTCGCCAGACGATCCAGGAACGCCCGGTCGTGGGAAATTACCACGGCGCAGCCCGGGAAAACTTCAAGGGCCTCTTCCAGCGCGGACAAGGTCTCCGTATCGAGATCGTTCGTCGGCTCGTCTAACAAGAGAACGTTCGCCCCGCTCTTGAGCATTTTGGCGAGATGCACGCGGTTCCTTTGCCCGCCCGAGAGCTGGCCGACTTTCTGCTGCTGGTCCGGTCCCCGGAATCCAAAGGCCGAGACATAGGCGCGGCTTTGCATGTCCACCTTGCCGAGTTTAAGCACGTCGACGCCGTCGGAAATTTCTTCCCAGACGGTTTTGGCGCTGTCGAGCGAGTCCCGGCTCTGGTCCACGTATCCAAGCTGGACCGTATCACCGACTTCGAACGTCCCGTTATCCGGGCTTTCCTGACCCGTGATCATGCGGAACAGCGTGGTTTTCCCCGCGCCGTTCGGGCCGATCACGCCGACAATCCCGCCGGGCGGCAGTTTGAAGGACAGGTCCTCGATCAACAAACGCTCACCGTAAGCCTTGGAAATATGCTCGGCCTCGATGACCTTGTCGCCAAGACGCGGCGGCGTCGGGATGACGATCTGCGTGCCGCGCGCCGTCTGCTTTTGCGAACTGGCCAGCAATTCATCGTAAGCCGCGATCCGCGCCTTAGACTTCTTGCGGCGCCCTTCCGGCGTCTGCCGGATCCATTCCAGCTCGCGCTCCAGCGTTTTCTGCCGCGCGGCCTCGCCCTTGGCCTCTTGCTCGAGGCGCTTGCGCTTTTTATCGAGATAGGCGGAGTAATTGCCCTCGTAGGGAATGCCCTGCCCGCGGTCAAGCTCTAGAATCCAGCCCGTAACGTTATCGAGGAAATAGCGGTCGTGCGTAACCATGACGACGGTCCCGGCGTAGTCGAGCAGGAATTTCTGCAGCCACGCGACGCTTTCGGCATCCAGATGGTTCGTCGGCTCATCCAGCAGCAATAAATCCGGCTTCTCCAACAGCAACCGGCAGAGCGCCACACGCCGCCGCTCGCCGCCGGAGAGGTTTTTCACGTTCGCGTCACTGGGCGGGCAGCGCAGCGCGTCCATCGCGACTTCCACAGTGCGGTCAAGTTCCCAGCCGTCCGCCGCGTCGATCTTTTCCTGCAACTCGCCCATCTCGGTCATCAGCGCGTCCATGTCGGCGTCCGGGTCGGCCATCGCCGCGCCGATCTCGTTGTAACGGTCGATCATGCCCTTGATTTCCGACAGGCCCAGCGTGACGTTTTCCTGCACGGTTTTGCTGTCATCAAGCTGCGGCTCCTGCGGCAGGTAGCCGACGCGCGCGCCTTCGGCGGACCACGCCTCGCCAACAAACTCTTTATCCTGCCCGGCCATGATTTTAAGCAGCGTCGATTTCCCCGCGCCGTTGGGGCCGAGAACGCCGATCTTCGCGCCGGGGAAAAAGCTGAGCTGAATATTCTCCAGAACTTTTTTCCCGCCCGGATAGGTTTTCGAGAGGCCGTTCATGACATAGACGTATTGATATGAAGGCATAGACGCGGCTCCTTAAATCGCTTCTTATTGAATAACGAAACGTAACATAGGGGAAAAGCAGCGGAATGGAAAGGCGCTTAGTTTCCAGACCATATGTCATCCCCGGCAAGCCCGGTTTTTAACCGGGCGCAGGACGGGGATCCGGCGAAAAAAAATTTGTATGGTCCTGATAAGGATCATACGCTTTACTTTTAACGGCAGGCATCGCTTGCGCGATGCGCTTGTCAGCCGGATACCCGCCTGCGCTTCGCGCTTCTTGCGAAGCGCTCCGCTTGCGGGTATGACAATAGAAATATGATCATACTCGGTATCGAAACATCCTGCGACGAAACGGCGGCGGCGGTGGTGAGCGATAAAGGGAATATCCTCTCCAACGTTCTCGTCAGCCAGTTCAAAGAGCATGAAATTCACGGCGGCGTCGTGCCGGAGATCGGCGCGCGCGCGCATCTGGAATACATCGACGGCGTGATCCGGCAGGCTATGGACGAGGCGGGCGTCGCATTTCATGAGCTGGATGGCGTCGCCGCGACCTGCGGGCCCGGGCTGATCGGCGGGGTGATCGTCGGCATGATGGCGGGCAAGGCGATTGCGGCTTCACAAAACAAACCCTTTATCGCCGTCAATCATCTGGAGGCGCACGCGCTGACGCCGCGCATGCTGGACGATATCGCTTTTCCTTACCTGCTTTTGCTGGTCTCCGGCGGACATACGCAGCTTCTGATCGTTGAGGGCCTCGGGAGCTACAGACGCATCGGCACGACGCTTGACGACGCGGCGGGCGAGTGCTTCGACAAGTCGGCGAAAATAATGGGCCTGCCCTATCCCGGCGGGCCGAACGTAGAGAAAATCGCAAGCGAATGCGCAGGCCCTGCAAAAGCTCTCGAACGCTTTTCTCTGCCCCGGCCGATGGCCGGACGCAAGGACCCGGACTTTTCTTTTTCCGGTCTCAAGACCGCTGTCAGAACGCATGTCGACAGGCTGCCCGGCGAGATGTTCGCGCGCGCGGACATATCTGATCTCGCCTTTTCCCTGCAGACGGCCGTCTCGGAAACCCTCGCCGACCGGTGCCGGCGCGCGATGGAGATGTTTCGCGAAGATTATCCCGCGCGGGAAAATCCCGCCTTCGTCGTTTCCGGCGGCGTCGCTGCGAATACGGCAGTCCGAAAAAAACTTGAAACTTTAGCGCGAGATGAAGGGTTTGTCTTTCATGCGCCGCCGCTGCGGCTATGCGGGGATAACGGCGCGATGATCGCCTGGACGGGCGTGGAAAGGCTGCGGTGCGGGATGCGCGATTCCCTTGATTTTGCGGCAAAACCCAGATGGCCACTTGATCCGCAGGCGATTCCGCGTCATGGTGCTGGCATAAAGGCGTAGAAACGCAAATAACAAAAAGAGGCAGGTTATGCAAAAAGTTGGCGTTATCGGGGCAGGCGCATGGGGAACGGCTCTGGCCCAGTCCATGAGCAGCGCAGGCCGTGAGGTCATACTGTGGGCGCGCGAGCCGGAAGTCGTCGCGTCGGTCAATGAAAACCGTGAAAATTCCCTTTTTCTGCCCGGCGTAGAGCTGAATGAAAATATCACGGCGACGGACAGCCTGACGAAAGCGGCGAATTGCGATACGTTGCTGATCGTCACGCCAGCGCAGTTCGTCCGTAAAACGCTCGAGGCCCTCAAGGCCAATATTACCGAGGGCCTGCCAACCGTAATTTGCGCCAAGGGTATTGAGCTCGAGACCGGGCTTTTAATGACTCAGGTCGCCGATGAAGTCATCCCCGGCGCAACTGTAGCCGTTTTAACCGGGCCGACCTTCGCGAAGGAAATCGCGCAGGGGCTCCCCGCCGCCGTGACCCTCGCCAGCAAGGACAAGGATATTGCCCATGAACTGGTCGATGGCCTGTCGAGCAAGACATTCCGGACCTATGTGACCGATGACGTGATCGGCGCCCAGATCGGAGGCGCGATCAAAAACGTCATCGCCATCGCCAGCGGCATTGTTTATGGCCGCGGGCTCGGCGAGAGCGCGCGCGCGGCTCTTGTCACGCGGGGATTGGCCGAGATGGGCCGGCTGGCTTCCGCGATGGGCGCGAAAAAAGAGACCCTGATGGGCATGTGCGGCATGGGCGATTTGATGCTTACCTGTTCGAGCATGCAGTCGCGCAACTTCTCGCTCGGCGTCGCGCTGGGCGAAGGGCGCAAGCTTGAGGACATTATCGCGGATCGCGGCAAGGCCGTGACCGAGGGCGTGCATACGGCGGCGGCGCTGATGACCATGGCGAAGAAGAACGCCGTTGAAATGCCGATCGCGGGCGGCGTTTACAAAATGCTGCAGGATGGGCTTCCGGTCGAGGACGTGATTGACGCGGTGCTGGAGCGGCCAATACGGAAGGTCGAGGCGCAATAGGTTTTAAGAAGCGAGAAGCGAGAAGCGAGAAACGAGAATGAAAGAGGGTACGTTTCGGGACTTGATCGTTTATCGGTGCGCCTATGCAATTTCTCTTGAAATCTATAAACGTTCCACAGGATTTCCAACAGAAGAGCGATACGCAGTAACCGATCAGATCAGGCGTTGCGCAACCGGCATTTGTGCGAATATCGCTGAAGGTTACGGGAGACAAATGACTTCGGATACTGATTTCAGGCGCTTCCTTGTGATCGCTAAAGGCTCGGCGCAAGAAGCAATCGTCTGGACGGATTATTGCAAGGATCTGGAATTTATTGATCATGAAACATGGGAGAAATGGAAAAATGAATATGACGAAATATCGCGCATGCTGTTCGCGTCATCAGGAAATTCTAAAATCTCGCTTCTCGTAACTCGCTTCTCGCTTCTCAAATGAAACACTGGCTCGTCAAATCCGAACCCTCAACCTGGTCCTGGGACGATCACGTCCGGGCGGGCGTAGAGATGTGGGACGGCGTGCGCAACCATCAGGCCGCCAACAACATGCGCGCGATGAAGGCTGGCGATAAGGCGTTTTTCTATCATTCCGTGACGGGCAAGGAAATCGTCGGGATTTTGGAGGTTGTGCGCGAAGCCTATCCCGACCCCACGGACGAAAAGGGAAAATTCGTCGCCGTGGATTTCAGAGCGGTTGAGCCGCTCGCCAGACCCGTCACGCTCGCGCAAGTAAAGGCGGCGCCGGAACTTGCCGACATGCCTCTCCTCAAACAATCGCGCCTTTCCGTCATGCCGGTAAGTGAGAGCGCGTGGGAGAAGGTGATGGAGATGGCGGGCGTTTAATATGGTCTGCAAACAAGAACGCCATATTCGTTCGCGCCGCAAAACTGCCCCCTTCTGTCTATTACCGCTCTCGGTGTTCGGTAACGGTTATAACGGGGAACCACGGTATGATGCTGCCACGGATGGACAGCAGCAGACGGCGTACCAACATCATAGCCCTTTCTGCGAAGATGCTCTTCGCGAGCGCAGCGCTTTTGGAGCGTTACAGCATCCGGCTCCGTATCAAGGGTACGCTCGGCGGCGTTTCCTATCACGCCGCCTACGACGACGCCTGCAGCTGCGCCCCCGGAGCCTCCCAAGACCGCGCCTGCAGCGCCGCCAACGCCGGCTCCTAACGCCGCCCCTGCGCCCTCGCCCGCGTATCCCTGCTGAATCGCGCCTGCATTCCCGCAATTATTACCTATTAGATCTGGGTGAATTATTCCCTTTTCAGCGAGCTCTAAATCCTCCTGATATTGCGCTATATCGTCATCAGTAAGCTCTATATCCGGCGCAACTATAGGGCCCCCGAAAATCGAGCCGCCAAGTCCGCCAGCGCAGCCCGGTAAAGCTGTTACGGCGGCTAACGGCAGGGCGACCGTAAGACCGCGCAAGCGACGTCTCGGCGCTGCAACGTCTCGCGCATTATCTTTAATTTGTTCCAGTGCGGACATTATGTTTTCTCCATTACACTCTACAATGGGCTGAGATGATACGAAGTCAATGCCTAATAAGGGCTTTCCGTTAAGGAAGCGGTAAAACGCGAAACTACTCTCGCCGCAAGACGATGCGTTTAATCAAAAATATTTTCAATCCCTCTTCGGATTTGTTGACTCAGCTCACGTTCTAAGGTCGGTGCGCCTCTGCGGGAAACACCCTCAGGTATGCCAAGCACGGGGTCAAAAACATCTTCTACTATATCAGGCTCACGTCTACGCGCCCGTGCTTCCAGCCTGTCTTCAGCTCTTCTAAGTCTTTCAACCTGCCTGTTGAAAATGTCAGCGTGCCGAGCATTGCTTAAATCGTAAGAGTTTCCAGGATTTAAAGTGTCACCAACTTGAGTCATGATGTATCCCGTCGCATATTCAAGACCGGGGTGGAGACAGGTCATGGCGGCCTTTTCTTGTAAAGGAAAATATTCAAGCTCGCTGTCAACGCATTGCATACCGGCCACGGTCCGGAAGGGTGGCTGACCCGCCGTCGGCGCATGCTGCTCATATCTTGGTGGGTTACAAGCGGCCATGCCGAACACAAGCGACATTGCATAGATCTTCCTTCTAACGGTCCTGTTTGCGGCAAGGCCGGAAAACAGAGCCGCAGTTGATTTCATCACAGATGGAGACGCGTTCACAGACATAGTTGTTTCCTCTATCTTAATGGAGATCGTCATAACATAGAAGAACGACCAAAGCAAGAAATTTTATGAAAACATCAGCGGTTCCTTCTAGCGCGTCAGCCTTTTAAACGTCATCACTTGTCGGCGAAAGAACGAAACCCCGGACAAGCGAAAGCGTCCGCTTTCGCGCAGATCCGGGGCCTTTATTCGGTGCGACTTCTTATAGAGGCCCCGGGTCTTCCGCCTCCGCCGAAGCCTCGGCGGATTCGTCGCCCGGGGTTGCGGTGGCGCTGAAAAAGTTCGCTTTAACGGATAATGCTCTAAAAAAATGCGGCGGACAGTCTGGGAAATTCCCGCCTAACTCTTTTTTTCAAAACAACAAATTGCGCCTTCTTTGTCTTTTCTTAACTCCGTATGCGATAATATGTCATAACTTACGTAAAAAATAATTTCGTAGAAGGTCTAAAAGGGATGGCGCATCCTGATCTGGAAGAAACAAAACGGCTTGCCGGTCCGGGAACGGGAACCGATCCGCGTTTCATGCATTTCATGTTTTTGCTGCTGGGGGAAATGACCCGGCCTTTACTGGAAGACGGCCCGGACGCGTTCCATCAGCATCTGTTCGATAACGTCCGGATCACCGCCGACGACATTATAAAGGACCCGACGTTCCGGCATAACTACCCGAATTTTCAAACGCCCGAAGGCGTAACGGACCTTGATCTGAAAGCCGACCTTACCTTCGAGACCGCGCAGGAAATCTTTGAAGATAATAAGGCCATGGACGCCGCCGCCCGCACCGTGATGAACATCGCCATTGAACAAACAGTCGAGGACATGGCGGAACGCGGCGTTGAATACGGCTTCGGCGTTAAAGACGGTACGCGCTCTATCGACTGCTCGGGGCTTGTCGCGAAGGCGATTCAGAACGGCGCTGGACTGGCCAAGCAGGGCATTACGCTCGAGGGCGCGGACGGCGCCGCTACAATCCGTTTTCATGACAGGCTTGCCGGACTGGTGGCCAATCACTCGGACGGCCAAGTTAGCGCCTTGGCGAGGAAGGGCGGTATGCTGACCGGTGCGGATGTAACTGCAGAAAATATCAAGGCAGGCATGGTCGTCGGCCTTGATACGGGGGATAAAGTCTGGGACCGGGGACGCGAATTAGGCGTCGATCACGTCGGCATTGTCTACCGGGATTCGGAAAGCGGAGATCTGATGTTCGCCCAGAGCTCCAGCAGCGGCGGCGGCGTCAATATTCAAAGGCTCGACGACTGGCTGGACAGCAACACCGCAGAGCGCGCCAAACTCTTCGCCGTCGACTCGGTCGTGCTCGCCGAAACGGTCTTTGAAGAAAAGCCGGAGCATGAGCGGGAAGCCGGGCTTAGCGAAACGTTTGAACACCGCGCCGATGCCGGGACAACTAAGCCCGCCGAAACGCCCGCGCATGAGGCCGCCGCGCAAGAGCTGCCCGCAGGGGATGAAATGCGCCTTGCTAGCGACTTTACAGGACTTGCGCGAGGCGATGCCGCCGAAACGCCAACGCCCACGGAATCCGTCCCACCGCCATCCCCGGCCAGAGTCGCCATCGCCGATCTCAACCCCGTTGGCGGCGCCTAAACAAAGCTCACGCCCCGCGCTTTCATGTGTCCGATCAACCCCGTCGTCACGTCCGTCAGGCCGTCCTGATCGTGAAACAGGGCGACGGAAGTCATGCCGTCTTTGAACAGGTAAGGGTCGTTATTCATCCGCGCTTTTAAATCGTCCACGGAATTATACGGCCATTTCCCCTTGTGCCGCCCGGTCAGCATCCAGTCGCCGGAGGAAAACGTGAACAGGCAGTCCGCCGCGCCGGATATTTCCTCTACGCGGTACAGCGGATGGTTGACATGTTTGAAGGGCTGCGCGAAGCCGCAGTTTTTTAAAACGTCCTGAATCTGTTCCACCGTTTTCCTGCCCGCCGCATCCGGATGAAGACGGACGGGAACGTTTTCATTTACGGCGGCGATGAAATCCTCGAAATGCCGCTCGATCCGGTCGCCGTCGCCGCGGTCGATATAGGGGAATCGGAAATAATAGCCGGGTCTTTGAACGCGCGCCTCGACATAGGCGGCCTCGATCAGCTCTTCCGTGCGCTCGATCCCGTCCAGAAGCGCGTCCATCCCGAGCTGCGCCGCCGGTTTATGATGGTAGCCGTGATTGCCGATGACAAAGCCGTCCTCAATTGCGCGGATGACGGGGCCGGGGTTGTTTTCCAGCCGCTCGCCGATGCAAAACAGAATGGCCGGGATTTTCTCTTTGCGCAGATATTTAAACAGCGCGTCCGTCCCGCTGGATGGGCTATCGTCAATCGTGACGTAAACGCGCGCGCTCATGCCTTTTTCGCCTTTGGCTTGCCTTTGCGGGGCGTTTTCGGCTTTTGCCTGTCCTCCGGGTGGCGGCTGTCATGCGTGTCGCCGACCGGGTCCATATGGATCATGACTTCGGCCTGCGGGTATTTCGCGATGAGTTCCTCTTCCATTTCGCGCACGGATTTATGAATTTCGCAGAGCGGCCTGTGCGGGTCCATCTCGACGTCGACGGCGATGTTCCAGCGCATGCCAACCTCGCGCGTGCGCAGATCATGAACGCCGTGCGCGTCCTTGTGCTTCAGGAGAGTCCTTGTGATTTCCCGGCGCGTATCGTCCGGCAGCTCCCGGTCCATCAGCATATTCACCGCCTTGCCGCCGATATCCCTCACCGTAAACAGCAGGTAAATCACGATCAGAACCGCAAAGAGCGGATCGGCCCAGAGCGGCGCGCCAAACTTCAGCGCCAGCAGCGTGATAATCGTGCCGCCATTGACAAAAATATCGGAAGTGTAATGCGCGCTGTCCGCGTCCACGGCCAGCGACGGCGCTTTTTTCAGGCAGAGTTTCTGGACTGTGACGATCACGACCGAGACCAGCATCGAAAGCGTCATGACCGCGATGGCGAGATTGAACGACTCGATGGCTTCCGGCTGCAGAAACCTGCGCACGGATTCCAGCAACAGAAAGACGGCGATTCCCGTGATGAACGCGGCCTGAAACAGCGCGGCGATCCCCTCGGCCTTGCCGTGGCCGTAGCGGTGGTCTTCGTCGGCGGGCTTGAGAGCGAAACGGATCACCATCAAATTCATCGCCGAAATGCCAACGTCCATCAGCGAATCCAGCAGCGAGGCCAGCACTGACGTCGCCCCCGTCTCGACCCACGCCCAGCTCTTGCACAGCAGCATGACAAAGACGAGCGAGAGCGTGATCCCCGCCGCGATATAGGCGTAGCGGGTATCAATCTTTACGGCCGCATGATCGGGTGAAGCGTCAGAACTCTGCATCTCGGTTTGCGCGTTTGCCTTTCTCTTCAGCTTTTAAAGGCTTTTACGCGAGATGCCAAGATATAAGAAATGGTGGAGGGAGCAGGATTTGAACCTACGTAGTCCGAAGACGCCTGATTTACAGTCAGGTGCTTTTGACCGCTCAGCCATCCCTCCACGCGAGAAAATATCAGGCTACGAACAAAAAGCTTTTACGCGGCTTTGTCAATATGCCATTGAAGAATGATGCAAAAAAGAAAAGACTCAAAACGCAAAATAAGCGAACGTCCCGCGCATAAGCGCCGAGGCGAAAGTCACAAATCGCCCGGCCCCGCTTTAAACGCCAATATCTGGGGCCAGCATGCGGTCCGCGCAGCCTGGAGAAACCCGGAACGCGAGATTAAAGCCCTATATGTCACAGAGAACGCGCTGCGGGATTTCGAGCTTTCCGCCCCCGTCAAACGCCCCGCTCCCACTGTCGTCGAGAAAAAAGAGCTGGACAAGATCACCCGGGACGGCGTGCATCAGGGGGTCGCTCTGGACGCCGCGCCGCTGGCTGAACTGGACTTAATGGATCTTATAATAAAAGTTTCAGATAAGCCGCGCAGCGTTTTTGCGATACTTGACCAGGTCACCGATCCGCACAATGTCGGCGCCATATTGCGCTCCGCCTGCGCGCTTGGCGTAGACGGCGTAATCATGCAAAAAAAACACGCGCCGGAACTGACCGGCGTTCTGGCGAAAACGGCGAGCGGCGCGATTGAGCATATCGATGTGTGCTATGAGACAAATCTGTCGCGCAGCATTGAAACCCTTAAGGAGCGCGGCTTTGAAATCATCGGCCTTGATGAAACGGGCAATGAAAGCCTTCAGCAAATAAGCGCGGGTGATAAAACCGTAATTGTCCTTGGCGCGGAAGGCGATGGATTAAGGCGGCTGATCAGGGAGAATTGTGACAGGCTTGTTCATCTGCCGACAACCGGCGAAGTTTCAAGTCTGAATGTCTCAAACGCGGCAGCAATAGCCTTTTTCAAGCTTTGCTCGATAAGCTGAAAAACTCCTCATTTACGAAATGAGCAAGAGCCTTATGAATTGATGCGCCATATTTATGGCTTTATATTGACACATTTAAGTTTTTCATATAGCTTTAGGGTTATATCGCATGCGTTATTACTGATTTTGGTACAGGGCGGAAATTGCAGGAGAGATGCAATGAGTTTTCAGGGAATTATATCAAGCGTAGATACGGAGTACGGATTTCGTATTGTAGAGCTAGTCCATGTTAAAGATAATGGTGAAGATCAATATATCTTCCTCGCTTTCGAGCCAGAACAATATGGGCGATATAAACATTCCACGCAAACCGGCGCCTCCGTAATGGATGAAGCCGTCGAATTATACCGAGGACCGGGCCGCAATCCCTCTCTGGATGTTATTCACGATATTCAAAGCCGTTTTGATATTCATAGAGAGATTTCCGATGCTGTTGTTCGAAAGGCCATGGGCGTCATCAGCGCGTTCGAGTCCGGCATTGATCAGAGGGCGCGTACCGCCTGAGACATTCTTCTTAGAATTCGCACGAAAATTCGATGCGCGAGCTTTGAAAGCTTGCGGATTTACACTGACTTTCTTATAAGGAAATCAAGAAAAACGCGAGGAAATCTAAAATGGGTTACAAGGTCGCAGTCGTCGGCGCGAGCGGAAATGTCGGGCGGGAAATCCTGCAGATACTGGACGAGCGAAGTTTTCCGGCGGACGAGGTCGTTGCACTCGCCTCCAGCCGTTCGGCGGGCCGCGAGGTTTCGTTCGGCGAAAAGGACCTGAAAATTCAGGATCTGGCCACGTTCGACTTTAAAGGCGTCGATATCGTGCTGTCTTCGCCGGGCGCGAAGGTTTCGGCGGAATTCGCCCCGAAAGCCGCCGCTGCGGGAGCGGTCGTCATCGACAACACGAGCCATTTCCGCATGGACCCGGACGTGCCGCTCGTCGTGCCGGAGGTTAACCCGGAGGCTCTTGCGGATTGTAAAAAGAAAAACATTATCGCCAACCCGAACTGCTCGACGATCCAGATGGTCGTCGCCCTCAAGCCCTTGCATGATATCGCGAAAATCAAGCGCGTCGTCGTGGCGACGTATCAAAGCGTTTCCGGCGGCGGCAAGGAAGCGATGGACGAGCTGTTCAACCAGACGCGCGGCATCTACATGAACGAGACGCCGACGCCGGAAAAATTCGACAAGCAGATCGCGTTCAACTGCATCCCGCATATCGACAAGTTCATGGACGATCACATGACCAAGGAAGAATGGAAGATGGTCGTCGAGACCAAGAAAATCATCGACCCTAAAATCAAGGTCTGCGCGTCCTGCGTCCGCGTGCCCGTATTCATCGGCCACGCCGAGATGGTCAACGTCGAGTTCGAGAACGACATCAGCGCGAAAGACGCGCTCAAGGCCTGGCGGGATTTTGACGGCGTCACAGTGATTGATCTCGATAGCGAGCTATCCTACGTCACGCCCGCCGAAATCGCCGGGGAAGACGACGTGTACGTATCCCGCGTGCGCGAGGACCCGACGGTCGAAAACGGGCTGAACTTCTGGTGCGTCGCCGATAACCTGCGTAAAGGCGCGGCCCTCAACGCCGTGCAGATCGCGGAAAAGCTGGTTGAAGAGTTTCTATAATTTTTGTTGATTTTTCGCAAACATGACAATAGTATCCCGCCTTTATAGAGAAGAGGCGGATTTTTCATGCACGGTCAAAGGTCAAGTATTGCGCAAAAAGATAATGCGCTTTCGCAAATAGCAGCCGCAGCCAGAAGGGCCGTAGAAGCTTTTAACGGCTCTTCCAGTGCGCATGACGCGGTTGTGCAAACAGCGGCAAAATATGAAGACGCCTATTTAGAGCACGAGAAACCGCCTAACTTTCCAGACCCTTTAACGTTCATCGACGAAGCCATCAAAAAACTTGAGGCCTCATGGCTGAGCACGGAAAATCTGGACGATCTCCTGGGTAAAGTTATCGCCGCCGGAATGCAGGTTGCCCATCACCAAACGGACTTTATCCCGCCCGGCCATGCCGAGTCCGAAAATCCAGCGGATGAAGAAAATGGCCGCAAGACCGGATCCGGCGAATATGAAGTCCGGACCCGCCCGCGCCTTGCCATGATCTTGCTGGCGCTGCAGGAACGCCGCGTGCGCGCGGACCATATTACTTTGCATGTCGGGCAGGCGGGCAGCGGCTGGCGCGAGCAGCCCTATATCCTGGTCAACGTAAAGGACGCGCGCGACGGCGCCGAAAAAGAATTCCAGATCGCCGTTTGCGACCAGGTCGGGCAAGCGACGTTCGTTTCGGACCGTATTTATCCGCAGGAATACTGGGCAAAGATGAACAAGAACATCCTTGCGGCCATTCCCGGCGTGGCGCGGATTGAGCACCGCTCGGACGAGACATGGCTGGAGAAGGTGATGGCGCCCCTGTCCGGGACGTTAGATCAGCTGCAACCCGCTTTTGCGTGGGCAAGCGGTAAAACGCATAAAAGGAAAATACCACTCAGTCTCGAATTAATTGCCGAAATCGCCTGGCAGCAAATCAGGACGACGGGGCGGGCCCTCAACACGATGGATAAAGATCTCCTCCCCGACGGCACGAACGGCAAAGATATCTTTGCAGCTCTTGGAAGAAAAAAAGTACCCGGAGCGGAGCAGTATGACACTCTGGAGGAAGCCCTCGTCGGGCTTGGACTCTCAGACCACACGACCGAAGGGGACGTCATTGAACTGGCGCGCGAGCACATACAGAAACATAAATCAGAACTATCAATAAGACATCCAATAACTCTCCCGAATGGCGTCTCAAAAAATTATCTGGGCAAGCCATTGACCGGAGGGACGATTGCCGCTCGGTTTAAAACTAAATCCAAGGGACTGGAAAACAGCGCGTATAAGAACTTGAAAGAGTTTCTCGTAGCCAGGGGATTGAGCGATAACACGGATGAAGCGGAAGTGGACCGGATTTTCCGGCGTCATGTCTGGCGCTATGGTGAGTCCTCAAGTCAGATCTCTAGGCAGAAAGCCATTCTCTCGAACGGCATAGAGCTCGTTTTCAGTAGCTTGCATAGCCGTTTCCTATTTAAGAGATCGGGCCTGGAAAATACCGATTACACTTTCGCGACTTTCAAAAAATACCACGGGCTCGATAAAAACGGCTCCGAATTCAAACGCATTATGGAGCTGCGGGAGGAAAGGCTTGCCGAACTGGGCATGTCCACAGACGCCGTTCTCGACGAACCGCCGCCCGATGCGGTCATGACCGCGCCGCCGAAAAACGCCGCCCCCGCCCCGGCGCATGCTCCACCTCCCCCCGGTCATGCTGAACCCGCTTGACGGTTAGCTAATACGGGAATTGTCGCCGTGCTTTTTGGGTGATATCATATTTTAATGTTCTGAATGTGAGCGAGCCCCATGACCCATAAAGCCAAAAAAGTCGTTATCATTACCGAAAAAATTATCGCCGAACGCGCCGCCAAGGTGATCGAGCAATGCGGCGCGACGGGCTATACCATTGTCGCCGCGGGCGGCAAGGGCGACCGGGGCATGCGCTCGGCCGGACGAAACGCGAGCGTTGTCGACGAATTTACCAACGTCAAAATCGAGGTCATCGTCGCCGATAAAAAGGCCGCGAAGCTGATCGCGGAAACAGTCGCGGAAAAGTATTTCAACGACTATCCGGGGCTTACCTATCTTGAGGACGTTGAGATTCTGCGCCCGCAGAAGTTTTGATTCAAGTAGAGCCCAGAGCCTGTTTCGCAGAGTGGACATAATTAGTAGGCCCGCTCTTGCGTCTTGACAATCCACATCAAATAATGTAGAACAAAAAAAGAACATATGGTGCTTCCATCGCTTTTTGTTCATGCTAGACTGAGATGCCGGAAGTCGGTTTCCTTGAAGTGCAAGGGAATTATTTATACCATGCTGACGGCGATTGATTTGTTCTGTGGCGCAGGTGGTTTGTCTGAAGGCCTCAGGCAGGCTTTCATGTTCTTGCGGGTAATGATTTTGACCAATACGCAGGGCAGACCTTTTCAATAACGCACCCCGAAGCGGCGTTCTTACCTGGCCCCATTGAGGATCTATCCGCAAAAAACTTTTTGGACGCAGCAGGTTTATTAACCGGAGAGCTTGATTGTCTTGTTGGTGGCCCGCCGTGCCAAGCGTTCAGCGTGTACAATCATCAGCGTGGCATGCATGACAAGCGCAGTGGCATGTTCCGTGAATATCTTAAGATCGTAAAAGGTATCAAGCCGAAGTGGGTGGTAATGGAGAATGTCACCGGCATTACTTCGGTTGGTGACGGCCAAGCCGTTGAAGAGATCAAGGCTGGTCTCGCTGAACTTGGCTATCATGTCGAAGCCAGAATACTCAAAGCTGAAGAATACGGGGCGCCACAGGAACGCCGCCGTATCTTCTTTGTCGGGAACCGGCTAGACATTACGATACGCTGGCCTGAGCCGGATCATGGTAAAGGATTAAAGCCGTTTGTGACAGTCGTGGATGCCATCGGCGATTTGCCTGTGCTTGTGAACGCTGAGGATAAAGGCGTGTTGCCGTATCCTTCAAAGCCCCTGACAGAGTATCAAGCCATGTTGCGCGAAGGATCGGAACTGGTGCATAACCATTCCGCGCCGCGCTTAGCCCCCGTTAACCTGAAACGCATGAAACACATACCGCAGGGCGGAAGCTGGCGGAATGTCGCCATTGATCTGCTTCCGGCTGGAATGAAAAAAGCCAAGCGTAGTGACCACACAAAACGTTATGGGCGTTTGCGTGAAGATGGTTTGTCTTCTACCATTCTGACCAAGTGCGATATTCATTGGGGCGCTTATATCCACCCTACACAAGACAGGTCTTTGACAGTGCGCGAAGCTGCCCGGTTTCAGTCATTTCCTGACTGGTTCGTTTTTGAAGGGCCGCGCACAGAACAATACGTACAAGTTGGTAATGCCGTGCCGCCGCTCTTGGGGCGCAAGGTTGCCGAAGCAATTCTTGAAGCCTCTGCGTTAAAGAAGCCTTCGCGTTCTGTCATCAGGAAGCATGAAGAAGAACAAGAGGGTTTTGCCGTTGCCGTTTGATCCTGAATACGCCGTTGCCGAAGTCTTAGGCAAACCTGTGAAGAAAGGGTATAACCCGGCTTCGGATGATTACATGTGTCCGTTTATCAATTCCCCCTGCGTGAAGCGCAGCGCCAAGCTGGATGACCCCTACCCGGTGTGCAGTGTTTGGAGGGGCAAAGGTGATGGCGCGCGGACGCCGGAAGAGTTGGTCTGTGTTTGCCCGAAGCGCTTTTATGCCGTGAACTTTCTAAAAGATGTTGTCGCGCATTGCTGGCCGGATAAAGAAGCCCCGGCCAATCCGCATATTGCTCCGGAGGTGCAAATGAAGGGCTTCGGGAATGTGGACTTTGTGATTGTAGACGTCCGGGAAGATGGTTCAATTAATCAGTTCCTGTCCGTTGAACTGCTAGCAATCGATATTACCGGCTCTGTGAGGGGCGCTTATGATGCGTTGTTAAAAGGGGAGTCTATGTCGAGGCGCCCGACCTACGGATTGAACTGGAAGAACGTTTATAAACGCTATATCACGCAGCTTATCGGCAAAGGGTACTTTCATCATCATTGGGATACAAAGATTGTCGCCGTCATTCAGGATCAAGTCTATCAGTATATAAGGAATGAAGCTGACTTTATGCGCTCAAGGGACATCCGGGATTCCAGCGTCAACATCATCTTCATGACCTATGCCTTTGAAGATGATCCGGCCAGTCCCGGATATTACAAGCCGGTATTGCGGACGGTCGAAGGGACAAGTCATTCCAGCCTGCAAAACGCTGTGCTTTATAAGCAAGCTCCAAAGCGCGAAGAGTTTTGCAAACAGATTATGCATCGTCTTAATGGAAAAAGTGCCCTATTCAAGGGCTGAGGGAAGGTACTATTTTTAGCGTAAAGGATTCGTGTGATAAACTGTCTATTGTTCGAGTCAGGTTGAACAAAAACGCGAAAAAACCGGACTTAGTCCGTTTAACGGGCCCGTTACATTTTGCATAAATCAAAAATCCGGGACGGATTTATCGCGTTGATCACAGATCAAACACCGCCTGCGCCAGCGCGATAAACAGCGGAATGCAGATCGCGATCGCCACGGGCGTGCCGACGCTTGTCGACGCGCCGATATAGGACGACGGGTTGGCCGAGGGTATGCCGCCCCTTAATGTCGGCGGGCCTGAAATATCCGAGTTCGAGGCGGCGATAACCGCGAGCAAAATCACCCCGCCGGGGCTAAACCCAACCGTCACGTGCGCGACGTATCCAAGGCCGAAACCGATAAGCCCGTGGATGATCGGGGCGATGCCGGCGTAAACCGCGTACCAGTGAGCCACGCTGCGGAGTTCGCTTAGGCGCGCCCACGCTTCCATGCCCATGACCAGCATCAGGATGGAGAGAAAGCCGCGGAACAGCGGGTCGTAAAAGCTGTCGAAAACGCGCTCCGGGTGAGTCAAAAGACCCAATAAGAGACCGAGCACAAGCGCCGATAAAGCGGGTCCCTGCAGACTTTCCTTGATCACGTCCCAGGCGCCGATTTTTGACTCCGTGTTGCCCTCTTTTTGGTAGAGGTACATATTCGCAAGCACGATCGCAAGAATAAGCGCGGGGATGTCCATAAACGGATAGAGCGCGGGAGCCCAAGCCTCAAATTCTATCGCTTCCTCTTCCAGCAATACCATGGCCGCCGCGAGGGTCGACGCGCTGACCGCGCCGAAGAGGCCGGACGTGGCGATCCCGTCTTCCATGCGTACGCCGGGCAGGTTACACAGCGTTACGCGCCCGAGCAAGACGATCAGGACGCCAATGCCCATGGACATGACGGCGGGCAAAAACATGGCCGACAAATCGGCCTCCTTGATTTCCATGCCGCCCTCGATGCCGATGCGCAGCAGCAGGACAAACACGACGAACTGATAGATGGCGTTCGGGATTTTCAGCTTGCTGCCCGAGGCGGCGAGCAGCATGCCGCCGATCAGAAACGCAAGCGCGGGCGACTGGAACTGCGCGACAAGGCGCGTGAGAAAATCTACGAGAACCTCCATGTTCCGTCCTTCTATTTTTGATTCGCTAAAATTCAGCCAACAGCGTTTATCGGCTTTTTTCGCTTTCCCCGTCAAGCCTTTTGGGTTAACGATGCAAGTGATTTGAATTAATGATGAATCCGGGGATCAACGCGTATAAGCGTCAGCCGTGGCGTTATTTTCGGCGATAACCGTCCGGCCCGGTTGTGGGTTTGCCTCGCGCATTTGCGCCTCAAACGTCTCTCTTTGGCGCGCAAGCCCGGAGATGTAGTCAAGCCCCTCAAGACCTTCGGCATATTCGGCTTGCTCAAACTGTTCGCGAACTTCATCAATGGCTTCGGGGTCGCGTAACCATACGTCCGGGGCTCTACCGTCACGCTCAATCAGGCCAATCTTTTCGGCAACCCGCACTATTTCATCGTCAATGGTCTCAATGGCGCGAGCGCCCGGCTTTATAGACGTATCCATAAACCGCGCGTCCAGTTCGGGATTATCAAGAAAGTCCGTGATTGCTTCCCTTAAAGTTCCGAAGCGGTATTCTTCAGGCACATCCATGGCTTTAAGCCTGGCCTCTACAATTTCTTCAGTGGCCAGAGCTACCGCGCCTGTAGGGTCGGCCTCTGCAGCGACTATTTGATCCGCACTCTCGACGATCGCATCGTGCTGTTCCTGCGTTAAATCCCCGTTTTTAAGTCCCTCGGCGGCGTTTGCTTTGCTGGTTGAGGCGAAATAAATTGCTGCGCCCGTTCCTATTGCCGGTAAATGGCGCATGACAGGCGCCGCCGCCCTCATGGCGGAGCGTCCGAATGAGCCGCCAACATCCGGCGCCGAACCGCCGGGTACCGGCGTATCAGGCATAACCGCAGTGGGTTTTATTTCCTCAATTGCATCCGGAACAGCGCGAGGCGGGAAGCCTTCCGCCTGGCGGATGACACCATCAGTCTCCAGTCTGAGTCTTTCGGTTTCGGCAGCTATGATTTCTCTGCCGTTACCGGATTCCCCCATGCGGCGAATATCTTCGGCCAGAGCGTTATCGAAGCCTTCAGGCAAGTCTTTATCGGCAACCTGCAAAGGCTCGTAGATGCCGTCACGCTTGCCCCAGCTGACTTTACCTTCACGCGCAAGCTGGCTCTCAATAGCGGCATTTTGCTCCCGTGCGGATATGTACTGCTTTACCTCATCAGAGGGTATTTTCATCTCGGTCGCCGCCGCCGTGACCGCTTCGACGCCCCCTTCTTTCATATGTTGGTCGAATTTCTCGAGAATGTCCTCGCCGCGGGCAGAACCGGCATTTTCACCGAGGGCTCTTTGAATGGAATTGTCGAGATAACCGTATCTGTTGTTAAGCTCGACGAGCGCTTTCTTTTCAAAACCAATCGCCTTGTTATGGTCAAGCAGTCCTTGCGGTCCTGATTCTGACAGAACTCTATGTGCCTCCGCCTTTGCCGCTTCTTCATCAAAAGTAAACGGATTGTTGCGCGCCCCTTCCGGATCGCCTTCATAGCTTATTGAATGCCTGTATTCTTGCAGGTCTCTTTGTAATTCAACACTTCTCTCTACGTTCTTAAGCGACCCTCCAGCCGCGTAAACGCCTGCCTGTCTGCGTATTGCGGCTTCGTCAAATTCACGGCCTTCCAAGGCCGCATTTGTTCTGCCGTAATCAACAAATCTTTCTATCGAGTCCATTCGCCGACCTTGAAGTTCATCAGAAAGACCTTCGACTTTTGGAAGATATTTTTCTTTAAAAACAGCCCATGCATGAGGGCTGCGGGTTTGCATGGCCTTATCTATTTTCTCTGCGTCTCCGTTATGGAGGTCGTAGAGCTTTATGTAACGTTGTTCTGTCTCGGCCATTAATTCCGCGCGGCGCTCTGCTTCTGGGTACAAGCTAAGGTGCTCCGCAACGCCCCTTTCATCTGGGTAGAATCTTTCCTCAGGCGCTAATGCAACGGGCTCTAAACCCCCGGAAGACTCACCGCTTATCGCGACGACCCAGCTTGGATCGTTACCCGCAGACCAAAATTGTGGTTCTGTTGGAGTCAAGTGTCTTCCTACCTGGAAATCTAAAAGATGGCCAACTTCATGCTCTACAACAGAGGCCCTGTTTGCTTCTACATTCCATACAACAGACTCGCTAGGGAGACGGCTGAATGCCCTGCTGAGAGGGGCTGTTCCGATTTGCCCGTGCGCGATCCGGTTGTCGGGTATAAAGAAGCCGTTAACGGGCCTATCACCACCGGTGAGAGCGCCCCAGTGTCTCTGAACTTCATCAGGATCTCCGGCATAATTCATGCGCCGACTTTCAATCAGGATAGACTGATGCGAAGGCGGCATGACGGCGATTCTGTCTGCGAAATTTGCGCGTATCTCTGCTTCCTGCGCAATGGAGTTTTCGCCGATAACGACAAGGTTACGCTCGACATAAGCTTCTATCTCTTCGCGCGTGTACAAAGACATGCCCTATTATAGGGCGCCTCTAAAAACCCCCTGACATATGAGCGCAGATTTGCGATTCTGT
>CAZCIB010000027.1:0-29117 GCA_964498755.1 uncultured Pseudobdellovibrionaceae bacterium | reverse complement strand
AACCAGTGACCCCTACGATGTCAACGTAGTGCTCTCCCGCTGAGCTAACCGCCCGGTAAGATATTTTTAACCTTGAAGGATTATCTTACTGCCACAGGACGGCGCTGAATGCAAGCGCGTTTGCGCGGCGTTTGGTCCGTCTGATCAGATTTACACAGAAAAGTTGATCATAATCAATATCTTCCTTCCCGTTACAGGGCATTGTTACAGTATGATTCCGTTTAAAACGCAACACTTAAATCGCAACGCAAATGAGGTCTGACATGAACATTGCAAAGGGGTTGAAATACGGATGCGCGGCGCTGGCTCTGCTCTTATGCGCAGGCGAGGCCGCCGCGGAAACATGGAAGAAGCAGGGCGATATCCTGCTGCGCGGGCGCGCGGTCGGCGTTATTCCCGTCGAGGAGCAGGACGTCCGCCCCGTCGGCGGCAACACCGATATCAGCAACCAGGTCGTGCCCGAGCTGGACGTCACCTATTTCTTTACCGATCACATCGCCGCCGAACTGATCGCCGCCGTGACGCCGCATGATCTCAATCATGAAAAATCGAGCGCAGGCGACGTGGATCTTGGCGAGGTCTGGCTGCTGCCGCCGACGCTGACCTTGCAGTATCACTTCGATCCGGTAACGAAACGCAAAATCAGCCCCTATGTCGGCGCGGGCGTGAACTATACGACGTTCTTCGATGAGGAATTCGACGCGCCGGTCACGCGCATTGACTACGACGACAGCTTCGGTCTCGCGCTGCAGGCCGGGGTGGACGTGCCGGTGTCGGGAAACTGGTTCGTTAATCTCGACGTGAAAAAGGTCTGGATCGAAACGGACGTCGAGATCGATCTCGGCGCGACGAAGCTTGACGGCGAAGTCTCGATCGACCCGTGGATCGTCGGCGCAGGCGTTGGTTATAAGTTTTAGTTGGCAGTTGAAAGCAGGCAGTTGGCAGCTTTCTCTTAGCTCCAACTGTCGACTGCCAACCGTCGACTCCTAAGCCGCAAGTATATCCCCGACCTGATCGACGAGCTCTTTTAAATGGAACGGCTTGGAGAGCACGCGGGCGTTGCTTGTCGACGTGTCGCGGCTGCCCATGGCCACGGCGGCGAAGCCCGTGATAAACATGACCTTGATCGACTCGCTGACCTGCGCGGCTTTTTGCGAAAGCTCGATACCGTCCATGCCCGGCATGACGATATCGGCCAGCAGCAATTCGTAAGAGCGGTCGTCTTCGAGAACGGCCAGCGCCTCAAGCCCGTTGCGGCAGGCGGTAACCTCGTGCCCGGCTTTGGCCAGGGCCATCTTCAGAAAGTTGCGCATGGACGCGTCGTCTTCAGCCAAGAGGATTTTTGCCATGCTCTTGTCCTTTCCGCTTCTATAATTATTGGAAACGATTCCCGGGGTTAAAGGCAAAGACTCTTTGGGTCATGTCCACAGGCAAGATCATCGCCGCGCCAGAAATAGCCGGATTCCGTCCGGATTATGCGCGGCGAGGCTTCAAACCTGTGTTCCGTCATCATGCCGATATACGTCCTGACATCCTCAAAGCCGGCGACCTCTATTTTTTTGCGCACATAGTCCTCGCCTTCGGCTTCCAGCGCGTCAAGGGCCGCGAGCGTCGCGGCGTCCACCCGGTAAACCTCCCCGAAGATATGGCCGTTGCCATGCTCTTCCGCCGCAGGGTAGGGGTAATGGCCGGGCTCGCAGATTTCCACGAGCCGCCAGACCGGGGCGCGCGTCCGGGCTTCGCCCAGAAATTCGGAATTTGCCAGAAGATAGTGGTTGCGGTCGCCGCGCTTGAGCGTTCCGTAAACAAACACCGTGTGCAATTTTTACCGCTCCCGTTTCAGTTTTTTCCGTCCGGCTTTACTTTTGAACAACAACGCCGGCAAAGTGGAACAAATAGGGCTTGTTTTTGTACGCTAGTGTGACATATTCCCGAGGCGGTAACAGACAAGACAGGCAGGCATAAAAAATGACGCAAAAACCGGAAACTTCCGATCTGAATCTCGCCATGATCGGCAACTGTTCGTTTAGCGCCCTGATTGACCGGCGCGCGAACATTGTCTGGTCTTGCCTGCCGCATTTTGACGGTGACCCGGTATTCTGCTCGCTTCTGAACGGCTCCGACGATCCCGGACAGGATACGCCGGAATGGGGATTCTGGGATTTTGATATTGTCGATTTCGACCGCAGTGAACAGCATTACATCGACAACACGGCCGTACTGGTAACGTATCTCTATGACAAGCATGGCGGCTGCGTCCGCGTCACGGATTTTGCGCCGCGCTACACGCATTACAACCGCTATTTCAAGCCGTCGACGATCTGCCGTATTGTCGAGCCGGTGAGCGGCGCGCCCAGGCTGACGGTCTGCCTGCGCCCACGCTTCAACTACGGCGCGACGCCGCCCGTCGTGACGCGCGGCGGCAACCATGTGCGCTTTATCTCCTCGGATATGATATTGCGTCTGACTACGGACGCCTCGATCACCTATATCCGTGATGAAAAGCCGTTTCTGGTCGACAAGAGCTATACCTTTATCCTTGGCCCGGACGAGGCCCTGACCAGTTCCGTTGACGGGGCCGGGCGCAAGCATCTGGAGGAGACCATCCGCTATTGGCGCGAATTCTCCCGCAACCTCGCCCTGCCGTTTGAGTGGCAGGATGAGATCATCCGTTCGGCGATTACGCTGAAACTCAGTACGTTTGACGAGACGGGCGCGGTCGTCGCGGCCATGACGACGTCGATTCCGGAATCGCCGCACTCGAAGCGCAATTGGGATTACCGCTATTGCTGGATGCGGGATTCGCTGTTCGTGATTAACGCGCTGAACCGCCTGAGCACGACGAAATCCATGGAGGATTATCTGCGTTATATCATGAACGCCGCGATGATGGCCGAAGGCAAAGATCTTCAGCCGCTTTACGGCATATCGCTGCAGGACAGGATCGAAGAGCATGAGGCCCGGCAACTGCACGGTTACCGGGGGCAGGGACCGGTGCGCATCGGCAACCAGGCCTATCTGCAACAGCAAAACGACGTCTGGGGCTGCGTGATCCTTGGCCTGACGCAGGCGTTTTTTGACAAGCGCCTGACGCGGCCCGGCACCCGTGAGGACTTCCAGAGGCTCGAAACGTTTGGCGAGAGCGCCGTGAAGAACTGGGACAAGCCGGACGCCGGGATCTGGGAATTCCGCACGATCGGGCGCGTGCATACCTTTTCCGCCGTCATGTGCTGGGTGGCCTGTGATCGCCTCGCGAAAATCGCCGAACAGCTCAAGCTGCTTGAACGTACGGTGTACTGGCGCGAGCAGGCGGACAAGATGTATGAAGGCATCATGGCGCGCGCCTGGAACGAGGAGAAACAGACTTTCGTCGAACCGTTTGATGGCGAGCATCTGGACGCATCGCTGCTTCTGTTGCACGAGGTCGGGTTTGTGGAGGCGAAGGACCCGAAATTCGTCAAGACCGTCGAAGCGATTGAACGCGAGCTTGTCAATGACGGTCTTTTATACCGTCACGTCTATGAGGACGATACAGGAAAGCCGGAGGTCGCGTTTACCGTGTGCACGTTCTGGTATATCGACGCGCTGGCGGCGATTGGACGGGTCGAGGAAGCGCGCGATAAATTCGAGTGGATGCTGACCAAGCGCAACCATGTCGGGTTGCTCTCCGAAGACCTCGACTTTAAAACGGGAGAACTCTGGGGGAACTTCCCGCAGACCTACTCCATGGTCGGGCTGATCAACTCGGCGATGCGCCTGTCAAAGACCTGGCATGAGGCGATATAATGGAAGGCTGATTGGCTAATTAGCTAATCAGCAACGAAGAGAAACCAATGCCCAAATACGGACTGATAGCCGATATAGGCGGGACGAATGCGCGTTTTGCGCTTGCCGATGACTCGGGCTATCATGACGAGCTAATCTATAAATGCGCAGACTTCCCGGGGCCGAAGGAAGCCGTTGAGAAGTATTTCGCCGATCTTGCCTTAAAAGAAACGCCAAAAAGCGGCGCGTTCGCCATCGCCGGGCCGGTGCATGGCGACGTGTTCAAGGCCACCAACATGCCATGGCATTTTTCCGTGTCCGGGCTGCGGGACTTGCTCGGCTTTAAATCGCTCAAGCTTTACAACGATTTCGAGGCGATTGCCTTATGCGTGCCGCACTTAAAGGCCGAAGAAGTCCGGCAGGTCGGCGGCGGCAAGCCGCGCGAGAAGGCGCCGGTCGGCGTGATCGGCCCCGGCACGGGTCTGGGCGTAGCCAGCCTGTTTCATGATGGAGACGAATATCACGCGCTGCCGGCCGAGGGCGGGCATGTCACGCTGCCCGTGATTTCACAGCGGGAGTTCAACATTATCGAGGTTCTGCTGCATAAGTACAGTCATGTCTCCGCCGAGCGCGTGTGTTCCGGCAAGGGGCTTGTCAACCTGCATAACGCTATTCGTATGATTGACGCGCGCATCGATATCCCCGAGCGTGAGGCGCATGAAATCAGCCAGCTCGCCATGGAGGGCGGCTGCGAGGTCTGCGCCGAATCCCTGGAATTGATGATGGCCGTCCTCGGACGCGTCGCGGGCAATCTTGCGCTGACGATCGGCGCGTTCGGCGGCGTTTATATCGGCGGCGGGATCGTACCGAAACTCGGCGATTTTATCGAACGCTCGCCGTTCCGCGAAAACTTCGAATCCAAGGGCCGGTTGCGGTTCTACATGGAGCCAATACCAACTTACGTGATCCTGCACCCGCACCCGGCGTTCTTAGGCCTGCAGATGAATCTGGGGGAGGGTTAAAGCGTCATTCCCTGAGGTTTTCTATGCCCATTGCAGAAATAATGATCCATTTTTAAGCCCCAGATTTTTGCCTCGAAAATCTCTAAACTACAGAGATCGCAGAGGGCGCAGAGTTTTAAGAGCTGTATTCTCTGCGGTCTCTGCGCGCTCTGTAGTTTTAAAAATAAAAGCCAGAGCGGATGGCGCATTAAGTATTCAGTCCACTATAATCGCCAGACACGCTATACGCGCCAGGACTCCTGGCGATCCCTGGCGTCTTGGCGGTAAAAAAACAAAAGTCCTGTCCCTTTCATTTTTTGACGCAGTGCGCCATAGTCATGGGGTCCTCCCGAGATTCTTCAAGGACAACGTCTTGGCCTGCGACGAGAATCGAACGCATCCGGCTTTCTTGACCATTTATGCGCACCTGGCGGCTCGCCAACGGGCCTCTCTATTTTGCGTTCTTTCGCTGACTCGACTGTAATCAAGTCGTCTCTTGGCCAGCTTTCTACCACACGCGTATCGTTCTCTCCAAACTCGACTTTTGGAGGTTGTGACTCCTCAGGACGCAGTTTCTCGCCAGCGTAGTCCCAGGCGCGTACGAGGGGGCCATTTTCACCGAGCCGAAACAGAGGGGCATTACTTACATCTCCGCCAACATCAAGGAATACCTCATGTTTTGAGCCATCCCGTTGATCTCCGAATAGGTCCCGTTCTTGATCTCTCATGGAACGCATGCTTTCCCTCCATTACTTGTACAAACCACACTGCGTCTTTTATTTACATAAATTTAGACGGATGTCCATGCGACAAATTGTCGCACTCCCCAAAGGTGGCATAGATCACGTAAACGCGTCGAGGAACTGCTTCGCCGCGATGACCCATGTGTATGTGCTTTTCACATGTTCAAAGCGGTCTTCCGGCTTGCCGCAGTTTAGTGCGGCCTTGCTGCATGCGCTTAAATCATCGCCGATCACGCCGAGATAAGGTTCGGTCACGATGTCCTTCGGGCCGATGACGTTATACCCGGCGATGGGAACGCCGCAGGCAAGAGCCTCGATCAGAACGATCCCGAAGGTGTCGGTCTTTGAGGGGAAGACGAACACGTCCGACGAGCGGTAATGGTCGGCGAGATCATGGCCGATTTTCTTGCCGACGAAATGCGCGTCCGGATATTTCTTTTGCAGGTAATCCATGCTGGGGCCGTCGCCGACGATGATTTTCGAACCGTCCCAGTCCATGTCCAGAAACGCCTCGAGGTTTTTTTCGATCGCCACGCGCCCGACATAAATCGCGACGGGCTGCGGCAGATCGCGGAACAGGTTCTTTTCGCCCGGATAGAAGATATCCGTATTGACGCCGCGCGTCAGACGGTGCATCGGAACCTTGAAATCCCAGTCGTTCAGTTCCTGCTCCAGCGAGGGCGTGGCCACCATCATCGCGTGCGTATGCTTGTGGAAATGGCGGATATAGCCGCGCGCCATCGCCCGCACAGGCTTATAAAAAAACGGCAGGAATTTCGCCACGCGCTTGGCCGTGTAATCGGGGAACTGCGTGTGGTAAGAGGTCGTAAATTTTTTGCCGTGTTTGAGGCAGTATTTCCGCGTCGCCCAGCCCAGCGGACCTTCGGCGGCGGCGTGTATATGATCTGGCGCAAAGGCGTCTATCATTTCGCACAGGCGTTTATAGGGAAACGGCGCAAGACGAATCTCCGCATAGCCCGGCATCGGAAAGGTCTTTGGAAAATCGTCCGGGCCGATGACCTTGACTGTCGCGCCGAGATTTTCCATTTCCTCGCTCAAATGCTCGTAAGTGCGGACGACGCCGTTGACCTGCGGGTGCCAGGCGTCGCTGACGATCAGGACTTTCAGATTATCGGGAACGGACTCGGCGGCTGGCGTATTGCGCGCGGGCTCTGCTGACATGTAAACTATCCCTGTCTATTACACACACTCGGTGAGTCATGCATATCATTTTTTTCCTGGCCGTCACAGTCTTTGCGCTCCTGCTATCCACGGTTCATGGCGGGAAAGCGCATGCCCAGGCCTGCGCCGTGACGCCGGAGGTGATTATCGGTCTGCGCGAGCCGCGGCAGGCGAATTACACGGCCTGGGATTACGTGTACGGCGAGAAGCATATGGAGCAGCTGAACGACGCGATCCAGCTGCCGGACCGCAGCGTCGTCGCCGCCGGGGCGACGTGGCGGAAAAACCGCAGCCGTGAAAAGCGTCCGCTCCTGTTTATGCTCGACCGGCGCGACCGGATGCTCTGGGAAAACAGGCATGAGGATCTGGACGAAACGATTGAATTCAAATCGCTTGAGCTGCTTGACGAAGACGCCGTAAAGGTTTTCGGGACCAAAGGCATGCGGCGCGAAGACCGTACGGTCTGGCTCGGGACCTATGCCATCAGTGGCGAGGAAAAAGGCCGGCTTTTGAGCGAGGCCGAGATCAGCGACGCCGATCATAACCTTTTATATGAAGACCATACGAAGCCGCATGACGGCGAAGGCTACGTTCTGGCCGCGCGCGCGCGGGACAAGGCGCGGCCCGGTAATGAACACGGCGTGATTTACCGAATCGACAATGCGGGCAAAGTCCTCTGGAAACGCAGTTACAAACCCGGCATGACAAACAGGCTGTATGCGGTCTCGGCGGTCACGGATGAAAACGGCATGGGTTATTATATCGCGGCGGGCAGCTTTGACGTGGATACGCAAAAGCGCGCCGGTTTCGTTATCGCTATCGATGAAAAGGGTCGGCTTGCCTGGGCCGAGCAATACCCGCGCGGTCTTTACGCAAGCCTGCGCGCCATTGCGCCGGTGACAGATGGCGACTTTGTCGCTGTGGGCGACGTCGACCCACAGGAAGGCGATTACAAGCAATCCGGCTGGATCATGCGGATCGAAACCGAGAGCGGCGAAGTGATGTGGGAGCGTTATGTTTCCGTGGACGGCATGCGCGTTTTCGGACGCGGCGCGATCGGCTATGCCGACGGGCGCATCGCTGCGGCGATGGAAACGCGCAACCTGCCGGGCGGCGATAAGCCGGAAAACGCGCATTTGCTGACCATGTCGGCGCGCGGCGTTATCTTCCGCGATGATCCGTTTCTGGAAGGACGGGGCGTGCGCGTCGGTTCTTTCAAGCTTAACGGCAAGGAACAGCGTTTCGTCGCGGGCTCCGCTTTCGGCAGCTATAAGGCGGACGACCCTGAAAAGACCGGGAATTACGAAACGCTGGATGGCTGGATGATTTTCGCGCCTGCGCTCGATCCGTATATAGATCCCTGCATTCCGAGGAGGCGGTATAATGAATAGTCGGGAGTTGAGAGTTGCGAGTTGGAAGCCCCCCCACCCAACCCTCCCCCGCAGGCGGGGGAGGGCAATGAGGCTTTGGTTCGTGAGAAACATTAGCCGAGTGGGTGGGGGTTGCCGCCAACTGCCAACTGCCAACTGCTAACTGACTAACCATATGACCCAAACTCTCACCTTCACAATCAACGAACCCCATGCCGCCCTGCGCATCGACAAGGCTTTAGCCGTTTTGTCCAATGGCGATCTCTCGCGCATGCAGATCAAGATTTTAATCGAGGACGGGCTTGTCATCGTGAACGGCGCTGTCTGCAACGATCCTTCCCGGAAAACGAAAGAAGGCGATGAAATCTTTCTGGAGGTTCCTCCTTCCGTGCCGAGCGAGCTGGAGCCGGAAAACATTCCCCTCGATATCGTTTTCGAGGACGATCACGTCATCGTTATCAACAAGCCCGCCGGAATGGTCGTGCATCCGGGCGCGGGGAACCGGAACGGCACGCTGGCCAATGCGCTGCTCTATCATTACCGGGAACATCTCTCTTCAGTAAGCGGCGACGCGATGCGGCCCGGGATCGTGCACAGGCTCGACAAGGATACCAGCGGGCTGATGGTCGTGGCCAAAACCGACCTTGCGCATCGCAGGCTCGCCGCGCAGCTTGAGGACCGGAGCCTGAGCCGGACCTATCAGGTAATCGTGCTGGGCGTGCCCGTGCCGCCTTTGGGAAAAGTCGACATGCCGATCGGGCGGCACAGGACGGACCGGCAGAAAATGGCCGTGTCGGGACAGGGCGGGCGCGAGGCGCGGACGCGCTATAAATTGATCAAGGACCTTTACGGCGAACTCGCGTTACTTGAATGCAAGCTTGAGACGGGCCGGACGCACCAGATTCGCGTCCATATGCAGGCGATAAAGCATCCCGTCATCGGCGACCCGGTTTACGGGCCGCAAAGGACGGCGCTCAACGCCGCCCTTAAACGCGCCGGGCTGGATGAGAGCCTAAAAGAGAAGTTTTTGTCCTTTCCGCGTCAGGCGCTGCATGCGCATAAAATCGGATTCATTCACCCGGAAACCGGCGAGGAGATGACGTTTGAAGCGGACATGCCCGAGGATATGGCGGGGCTCGCAGGGCGCTAAACGTAACCCGCGTTCCCGCTGTCCTGCGGCAGGGACGCTTTCGTCGGCAGATAACGGATGTCCTCTCCCGTCTGCTTGTCGGCTATGACCAGATCAAACTGCGTTTGCAGATTCAGCCAGAACTGCGGGTCCGTGCCGAACCAGTGGCCGAAGCGAAGCGCCGTATCTCCCGTAATCGCGCGTTTGCCCGCAATGATCTGCGAGACGCGGTTCGGCGGCACGTTGATTTGCCGCGCAAATTCCGTCGGCGTAACGTTTAACGCGTCCAGCTCGTCCTTCAGGATTTCGCCGGGATGAACAGCTCTGTGAAACATGTTTTCTTACTCCTCTTACGAATGATAATCCACGATTTCAACATTTGCCGGACCGGGCTGTCCTTCCGGCCATTCGAAACATATGCGCCATTGTTTGTTGATGCGGATCGAAAATTGCCCGGCTCTGTCGCCTTTCAGCGCTTCAAGCCTGTTGCCCGGTAAAGCGCGCAAGGTGGAAACATCCGGCGCCGCATTCAGGATGGCCAGCCGTTTCGCGGCCTGGTTCTCAAAGCTCTGAAAGGCTTTGACGAATTCTCCACTGGCGAAGGCTTCGGTTTTCTTGTCCCGGTAGCTTAGTATCATTTATTTAAGTCTAGCACGCATGTACGTTTTACGTCAAGCGTAAATGCATTCTACCTCAGGCAATATGCCCGAGGGTATGGGGGGTTTACTGTAGCTTTTTGGTTGGCTTTTTTGCAGAGGCCATATAAAGTCATGCAACGTCAGGGAGGTTATAGGACGGGGCGTTTTTCCGGAGCGTCCTGAAATACTTTTCAAGAAGACGTTCTGCCAGTTCAAGTGTGATGTTCAATGGATTCTGCACAGAAGTTTGCAGGACTTCATTATCGTCGTAATCCGCGATGTTTCTAAAATAGCCTTGTCTCTTCAGTGGATGTTCCCAAGTGTCTGAGGCATGTACATGTACTGTCTTACCCATGGTGAAAACCTCAGAGTCTACAGATGGTGAGATGCCGCGCCTTATAATGTGACACGCAGCGCCGAGTAGACCGGGATAGGGGTTGTATTCGGCGCCTGCCACAAAAGGGAAACTGTGAAATCTAATCTGAGGCGGCAGATGTTCACGAAAAAACTCCTGTGCCTGATCAAATGACTGTGTTCTGGGAGCCCCGCATATGGCAAGTGTGGCGCAATCGTAATTATCCAGAAGGCGAATGAGTTTTTCTTCCATTACAGACGGGTGTGCATAATCGCAGTACAAGAGCGCGATCAGGGGACCGTTTTCACAGAGTTCGGGATAGCGGGCTTGAAACTCAGCGGAGGCAGCGCAAAAATATTCGGCATCAAAGTCATGTGCAACCAATGCGTCATCTCTCTGTCCGGACCCCATGTTAACGGAAAGATGTTCAGCCCAGTCTCTGGCAATGACGGCAGATTGGTAGAGAGAGCGGAATGTTGCTTCAGGATCAGAAGAAGAAAAAGCAACTTTCTCAGAGAATGGAGAAGCTGGCGTCGCAAGTGTAATTGCCGGCGCTCCGTGATCTTTGATATGGGATTGTATTCTAGCAATATGATCTCTTTCATGCAGCCAAAGTTCCCCGGCCCACCCTTTCCTCATATGTTCCAGGTAAGGCCTTTGCCTAGTCTCCAATTTGAGGGCATGTAAAAAGGCCAAGCTTAATGGTCTGGAATAAGGCGTCTGGCTTGTTAAAAGAGTAACCGGCCAGCCTTGTTTAGCCGAGATAGCCCGGGCAATCCCTTGCACAGCGCGTACATCCCCACGGCGCGGATTATCATCCGCAATGTCTACGAGCACATAGGGACCTTTGGGGGTCACAGTTGCTGAAGTTTTCAGGTCATTGCCCCAGCTATTCATAAATATACGCATGGTTTCCGCTACCACATATTTAAATATTATGTCAACATATCTTCTTGCAAACACAGAAGAAAATCCAAGTCGGATAAAGAAACTTTGCATTTACATAAAATTTTATCTATTCTGAAAAGAGGATTTGGTTTTACGGCCAGAGGCAAAGGCTACGAACGAAAAAGGGGCAGCATTCCAACTTTGACAACCTTGTAACTTCATCCGATCTGGTACCTCAACTCGCAAAGCGCCATGGTTTTTCATGGCGTATTTTTTTGTCTGATCTTCAGAAAAAACTGGCATTTCTCCTTCTTGCTGGACTAGAACGTGTGTTTGTCAGTGTTCAAGAGCGTGAAGCATATGCATATACTAAAAGATATCGCAGTTCAGGATCACCGCTGGTTCGACGCCCATGAGCGCGTGATGAGCGTGGAGAACCAGGCCTGCGGGCTGAAGGCCTATATCGCGCTCCATAATACGCGGCTTGGTCCGGCGCTGGGCGGCGTGCGGATGTATAATTACCGCACGGAGGACGACGCGGTTAAGGACGCGCTTTTGCTCTCGCGCGGCATGACCTATAAATGCGCGCTGGCCGGATTGCCGCTCGGGGGCGGGCACGCGGTTATTGTCGGCAATCCCGGCGTCGATAAAAGCGAGGACATGCTGCGAAGCTTCGGCGCGGCGGTGGAAGAGCTGGCAGGGGGGTTCATTGCCGCCGAAGACAGCGGTACCAACATGAGCGATATGGAGACGATTGCGCGGGAAACGTCTCATGCGGTTGGCTTGCCCTATGAGGCGTGTCCCGGGGAATTTGGCGGGCCGCCCGCGCCCTATGCGGCGCGAGGAGTCTATATCGGCATGAAGCGCGCGGCGAAACGAAAGTTCGGAGTGGACTCGTTGTCCGGCCTGCGCGTCGCCGTGCAGGGGCTCGGAGAAGTCGGTTTTGCCTTATGCGAGTTGTTGCTAAAAGAAGGGGCGCAGATCGTGGGCTGCGACATACATGAGGACAGGATCACGCGGGCGCGGGACGCGTTTCCGGGCATGTTTTTTATCGAGCCCGCGACGTTCTTTTCGCTTGAGGCCGATATTTACGCCCCTTGCGCGCTGGGCCAGCAACTTAATTCCGACTCTATCCCGCAAATGCATTTCGGCATGATCTGCGGCGGCGCGAACAACCAGCTGCATCAGGTTCGCCACGACCAGTGGCTGAAAGACCGCGACATTCTGTACGTGCCTGATTATACAGTGAATTCCGGCGCAACGATTGAGGTGTCCTATGAACATTATTTCCGCGCTGGACAAAATCCTTTTGATTATGATTTAACGCTGGACGCGCTTGACAAACACATCGCCCGGATTGCGGACACGGTCGACTCTGTGCTCGATTTCGCCGAAGAGTACGACCTCCCCACGGGCGAGGCCGCCGACAGCGTCGCCGAGAAGGTGTTTTTAGGGGGCGGTTAGTTATTTGTGTTTTGGCGACAGAATTGACATTTATTGCGACAAATTTTACCTTGTAAGGATAGAGTGAAAGCGAGGATGTCATGAGTTCAGACCGCATTAACGCAAGACTTCCGGAACCTTTGGCGAGGCATGTCGCGCGCGTCGTTGGCCCTAAAGGCCTCTATGAAACGCCCAGCGAGTATATCCGTGCGCTGATCCGCCGCGATATGGACAGTGATACGTTCCAGATTTACAACTCCGTGATCAAGGGGTTTGAAGACATTGCCGCAGGCCGGTATTTCGAGTCTACTGGTGATTGGGAAAAGGATAAGGAAATTTTTAGAAAAAAAGAGGAAGAGGGCTGGATTTAGAAGGCCATGTCAAAATTCTACCTTACCAGAACAGCTAATCTTGATTTGTTAAACATCGAGAAATATTCGGAAAAAGAATGGGGTAGGGCGCAAACGGCCCAGTATATGAAAGATATTTTCGGAGCATTCGGAAAAATTGCCCAAAATCCTGAATTGGGGCAGCTGCGTTTTCAACGCTCAGCGCCATTTCTCATGGCTCCAGTCCGGCAGCATTATGCGATTTACAAAGCGGTTCAGCAGGGCATCATCATCGCGACAATTTTGCATGGCCGTAGAAATATAGAAGCGGTTATACGTGACATGGCGCCGGTTCTTGCGCAGGAAATTACCGAGATTGAGGGGAAAATATAGGAACGGCTTTGGCTATTCAGCCACATATTCCCAATCCCGCGCCAGCTCCCGGTGTGAAAACCCGTCCGTGATGTCATAGAGACTAAGAGGCTTGTTCAGGATTTGCGCGGTTTCGCGGCCTTGCGGTTCGATGTTGATATGAATCTGCGAAGCGTCCGGCAAATATTTCAGATTGCCGATCGGCAGGCGCAAACGCACGCCGTTGAAGACATCGGTTTCCCCGCCGAAGAGATCCATGTCGCTGCGGTTGGAGACGGTGACGAAGCCTTCCATTGACGCGCCGCCTCGAAACTCCCCTGAAAGCGAGAGCCGCGCGCCGACGTCGCCTGCGAGGAACCGTCCGGCTTTGGCCTGAAGCGTCAGATCCGTTTGCGGGATTTCATACCATGCGTTCACATGCCCTGTGAGAATATGATCGCCGTTATGGCCGAGATTAAACGCGCCGTCGGGCTGGCGCTTGAAAACCTGAAACGCTTCCGCGCCGAGGGCCCAGGTCTTGCCGTAGGGGCGGTAGAGAATTTCCCCGCCATATCCGGAATACATCTCCTCGAGATATCCGGCGGCGAGATAGCCGTATACGTCCTTTGAGAGCGTACGCAGCGCCGCGAAGTAAAGTTGATCCGGAGCAATGCGGCTTTCGCTAAACAGGTCGATATCGCTGCGCACCGGGAAGAAAGGCAGAGGGCGGAAATCCCGCAGTCTGTGCAGATTGTGTTTGAGGTTCAGGCGCCAGCGCATGCCGCTTAAAAGCCGTCCGTGCGCGATCTGGCGTTTATAGTCAAGCAGCGCGGCTGTGCGGTAGAGAACGCCGCTGTCTTCCTCGGCGAGGCTTCCCGTCGTTTCAAGAATGAATTGAAAACGATGCGGCTGGCGCGCAGGGCTGGCCTGTAAAACGCTTTTATCCGGCAAGACAAGATCTTCCGGGGAATCGGCGTTAAAGGACGCGTTGCGCCAGAGCTCCGCCGCGCTGGATTTATGTCTGGCCGCGCGTTCAAGATCGCTGCGGTTCAGCGCAACTGCAGGCCCCGTCAGGCCGAAATAGACGGGCCGGATCAACAGACTTTCCGCGCTCTTGCCGCCGTGATTGGCGAGATGCTTCGCCGCGCGGCCAAGCTGTAAAGGCAATGGCTTGTCCGGATCATAGGCGAGGTCGGTCGCGATTGTTTCCGGGTTGTGGCGGACATGAGAGAGCTGAACATGTTCTTTTTCCGCGGCGAGCCGGATGCGCTCCGGAACCACCATTTCCGTGCGGTAGGGGCGCAAGGGCAGGGCGCCGTCCTCAGGCGTTTTATAACTCCGCCCCGGCCAGTCTTTGAAATTTGTTTGCACTGTCAAACGCCCCAGAACTTTATCGCCGCCGACGATAGCCGCGCCAAGGCTCGCATGTTCGAACGGCGCATAAGCAATGCCAAAGGACCACGGCGCGGGTTTTTCAAAATCTCCTGCCGCGAGTTCTGCGACATACCTGTCCGCGCCCCAGTCGGCTTTTATCGACAGGCCTTTGAGCGGCGTGAAATATTCGACGCCGCCGAAAAAGCCGATTTTCTCTCCCGTGAACCAGTCGTCGGGACCGGCGGGTTCGCCGCCGTCAAAATCGCGCGCGCTGTTAAAGTGATTGAACACAACGCCTAGCGGGTTGTCGATATGCCCGGCGCTCCCCAGACGTCCCCACGCCACGCCGCCGCTCAGGTCAAAATTGTGAAACTTTTTCGAAAAGGAAAGAAACTCGCCTGACATGCGCTTATGCCCGATCGCGGATTGCAGGCCAAGCGTGATGGCGGGCGCGTAGCGGCTCTCCTCGCGCAGGCGCAGTTGCAGATCAACGCCCGGATAAAGCCGGTCCGGATTTTCGAACATGCTGGAGGAGTCCGACGTTTGCCGGAAATTGAGGAAGAGCGGTTCCGCTATTTGCAAACCGAAATTCGCGTGGATATAGGGGGCAAGAGTTGAGAGCGTAATGCGCGCCGTCCCGGGCTTTGAAATGCGCGCCGACGGAATTGTGTTCAGTCCCAGAGGTCCGGCAAGCGCGGGCGTCCTTTGTAGTTCTTCAGCGCGCAGATATTTGTTTGAAAAGGTAAAAAACAAAAAGCTGATAAAAAGCGCGTACAGTTGTATGCGGTAAAGAATTTTACAACTTTTCCGTTTAGGATATCTATGATTGCGTGTTCTGTTTATCAAGCTTTCGCAGGAATACATGGTGCCGACGGGGGAGCATATCCTGTATCTGACAGGATTCATTATCATTATAGCGGTCGTTGCCGGTTTTGTCATAGCCGTTCGGCGCGCTTACCGCTTTTATACGCATTCGCGTATCTTTGAAGACGTCGTGGAACGATCTGTGATTGGCTACGTCTACTACGACGGCAAGGGTCGTTACTGGCGGCATAACAAGGCTGCGGAAAAATTCCTGCCCGTCGTATGCGGTCATGAACAAAAGCTGAAAACAGTCAGGGATTTGATCGATCATCTTCAGGATCATGCGATTGATCTTGAGGGGCTTGAGCGTAAGGCGCTGCATCGCTCGTTATTCCCCGAAGGCACATATGAGGGTTTTACCGAAGTTGTTGGATGGGGGACTGACAAGCAATGTCTGGTGCGCGTTGAACAAACGGCCGCTAACGGGACAGTCGCGAAAATCATCGATATCAGCGATTACTGCAAACAGCAGGAGTTATTGTCAATTCTCTCCCAGAGCCACCATGAGCTGGGCGTCGCCATAAATGCGACGGAGATCGGGATAATTATCAGCGATCCCAAGATGCACGGAAACCCGGTCACGTTTGTTAACCGGCATTTTTCCGAGCTTACCGGTCTTCACAGGAACGAAATCGAGGGCAATGACTGGCGTTTTATCCTGGATTTGCTGCAAAACGACGCAGCTTATGCGGCGTTGGATAACGGCTTCAAAAATAAGAAAAAAACAGAAATAGAAATCAGTTATAAGAACAGCGTGAACACGAAATGGTTTGCCCTTCAGGTTTCGCCCGTTTCAAAGGCTGACGGAAAGGCCGATCTTTTCGTCGGTATCCTGACCGATATAACAACCAATAAAATTCAGGAAGCGCACTCGTTTCAGGCGCAGCGTCTGGAGGCCCTCGGCCAGCTTGCCGGCGGCGTCGCGCATGACTTCAACAATATTCTCTCTATTGTTGACGGCTATTCGCGCATGTCGATTACGGCGGCGGAAAGCGGGGAGTTCGAGAAAATCAGCTATAATCTGGAGCGCGTCCGCGCGGCGGTCGACCGTGGCGCCGGGCTAACGCGACAGCTGCTGGCTTTCGGGCGGCAAAAGGTAACGACAAGCGGACCGATGGATCTGGGCAGTTTTGTTCTTGAAAACATGTCTTTGCTCAAGCCGCTGGTTACGCCCTCGATAGAGCTTAAAGCCGACGCGCCGCGAAAAGGCCTGTGCGTGCATTGCCCGTCCGACGTGATCGGCAACATGCTGATTAATCTTGTTGTTAACGCCAAGGACGCCATGCCGGATGGCGGAACCATCACCATTCATGTCGATCCGTGTGATGAGGACGCGCTTCCTTCGGCGTTGAAGGCGGAAAAAGATGACGGCGCGAGATATGTTTGCATCTCGGTTGCGGATACGGGGGAGGGCATTCCCGAAGAAATTATCGGAAAAATCTTTGACCCGTTTTTTACAACCAAGCCGGCCGGTAAAGGCACTGGGCTCGGGCTCTCGATGGTCTACGGACTTGTGCGGGAAATGGAGGGACATATCGAGGCGCATTCCTCGCCGGGTGAAGGAACGGTCATTGCAATTTATCTGCCGCTTTTCGCCGCTGCGCCTGTCAGGGAAATCACCGGCGATTCGTCCATTCCCGAAAATATGACTTTTGAAGGTTATACGGTTCTTGTCGTCGAGGACGAGCCCGACCTGCTTGATCTGGTCGTCGATCTGATGGAGCGATGCTCTTTCAGCGTTCTGCGCGCCGCGAACGCCGAGGAGGCCCTGATCGCGCAGGAAGAGCATGAAGGGCCGCTTGACCTGCTTTTGACGGACGTTGTCATGCCCGGAATTAACGGGATCAGGCTGTCCGAGCTTGTCCGCAGCGTTCGTCCCGAAACGCAGGTGATTTTGATGAGCGGTTATCCATCCCACGGCGAGATGGCCAGATACAAGATGCCCTCCGACGCGCTGCTGATTTCAAAACCGGTCAACGAAAACGCACTGATGTCGCTTGTTTACAAGGTTCTTAGCGAAAATGCGCTAACGCCTGGCGATCCTGAAAACCCGCCGGAACAGGGAAAAGAAAAGGGAGAAGTTTTATGAGTGGCAAAGTCGGCAGAGACCTGACGGACATGCGCGTATTGCTGGTGGAAGATCAGGCGGATTCCCGCGCCATGATCAAAAACATGCTTTGCGAGTTCGGGATTACGCAGGTTTTCGAGTCGTCCGACGGCCATCAGGCGCTTCAGTTTATGGACACGGCGTTTGATTTCATCGACATCGTCATATGCGACTGGAACATGCCGGGGATGTCGGGCGTCGAGTTACTGCGACAGCTGCGCAGCGTGGACCCGCGTTTTCCGTTTTTAATGGTAACGGGACGCAGCGATATGGACTCGGTCGTCGAGGCCAAATCCAGCGGCGTAACCGGTTATATCGCCAAGCCTTTCTCGGCGACGCAGCTTGAGGCGAAGTTACGCGTGATTGCGGCGAAAAGCGCGATACGCGCCTGATCACGCCGTGACGCGCAATCAGGACGAGTCAAGTGCGAATTCGTTTCAATTTAAAGCGTCTTTGTGTTAAAGTTATAAAAAACAACTCAAAAATATTATTTATAGTCAATAGCTTGGTAACGTGATTTCGATTATAGTAGTGATATGGATATTGGAATAGAGCATATCATGATCCTTGTGGTTTCCGGGCTGGCCGTGATGCTGCTCGTTCTGCTTCCCGATGCCGGGATGCTTTTAAAACGTAATGCGCATTACGTCTTTTTTGCCGCCTGTCTTGCGGTTTGCGCTTATTCCGTTTCCACATCCGACATTCTGGGCGGAAGCGCTGTCTCATTAAGCCGCGCCGCGCTTGACCTGGATGGATTTATCCGGGACAAGAGTTCCCTGGACCGCAATCTGAGCGCAGAAATGGCCGAATGCGAAACATTCCTGCGCGCGCGGCAAAGTGGCGAGCCCTATCCCGCGCAGCCGCAGGAAGAACGAAAACTTTCCGTGCCCATCAATTTCGAAAAAAAGACAATGTGGGAAAAATGCGCCAGCCGCTACGGCGAGAACTACTGGAAAGCGGACACGACATTTGACGGCCGCAGAGGCGGCGACGTTTTGTGCGAGCTTTACAGGGACTCTGGCTACGTCTCGAAAGAAGTCGACGGCTGGTGCAGCACGGTCTTCGCGCCCAGGCCTTCTTCGAATTAAATTTATCCGCTCATGCGCTTTTCCGCATAGCGTTTACAGGCCGCTAACAGTTCCTGCTTCATGGCCTTGCCGGTCTCGCCGCCGTCCCCGGAGAGTTTTTTGCTGACAATAGCTGAAAGTGTCGCGTGGTGCGCGTCGATGATGGCAATGATATCTTTGTCCAGCGCCCGCACGCTTTCGAGGAAATTCAGCATAATATTCGCAAGGTCGCCGATCAGGGTATAGCCAAACATTGAGGCGTTGGCTTTCAGATGCATAACGGGCTTTGTCACGTTTTGTCTCAGGGACTCCAGGTCTTCATCGCCTGATTGCGCCGTATCAATCGCTTCGCGCAATTCTTTCAGAAAGCCTGCGGCCATAGGCGCGAAATCCGTCGTGTTTTCATCCAGCTTTTCCTGGCAAACCTGGATTTTTTCCTGCTCGACCGGGCCTGTGCCGACCTTGGCCTGCAGCATTTTATTCGCCTGATATACCTTGATGTCTACGCCTTCGCTCATTTTTTCCAGCTTTTACGTTTCTAGTCCCTGTCGGCTTTCCGTCTTTTTGGGCCCTTGTATTCGTCGTTTTTGCGCCTCCGGCGGTCCGGGCCGAAAAAGTCCCTGAATTCAATAAAATCCCGGGGCCGGTTAATGACGTAAGCAATCCTGTTAATCAGGCCTTCCGCCGTGAAAGGCTTGGCGAGAAATTCAGTGACGCCGGTATCCCTTGCGGCGGCGACGCGCTTTGGCGCGGAATAGCCTGTCAGCATGATAACGGGAACCATCCTGTTTGGCGACAGGGTGTTGTTGCGGATTTCTTCCGTCAGCTGCAATCCGTTGACCGGGTCCATTTCCCAGTCGACAATGACAATGTCGGGATTGTAGAGCTTGAAGACCTGAAAGCCCCGCTTCCCGTCATCGGCCGAGTAGACCGCGCCAACGCCCAGACCTTCGAGGACAGAGCCAATAAGCTCTTTCATCGCTTTGTTATCCTCGACAACCAGTACGGACAATTTCTTAAAATTAACGGCCATGCAAATAATAACGTCCAGAATGCGAGACTTCCAGTTTCCTAACTACCTTTTTAACAGAACTTTTTCCAGTCTCCAGATTCGCGTTTGTTCCTTATCCACGTAAATTCGCATCAGCATATATTGCAAGCAACTAGCGCTGGACAGGAACCGCCATTTATTTTATAAGCCATAGGTCTAATGCCCAGATAGCTCAGTTGGTAGAGCAGGGGACTGAAAATCCCCGTGTCGGTGGTTCGAATCCGCCTCTGGGCACCATTGATCCAGACAGGGGCCGGTCTTCAATTCCATGCGCTTGCTTCTCGTTGAAGACGATAAGGATATTTCATCATATATCTGCAAAGGGTTGCGGCAGGAAGGCCATACCGTCGACACGTCATATGAAGGCCGCGACGGGATGTTTCTGGCGACGACCGAAACCTATGACGTCATGATTATCGACCGGATGCTGCCCGAGCTTGACGGGCTGACGATCATCCGCGCGATACGCGGCGCGGGGATACAGACGCCGGTTTTGATCCTGAGCGCTCTGGGGGAAGTCGACGACCGGGTGAAGGGCTTAAGATCCGGCGGCGATGATTATCTGGTCAAGCCTTTCGCGTTCGCCGAACTGCTGGCGCGGATCGAGGTTTTGTACAATCGCACAACCAAAAGCGCGCAGGGGCAGACGACGAAGCTGACCGCCGGGAATCTTGAGGTCGATCTACTCTCCCGCAAGGTTAAACGCGCCGGCAAGGAGATTGACCTTCAGGCCCGCGAATTCCGCCTTCTCGAATATATCCTGAAAAACAAGGGGCAGGTCGTCACGCGCACGATGCTGCTGGAAAATGTCTGGGACTATCATTTTGACCCGCAGACCAATGTCATAGACGTGCATATCAGCCGCTTGCGCGCCAAAATCGAAAAGGATTTTGACACGCCGGTTATCCGGACCATCCGCGGCGCGGGGTACATTATCGATGACGACTAGCCGCGATCCCAACCGCCACTATACGCAAAGCTCCAGTTTTAAAATGGCGCTGCTGTTTTCGGTTTTATGCGGCGCGGCGGTTCTGATACTGGCGTATTTCAGCTACTACTTTTACCGCGGGCACTTCGTGCACGGGACGGAGGCCGTTCTGGAGACGGAAATCCGGCATCTCTCGACGCTGGACGATTACGGCGTACTGGAGGATTCGCTGGAAAACTCGGGCCGGGTTTATCTGCTCTATGACCGGACGGGCCAGAAAATCACCGGGAACATCGATAAAAAGCCGGCCGAACTCACGCATCTGGCCGAGGGCACAATTGTTTTCACGCGCGCGGGTCAGAGATACGCCGCCAAGATCCACAGCTTTCCCGACGGGCGCAGGATGCTGATCGGCGTTGAAATTTCAGATGTCGAGCGGGATTACACGCTGATGAAATGGCTGAGCATTCTCAGTATTGTCCTGATGGTTCTGGTCGTGGCGGTCAGTTTCGTCATCAGCGCGTTCGTCGTGGGGCGCACCAACAGGATCGCCAATATCGCAAGGCGCATCATGCGGACAGGCGACTTGTCTGAACGCATCCCGGTTCATTCGCGCTGGGACGACTTAAGCAATATGGCGAGCGTTCTGAACGAGCTCCTGGAGCGCGTCGAGTTTTTCATGCAGGGCGTGCGCCAGGTTTCCGACAATATCGCCCATGATTTGCGCACGCCGCTCATGCGCATGCGCAATACCATTGAAAAGCTGGGGCAGAGCGAGGCTGTGCGCCGCGACGTCTCCGCACAGCAGGAATACGTCAAGCTGGCTCATGAGGCTGACCATCTGCTCAACACGTTTAACGCCCTGCTGCGGATTTCCCGAATAGAGAGCGGCAAGCAAAGCGGAGTCTTTGAGTCGGTGAATTTGCAGCAGCTCTGCCATGACGTGATTGATTTTTACGAGCCGCTCGCCGAGGAAAAAAACATCGCGCTGACAGGCGATCTGACGCCGGTGAATTACCGCTGTGACCGGGATTTGATCTTTCAGGCGCTGGCGAATCTCATGGATAACGCGATCAAGTTTACGCCGGAGAACGGCGCGGTTTCCTTAGCCGTCAGGGAAGACGGCGCGCGCGCGGTTCTTGAAATTGCCGACACGGGGCCGGGCGTGCCGGAAGGGGAGCTTGAAAAGATATTTCAGCGCTTTTACCGCGCCGAAGGCAGCCGCAGCGCGCCGGGCACGGGTCTCGGCCTCAGTCTCGTCGCCGCAATCGTATGTTTGCATGGCGGACGCATTGAAGCCGTGAATGCGGATTCTGGTCTGCGAATCCGCATAGTGATGTAGATTTACGTGACTTATTACCGATCCGTAATATATCTGACATATGCATGTTAGGTATGAGGCTATAGAATAATTAAATGAAAATCGCGATTATTGGAACGGGAATTTCCGGTCTCGGGGCGGCGTATCTGTTGCACAGGGACCACGACATCGCCGTTTATGAGAAAAATGATTACAAGGGCGGGCACAGCCGCACCATTGATATAGACGTCGGCGGCGAGACCTTGCCGGTCGATACGGGGTTTATCGTCTATAATGAGCGAAATTATCCACATTTAACAGGGCTTTTTGAGCATCTGGATGTGCCTGTTCAAAAAAGCGACATGTCGTTCGGCGTGTCGATCGATAACGGCTGGCTGGAATATTCGAGCAATAACATGCTGGCGCAGAAGGAGAATTTGCGGCGGCCCGCGTTCTATAAAATGATCGCCGATATTCTGAAGTTTAACAGGCAATCCCTTGTTTTGCTTGAGAAAGACAGGGAGATTACGCTCGGCGCGTTCTTTGACGAGTTGAAGATGGGCGCGTGGTTTCGGAGCTATTACATGCAGGCGATGGGCGCGGCGATCTGGAGCACGAGTCATGAGAAAATCCTCGACTTCCCGGCGCAGACCTTCGTGCGCTTCTTTCATAATCACGGGCTTTTAAGCGTTAATAACCGCCCGCAATGGTATACGGTCACGGGCGGCAGCCGGCAATATGTGCGGCGCCTGACGGCGGGTTTTCAGGATAAAATCAAAACGCAATGCGGCGCGGTTAAAGTTACGCGCAAGGGGGATAAGGTTACGGTCGAGGACAGCCGGGGAGAGGCGGAGACGTTTGATCACGTTATCTTCGCCTGTCACGCCGACGAGGCGCTGCGCATGATTGATTTCCCTTCCCTTGATGAGGGGGAAATACTTGGCGCGTTCGGCTATCAGGATAACCGCGTCGTCGTTCATACGGATACGAGCTTCATGCCCGCCAATAAACAGGCCTGGGCGAGCTGGGTTTATTTGTCCGAAGAAAGGACGGATGCGCATAAAGATGTGTCTTTAAGCTATTGGATGAACAATCTGCAAAAACTTGATACGGATGTTCCTGTTATTATTACGCTCAATCCGCGCCGCCGCCCGAAGGAGGAGCTGATTTTAAACGAGCATGTTTTCAGCCATCCCGTCTTTACGCTCGAGGCCGTGCAGGCGCAGAAAAAAATCGAGCGCATTCAGGGCTATAAAAACTGCTGGCATTGCGGAGCCTACCAGCGTTACGGCTTCCACGAAGACGGCCTTCGAAGCGCAGTCGCGGTGGCCGAAGCCCTTGGCGCAAAAACGCCGTGGGATTAGTTTTTACTAGAGAGTGCGCATATTTTTTTAGAGGAGCGTCATTGCTAGGAGAGACGAAGTCTCGACGTGGCAATCCATGATGAATTATGGATTGCTTCGCTTCCGATGGTCGCTCGCAATGACGATGAGAGTAAAAAAGCTCTTTTTGCGCTCCCTTTGTTTATAAAACAAAATGAAGCTATAGCGGGCAGGAAGCTCTTTTCATGTTAGGGCCAAAAATACTAAACGCCAAGGTTATGCATAAACGCCAGTTCCCGAAGGTGAACGCGTTTACGTATCGTGTGTTTTATTTGTGCTTTAATGTGTTAAAAGCGCATGAGTTGCCACTGCCTGCAAACAGGTTCGGGCTGTTGAGCTATCACGACAAGGATCATGGCGACCGTTCCGGCGCCGATCCGGAAGCCTGGGCGCGCAATATTCTCAGGCAATTCAACGTCACGGAAGCAAAAGGAGAGATGATCCTGATCACCATGCCGCGCATGTTCGGCTATCTCTTCAACCCCGTCAGCTTCTGGCTTTGTCTTGACGCGCAAGAAAGACTCCGCGCCGTGATCTGCGAGGTGAACAACACCTTCGGCGAAACGCACAGCTATCTCTGCGTTAAGGAGGATCAAAGCGAGATTACGCCGGAGGACGTTTTAACCGCGCAAAAACTCTTTCACGTTTCCCCTTTTCTGAAGCGTGAAGGGCATTATACGTTCCGCTTTTCCTATGAGGCTGGAAAAGAAGGCTTCGGCGCGTGGATCGATTTTTACGACGGCGAAGGCAAAAAGCAGCTGTTAACGGCGCTGACCGGAAAGACCGGGCCGATGACGCGCGCGAGCCTCCGCCGCGCCATGTTTCGCCATCCGCTCCTGACGTTCAAGGTAATTATGCTGATCCACTGGCAGGCGATGAAATTAGTCGCGAAAGGCATTAAGTATATCCACAGGCCAAAACAGATCGAGCCGCGTATCAGCCGCGCGGACAGCGACCTTACGAAATTGTAATCTCCCGGAAATGGAAACGAGAGACCGCGCGCGCTAGATTGAGAAGATAATTAAAAATCAGGAAAATAAGCCATGTTTACGCAAAACGTCACGTATAGATTTCTGAAAACACTGGATTGTATCGATTACGGCAGCATGACGCTGGTCACGCCTGACGGGCGGATGCGTAGTTTTGGCGGCGCTAACCCCGGGCCGCAGGCCTCTCTTGAGCTTTCTGACTGGCGCGTTGTGATGAATCTCGCGCGGCGCGGCATGCACGGCTTTCTTGAGGATTACCGCGCCGGACTCTGGCGCTCTGACAACCTGCAAAACCTGTTTTCTTTTGCGCTCGAAAACGAAAAGTACACCAATGATTACGTGTTCGGCAGCAGGTTTTCGCAAGCCGCGTCGCGTCTGTTTTATCTGTTCCGGCTGAATTCGATCAAGGGCAGCCGCAAAAACATTCACGCGCATTACGACATCGGCAACGATTTTTACGAGCTCTGGCTTGACCCAAGCATGACCTATTCGGCGGCTCTTTTTGCGCATGAAAATGAGGATTTAACACATGCGCAAATGAATAAATACGACCGGATGATTGATTGCCTGGGCCGGAGTAGCGGGGAATTGCTCGAGATCGGCTGCGGCTGGGGCGGATTTGCGGAGCGCGCGCTGGAAAAAGGCGATTACGCCATTAAAGGAATTACGCTCTCGGAAGAGCAGCATGATTACGCGCGGGACCGGCTAAACGGCGGCGCGCGCATCGCGCTGGAAGACTACCGGCATCAGGGCGGCAAGTACGATAATATTATTTCGATCGAGATGTTCGAAGCCGTGGGCGAAAAATACTGGCCGGTCTATTTTGGCAAGCTCAAAGAGTTGCTGTCCGAAAAGGGCAAGGCGGTCATTCAGACAATCACGATAGATGATAATCGTTTCCACACCTACCGCCGCCGCGGCGACGTGATCCGCAGCTACATCTTCCCCGGCGGCATGCTGCCGAGCGAAAAACGCTTTAACGAGGAAGCCGTAAGAGCGGGGCTCAAAACCGGCAACACGCTGCATTTCGGTGAAGGCTACGCCAAAACGCTTGAACTCTGGCAAAATAATTTTCACCGGAACGCGCATGCGATTCAAAAGCTTGGCTTTGACGACGGCTTCATGCGGGTCTGGGATTTCTATCTTTCCGCATGCATCGCCGGATTTCGCACGGGCCGCACCAGCGTCATGCAAACGGAGGTGAGCCATGTTTAGTGGAAAACGCGATGGAATATATTTTCCCGGAATAAAAGGCGGCGTGGCAACTTGCATGAATAATTATAAGCGGAGCTGTCATCTCGACCGGAGCCGCGCCTTCGCGAATGCTAGGGCGGGCGGAGCGGAGAGATCTGATCCGTTATCTATTCTACACGGATTCCTCGGCTCCGCCCGCCCTTGTATAACAAGCGCGGGCTGCGCTCGGAATGACAGGCGCAGGGTCCTTGCGGTTGCGCAGCATTGGAGGGGGCTCTCCCAAATCCTGTTTATTCTGACGCTGCTCTTCTGCTTCAAAATCGCCGCCGCATCGGACGCGAATTCGGCGGAATATATCAAGCCCTATATCCCGCAGGCGGAAAAGGTCGGCGAGGGGCGTCTGACTTACATGTTCTGGGACGTCTACGACGCAAGCCTTTACGCGCCGGAAGGCGACCTTGAGGACGGCGAGCCGTTTGCGCTGACGCTCACTTACCTGCGCGACATTACGGGCCGGAAAATCGCCGACCGCTCGGCGGAGGAAATGCGCAGTCTCGGCATGCGCGATGAAATGACGCTTGCCGCCTGGCACGAGCAGATGCGCAAGATCTTCCCGGACGTGAGGGAAGGCATGACGCTGACCGGGCTCTACCTGCCCTCGGGCGAGACGGTGTTCTTCAAGGACAGCGACGAAATCGGCCGCATTGAGGACCCGCAGTTTGGCCGCTACTTTTTTAACATCTGGCTGGACGAGAACACGAGTGCGCCGGATTTGCGCCGGAAATTGCTGGGGGCGCGATGAATGCCGCCGCAAGCCTTTCTCGCGCGGACCTTATGCGTTATGCGGCGCTGGCGTTTCCGCTCTCGTTCGCCGGCCTGCCGCTTTATATCCACGCTCCGGATTTTTACGCTACTGATACCGTCCTGACGCTCTCGCTGATCGGCGCGATTTTGATGGGCATCCGGATTTTCGACGCCGTTCAGGATCCGCTGATCGGGATTTTCAGCGATAAATACGCCGCTCGCCGTTCGCATATCATGGCCGCGTCCGCCTTTGCCATGGCCGCCGGGTTTATCATGCTGTTTCATCCCGTACCCGAATTCACTGCGATCTGGTTCGGCGCGGCGATGTTGATCACGACGACGGCGTTCAGCGTTCTGATGATCAACCTTAACGCGCTGGGCAGTCTGTGGAGCGAAGACCCGGTCGAGAAAACCCGCATCACGAGCTGGCGCGAGGGGATCGGCCTCATCGGTCTGCTGGCCGCCGCCGTGCTGCCGACCGTGATGGGCTTTACGCTGTTTTCGGTTTTGTTCGCCCTGATACTCGCGGGCGCAACGTGGCTGTGTTTAAGCTGGCACAAGAAGGTTTTTTCTTCTTCGTGGCATCCCGTGCTTGACCCGGGATCCAGTCAGGCGGCTGGCTCTCTGGATCCCGGCTTGCGCCGGGATGCGACAGAGGCGGGGGAGGGCTCTTACAGCTTCAACCCCGCCATCTTCCTCAAACCCGAAATGCGCGGTTTCTTCGCGCTCTATGGCGTGAGCATGCTGGCCTCGTCGATCCCGGCCGTGCTGGTGCTGTTCTTCATCCGCGATCTTCTCGGCGCGGAAGAGCTGAACGGGGCGTTCCTGTTTCTTTATTTCCTCTCCGGCGCGCTCGGCATGGGGCTCTGGATGAGGCTCTCCGAACGTAAAGACGCCGCTAAGGCCTGGCTCGTCTCCATGCTTTTGGCCGTGGCGATGTTCGTCTGGGCGTTCTTTTTAGGGCCCGGAGACGTTGTCGCCTACGGCGTAATCTGCGTTTTGTCGGGCATGGCTCTGGGCGCGGAGCTGGCATTGCCGCCCGCGATTCTATCCGAGCTCATAGACCGCGCGAAAGACAAAAAACAAAGCGGCGCGTATTTCGCGGGCCTCGCGTTTCTTTCAAAAGCCGCGCTGGCGCTGGCGAGCGGCCTCGCGTTCCTTATCCTTGGCCAGACAACGTTCGAAGCGGGCGCGGACAATACGCCCGCCGCGCTGCAGACGCTCTCGTTCACCTATGCCTTGCTGCCGTGCCTGATCAAGCTCGCGGCGGCGGCGATGCTGTTTCAATGGATTCAATCACGCAAGAAGGAGGATTCCGATGCGCACACTCTTCACAACACTTATCCTGCTGGGGGCGGCCATGGGTCTTAGCGGCTGCGGCAGCGCAAAGATCGACGCGTACAAAGGCGCGGAGCCGCGCTTCGATCCGCAGGAATATTTTAACGGGCCGATCAAGGCCTGGGGCCTGATTCAGGACCACAAGGGCAAGGTCGTGCGCCGTTTCGACGTGGATCTCATGGGCTCGTGGGAGGGCGATACCGGCAAGCTCGAGGAAATGTTCTATTACTACGACGGTAAAACGCAGGCGCGCACCTGGAACATTACCAAAATTTCCGAAGACCGTTATAAAGGCGAGGCGGGCGATATCGTCGGCGAAGCGACGGGCGAGCGCGCGGGCAACGCTATGCGCTGGAGCTATCAGATGGAGCTTCCCGTGGACGGCAAAACGTACAAAATCACGTTCGACGACTGGATGTTCCTGATGAATGACGGCGTTCTGATCAACCGCTCATACCTGAAAAAATTCGGGTTCACGGTCGCGGAACTGACGCTGTTCATGCAGAAGCAGTAGAAAAGAAGCGAGTAGCGAGTTGCGAGACGCGAGAAATTAAAACCGCCGGGACGCCGGGAATGAACAGGAAACCTCGCGCGAAGCGCATTAAAGCGGCTTATGTTTCCTGAACCACAGCGCGCACAGCGGCCACGGCGACGTTTGCGCTTGCTTCGCTGTGCACGCTGTGATCGCCGTGGTTCAAAATAGAATTGCGCCTGCGGCGCAGCATGCTCGCCAAACATGGCGTCCTGGCGTCTTTGCGGTTTGTTAAATGAATTAAAAACGGGACCTGAATCAAAGGAAAGACATATGCAAACCTTCCAAAACAAAACAGTCTGGATCATCGGGGCGAGCAGCGGGATTGGCCGCGCTCTGGCGGTTGAGCTCTCGGAAGCAGGCGCGAGTCTCGCGCTCTCGGCGCGGCGACGGGAAGAGCTGGAGCAGCTTAACGAAGAGCTCGGCGGCGGGCATCTGGTCGCGCCGATGGATGTCAGCGACGCCGACGCCGCGCACAAGGCCGCCGCCCTGATCAAGGAAAAAGAGCAGCGCATCGACAGCGTGATCTTTCTCGCCGCCGTTTATACCCCGACAAGCATCGACGCGATTGAGAGCGGCAACGGCGCGCAGAAGGCTGTGAACGTGAATCTTATGGGCGCGTTTCATACGATTTACGCCGTCCTGCCGATCTTCCGCGAACAAAAGCACGGACAGATTGCGCTGTGCGGCAGCGTCGCCGGATATCGCGGTCTCCCCAACGGGCAGCCCTATTGCGCGACCAAGGCGGCGATTATCAGCCTCGCCGAAAGCCTGCGCGCGGAAGAGGCCCGGAACAATATCGACGTCAAGGTCATCAATCCCGGCTTTGTGCGCACGCCGCTTACGGACAAGAACGATTTCGACATGCCGATGATCATCGAGCCGGAAGAAGCCGCGCGCGCCATTCACAAGGGCCTGACGAAAAAATCCTTCGAGATCGTGTTCCCGTTCGGGATGTTCATTTTTATGAAGCTCCTGCAGGCCATGCCTTAT
>CAZCIB010000026.1:0-30170 GCA_964498755.1 uncultured Pseudobdellovibrionaceae bacterium | reverse complement strand
CAGTGAATCATAAATCTCATCGCCTATCAGATATTTCTCACGCGATTACCCTGGTGGGCATAGGGAAGCGCTTTTCGCGTTTCTGCTAACTGCTCGATAGAGGCGTTAATGGCGAAATTGACGCGTTTCTTTTTCTCTTGCTCTTCCGCTTCATGAAGCGTTCTGAGAACTTTGTCCTTAATGGAGGTGTCCCCCAAAAAATTTTTCTCCGTGTCGGAATTGTCGAGTTCTTGCAGCTGCTTCCGAAAGGCCGCTCTCTCGATTTCCGTGACGTTAGGATGAAGGATAATCGGGTATCCCTCTTCATCCCGAACGACAAAATGTTTGGCTCTCGTGATTATGTTCGAAACATAAGCAGTAAACGGCCTGTCCGGCCCAGTCCGTGCATAAGCCTGAACATATAGAATGGGGTTCTGTTCGACCGGAATTAATGCGCCTAGTTTAAGTTCGATTTCTGCCATATCTCTCTCCTTGCGGGAACAAAAAAGAACTTATATCCTGCGCCCAAAGATTATGTCAACAAAAAACTTTGTGGGATTCGGATTTAACTTTCCCTTCGCTTCTTCGTCTCTTCGCGGTAAAAAAAACGAATGCCACACGAAACCCAATACCGCGTTTATTACGAGGACACTGACGCCGGCGGCATCATGTATTACGCGAATTTCCTGAAATTCGCCGAGCGCGGGCGCACGGAGCTCTTGCGAACGCTGGGGTTTGAGAATAGATCATTACGGGACGAGCAGAAAATCGGCTTTGTCGTGCGGCGCGTGGAGATCGATTATTTCAAGTCGGCTTTGCTGGACGATTTGCTCAGCGTGAAAACGGACGTAAAAGCTGTGAAGAATTCGTCGCTTGTTATGGCGCAGTCAATCTTTTGCCGCAATGATTTGTTGTGCTCGATGGATGTCGTACTGGTTTGCGTCGGCGAGGATTTTAAGGCTTGCCGCATGCCGGACGAGCTGAAAAAAGCCTTTGCGAATCTGGAAGCGCAAACTCACGTTTCGTAGCTTCGCATCCCGGACTTGATCCGGGATCCGGAAAAGACGACGATCTGGATCCTGATTTGCATCAGGATGCTTTGATTAGGAAGGACAACGTATAAATGACTGAAACCGTTCCGGAGCGCGCCGTTGACGCCGTCGATCTCGGCGGGAGCTTTCACGGCGATATGAGCATGTGGGGCCTGTTCATGCAGGCCGACATTATCGTCAAGGCGGTGATGATCGCCCTCGTGATTTGTTCGGTCTGGAGCTGGGCGATCATTTTGCAAAAGCGCGGGCTTTTGAAAAAGCTTTACCGCCGCGCCGCGCGGTTCGAGGACGCGTTCTGGTCCGGCGAGCCGCTCGACAAACTTTATCACCGCGTGAAAAAGAACCAGGACGACCCGATGCTGGCCGTGTTCGCCGCCGGGATGGAGGAATGGCAGACTGGCGTTGAGCATGGCCTGCCCTCGAAAGAGAGCCTGCAGGCGGGATTGCGGCAGCGCGTCGAGCGCGCCATGTCCGTGACCATCGGCAAGGAGATGCACAGGCTGGAACGCGGAATGACGTTTCTGGCCAGCGTGGGTTCGACCGCGCCGTTTATTGGCCTGTTCGGCACGGTCTGGGGGATTATGAATTCCTTCGCCAGCATCGCGCAGACCAACAATACGAGTCTCGCCGTCGTCGCGCCGGGGATCGCCGAGGCGCTGTTCGCGACCGCGCTGGGGCTGGTCGCGGCGATTCCGGCGGTGCTGGCGTTCAACGTGTTTTCGAGTTCATTGAACGCGTACGCTGACAAGCTGGAGACGTTCATGTCGGAATTTTCAACCATTCTCTCGCGGCACCTGGATAGTCAGGACAGCGGGGATAAGAAAGTGGCGTGAGGTGGATGAATGTCTGAAAATCAGCAAGCGTCAAAGATTATTAAGATTCTCTTCTCAATGCGTTCTCCACAGCCTCATATAAAAGCGAAAGGCTTGCGAGAGTTTAAAGCATTGCCTGCCGATCAGCAGCAGGATGCAAAAGCTTTTCTAACTCTATTTGCGCAGGCTGCAGATGATGTACGGTCAGGAAAGGCCGAAGATGTTTTCTCGGTGATGAAGCAAAGGATCGCAAAAACCGAGGAACAAGTAGGAGCTGATTTAAAAAGAATACTAGAGTTGGATTAACAGATGACAGACATACCCATTCCAGAATATCCCTACTCTCTTTTAGTAGACTATCTAGCGGCTAGACAGCCACACCAAAAGGAGAGTATTAGGCAGCAAATAGAGGCTTTGCCTCCTGAGGAAATGAAAGAACTAGATACTCTCATGAGTGTTTTGGCTCTTGTGCATGAGGAATGGGATCGCTCGTCCGAGGAGGAAGCGCTGAGGATTGCGGATTGCGCCTTAAAGGCGAGAAATCTGGTCAATTCTGTGAAGAGTGGAAGTGATTTTGAACCGTAGTCTGCGGAGGCAGTGATGGCCGGACTTGTGAAATTCAAGGAAACGTCAGGCCGCAGGCGCGGAACGTACCGTCCGATGGCGGAAATCAACGTTACGCCCTTTGTGGACGTGATGCTTGTTCTGCTCATCGTGTTCATGGTCGCCGCGCCGCTGTTAACCTCCGGCGTGGCTGTGGATTTGCCCAACGCTGAGGCTTCGCCCATCGCGGACGAAGACAATAAGCCGCTCGAAATTTCCATCACCGACGCCGGGGAAGTTTATGTGGGCGAGACTCTGGTGAAGCCCGAACGTCTGCGCGCCATGCTGGAGGCGATGACGAATACGGACCCGGACCGGCGCGTTTATATCCGCGGCGACCAGAGCCTGAATTACGGGATGGTGATGGACGTCATCGCTACGGTGAACATGGCCGGTTTCCGGAAAGTGGCATTGATCTCCGAGGCTTCCGAGTAATATATACATCATAATCCCGCCACATTGGCATGCAGGATATAGAGTCATGAACGCGGCGAGCGCAACGGCACGGCATCCCTCCTATATCGTTAACAAACCGGCGGACAGTATTGGCTGGGCGGTGGCGTACTCCATTGTGTTTCATCTGGGCATCCTTGCGGTGATGTATACCGGTCTGCCTTACGTCAAGAAACAGCCGGTCGTGCTGAATACGGCTACGGTAGAAATTGTACAGGTTGACGAGGAAACGACGGCCAACAGGCCGCCGCAGCGCCGCAGCCCGCCAAAGATGGACAAGGCCCCGTCGCCGCCGCAAAAACCGCGAACGCCCAAGATGGACGCCAAGGCTCCGCCGAAGCTGACCGACCCGAAACCGCCGAAACTGGCCGAGGATCTGAACAGGCCGGTCACGCCTTCCGTGCCCGCGCCGGATCAAAAGCCGGAGACGAAGCCGAAACCGCCGCCGGAGCAGAAGAAGCCGGACCCGGAAGAGAGCGCGGCGGCGCAGGATAATTCTTTTAACGCCCTGCTGAAAAACCTGCAGCCCGACGCGCCAACGGAGCGCGTGATGACGGACCCGGAAAAATCTCTGGGCCTTCAGGAACAGGACGCCTCGCCGCTTGCCCGCTTCGCGCAGCAGGTGACAATGAGCGAGATGGACGCGCTTCGCGCGCAGCTCAACCGGTGCTGGAACGTGCCGGCCGGGGCGAAATACGCCGAGGATCTGATCGTTGACGTCAGGATTGTCGTGAACCCGGACCGGACGGTTCAGTCGGCGCGAGTGCTTAACCAGCGCAATGATCCGGCTTTTATCGCGGCGGCTGATGCGGCGTTGCGCGCAATTAACACGTGTAGCCCTTTAAATCTCCCGCCGAATAAGTATGATCAGTGGAAGACGATCAATTTTCAGTTCGATCCCAGCAAGATGCTTTAGAGAGATACTCAGGAAAGGCCAGCTATGAAAACTATGCCCAAAAGAACCGCCGCGCTGACAGGCCTGTGTTTGTTTCTATGTCTGGCGCTTATAAGCGTGACGGCTCGCGCTGAACTTAACGTCGTCATCGACAGCCCGAATTTCAAGCCGCTTCCGATCGCCATCAGCACGTTCCACAATGCGGGCGCGCCGCAGGCGGATATCGCGCAGGAAATACCGCAGATCATTTCCAGCAATCTCGAAAATTCCGGCCTGTTTAATCCCGTCAATCCGCGCGCCTTTATTCAGGACCCGCGCTCGATCGCGCAGGACGGGCCGCGTTTTGGCGAATGGCGCGCGATTAACGCGCAGGCGCTCGTGACCGGGCAGGTGAGCCGCGCCTCTGATGGCAAGACCCGCGTCGAGTTCCGCCTCTGGGACGTGTTTTCCCAGCAGCAGCTTGTCGGCATGGCCTATATGACCACGCCCCAAAACTGGCGGCGAATCGCGCATATTATCTCGGACGAGATATACAAACGCCTCACCGGGGAGAGCGGCTACTTCGATACGCGCATCGTTTACATCTCGGAGAGCGGATCAACGGGCGCGCGAGTCAAACGGCTTGCGATTATGGATCAGGACGGCGCGAATCACCGCTATCTGACCGACGGACGCGATCTGGTTTTAACGCCGCGCTTTTCCCCGAACGCGCAGGAAATTACTTATCTCGCGTATCAGAACAACAAGCCGCGCGTGTATCTCTATAACATTGATACGGGGCGGCAGGAATTGCTGGTCGATTTTCCTGGCATGACGTTTGCGCCGCGTTTTTCGCCTGACGGTAACAAGGTGATCTTTTCCATGAGCCGCAACGGCAACAGCGACGTGCATATCATGGATTTGCGCACCCGGAACACGAAACAGCTTACCAGCCATTCCGGCATTGACACGAGCCCTTCCATGTCGCCGGACGGGCGGCAGGTGGTGTTCGAATCCGACCGCGGCGGCTCGCAGCAGCTTTACGTGATGAGCGTCGACGGCGGCAATGCGCGGCGCATTACCTTCGATAAGGGACGCTACGCCAACCCGGTTTGGTCGCCGCGCGGGGATTTAATCGCCTTTACCAAGATTCTGAGCGGGGAGTTTTATATCGGCGTCATCCGTCCCGACGGCACGGGCGAGCGTTTGATCACCAAGGCCTATCACGTTGAGGGGCCGAGCTGGTCGCCCAATGGCCGCGTTCTGATCTATTTTAAGGAACGTCCGGTCGGCGCGGGCGGCACAGGCCGCAGCGCCAAGCTCTACACGATTGATCTGACCGGATATAACGAGCAGGTTCTGCAAACGCCGCAGGGCGCTTCCGATCCGGCGTGGAGTCCGCTTAATCCGTAAGGCCGAATCTCGGAATCTCCGAATCTCGGAATCTCCGAAATGACTTACTCGCATGTGCATTCCAGCGAAAGCCGGGATACAGAAAATATTTTTTCTGGATTCCGTTTTTCAACGGGACGCCGCATTTTCGGGGATTCGGAGATTATGATTCACGGAGATTCCGAGATTCGGTTTCTACGGAGATTCCGAGATTCCCGAATTCCGATATAACCTCCCGGTAAACATCGCGCTTGAACGGCACGATAATATCAAGGAGTTCATCCAGCGCCGCCCACTTCCACGAGAGGAACTCCCTGTGATTGTCGGCGCCGATGTCGATGTCGTCGTCGCGGCCGGTAAAGAGCATGGCTATCCACGTCTGCTCCTGCCCGACATAAGGTCCGTTCCAGATTTTTTGCATTTTGGGCGCAAGCTCCGGCGGTAAATCGTAGCGGATTTTCTTTTCCATGATTTTCAGGATCTCCGCCTTGTCAGCGCCTGTTTCTTCCCGCAGTTCCCTAAAAGCGGCGGCTTCAATGTCCTCGCCATCATCAACGCCGCCTTGCGGCATTTGCCACGCGCCGGGGTTGTCGACGCGCTCGCCGACGAAAACCTTGCCTTCTTTATTAAAGAGCGCAATTCCAACGCAAGGACGATACAAAGGCGGGTCAAACGGGGTCATTGCTTCTTTGCGCCGCTGGTGAGTTGCGCCGAGAGCGGGGCCAGCGCGAAGCCTTCATTTTCAAGCCCTTCAGACCACCGCGCGATTTCCTCAATGCTGATATTCCGGGCATCGGCGAATCCGACTGCGTAGCCGCGCTGCGCGGCGAGCGTTTTTAGTTCATCCAGCTTAGCGCGAATGGCTTTTTCCGTTGCCACATCATCGATCCACAAGTCCGCATGCGCATAGGGCGCGTCATAAGAAACGGCGACGCTTTGCGGCACGTACATCATTTCGGTGGAGGCGTCGACGTAACCGAGGCCGCGCTCGTGAATGTTTTTAATCGCCTCGCGCGCCTCAAGCTCCGCGCTGTAAAAAATCGTATCGCGCGTCGTGACAACGCCGGCATATCCTGTGGTGGTGGCCAGGGTTGTCAGGATCCTGTTTTTTAACGTATCAACTGAACTGTCCGTCAGAAGCGTCAGGGGGCCTGTGTCATTCAAAAACGGGTCGCGCGTTTCCATAGGCAGGCCAAGCCAGATTTCATGGCCGTCCGCGCGCGCCTGCTCGCGCCAGAAATCCGGATCGAGCGCATAGGGGGAAAGAGCGAAAGTAATGTCAGCAGGAAGCGATGTTACGGCTTTCTCGGATATTGGGGCGGAAAGCCCGAGCCCGCTTATCACGATTGATATGACGCCATTGGTCGAGTTGACCGGAGCCATCTCAAAAGGCCTTTTGTAAGCATGAAAAGGAGTCAGGCCGTCGCGCTGACGGATTACGGGCAAGGGACCGTAGCTCATGCGCTGTACGAGCCCGTCAAGGGGGGCCGCTTTCATCCCTCCCGCTATCACAGGGGCTTCGCGTTGTTTTTCCTCTTCCTGCCGATCAATGATTTTTTCTAAAGCATGTTTTTCGGGCTTTGCGTCCGATGTGGCGTCAGGCATGTTTTGCGACGCTTTTGCGGCAGGCTCAAAAGTTCGCTGCTCAATCAGAACGGTTGCGGAGGGCAAGTCGCTCTGCATTTCCCTTAAAGTCTTGTCGGCGTTCATCCAGACCCAAAGCAGGACAACAAGGCTGATCACGGTAAAGAACGCAAGACCGTAACCGAAGGCCCGCAGCGAGAAATACTGCGCGTATTTGCCTTCGATTTCGGAAAGAGAGCTGATCATCTATCGCGTTACTGTTCCGTGGTTTCAGGCTCCTCAGAAACGGTATCATCGGGAACCATTGACTCAGAAATTTCCGGCATGCGACTTCCATACATCGAGACGCCGCGCAACAGGTCAATTGCACGCAGAAGCTGGTAGTCTTCAAGCTCGCTTGTTTGCTCGCTCTCCATGCCGCCATTCTCTTCGCCGTCGTCCGATTTTTTCGGGAAATTCTCGCCTATATCGTCGTCCTCTTCATTCTTGTCGAGCGCGCCCGGCAAGTCGGATTCCCGCGTGCGTCTGTCATTAAGTTGCTCAATCTTGGCGAGCTCGACCTCGATATCCGGTTCAATGCCCTTGGCCTGGATTGAAACGCCGGACGGGGTGTAATAGCGCGCCGTTGTCAGGCGCATGGCCCCATGACCGATCAAGGGTATTACCGTTTGAACGGAGCCTTTGCCGAAGGATTTCGTGCCGACGACAAGCGCGCGGCGATGGTCTTTCAAGGCCCCGGCGACAATTTCGGAGGCCGAAGCCGAGCCGCCGTTAATCAAAACAACCAGGGGCAGATCTTCGGCCAGATCGCCTTCGGTTGCGTTATCCCGTTTGGTGTCTCTTTCGTGGCGGCCGCGCGTGGAGACGATCTCGCCCTTATCTAGAAAGGCGTCGGCAATGGCGATGGCCTGATCCAGCAAACCGCCGGGATTGTTGCGCATGTCAATTACGTAGCCGATCAGGTTGTCGCCCAGCTCTTCCTTTATTTCCTCGACAGCGTTTTTGACGCCGGACTCCGTGTTCTGGTTAAACGTTGTAATCCTTATATAGCCCACCTGATCATCAAAGACTTTGCTCCGGACCGAGCGAATACGGATAATGTCGCGGATAATATTGATTTCCAGAGCTTCATCCTCGCCTTCGCGGCGGATGGTAATGTCGATCGGCGCGCCGACTTCGCCGCGCATTTTTTCAACGGCCTCGCTTAAAGTCAGGCCCATAACGGCCTCGCCGTCAATATGCGTGATATAATCCCCCGCCTGTACGCCGGCGCGGAAAGCCGGCGTGTCGTCAATGGGTGAAACGACTTTAACGAAGCCGTTTTCCATCGTGACCTCTATGCCGAGACCGCCGAATTTGCCTTCGGTCTGGACCTGCATCTCCTTGAACTGGTCGTCGTCAAGATAGGCTGAGTGCGGATCGAGATGCGTGAGCATGCCGTTGATCGCGGCTTCTATAAGTTCCTCGTCTTCAACGTCTTCAACATACTGAGCCTTGACGCGTTCGAACACGTCCCCGAATAAATTCAGCTGGCGATAGGTTTCACTTGCGCCGTTTTCCTCTGCTTTGGGTTGCGCGCCCGCCATTCTTTCCTGCGCGCAGGCTGGGAGCGCGACAAGGAGCGAGAAAGAGAAAAGCAGTGTCAGGCCTGTAAAACGCATTGAGAATCCTTTCTTTGTCTCTTCTAGCCAGAGATGTTAAGCAGCCGCGCCGGGTTTACCGGTTCGCCATTGTGCCGCAACTCATAATATACTGATGACGGCCCTTCTGCACGACTTTCCGCAAGTGCGCCAACAGGCTCGCCAGCCGCAACAGTCTGGCCGACTACTGTATCAATTCTGTCCAGTCCCGCAATAAGACTATGATAATCTCCGCTATGTTCAACGATGACAAGGCGTCCGAACCGCTTGAACTTCCCGGCGAAGCGCACCGTCCCGCCCACGGGCGCGGTGACAAGCGCGCCGGGCGCGCTCTTGATGGTGATCCCCTTGCTGATTGCGCCAAAATCATCCGGCGCGCCATAGCCGACGCGGATAAAACCCGCGACCGGCAATTCTCCCTTGCCGTTACCGCGTGGAGGCGTTTTTTCAGGGGGCGGGCGCGGCGGATTTGACATGACGGCTTTTTGCGCGGCCATGCGCGCGTTGGCGCGGCGCTTGTCTTCATCAAGTTTTTTGACCAGCTCGCGCAAGTCCCGGGCCTGCGCTGCAATTTTGCGAACGGCGCGCTGTTGCTTTTCATGCTGTTCTTTTGTTCCGCTATAGAGCGCCTGACGCTTGTCCAGCAGCGCCGTCATTTGCGCCCGTCCGGCGGAAAGCGTACGCTTTTCCGTCTCAAGTTCCGCCCGGTTTTGCGCGAGAGCCTCCTGCAAATCTTCAAGTCTTTCCAGGTCTTTTTTCAGCTTCTCCGCCTTGTCGTAGAGGCTCGGCAGCATGCTTTGCAGCAGCATGGCGCTGCGGGCCGTGTCAATGGGCGGGGCGGGGCGGGCGAGCATCGCTTCCGGCGGCATGCGTTTGAGCCGCTGCATTGCCAGCATAAGCTGGCCAATGGAGCCGTAATCATTTTCCAGATTTTTGTTCAGTTCCCGCTTTTCGGTCTCCAGCTTTTCCATGCGGCGCAGCAGGGATTGTAAACGCGATTCGTTGTCTTTTATTTTGGCGGCCAGCGAGACCAGATCGGCGCGCACGTCCGCCACGTTTTGTTCGGCGCGTTTGAGTTTGTCTTCCAGTTCTTTTTGCCGGTTTTTTTCCGCGCCAAGTTTTTTCTCATAGTCCTTTAAGGCCTCGCGTTTGCTCTCCGGTATGGGAGCTGACTGCGCTCTTGCGGCTTCCAGCGGCGCAAATAAGGCCAGAAAGCAAAAAAGCAAAGCGTTTGAGCATGATCCACGGAATTTTTTTAGTTCTCGCAATGTCCGCAAAGGAGACGCTATGGACGCCATAAAGATTTTCTTTGCGTCCATGGCGCCTTCATGGCGTTCTTTGCGTGAAAGAAAATGCTCTAAACTCTCAGGGCGCATATTACTCTCTATGATAAGGATGTCCGCTGGAAATTTGCTGCGCCCTGTAAATCTGCTCCATAAGCATGATGCGCGCAAGCATATGCGGCCATGTCTGCGCCCCAAAGCTGAGGACGAAGTCAGCGCGTTTCTTTAATTCCGGGCCGAGGCCGTCGCTGCCGCCGATCAGAAAAGCGATCGATCTGCGTCCTTCCATTGAAAGCCGATCCATAAAACCGGCCAGATCAGGGCTGTTCAGTTCCTTACCTTGCGAATCGAGGGCGATCACAAATGCGCCGCCCGGAATTTTCTCGGCGATCCTGAAATTTTCCTGCGCGTTCTTGTCGGGCGGATTGCCGCGGATGTCGATTTCCACGACGTCCAGCGGCCAAGTAATGCGTTTTCTGTATTCTGCGACAAGGTCCAGATGCGGACCCTGCTTCATTTTTCCGGCGGCGATGACGGTGATTTTGATCATTGTTTCTCGCTTGCAATCAAGGCGGCTTGCTGTAAGTTAAACTGCAACTTTACGTGTTTGTTACAGCTGTTTTTTATCTTCGCATAGAGAAAGGACTTTTTCATGTTCGATTTATTCCTGCGATTTTCGCTTTTTGGTTTTATGGCCGTTGCGGTTTCAGCTTGCACTGTCGACGCAAGCGGTCTGGCGCCATCCGTGAGCTGGGAGGTCGAGCCGCGATATTTCTGTCCCGGCGATCCGGTTGAAGTTTCATATGATCTGAGCCGCATGGGCAAGGACCCGAGAAATTGCAACCCGGCGAACGGCGGGTATGGTTCTTTGCTAAGCTGTTCGAGTACGGTCGATTGCCCCGGCGGGGACGCTGAATCGACCTGTCTGGACGGTTATTGCTGCCGCGACGAGCTGTATGAGGCCGGGGGCCTGATGTGCGCGACGGACGCCGGCTGTTACCCTGCGTTTGATATATCCGTGAGAGCGGACACGGTGTCCCTGGATCCGCCGATTGAAAGTGAAAGCACGCGCGTGCGCGGACGCCGGACAGTGACGCCTCCGTCAACGACGGTCTTTGAAATGGAAGGCGGCTACGCGCGGCCGCCACAGGTTTTTGCCGACAGGATAACCGCAACGATGGTAACGTCGATGCCGGAAACAAGCCATACCATGGATTTTCCGTTTATTTGTTCGGGCAGCGCCCCTGGCTGGGCGATAAATGATCTGGATGAGCCGCGCTTTGCTTCGGAAAACGTTGAAATTATCGCCGTGCGTAATACGTCGGGGCACATTATACAGCTGAGTGGCGGCGATCCGTCGAGAGGGCCGATAACTCTAAGTCCGGGAGAAATGACGGACGCGTTTAACGGCGCGATGGCGGGTACGTGGGCCGCAGGCTTGTCGCCTCTTGACAGGGCCTCCCTTGTAACGCCGCGCTGTGAGGCCACCAATATCTCGGATCCGTGGCCGGACCTGCAGGTTGAGCTTGTTCTGGATTGCGCTGTGGATGAAGAGTAATCTGGTCCGCGCGGCTTGGGGGCTTAAAATAATGTAAACCAGTTGCGCAGCCCGGCTGCGCAGAGCTTGTTGGCCTGACTGTTTTTCTCAGGCCGTGACCTGCATCCCGCCTTCGTGCGCAGTGAACGGACGCCACATCTTTTCGATGTTGTAGAACTCCCGTACCTCGGGGCGGAACAGGTGCACGATAACGTCGCCCGCATCGATAACAACCCAGTCACCCTGGCCTGCGCCTTCAATGCGAACGTCCTTGACGCCGCGTTCCTGAAGACGCTCTTTCAGTTTTTCCGCCATGGAGGTGACCTGTCTCGAGGATGTGCCGGAGGCGATAATCATGTAATCCGCTATAGCGGTCTGATCACGCAGGTCGATCGTGTCAATGTCCTGTCCCTTGTCCGAGTCGAGATATTGCTCGATCATCGTTTTCAGCGCGCGCGGGTCAAGGTCCCGGCTGTCATAATATGCCAGAATAGCAAGTCTCCTTTCTGCTGGATAAAGACGGCGTTGGGGCAAAAAAAAGAGCATGTTCCCCGGGAGGACACATGACTCTCGTTACTCTTTCCAACTTTAATACGCAGAGATGCTCAGGCAATGCTACCGAACCTCTCTTTTGAAGCGTAAAAATCTACCTTTCATACCTATTATTTTAGTGCGATTCGGTCTTTTTTTCAAGTCAGGAGCGTGATTATCCCGCTTTTTGGCGGATATGCGTCGACGAAATATCGACCGCTTTTTTCCGGAGTATCCAGTAGCTCGTCTTCGGCGTTAGCGGCCACCGGCCCGCTTTCGCCGGGTGAATATGTCTTTGCGTACCAAGCATGCGCAGCGGCATGTTGCGCACAAGCTTGCCGGCGGGCGGGCGTATCACATGAGCCATGGATATCTCTGAAAGAAGATCCTGCCAGCCGAGCCATGTATGGAGCTGCCGGGCGATTTCGATGCCGCTGATCCAGATGAATTCGGTGCGCGGGAAATGCGATTTCAGGGCATGAACCGTTGTCAGGGTCCGGTTTGAGCCAATTTGCCGCTCAATGTCGCTGACGATAATCCTGGGATTTTGAATCAGATCCGCGCAGAGCTCATAACGTTTTTCAAAGGGCAGGGTGCCGCGCGGTTCCTTGAACGGGTTTTGCGGCGTGACAACCCACCAGATGCAATGGAGCTGCATCATCTGCATGGCAATATTACTGATATGGACGTGGCCTTCATGCGGCGGATTAAAGGAGCCTCCCAGCAAGCCTACGCGCATGCCAGCCCAGCGCGGCCCGTTCAGCAGGTTCGGTTGGGTAAAAAGAGGCTGGGCAGGATCAATGCTCACGGGCGGACATGTCCCTCGCCGCGCACGAGATACTTGTAAGTCATCAGCTGCTTTAATCCGACGGGGCCGCGCGCATGCAGCTTTCCTGTGGAGATGCCGATCTCCGCGCCCATGCCGAATTCGCCGCCATCGGCGAACTGGGTTGAGGCGTTATGCATGACAATGCCGCTGTCGACATGCCCGAGAAAATATTCTGCGGCCTTGCTCTCTTCGGCGATTATGGAATCGGTGTGGTGTGAGCCGACGGAATTAATAAAGAGTACGGCGTCTTCGACGCCTTTGACTGTTCTGACGCTGACTTTCGCATCCAGGTACTCTGTTTCCCAGTCCGCTTCTTTAGCTGCGCCTATGCGTCGGTCCAGACTTCTGATCTCCTGTGTCGCCACAACATCGCAGCCCGTGTCCAGCAGCTTGGTTAAAATGGATTTTGCTACGTTTTCAGGCAGGTCGCAGTCAATCAGGATCGTTTCCGTCGCGCCGCATATGCCGGTGCGCCGCATTTTTGCGTTCAGACAGATATCCCGCGCTTTCGCCGGATCGGCGCTTTTATGAACATAGGTATGGCAAAGGCCTTCCAGATGCGCAAAGACGGGCATCAGAGCCTCGCTCATGACTTTCTCGACCAGGCCTTTGCCGCCGCGCGGGATCATGACGTCAATGTAGTCGTCGGCCTGAAGCATGGCCGAGACCATGGAACGGTCCGGAACGGGGATCATGCAAACGCACTCAGCGGGAAGACCGTTGCGCACAAGCGCTTTTTGCACGAGCGCGTGAAACATCAGCGAGCTGTTCAGGCTTTCCGATCCGCCGCGCAGGATTATGGCGTTATGGGATTTGAGCGCCAGGGCGGCCGCGTCGATTGTCACATTCGGGCGCGATTCGTAAATCATGCCGAGGACGCCAATGGGGACGGCGATTTTTTGTAAATGGAGCCCGTTTGGTTGACGCCAGTCCTCAAGGATCTCCCCGGCCGGATCATCCAGATCCCTGATCGCTTCGACGCCGGATGCAATGGCGTTGATGCGGTCACTGGTCAGTTTAAGCCGGTCGATCATTGCGGGGGATAGATTTTTGGCGCGAGAGCCGGAGAGATCCTGCCGATTTGCTGATAAAATCTCATCCGCGCGGTCTCTGATCAATCCCGCAAGATCATCGAGAACTTTATTGATTGTTTCCGTGCCGGCGTGCGCGATCGTCCGGGAGGCGTCCGTTGCCGCTTTTCCCAGATCCTCAATGATGTCTTCCGCTGAAATTGGCAATGCGCTGCGGCTCATGGCCTTTTTTACACCGTATTCAGATATGTTGAAAAAGGTCGTTAGCGGCTTTGTTCGCCCAGAGAAGCAATGTTTTCGATAGATTCATCGACCAAAGCCTTGTGGTGTTTGTCTTTCATCTGCTGTTTGATAACAACCTCGGCGGCTCTGACGGCCAGGTCGGCGGCGCTGTCGTGAATGTCCTGTATGGCGTTTTCCTGTACGCGCAAAAGGCGTTGCGAGAGCATTTGTTCCCGGCGCGCAATCATGTCGTCAATTTCTTTCTCGGCCTGCTGGCTCATTTGCGCGGCGTGATTCCGGGCGTTCTCTATAATCCGCTCTGACTCCTGAATAGCGTCGCGCTGTTTACGCTGATACTGGGCCAGCATTTCCTGCGCTTCGACGCGCAGGTTTTCCGCCGTATCAATCTTCCTTCGTATTTCCGCGATCTCTGCGTCCAACTGGGATACAACTGTTTTCCGCCCCAGCTTGTACGCAAGGAACACGAACAGGATGAAGGAAAGCGCGATCCAGAAATAGGTATTATCCAAGAGTTCCACAGGAACTTTCCCTTCGGTTACATCAGGCGGCTTCGGCCTGATTTTTGTCATTGACCTTGTTTATGGCGGCAAGGCAGTCCTTGCTGTCCACTTCAATGCCGCATAGTCGCATCGCAGCGTCCGAAACAGCGTCCGCCGTGATTTCATCGAGCCGTGAGAGCATCTGGTCACGGACGCTGTTCATGCGCACTTCCATCGCGTTCAGCTCTTTATCCGCCCGCTCCTGGAAGCTGGCAAAGGCTCTCTCCTGATTTTTACGGATACTGGCCTCCGTTTCTTCCAGAATTTCAGCCGCTTCCGCGCGCGCATTGGCAAGCCCGTCTTCGTAAGCTTTCTGAACGTCTTCGGCTTCGCGGGTCAGCTTTTCCGCCGCGTCAAGGTCGCTCTGTATATGCTCCTTGCGGTTTTCGAGAACGCCGGAAATTTCCGGCAGCGTTTTGCGGCTGAACCAGAAATACATGACCAGAAAGGCAATCGCGAGCCAGAAAATCTGGCTGGGGAACCACGTCGGGTCAAACTGGGGCAAGCCGCCGCTGGCATGATCTTCGCCGGGGTAGGGCTCTTCCGCGCCATAAGAGGCTCCGGCCCCGGAGAGCCACACAGCCCCGGCGCAAAATCCCGTCCAGAGATATGTCATGCGGCGTTTTGCCATCTCGGCCAGCTTACAGAACGAAGAGAATAATCAGCGAAATGCCGAGACAGAAAATCGCCAGAGCTTCCGTGATCGCAAAACCAAGGATCAGGCTTTTGAACAGTGAGCCTTCCGTCGAGGGGTTGCGGCTGATCGCTTCATAATATGTGCCGAAGATCCGCCCCAGTCCAAGACCAACGCCGAGGATCGGCAGAAGGGCAATCGCGCCGGCCAGCATTCTCATTGCATCAAGTTCCATGTTTTCTTTCCTTTTCGTTCTTTCAGAGTTTTCCTTGTTTTCGATCCGCTGTTAGCCTTCGGAATTCGAATTTCGTCATAAAGCAATTAGTGCGCAATTTCAATCGTATCTTTGAGATAAATGCAGGTTAAAATCGCGAAAACGTAAGCCTGCAAACAGGCGATGAAAATCTCGAAACCGATAAAGGCGACGTTGAAGAGCATGGGCCCCAGCCCGCCCAGAATTCCAAAAACGCCGATAGACGCCAGCCCGACGCTAAAGCCTGCGATAACCTTCAGCATCAGGTGACCGGCAAGCATGTTGATAAACAAACGCATGGAAAGCGTCACAGGACGGCTCAGAAACGAGATGATCTCGATCGGGGTCATGATCGGTAGGACGAAAATGGGAACGCCCGGCGGGAAAAACAGGCTCAGGAAATGAAAGCCGTGGCGGACGAAGCCGAAAATAATCACGACGAAAAACACAAGCAGGGCCAGCGAGGCGGTCACGGCGATGTGGCTGGTGTACGTGAAAGCCGTCGGAAACATGCCAAGCAGGTTGCCCATCAGCACAACCGTGAAGATGGTGAAGACGAAGGGGAAATAACGGCGGCCCTCGGGGCCGATATTTTCCTGGATCATGTTCGAGACGAACTGGTAATAAAGCTCGGCCACAAGCTGGACGCGTCCGGGAACAAGGGCTTTTTTACGGATGGCGATGGTCATCGCGGAAATGGAGAGCACGACCGCGACCGTCATCCAAAGGGAAGAATTCGTAAAATCAAGATTGAGCCCCCCGGGGTCCGGGAGGTTAATAAGAGGCTTGATAACAAATTGATGCAGCGGGTCCGCCACGTCGTCTTACTCCTGATCTTTTTCTTTTGCGTCCTCTTTAGCGGGATTTTGCGCGGAATGCAACTCCGAACCGCTATCGGATTGACCATTGCCGTATAAAAGCCGGAAGATATTCATAAAGCCCGCCGCAATTCCGAAAAACAAGAGCGTTATAAAAAACCACGGCTTGGTCCCGAACCATAAATCGACGCCGTATCCCAGCAGTCCGCCGACGATAATCGCCGCCGTCATTTCCGTGCCGACGCGCGCGGCAAGGTTGGAGTAGCCAAGGTCCCGGGTTTCTGTTTTCTCCGGCGCGCTTTTATCTTGCGCGGCCTTGATGCGGGCTTTCAGGTCATCGTAGTTGTTCATTCCGCCGCTTCCATAAAGCCGAAGCTTTGTTGCAGATCGACTGAAACCAGCTGAGAAATCCCGCGCTCGGCCATTGTCACGCCATAAAGCCGGTCCATGCGCGCCATGGTCAGGCGGTGGTGCGTGATGATGAGAAAGCGCGTCTTGCCGCTTTCCGCCATTTCATCCAGCAAGTCGCAGACCCGGTCCACGTTCGCGTCATCAAGCGGCGCGTCGATTTCGTCCAGCACGCAGATCGGCGAGGGGTTGGTCAGGAACATCGCGAAAATCAGCGCGATAGAGGTCAGCGTCTGTTCCCCGCCGGAGAGGAGACTCATCGCCTGAAGCGACTTGCCGGGCGGCTGGCCGTAAATTTCAAGGCCCGCATTGAGCGGATCTTCCGACTCGATCAGCGAAAGATAGGCGGTTCCCCCGCCGAACAGGCGCGTGAACAGCGAGGTGAAATGCGCGTTCACGTGCTCGAAAGCGATGCTTAGTCTCTGCCGCGCCTCGTTGTTCAGCTTGTTGATGCCCTGACGCAGTTCGGAAATCGCCTGTATCAGATCATTACGTTCGTTCAGAAGGCCGGTGAGTTCCTTTTCCAGCTCTTCGGCTTCCGTATCGGCGCGCAGATTCACCGGGCCGATATTGTCGCGCTCGCGGGTCAGCTTGTCCCGGCGCGCGCGGAATTCGTCCGCGCCGGATTCCATGTACTCTTCAACGTCGAACGCGATATGGTCTTTCAGCAAATGCGGCTCGATTTCAAACTTTTCGAGGATTTCCGCGTGAATTTCATCGATCCGTTGTTTGCCGGCGGCAAAGGTCGCTTGTAATCCGGCGCGCCTTTCGCGCGCTTCGGCGAGAACGCTCTCGGCTTTTTTAAGCGCGTCATTGGTCTCAGAAACGGCGCTTTCGCACGCATTGAGCGCGTTGGCGGTCTGGTTGCGTTTTTGTTCGGCGCGACTGATCCTGTCCAGCAAATCCTGCCGGCCTTTTTGAATATCAGAAGGAGCGTTTTCCAGCGCGCCGACTTTCTCCTGTAACGTTTTTTCCCGCTCCTCGAGTGATTTCAGCTTTTCTCTGGAGCGGATCAACCGGTTTTGCAGGTTGACGCGTTCATCCCCGATGGCGCGCAGACGGACCTCGCGCGTTTCCTGCTGTTGTTTGCAGAGATCATAGGCGCGCACCGCGCCGCGCAGCTCGTCGCGGATCGTCTGCAAGCTCGCGCGCATTTTGTCCATGCGGTTTTGCTGATCGTCGGCATCGCCGCTTTTCAGGTCTGTCAGGGCGGATTGCGCCGTTTTTAATGATTCTTCAATGCGGGACTGTTCCGCGTTTTTCAGGCTGAGAGCCTCTTCGATCCGGGCAAGCTCGCGTTCCTGCGTTTGCAATCTTTCGCTGAGTTTTTGATATGCCCCGCGTTTTCGGGCAAGCGCGTCTTCCATCGCGCTGCGTTCGGACTGCTTCGCGGCAAGAAATCCGTTGATCTCCGAAGCCAGATTTTCCGCAGCTTCCAGAACTTCTCCCGCTTTTTCCGCGTCGCGCGAGATTTGCGCCTGCCTTTTTTCAAGATCCGCAAGGCGGTTTTTTTGCTGAAGGTGGACGGCGTGGCGGTCGATTGCGCTGGCCTTGATGTGCAGACCGTCCCAGCGCCAGAGCGCGCCCGCGCGCGTGACAAGCGTCTGTCCGGGCAGCAGCTGGCTTTGCATGCTGAAACCGGCTTCTTCCGTTTCCACAATGCCGACCTGCGACAGCGCCGTATCAAGAACAGCCGGGCCATCGACATAGAGCGAGATCGGCGTGACGCCGGCGGGCAAAGGCGGATATTGTTCCATCTCGCGCCCGAGCATGGCGCGCGGCGACTCTTTATCCGTCGAGGCCCCAAGGCAATCGCCCAGCGCTTTCGACAAAGCGGCTTCAAAGCCTTCGCCCGCATGCACGTCTTCGATGATCGTGCGCGCCTGCTCCTTGTGTTCTTCTTTAAGATAGTCTTCCAGCGTACTGATTTCAGCAAGTATTCTTTCTTTTTCTTTTTCCTTGTCATAGCAGGCGCTGCGCGCTTTGGCGGCGTTGTCCTGCAGCGCGGCGCGTTCGATTTCTTTCTGGCTCAGAATTTCGCGTAATGTCGTAAGCCGGTCTTCGGTCTCTATTATTTCCGCTTGCAACGCGTCTCTTTTGCCGAAATCTTCCGTGTTGTTTTGCAAATGCGCTTTTTGTTGTGAAAGGCTTTGAATTTGCGAGACTGTCTCTTCCAGGCGTTTTTGTTCCGCGGAAGCGGTTTGTTCGAGAGCGTTCTTGCGGGCGCGCAAATCCGCGGCCTGTTCCAGCAGCGCGCTGTAATCGCTTTCAAGCCTTTGCACTTTGGATTCCAGGGAATTGCGCACTTCCGCGCGTTTTTCAAGCTCGTCTTCCGCGCCTGTCTGGTGGCGCGTAATCGTTTCGAATTCATTCAGGAGTTTTTCGAGTTGCGCGGCGATATCTGTTTGCGTTTGCGTTTCCTCTTCCCTGTCCGTACGGGTCTGGTTTAACTGTTCGCGCGAATCGTTCAGCAGGGTCTCGGCTTGCCGGATTTCGTCCTCCAGCCTCTGAAACCGAATTTGCAGGTTTTGAAGCTCGGCGGCGGCGTCCGTATCCGCTTTGCGCAGCGCGGGGAGATCCTGCATCTGCGCGCTTTGGGTTTTGGTCAGTTGCACGACGCTCGCCGTTTTATCGGCGACGACGGATTCGGCCTGTTCAAAAGCGGCCTTCGTCTCTTTAAGCTTTCCGGAGAGCGCGTTCCAGTCGAGCCAGGCGATGGCGAGATCCAGCTGGCGGATCTGGCCGCTGATATTGCGGTAGCGGCTGGCCTGGCGCGCCTGTTTTTTGAGCGCGGCGAGACGGGATTCCATGCTGCCGAGAATATCTTCAATGCGTTCAAGGTTTGTTTCAGCCGAACGCAGACGCAGTTCGGCCTCGTGACGGCGCGCGTAAAGCCCGCCAATCCCGGCGGAGTCTTCGAGCATCAGCCGCCGTTCCTGCGGCTTGGCGGAGATTATGCGCGTAATTTGCCCTTGCGAGACCATGGCGGGCGAGTTTGAGCCGCTCAGGACATCCGCAAAGAGAACCTGCACGTCATGCGCGCGGCTGACCTGCCCGTTGATGCGGTAGGATGAGCCGTGTTCGCGCTGGATTTTCCGGGAAATCTCGATCTCTTCGGAGCCGTTATAGGCGGCGGGCGCGGATTTTGACGCGTTGTCCAGCAGGACGTTGACTTCGGCCAGCGAGCGGGCGGGACGGCTGGACGTGCCGGAAAAGATAATATCGTCCATGCCGCCGCCGCGCATTCTTTTGGCGGAGTTCTCTCCCATGACCCAGCGCAAGGCCTCGACCAAATTCGACTTGCCGCAGCCATTCGGCCCGACAATCCCCGTCAGGCCGGGCTCAATCGCCAGTTCCGTCTTGTCGACGAAGGATTTAAAGCCGTTGAGGGTAAGCCGTTTAAACTGAATCATTCGGGTTCGTTCTACTCTGCCGTCTCGCCGTCTTCCGGCGTCAGTTCCTCAATGACGTCACGGAAGCTTTTGATCGGCTGGTTGCCGACCAGCTTTTTCTCGCCGTCATTGAAAATGAACGTCGGCGTGGAATTAACGCCGTATTTGCTCGAGGCGCCTTGCATGTTTTCCGCGAGCTTGTTCGCCATGTCCTCGTCGGCGAGACATTCTTCAACCTTGTCTTCGCCCAGACCGGCCAGTTTTGCGTTTTGCTTCAGCGCTTTGACATGGTCGCCGTCAAGCCAGCTTTTCTGTTGTTGATAAAGCAGCTCGGTAAAGTTCCAGAAACGATTCCCTTCGAAGCACCGCGCGACAAGCGCGCCATCAATCGCCGCGCGGTTCAGCGGAAATTCCTGATAGACGTAGTAGAGTTTTCCCGTATCGATGAACTCTTCCTTGAGCTTGTCAAACGTATCCTTGTGGAACTGCCCGCAATGTCCGCAGGTCAGGGAGCTGAATTCCTTTACGGTGACAGGGGCGTCCGGATCGCCTAGCGCCTTGATTTCTAGTTCCCCCTCTTTTTTTTCTGTGGCTCCTGTGGCGGGTTCGGTCGCGTTCGCCTGCTTTGAGGCGGTGACCGATACTTTGTCGCCTTCGCTTTCATGGGTGAGCGAGCCAAAAAGAAAGACTCCCAAAATGATAAGACAAGTGGCGCCGAGGCCTATGGACAGATTACGTTTCATAATGACGATACCCTTCGTTTTCATAAGTTATCTCTGGTGGCGTAAACATTCCAGAAAAATATAGCGCTGTCTGGACTTTTTCCACTCGTGATTACTTTTGCTGCGCGAACACGAGGTCAACGCGGTCCAGCGGTTTTTCTCCGGTTTCATCGCCGAGGGCGCGTACGTTTATGCGGTTCGCCGAAATGCCGGACGCTATCAGGAATGCGCGTACCGACAGGGCCCGGTTTAACGAAATGCGTTTTGCGCTCATGAGCGAGTCGCCGTGATCTCTGGCGTAGGCTGCGATGGATAGCATGGCGTGCGGGTTTTGCTGAAGGTATGTCACGACGGCCTGACGCAGGGCGGCGCGATGCGCGTTATCGAGTTCATGCGCCCCGGTTTTAAAGTTGAGAAATAAAGGGTCCGCAAGTCTGGCCGTCGTTCCGGCGGCCGGTTCGATTCGCGCCGGTCGGTTCTCCCGCGATTCCGGTTTCGTATCGGGTTGGGGCGCGTAAAGCGTTTGTTTTTCAACTCGTCCGGCGGGCAGGGCGGGCATGTCCGGGATATCGGTCTGCGCGGGCTTTCTTAAGTAGTTGCCTGTGCGGATACTGGCTTTGATTAGATTAGCCGGGCGGCGCGGCGGCAACGGCGGCGTTTTTACGACATAAGCCCGTGCGCGCGGCGTTTCAGGCCTTTTTTTCGGTTTCGGCGCGGAAACGTATTCTCCGGGATTCGCGCGGCTGACGGTGCCGGGCGTGCGGAAAGAAGCCATTTGTCTGCGCTCTTCGGACCTGCGCGTGACGGGCTTGCGGGCGCTGAGCAGGACGTCTTCCGGCGTGAGAGCCGCATTGGCGTTTTGCGTTTCTTCAAGGGTTTCAGGCGCTTTCCGCTCGCGCGCCGGCGGCGCGGCGAACATAGGCGGGGGCGTGTAGTCCTCGAGCCTGTTCGCGTTCTGCGCATGCGCGCCCGCGCCATCCGTAAAAGACAGCAGGAAAAGGGCAGGCGCACATAAAAGCTTTATCGCATCACGCATCAGACATACTTTCGCGCCGGATTTCCGTTATCAAGCCAGCAGCTTTTTAACAGAATCGTGAAACGCGCCGTTGGAAGCCAGTATGCTATTTCTATAAAGTGGATCAGTCTTGCCGTCAAGGTCAGTGACGAATCCGCCCGCTTCTTTCACGAGGATAATTCCGGCTGCGACGTCCCAAGGCTGTATGTGATCTTCCCAGAAAATATCAAAACGCCCGGCGGCGATATAAGCCATGTCGAGCGCGGCGGATCCAAGACGCCGGAAGAAATGAAAGTCTTGGGTGATACTGGCAAGACGCTTCAGGAATTTATCCCTGTCCTTGCGCGTGTCGCCATTTACGACCAGGGCGTCATCCTTGTGCGTCCTTCCCGAAACGCGCAGCCTTCGGCGGTTCTGAAACGCGCCCATGCCTTTTTCGGCGCGGAACATTTCGTCCTTGGCCGGATCATAGACAAGCCCGGCGATAATCTCGCCCTTGTGTTCCAGGCCGATGGAAATGGACCAGTGCGGAATGCCGTGCAGGAAGTTTGTCGTTCCGTCGAGCGGGTCGATCAGCCATTTGTATTCGGCGTCTTTTTTGCCTTTCGCGCCGGACTCTTCCATTAGAAAGGCGTAGTCGGGCCGGGCTTTTGAAAGCTCTTCAAAGATTATTTCCTCGGCGCGGCGGTCGGCTGCGCTGACGAAATCGCCTGGTCCCTTGCGCGAGACCTGCAACTGCTCGACTTCGCCGAAATCGCGGATGAGAGAGCGCGCGGCCTTTTCGGCGGCCTTGATCATGACGTTCATGTTGGGGGAGAGTACGGGGGCCATCAGCCATTCCTTAAGCTGTCAAATAGTGAAGCGCGTGTTATAGGTTTTTTCAAGCTTGCTTTATGTCTCTCTTTATACCTCTCGAAGTCAAGTATCATTTCGTTGGGTATTTCCGTAGCCCATACATCTGTGTCTTGTGAGTCCATCCAGACTTGGAGGGTTTCATCGGCATTGCTGCCTTTTTCAACGTCGATGATAATTCTGTGTGCGCCTCTGAATGTATCCGACAACGAAACCACGTCACAGTTTTCGGGCGTTATAAAAATATAATGTAGAATGTGGCGTAATTCGTTCATCTCTTCGTAGCCGTAATCATGATCATTTTCCGGTTCTTGCAGAACGCCGTTTTCCAGAGCGATTGCCATGTATCTGTTTTCGTATGAAAGAACATTTCTCTGCTCTTTTTCCAGCCGTATTTTTAAGCCGGGCGGACTTGTCGGCGCATCCGGATCAATGCCATAAAACTCAAGAATTTCCGCGTAAGTCTCATTACGGTCGAGAAGGTTTGCGTACTTGGGGTCTGCGGGGTCATGGCCATTTCGCAGTAAGGCTTTGCGCATATCTTTATCAAAGCGAGCCGTATCATGTGCGGCTTTTACTTCTCTGAGGGTGAACGGTTTTCCGATAACATATTTTTCAGCAAAGCGATGACTGAACGGCCCGACGGCGCAATCCTGAGTGATGTATGACAAGGCCCTTGGGCGTGATGCATAGAAGCCATCAATTTTCTGAAGCTCATGAAAAAAAGGCTGAAGATGTGGCTTGGGGGAACGGCAGAAAAGGAGGTCAAAAGCATTGGAGTCTCTGTAGGCGGCCAGGCGCAGCAGGTCATCAGTGGGGAGCGAGGTGAGTGCAATTTTTAACGGCGTCGGCAAAGGCATGTCAGGATGATGAAAACAATCCAGAGGCTTCTGGCCGTTCCACGGCCTTGCGCCGTTTTGAATATCCAGAAGCTCTTTGAGCGCAATGCGTTGCTTTCTTTTTATGATGCGACGAAGTTCCGGCGCATTCTGAAAATCGGTAGGTTTGCGAGCGTATAGTGGCAGACGCCAGATAAATTCGTCGGCCTTCGCAAGTTCCAGCATGTCAAGCAGTTCGTCATCTCTCAGCAATTCAAACACATCGCCCCATGCGAGGTCTCCAAGGAGCCTTTCTGTGTGCGCGTTAAGATCGCCATAGAGTTTTGTTCTTTCGCGAGATTCTTCCGACGAAGCATCAGGCTCCTCAAACAAGATCAGGTCGTTAAAAGCCTCGTAAATGTGGTCGCTACTTGCCGCGAAAAGGGGCAAGTTTTTCGCCGTTACAGATTTTCTTACCGCTTCGGGGAATGGTGAAGACGCGAACTTTATGAGTGAAGAAGGAATGCGCGGCAAGCTACAGAACGCGCTGGCGGCCTGAATCGCAAAACGGCGTGTTATACTAGCGCCGCCGTTAATCCTTCGCACGCTCGACATAGGAGCCGTCCTCGGTTTTCACGACGATGCGCGTGCCGGACTCAATATGCGGCGGGACCATGACTTTTGCGCCGTTCTCAAGAATAGCGGGTTTGTAGGACGAAGACGCCGTCTGACCTTTAACGACCGGCTCGGCTTCAACGATTTCCATAGCGACAGTATCGGGCAGCTGGACGTTCAGGGGCTCGCCCTCGTAGGTTTCGACGACGCAGACCATGCCTTCCTGAAGAAAACGGGCGGGTTCGCCGATAATGTCGCCTGATATGCTGAATTGCTCGTAGCTTTCATTGTTCATGAAGTTGTGGCCGTCGGCGTCGCTGTAAAGAAACTGGCAATCAGCTTGCTCAAGGCGTACGCGCTCAACCGTCTCCTGCGTGCGAAAGCGGACGTTATCCTTGTTGCCCGTGCGGATGTCGCGCATTTCGACCTGAATGACGGACGCGCCCTTGCCGGGCTGCATGATCTCGTATTTCGAAACTACCCAGAGCTTGCCGTTATGGTCGAGCACGTTTCCCGGTCTGAGCGTTATGGCGTTGACTTTCATGTTACGTAATCCGCTGGCTGTTTACATGTTCTGATAGATGTGCGCGCCCAGAGACGAGAGCCGGTTTTTCATCTCTTCGTCTTCCGTGCCGTCAAGCACTAGCGATAATTGCTGTTTTTGTTGTTCAGTCAAGGGTTTTTTAGGTTTCGTGACGGTTTTCGTCCTGTTCGCTGGCATATGAACGAAGCGCAGGGAGGTGATCCATTGCTCGCCAAAGAGAATGCCGATTTTTTCCAGGATAATCCCTGTCTGGTATTGCAGTATTGCCGCGTCTGCGCTGCTGGCGGCGATTTCAAGCGTTGCGGTCGCGCTTTTGCCTCCCCTGGCCTTGCGGTAATGAATTCTGACGGGCTGGGCGCGTCCGGCCATGTCTTCGCCGACGATCCTGTCCCAATAGGTGACAACCTTGCCGAGACTGATATATTTCCGGCTGAAGATCTTCTTCGAAATGTGCGGAACGATTTCCGAGGTCATGCGCAAAGCCATGACTGTTTTGTATCAGGATAAGGTTATTTCAGGCAATGCCTCAAAGCTGGAGATTAACAGAAAACAGGGCCGTTGCGGCGCCGCGCCAGTTTGTCGATGCGCTGCTTTACTGGTTCCGGGGCAATGCCCGTGCGCTGCCTTGGCGCGTGACAGGTAAAGCGCACCCTGATCCCTATCAGGTGTGGTTGTCTGAAATTATGCTGCAGCAGACTACTGTGCCAGCCGTTATTCCTTATTTTGAAAGATTCATAAAGCGCTGGCCGCGTGTTTTCGATCTCGCTGCGGCGGACAGGGAGGACGTATTAAAAGAATGGGCTGGGCTGGGTTACTACGCGCGCGCGCGGAATCTCCACGCCTGCGCCAAAGTAATTGCAAATGATTATTGTGGCGTTTTTCCTTGTGACGTTTCCGAGTTAATGAAACTGCCGGGGATTGGACCTTATACAGCGGCCGCGATCGCGTCTATTGCCTATGACGCGCCTGCGGCTGCGGTGGACGGCAATGTCGAACGAGTCATAAGCAGGGCGCATGGCATTGACGCGCCGTTGGCCGGCGCAAAACCAGGAATTAAGGCGAAAGCGGAAGCATATGTTGAGGTTCTGCAAGCTCACGAGGCCCCGGACTTCACGCAAGGACTAATGGAGCTGGGCGCGGTAATATGTACGCCGAAATCGCCAAAATGCAGCGTTTGTCCCGTCAGTTTTTGTTGCGCTGTTTATAACAACCAGTTGAAGCCTGAAGATTATCCGCGAAGAATCGTGAAGACCAATAAGCCTGAAAAGGCCGGATATGTGTACTGGATATATGACAACGCGGGGCGGGTGTTGATCGAGACGAGGCCCGAGACTGGCGTACTGGCGGCAATGCCCGCATTGCCAGTGAGTGTGTGGGTCGTTAAGGGGCGCAGGCCAGAACATTTACCATGCATGCGTGAAGCGCCTGTTCAGGAAACGCCGGTGTTCGTCCGTCATGTTTTTACGCATTTTGCGCTTGAACTGACCGGATACGCTGTACGGTTACCTGAAGATTTTGTTCCCGGGCAGGGATACAGGCTTGTAAGCATTGAAGAAATTGAGCGCGCGGGGATGCCTTCCTTGTTCCTGAAAGCTGCTAGACAGTTTAAAAAATGCAATATAAATGAATCATCTTTATAATAGATTGGGATATCTAGCTCATAAGGTGGTGTTTATGTTTCCAGAGTTTCGTGTTCTTGTTTTTTCTTTTTTGGCGCTTTTGCTGGTTTGGGGCGTTAACGTCGCGCAGGCTGAGACGAGCAGCCTTCCTTCAGCCAGTCAGGCGGTTGGGAAAAGTGAAGGAGAGAAGAGCGCCGACAACCCTGTTAATGATATGAGCAGCCTTTCTCACGAGGAAATTCGAAGAATGGCGCAGCAATACGCGCGGGAGGAACTCGACGATATGCATTATCTCGAGCCGACGTTTGAAAACGTATCGCGACTGTATTGGGCCATGGGTGTTTTTGATCCTGAGGAGAATTTTGACGCTATCAACAAATATCTTTTGGTTAACGAATGCGAGGTTTTTGAAAATTATTACCATAATGATTTTGAGTGGAGTAAAATCAAAGAAGTTACGACTGAATATTTAAAGGAGAATAGACGAACATTTCCAAGACGTTTTCAGTTCATACGACCTATACATTTTGGGCGTTACGATCTTGAGGCCGAAGCGTTTGCGGTTCTTGACAGAGATCTAAGGGCTGGAGCGCGCAGATATGATATTAATGCGGAACGAGAGAATTATTTATGCGGCCACAAAGGTTCTATTGATGGCTACCCTGACTCTGTCCGAATGATATTGAACCGTCCGTTTCAGTTGCTCTACGTGCCGGTTTTAAAAGATGCGGCCTACAATTATCTTGCAAGAGCCAACAGGCAGCAGACCGAGAAATATGGGGCCAAGAGTAATTTTGCTCTGGGCCGTCTGGACAGGGATCTGCGAGGTCACAGCAGGGTCGCTTTTTTGCGAATCCGTGTCAGATTCGTTAAGTATCTCGGAATTGTCAGAACCAATCTTGGCTATCAATCTGTCGAGATGTTCGCGGTATTGGAGGGATTTGACGTTTACGAGGATCAAGAGTTGCGGAGACTACTGTTTACAACTCAGCACTAGATTCTCGCTTCCTTACGATCCTTACGCCAACGGTTTCAACGCTGTCAATGATGTCAGGTTTCTCCACGCTTACGGTGATCTGATCCAGCGCTTCGATGGAAAGCGCTTCTGTTGCGATGTCTTCCGCAAATGTTTCGGCCAGATTATAATGTTTCTTCCGCGCCAGAGTTTCGACGATTTCGATCAGCCCTACATAGGATACGGTTGAAGTGATTTCATCTGTTCTTGTCGCTTCCCGCGTTCTGCGGCAAAGGGCCGCGATGTTGACAATAACTTTTTGGGGTTTTTGTCTTTCCTCTTCCAGAATGCCAATAGACATTTCAAGCGTAAGATCGCGTACGAATATCTCTGTGGGCAGGTCTGTCATCATCGCGCAAGCTACTGCAGCGTTTGACGCGCTTCAACTTCAGTGCGCAGTCTTTGTCTGAGAGCGTCTATCGGCACAAATTCTCCGTTTTCTTCAACGTGCCAAAACGTCCAGCCGTTGCAGGACGGCGCTCCCTGAAGCGTCGCGCCGATTTTGTGGATCGAGCCTTTTTCAGTTCCGTTCGCAATGACATTGCCGTCGGCGTGAACCCTGACTTTATGGCGGCCTTTATGATCTGTCAGCTCCGCTCCTGGCTCCAGAAGACCGTGCTCGATCAGCCATCCAAATGGAATGCGCATCTGTTCGCGTTTCTCGACGGACTGGACAAAGGAATCATCCAGACAGGGCTGCAAGACCTCCAGGCGCTTGCGGGCAAGCTTTACGTACTCTTCTTCCTTTTCAATGCCGATATAGTCCCGGCCCAGCTTTTTAGCGACGGCGCCGGTCGTGCCTGTGCCAAAGAAGGGATCGAGGACCAGATCGCCTTTTTTGCTGGTCGCGAGAAGGACGCGGTAAAGCAGGGCTTCGGGTTTTTGCGTTGGGTGCGCCTTTTGACCTTCAGCGTTTTTCAGGCGCTCGAGTCCTGTACAGATGGGAATGTACCAATCGCTGCGCATCTGCAGGTCATCATTCAACGACTTCATCGAATCATAGTTAAAGCAATAAGACGCCTCTTTCGATTTGGCGGCCCATATCAGCGTTTCATGCGCATTGGTAAAGCGTCGGCCGCGGAAATTCGGCATCGGGTTCGTCTTGCGCCAGACAACGTCATTTAAAATCCAGTAACCGAGATCCTGTAAAATCCGCCCGACCCGGAAGATATTGTGATAGGACCCAATCACCCAGATTGAGCCGTCATCTTTAAGCGCATGACGCGCGGCTTCAAGCCAGTCCGCCGTAAAGCGGTCATAGGTCTCCATAGTTTCAAACTTGTCCCACTCATCGTCAACGCCGTTAACCTTGCTGTTGTTGGGGCGCGTCAGGCCTTCACCCAGTTGAAGATTGTAAGGCGGATCGGCGAAGATCAGGTCAACGCTTTTTGCGGGCAGGCCACGCATGAGTTCGATGCAGTTACCGTGATGAACGGTGTTTTTGACACTTTTCTCTGTGGGTAAAATGATTGTATCTTTGGGCATGTCTTGACTCTCTGCGTATGCAAAGAAACATGATGATTCAATGCCGATTCGAGGTCAAGTGGAAATGTGAATCTTCTATCAGATTCAGGCGTTTGCAAACGAGTCCTGAAGTCGTTTGTTCTTTGATATGCGTATGTTAAATTCCGGCGAGTTTCGCTTGAAGGTCAACATTGCCGCAAGCGATGTAATTTTTAACCGGCGCGAAACTTCTCCGATGGTGCGGCGTGACGCCGTGACGCATGATACCCTCAAGATGCGCGGGCACGGGATAGCCTGCATTTTTATGCCACTCATAATGCGGATGCGCGTCATGCAGCCGGCTCATCAGCCTGTCGCGGTAAACTTTTGCGACGATTGAAGCGGCGGCAATCGACAGGCTTTTGCTATCGCCCTTGACAATCGTTTGAGCCGCGCAGGAAAGCTGCGGCGCGGCGTTGCCGTCAATCAGCGCCGTATCCATGCAAAGGTCAAAATCCGCGCACATTTTTTCAAATGCGCGGCGCATGGCAAGCAGACTGGCGTGATAGATATTTATCTCCTCGATTTCCTCAATGCGCGCCTCGCCCGTGGCCACGCAGGCGTTTTCAAAAATATGATCATAAAGGCGCTCGCGCTTTTGGCGGCTGAGCGCCTTGCTGTCCGTGACATGCGCCCAGATATCGGCCTTGCGTCTGTCGCCGGGAATATAAGCGCAGGCTGCAACCACGGGCCCGGCCAGCGGCGCCCGGCCGACTTCGTCTATGCCGCAAACAAGGCCGGAGCAGGCGTTCTCCGTATTCCATGTCGGTCGTGATGGCTGCGTATTCATTCTTTCACGCGCTTGATTTTCTCGCAGGCGATAAATTACAAAGTCGGCTCTTTCAAATCCTCTGCTGTAACCCTTGGGCGCACAGCGTCCGCCAGATAAAACAATGTTCCGCCAACTATGGTTATTTGCTGATCCGCTCCTTGAATTTCGGGATCATCTTTATTTTCATCAGTTTTCACCGCTATGGTTGAGGAGCCGCGGTTTTTTGCAAGTCGAAGCAGTGGCGGATCGTCACTCATGACCAGAGGGGCGTAGTAGGCTGGGTTGTCATCTGTAATTGCGTTGGCTTCCATGTGGTCGTACAGACTCTTCGCGTTACCAAAGTGAATATCCGTTATTTTGTTTGCGCCCCCCTCTCCCGCTAACCCCATATTGAGTACGCGGATCAGAATTTGCCTGTGGTTTTCGAGAAGCTCAGGGTCATCAACAAGCGTACGGCTGGTTATTATGATTTCCTTGCCTTGCCTTGCGACGTCATTCATCATGGGGATTTCCGGGAAAGAGCGGTTGCCGGAAAGCGTTATGAAGTATTGCTTTAGCGCGCCAGCGTCACCTATTGCCAGCGCGTCAATAAGTTTGCGCACCTTGTCTTCTCCTCCCGCCAGAGCCTCGAGAGAGATAATCAATTCTTGCGGTTTTGCTAGCTCGGAAAAATCTTTTTTCATCACACGCCTCCACGTTTTAAACACACGCTGAGAAGAATACAGGCTTTATGAAATTGGGCAAGATAGAGATTAAATCATTTGGTGACAGGGGTGAAAAAGATTACGCACTTCGGGCGCATCCATTC
>CAZCIB010000025.1:0-31460 GCA_964498755.1 uncultured Pseudobdellovibrionaceae bacterium | reverse complement strand
GCATCTCTACGCGAACGCGAACCGCGATTACCACGAGATGCGCCGGACGTATATTAATAGGCTGTTCCGCTTTGATCGTATGACGGCCCGCGCGGCGAATGCGGCTTGACAGTAGAAGCGAGAAACGAGTTACGAGAAGCGAGAGCTTCTCAGGCCTGATGAGAATATCTCGCTTCTCGTTTCTCACAACTCGCTTCTGATAAGCAGATTTACCCCAACCACTGACAAACTCAAAACCCCAACCCCCGGCCCGAAAAGGACCCGGGGGATTTTTTTGTTTGGCGCCGGGTTTGGGTTCAGATTCAGCCGTGACTTCTAGCTGGAGAAGTCATTGCCGGGACATCATGTACGACGTTGCTGTCATTGCCGTTTATGCGGTGGCCATTGCCGTTATCGTTGGTATGAAAGTTCTCGCCCAGCCAAAGTTTGTAGTCGCGAAGCAATTCATTAACGAACTCCGGGAAATACGGAGATGCCGATCCCAAAAAGTGAGAAGCGACCATATTAGCCATTTTTCGTGGCTCATCTATCAGAATAAGGCCGTTGTTCTTAAAGTCGCTAATTTCTTCCTGGTTAAAAAGAGTGTAATATTTAGCTGTGTCGTGCGCTTGCGGATAACCAGATATGTTATCGCCAACCTCGCATCTTCTTATGACTTCGAAGATACCGGTCGCGCCAAGTCTCGCGGTTGATATTACGTTCGATATCGAGTCTGTCCTGATGTCCGGGTCTTTTGTGTTCTTAAGGACGATGTCCCCCTGATCAAACTTGGAATTCATGACATGTATTGTCCAGCCAATCTCCGAGTTGTGAGGATCGTCACCTTCCTGCATTGTTGCTCTGGCGAACATGCCTCTGGCAACCGAGCCAAGTCCTCTAAATTTTGGCAGCGATCCGGGGTGTGCGTTTAAGAAAGGTACATTTCCATTCATGCTGATATGGTCAATCGCATTTTGCGTGTATTTCTGTAAACCCCTGACATTAATTACAGCCGCATACTCTTCCGGATTAACGGAATCTAGAAATTCCTGCGCATTTACATTAGGAACTTTATTGATTTTAAAGTCGTATGTTTCCGCCAGCTTTTCGGGAGACCAATTAGAGGCAGGTAATATTCTGCCTCTGGCCTGAAACGGAAAAATGACGCGAGAGAGGACGCCGCGCTCCCAATAGGACGCTTTCTTAAGTTCCGGTTGTTCAGCAAGCTTTTTTGTCTTTTCCGGGAAATGCGTTTCCGCCATAAACAAGACAGGCTCAAAGCCTTTTTGGCGCAGTTTCGGCATAACCTGATTCAAGATAAGCAAGGTCGTAATATCGATATCCGACGCGACAATGAGGCCGAATTTTTTATCTGGCTCATTTACTAAATCGTCAACCATCTTTCATCACCTCGCTACCCTGCATCTCTCACCGGCGTGGCCACATTATCCCAAGCGATGTTGAAAAGAATTTTGAAAGCATCCGCAAAATGCTTTTGCGTGAGCACAATGACGCTGATCTTGTCCTTTTCAAAGTTTACGAAGGCTATGTGATTTGCATAAGCGTACAGAGCCCTGTCGTTAAATAACTCCTCCGATATCCACCTGTACTCCGCAAAGCTTTTGGAGATCAGATTGGTAATCCCCTCTTTCGCTATAATTTTGAACCTTACCTGCGGACCAAGCTGACGCATTCTCTCTGAGTGATATTCAAACCATTCTTCGCCGAGCCATTTATGCCAGTGCGGCGGGTAGGCGTTAAATAATACAAAATCGCCGCCTTCTTCTTTAGCGACTTCGTAAACGTGGTCCATAAATTCTTTAAACTCATCCGGACCCTCGTACGTTTTGACATACTCCAACTGTTGCCGGAGGCCATCCGTTCCAATAAATTCGATCCCGGAATCTTCAAACGCCTGCTTGATAAGCTTCAGCGTACTTTCTCTCGGCTGGCTCTGGCCTTTTTCGATGCTGCCGATCGAGGTTGCGGAGATGCCGGTGCGGTCGGCCAGGTCCGACTGGCTCCAGTTCAGAATACCCCTTGCGCCCCTGATTTGTGCTGTTGTTATTGCCATATTGTCCCGCTTTGTTTCCCTGTCTTCAACCCGACTTTCTACCGCAGTCTTGTCTGTTTTCCAAGCGCCTCTTCAGGGAGTTTGCAATTATGTAACCTAAAGACGTAAAAATCTCAACAGAAAAATGAAAATTTTTTGGAAAAAGTGTTGACACTATAGCATGAACTTTCATAAACACTAAGTGTAATTTGCGAAAAACATGTTTTTAAAAGATGTGTCAACGCAGATACGGCGAATATAGAGGAACCCCACACACACGAGAAGCCCCTCGCCCCCACGGCGGGGGGTTTCTTTTTGGGATCATTCCGGGTTTATATTTGCGCTACGGTTCGAAACCCGGAGCAGAAAATACTGCATGCGAGCAGCTTGAACCGTGACCAGAAGTCTGAGGCCGGGGGGCGCGCTCTGAAACTGCCTTTGCTTCCAGCCCCTCCCGCCGCAACAGCGCGGACGGATCGGCGTCGCGGCCGCGGAAGTTGCGGTAAAGCTCCGCCGGATGGGCGCGGCCGCCTTTGCTCAGGATCTCGCGCTTGAGACGCTCCGCCGTTTCGCGGTCGTAAAGGCCGTTTTCCTCAAACGCCTCGAACGCGTCGGCGTCGAGGACTTCCGCCCATTTATAGCCGTAATAGCCGCAGGAATACCCGCCGGCGAACAAATGCCCGAACACGTTCGAGGTCGGCCCGGACAGGCGCAGGAAGAATGTGACGTCCTTTAATATCTCGTCTTCAAACGCCGCCGGGTCGCTTACTTCGGAATTATCCCTGTCATGCCAGCGCATATCGAGCATGCCAAGGGAAACTTGTCTCAGGCCAGCCCAACCGGCCATGTAACGTCTTGCCGCGTTCATTTTGCCGATCAGCTCCGCCGGGATTTTCTCGCCGGTCTCGTAATGGCCCGCGAACATGTCGAGGGTCTCTTTTTTGTAAACCCAGTTTTCCTGAAGCTGTGAGGGCAGTTCGACGAAATCGAACATCACGCTAGTCCCTCCCAGTGACGCGTAGGTCACGTCGGAAAGCAATTCATGCGTGACGTGCCCCATTTCATGAAAGAGCGTGGCGACCTCGTCATGCGTCAGCAGAGACGGCTTGTCGCCTGCCGGCTTTGTGAAGTTACAGCACATAACCACCAAAGGCCGCTCGACCGCGCCCATATGAAGACCCTGGCCGCGCACGCCGCCTTTCCACGCGCCCTGACGCTTGCCTTTGCGCGGGTAGAAATCGCAGTACAGCGCGCCGAGGAATTTACCGCTCGTTTCATCGTAAGCGTCGTACGCTTTTACGTCTTCATGCCAGACCGGATAATCGGGGTTTTCGCGGAAGCTGATATTGAACAGCTTCGTAAAGTGATCGAACATGCCGGAAAGAACGTTTTCCAGCGGAAAATAGGGACGCAGTTCCTCCGTTGAAAAATCGTACAGTTTTTCTTTCAGTTTTTCTCCGTAGTAAGAGACATCCCAGGGTTTAATGTCTTCCAGCCCATCGCGCTCTTTCGCATGCGCGCGTATGGCTTCGAGATCGGCTTCCGCGCCGGGCTTGTAGGCGTCTTTCATTTCATTGATGAAATTCCAGACGGTTTCCGGGTTTCCCGTCATGCGCCGCTCCAGCACATAATGCGCATGCGTTTCATACCCCAGAAGATTTGCGCGTTCATGCCGCAAGGCCACGGTCTCCAGGATATTCGGCGTATTGTCGAACTCGTCCTGCCATGCCCGGCTCGTATAGGCGCGCCAGAGCTTTTCGCGCAAATCGCGGTTATCGGCGTATTGCAGCACGGGAATAAACGCGGGCGCATCGAGCGTCAGCACATATTTGCCCTCAAGTCCTTTTTCCTTTGCGGCTTCCCTGAACCCGTTCAAGGCCGTTTCGGGAACGCCGGACAATTCGGCTTCGTCCTCGATAACCAGCTCATAGCTCTCAGTAGCTTTTTTAACATTGTTTGAAAAAGCGGGCGAAAGTACGGCCATGCGCTGGCTGATTTCCGTGAGGCGTTTTTTACCGGCCTTATCCAGAAGCGCGCCGCCGCGCACGAACTCTTTATAGGTATCGTCGAGAAGCTTTTGTTGCTCGCCCGTTAAACCCAGCGTATCGCGGCGGTCATAAACGGCTTTGACGCGCTTGAAAATGTCGGGGTCGTGCAGGACCTCGCTGGAAAAGCCCGCCGTTTTCGGGCCGAATTCCTCGGCGATTTTTTCTATCTCCTCCGTGCCGCAGACGCTGAGCAAATGATAAAACACGCCCGCGACGTCTCCCAGCCTGTCGCTCGCCGTTTCCAGCGCCACAATCGTGTTTTCAAAATCGGCTTCGTCCTGGTTGTCTTTCAGCGCGCGGATATTTGCGCGCGCCTCTTCAATGGCGGCGTCCAGCGCGGGCATGTAATGCGCGGCCTCGATGCGGTCGAAATACGGCGCCTTGTTTGGCAACTCTGATGTGACGAGAAGGGGGTTGTCGGTCATGTCTGGCCATTTCTATCAGTTTGTTTGCTTTTGAAAGGACTATAGATTACTGACTTTATGAATACAAGTCGGGAGTCTTTATGGTCCGCAGCGAACGCTTTGACGATATTTACTTCTCGCCCAAAGACGGCGTGGCGGAGAGCGTTTATGTTTTTCTTGAGGGCAACGGGGCGACGGGGCGCTTTAAAGACCGGGAGCGGTTTACAATCGCTGAAACCGGTTTCGGAACCGGTTTGAATTTTATTCTGGCGGCTGGCGCTTTTGACGGCGCGGCGCTGGATTACTGGTCGTTCGAGAAATATCCGCTTTCTGTTGAAGAGATTGAGCGGGTTTTAACCCCCATCCTGACCTCCCCCCTCTCCGAAGGGGAAGGAGCTCTCTCCACCCTTGCAAAGAGGGGAGATCAAGAGGGGGGTGAATTTTTAATTAAACTTCTCAAATCCTATCCCCTTCGCATTCCCGGCTTTCATCAGATAGAGATAAACAACATTCGTTTGATCCTGATATTTGACGATGTCAACAAGGCGATTCCACAAATGGATGCAAAAGCCGACGCGTGGTTTCTCGACGGCTTCGCGCCCGCCAAAAACCCGGAGATGTGGACGGACGCGTTGTTCGCGAACATGGCGCGGCTGAGCGATAAAGGCGCGACGTTCGCAACGTTCACGGCGGCGGGCCATGTGCGGCGCGGTCTTGAAAGCGCCGGTTTTACTATCGAAAAGATAAAAGGTTTTGGTAAAAAGAAACACATGATCAAGGGCGTTTATGGAGATAAAGATGTGTCGGGCGCAGCCGGACGCGATTCCGGATCCCCGCTGTTTAAGCGCACTGACGTGCGCCGCGGGGATGACGATAGTGCGCTGCCCGCAAAATCCGTCGCCATCATCGGCGCGGGGCTGGCGGGGACGTCCTGCGCGTGGCTTCTTAAAAAACACGGCATTCACGCCACGATTTTCGAGGCCTCCGATAACGTGGCGGGCGGCGCGTCGGGCAACGCCGCCGGGATCTTCAATCCGCGCTTTTCCGCTGGACGGACGCCGGAGAGCGATTTTTACGCGTCTGCCTACGCGCTGGCCATTCGTACGATGCGGGAAATTCAGGAAAGTTTCGATATCGGTTACCGCCGCCTCGGTACGCTGCATCTGGTGAATTCTCCGGAAAAGGAGAAGCGTTTCAGGAGCGTCGCGCGCGACTGGGGCTGGCATGCCGATCATTTGCGCTACGTGCATGAGGATGAGGCCAGCCGGATCGCAGGCGTTAAAATTCCGGGCGAGGCGCTGTATTTACCGGATTCGGGCAGCGTCTCCCCGCTCAGGCTCTGCGCCGCTTATGCGGAAGGAATTGACGTGCGTTTGAATACGCAGCTCATGAAAGACGATATTGCGCGCGTCGAAAACGGCTGGCGCGTTCTGGGCCGGGAATATGACGCCGTTATACTGGCCTGCGGGGAGGGGGCGAAGTGGTTCGACGAAACAGGCTGGCTGCCCGTTCATACGGTGCGCGGGCAGATCGTGCAGGCGCAGGACAGCGGCTTCGCCGACGATCTTGCCTGCAACATCTGTTACGGCGGCTATATTTCGCCGGGCGCGGACGGCGCGCATACGCTCGGCTCGACGTTTCAGAAATGGCTGACGCATACGGATATTCTCGAGGCCGATAACGACGAGATTATCAGCCGCCTGAAAGACGCCCTGCCGGACGCGAGAGAGGCCAAAGTCGAGCCCACAGACGCGCGCGCCGGTTTGCGCACGTCGGCGCAGGACCGGTTTCCCATCGCCGGGACCGTGCCGGATTTAACCGCATGGAAACTCGGGCAAGACAAGGACGTTCCGGGGCTGTATCTGACAACGGCGCACGGATCGCACGGGATTGTTTCGTCCATTGCGGCGGCGCAACTGGTGACGGATCAAATCCTGGGAAGGCCGCCGGGGATGAGCGTTCCCGTTGTTGAAAGTCTCAATGCCGCGCGGTTCCTAAAGCGGGCGCGAAAGAGAGGGAGGTTGGGGGATTACTCCACATCCTCAACCGGGACGAGCTCGTGATTGTTATTCAGTTCGGGGATTTCGATCTGCTGGCCTTCGGGCTCTGAAATCTCCATGGTTTCAGTGACGATGTCTTCCCGTTCCGACACCTGCGCGATGGCCGCGGTTTCCGGGTCGAGGATTTCAAGATTGCGGCCATGGGCGACGCGGCAGATATGATGTCTATCGGCAACGGAATCGCCAAACTCGTAAACGGAAAACGTGCCGCCGTAACCGAGTACGCTGGACGCGTATATTTCCACCGGCCTGCCGTTTTGACCAACGCCCCGCGCCAGCAGGATCTGCCCGGAGCCAAGGCCGTTCCTTGCTATCTGCTCGACAAATTTTTCTTCTGAATAACAGAGCTTCACGACCGTCTGCGCGCGCGGACGCGGATCTTGCATCGCCAAGGCCTGCGCCGTCGGCGAGACCATGACGCTGGTTGTTTCGTTGTTTCGCGCGGCGAAGTTAGTTATTACCAGAGCCAAAGCGCCGCAAAAGAAAAACACGCTCAAAGAAAACAAGAGTATAAACCGATCGTAATTACCCATGAGGCAGGCTCCTGAAAAGGATTCAAAATAATCCCGTATACCCTATCAAAAAAAATGCCGCATATTAAGCGGCATTATTCATTTCAGGGTTTTTATGCGAAAAGCGCTCATCTGCGCGCGGGCGCGTTTTTCTCCATGGCGCCCGCGGATTTGGCGAGGCGCACGAGGTTTATGAACTCCGCGCGAAGACCGAACGGATCGTCTCCTTTGGCTTCCTGCGCCAGAGCTATCACGTCGTCATAGGTGAAATCGCCCGTATATTTTCCGCCCTTGAGCAACTGCCCGAAAGCTGCGACGGCGACGGAAAAGCGCACGTCGTTCGGGGCCGTGCGCGGGCAGGCCGGGGGCAGGGCCATGCAGGCGACAGGATCGAGCGTATCGGCTTCATCTTCCTTTGAGACCGGCGTGGTGATCAGCTTTGACGTATCTTCATCGGGAAGCTTGTAGCGGATTTTAAGATACGCGTATTCGTCGCCGAAGTCCGTTTCATTTGCCGTTTGCTCAGCCTGATCATAGCGGCTCTCGTCGACCGTGCGCGGGCCGCCCTTCGGCGTGATTTCATAGATCGCCGTCACGGTATGGCCTGCGCCTATATCGCCCGCATCGACAGCGTCGTTGTTAAAGTCCTCGCGGTTGAGGGCGCGCGTTTCATAACCGATCAGCCGGTATTCCGCGACCGTGTCCGGGTTAAACTCGATCTGGAATTTCACGTCCTTTGCAATGGGGAAAAGCGTTGAGATGGCTTCCTCGACCAGAACTTTCCGCGCCTCGTTCAGCGTGTCGATATAGGCGGCGACGCCGTTGCCGTTCTGGGCGAGGGTCTGCATCATATGATCGTTCAGATTGCCCTGCCCGAAACCAAGGACCGAAAGGAAAATGCCGGACTCGCGTTTGCGCTCGATAAAGTCCTTAAGCTCTTCACGGTTCGTGATGCCGACGTTGAAATCGCCGTCCGTGGCCAGAATAACACGGTTGACGGCGTCTTCGTCATAGACGCTTTCCGCGAGGTTATAGGCCTGTCTTATGCCTTCCGCGCCCGCCGTTGACCCGCCCGCGTTCAGATTTTCAAGCGCGTTGACGATCTTGTTTTTTTCGGACGCTTTTGTCGGCTCCAGAACCGTTCCGGCGCGGCCCGCATAGGTGACGATCGCGACCGTATCTTCCGGCCCCAGCGTATCAAGCAGAAGCTTGAAAGAATTTTTCAGCAGCGGCAGCTTGTCTTGCGCGTTCATCGAGCCGGACACGTCGAGCAGGAAAACAAGGTTTGTGCGCGGTTTCACAAGTTCAATGCGGACATTATCCGGGTTGTTAGGGTCCGTGCGCACGACTTGCTCGGGCTCGACGTCATAGCCTTTAATGCCGATATGAATGAGCTTGCGCCCTTCCGCCCAGGGCGAGGGCGTCACGGTCACAGTGGGTTTGAACGGCTGCTCGTGCGTTTCCGGCAAAGGATAGTCGTAATCGAAGTAGTTGATCATCTCCTCGATGCGCACCGCGTCTTTCTGCGGCAATACGCCGTTATTGATCTGGCGGCGGATGAAAGCGTAAGAAGCCGTATCGACGTCGGCGGAGAACGTGGAAACCGGTTCCTCGCTGACGAGCTTGACCGGGTTTTCCTCAAAATCTTCGAACTTGTCACGACCGACGTCCTGATAGCCGGGCTGCGGCATGACGTCCGGGCCGGGCACAAAAGAGTCGCTCATGGCCATGGTGCGGTTTTGCATGGGCGAGGCAGGGGCAAAGTCTTTTTGTGTAAGCTCTACCGCAGCGACCTTTTCATCTTTGCCTTTAAGCATTTTTCCAATTGTTTTTGCGCCAGGTATGAGTCCGGGCAAGCTGTCGACACTGGATATCTGATTTGCCGCAATCGTCGAAAATTCGCTTTTATCAGTTGATTTCGTAGGGTTTAGAGGTTCTTGCAACTGTTGAAAGCTCACAGCCGCGACCAGAACGACAACCGCCGCCGTGGCCAGACCGCCGTATAATTTCCTGATTTTCATGTCTCGTCTCCATAATTTGCGTGGATGTTCGTCCTTATGACGCGCAGGAGACTCGTTTCCTTGGAAATTATTTTCAGATTCTTTTTTTGCGCTTTTGAATTCGGCCATAGAGAGATTGACGGCGCGCTTGCGCGCGTTCTCGCCCGGCGGCGCGGCCTTGACGTTTTTCAGCAGGTTTTTCAGATCGTGGTCATCCATATCTATAGAGCCTCCATCTTTTTCCGGAGCCGCTTGCGGGCGTTGTGGATGCGCCACGAGACCGTGACTTCCGAAACGCCCAGTATCTGCGCCGCCGCGCCGTGCGTCATCTCTTCGCCGAAAACCAGAAGGATCGCGTCGCGTTCCTTGTCCGGCAACGCGTAGACCGAGTCCAGCATGTCTTTGGCGTATAAATGCTTTTCGGGCGAGTCGTTTGCCGCAGGCTGCCCGTCGCTCGCGTCATCAGACTCGTAGGCTCTGATTCGCCCCGCCTGTCTCTGGTAGTCCTTGGCGCAGTTGATGACGATCCGGTAAAGCCACGTCGTAAAGAGGGCCTCGTTTTTAAACGTATGGATCGCGCGCGCCAGCTTGATGCAGGCGTTCTGCGCGATATCCTCCGCATCGGCGCGGTTGCGAACCCATTTAAATGCAATCGCGTATATCATCTCGTAATGCGCATTAACCAAGGCTTCGAAGGCTTTTTCATCGCCTTCGCTCGCGCGCCTGATCAATTCCTTATCCTGTTTTTGTTCCATATAACTATTCGTATAGTTAGACGAAAGATAATCGCAAATCCTTGGCGAAAAAAGAAATCTTAATATTCTGTTAAGAATCATACCTGATACTAAGGAGGGTGGAAATAGATAGGATTTTAGATAAATGTTCGAAAAAATTTACGCAAAGTTTAAAGGGTTTTGTTCGGATCAGAGCGGCGTAACCGTTGTGGAATACGCTTTTCTAGCCGGCGCCATGGGGGCTGTTCTTATTCTCGGAGTTTCGGTCGTCGGCGATGGAATGGACCATATTTTCACGCAGGGATTGTCATCGCATTTGAGCGTCCATACTGGCGTGACGTTTAATATTTAACGCAGAAGCTGTCGATATCAGTGCAAATGCCGTGTCGTTTTTTGTGAAGATGCTGCTATGCTGACGGCATCATGGACGTAAACCTTTTCTTTCTGGCTAATCTAGCCGTTATCGCATTCATAGCCGTTCTCATGTTGATGCCGGTCATGCGGCGTTTTGCCATTGATCGCGGCTTTGTGGACCTGCCCGGCGGGCGCAAGGACCACGAAGACGGTACGCCGCCGATTGGCGGTCTGGTGATTTTGCCGGTTTTTCTTTTGCTCTCCCTTTTTGGCGGTATGGATATAGCTGCGCAATGGCCACTGTTCGCCGGCGTTTTGCTGCTGCTCTTGACAGGCGCGCTGGATGACTGCCGGGATATCCGAGCCTCGCTCAAGTTTTTTATCCAGTTCGTCGCTGCGATTCTTGTGGTTTTGCCCGGCGGCGCGGTTATTGAGACTTTAGGAAATTTTCTGGGATTTGGCACAGTCTGGATGGGGTTGTTCGCCGTTCCGTTCACTGTCTTCTGCGTCATGCTTTTGATCAACGCAATCAATATGATTGACGGTCTGGACGGCCTTGCGGGCGGTAAAAGCTTTATTATCCTGCTCTGGCTCGGCATTGCTTCGGGCACGACGGGCAATGGCGAGTCGCTGCCATTCCTTGCCATGCTTATGGGCGCGCTGGCGGGGTTTCTGTTTTATAACATGCGCTCTCCGGTCAACAAACGCGCCAAGGTTTTTCTCGGAGATTCCGGAAGCATGGCGCTCGGGCTCATCCTTGCGTGGTATTGCATCCATATGTCCCAGGGAGAGGGGGCCGTTCTCGCGCCGATTTCGGTGGCGTGGATCGTCGCCATTCCCGTGATCGACGCGTTCGGGCTTTTTGTCCTCCGCATGGCGAAAGGGCGTCATCCTTTCAGCGCCGACCGCAGGCATTTTCACCATCATTTTGTGCATGCGGGGTTTCCGGTAGGTCACTCAACATTCGCTATTCTTCTGATCGGCTATGCGCTTGGCTTGATCGGCTATGGCGGGATATTGATTGGAATTCCCGAATACGTCCTCACATATTTGTGGATACTGTTGCTGGCTCTGCATACATGCATAACCGTGCGTTCGGAAAAGTTTATTGCATTTCTGGCAGCTGTCCGGCTTGGCAAAAAAAGCGAATAATTCACAAGCCCTTGTGGACAAGTGCAGGTATGAGTCTGTGAGTTGTTGACCGTGCGCGGAACTCGTCTCTACCATTACAGTGTAATAGCTTTCTTCGTGTTCACGAGATCATGGTTCATAAAACATCCTCTTCCCTGAAAACACTTGTGCTTTGCGCCTCGGCGGCGGCGTTGCTGAGCGGCTGCTCGCTTTTGCCGCGCGAATGGGCGGACTGGCTGATGGGCGAAGAGGTCCGGGACGAGGAAACTTTTTACTTTTACGACGCGCCGCCGCCCGGAACGGAAGCGAACGCATTCCCGCAACAGCCCGAAGACCCGGACTGGACGCAGGGCGTGCCGCAGCCGCGCGACGGAAAGACGCCGGAGACCGCCAAGCGCGCGATTTTCAAGGGCGATCCGGAAAAGCGCCTTGCCACGGTTGAAGGTCAGCTTACCAAAATGGGCAATGAAGTTCAGGCGCTGCGCGCCGAGATGAACGACGTTATTCCCGCCTTGCGCCAGTTGATCGAGGAGCGTAACGCGGCGATGGCCGCCCAGACGGTCGGAACAGGTCAGATGCAGCCGAGCCAGTCCCCTCAGCCCGCTATGCGCGATAATGCGGGTTTCGCGACGCGGCAGCCGTCCTATCCGCGCCCCGTGACGGCGGATTCCCGGCAAATGGCCTACAGCGCGAATGTCCGGAATATCCGCTTTGGCGATTATCCCAATAAAACCCGGATTGTCCTCGACCTGAGCGAATCTGCAGGCTATACCTACGACATTGACAACCGGCAAGGCGTTTTATCGGTCATGCTGCCCGACGCCGGCTGGCAGGGGCCTTCCCGCGGCACGCTCAACAAATCCGAACTGTTTAGCGGCTACACGGTTCAGGAGGTCCCCGGGCAGGGCAGCCGCCTGACGCTGCAACTCAGAAAGCCCGCCCGCGTGTTGTTCGCCGATCAGCTCCAGCCCAACAGCACATATCCGAGTCACCGCGTTTTCCTTGACGTCGCGCCTATGTAGACGCGCAAGCCTGCTTCTGCGGCTCACTTGCCGGGAATAACGTCTTTTTTCCTTTTTTTTTCGGAGGGTTTCTTCAGTCTGTTCGTTTAATAATTATGAATAGACAAAAAGGAGACGTAACAATGTTGAAGAAGGAGCTTTTAACGGGAACGCTTGCGGCGTTTATGTGCCTGATGACTCCTGCCGCCTTTGCGGAAGGCGCATATGGCGGTCCGGATAAGGCCGGGGCGGGCGGAAAAATGTATGAGAAGCTGGACGAAAACGGCGATGGTTCCGTAAGTCAGGCCGAATTTCTGGCGCAGGCTTCCGAGCGTTTTGCGAAGATGGATGTTGATGGCGACGGCGTTTTAACCAAATATGAGGCGGCGGCGTTTCACAAGTCCATGCGTGAAAAAATGCGCGGGAAGATGCAGGAACGCCGCGAAAAACGCAAGAGCGAAACCGGCAGCGGGGACAATGCCGCTCAGGAATAGAGCCGTGAAAGTGGTGGATGACGGGCAATGGAGGATGCGGATGATGAAGCTTTGCTCCCGCGTATCAAGGCGCACGATCATCAGGCGTTCTCCATCCTCGTCAAGCGCCATAGCAAACGCTTTTTCATTCAGGCGTGGCGTATGACCGGGGAGGAAGCCGTGGCGGAAGAGATTACGCAGGAAGCCTTTCTCAAACTCTGGGACAAGCCGCAAAGCTGGAGGCCGGGGCAGGGCGCAAAATTTACGACGTGGATGACGCGCGTAGTCATGAATCTTTGCACGGATCATTTGCGCCGGAAAAAATTTACCGCGCCCGGGGGCTTGCCGGACGAGAGATATTTGCCTTTCGACGCGCAACGCGACGCCAGGTTTACGGATGAACAGGCCGCGCTGGAGAGAGCCATTCAGGCTTTGCCGGAACGCCAGCGCGCCGCGCTGAACCTTTGTTTCTATGAAGACATGAGCCAGCGCGATGCGGCGGGTGCGCTTGGCGTTGGCGTCAAGGCGCTTGAGTCCCTGTTGTCGCGCGCGAAGGCCGGCGTCAGGGATTATTTGTTGAAGGAGGGCTACGATGTCTGAGTTTGACAGACTCGATCTGTTTCTGGAAAAACGCAAAACGCCTGAGGCTCCTGAGCATCTGGCGACGCCCATCATTGCCGCGGCGGGCCGTAAGCTCGATCGTACGGTAACGTTCAAGACGTTGATGCGCGATATTTTTGTTTTGCCGCATCCGCAATATGCGCTGACGGCCTGTCTGGTGATCGGACTTATGATTGGCTTCGGGATTTCGATGGAGCGGGAAATGATTTTTTTGAGCGATTTTTACGGCGGATATGATCCGCTGTCGGAAGGGGCGTGGCTTTGAAGATAACGATAAGACGCGCATTAACGACCTCCGTGTTGCTTAACGTCCTGCTGATCGGGACGCTGGGGGGGATGTTGCTGGGAAATCTACGGTCCGCGCCGCGCATTGATAATGAAACAGTTCGCGAAAAGCTCTCGCCGGAAAGCCGCCGGGTTGTCGGCGCAGCCTTGCGCGAAGGGCAAAGAGAACTCGGTCCTCTGATGAAAGACGCGCGGAATGCGCGTGCGCGGATGTTTGAAATTTTGTCCGCAGATACGCTGGATGAAAAGGCCTTCAACCGGGCCGTCGATGAAATGGCCGCTGCGCAGGGAGAGATCGTGCGGGGGCGCGCCCGCGTGACGCTCGACATGGTCCGGGAACTTTCTCCCGAAGAGCGTAAAAAAATGGCTTCCCAGTTTATGAAGGCCGGACAAAACATGCGTCAACGCTTTGACGCACGGCAAACGCGAGAACGTTTTGATTCAGGAGGGGAAAACCCGCGCGGAGAATTCCTCCGGCGGATGCGGGAGCGCCGGGAAACAATTGAATAAACGCTACAGATTATGTTTTTCTGTCCGCGCGTTAGCATTTTTTTTGTAAAAAGCGTATAATTTATATGTATAACTGAGCGTTATTTGAGGTGTTTTATGTTGGGAAATGGTGGAAAAAGCGGCCTTGGCGGCACGCGTGATATTGGCGGTGGCGAAACCCGCGTGGCCGAAGTTAAGGCTATACGCGTTGCGCCCGGCGGCTCTGACCGACGCGTCGATATCTCAATGAAAAAAGAGACGGGCATGGGTTATGAAAAAGCGTCTGTCTATATGAGCCGCAAAAACGCGAAAGAGGTCAAATCGCATAAAAAATACGAGTTTGATCTGGAAAAGAGCGCATTTAACAAGGAGCGCGGACAAGGCAACAGCCGGATCAATAAAGAGCGCAAAACTTTCAGGTGCGAAAACCCTCCGCGCGAGATCGGCGTAGAAAAAGTTGACTTAAACCGTTTTGGCGGTAGCGGTGGCGGTCGGGGAGGCGGCGGCTCGAAAGGCGGGGGCGGCAAAATGGGCCGTTTTTAATTACGCCTGCTGCGTTGCTCTTTGCTCGAAGGACTTCAGATTTTCATCATACGCTGCGTTTTCAACCTTTAAATCGTCTACCTGCGCAAGGGCGGGACCGTGACGGCAGCGGTCAATAAGTTTGCGCACGTATTCTTCTTCTCCCTGAACGAACGCTTCAACATCGCCGGTCCTTAAATTCCGGACCCATCCGGAAACGCCAAGTTCATTTGCCTGCATGACCGTCCACATCCTGAAGCTGACGCCCTGAACGCGCCCGGAAATCAAAAGTTTTTTCGCCAATAACATAATTATTTTCCTGATATTCTCTTGCCTCTGCCAGGCGATGTATTACTTTGTAGCTTTGATAAAACACAGATTGCAAGAAACCGGAGGAAAAAACTATGCTTGGTGTTGGCGATACGATGCCTGAATTCCAGATCACGGGCGTTCGTCCCAAGGTTATGGACCCGAACGATAACCCTTTTGAAACCCTGTCCCGTGACAGCTTCGGCGGTAAGTGGAAAGTCTTCTTCTTTTATCCAAAAGATTTCACCTTCGTCTGTCCGACGGAGATTGTTGAATTCGCCCGCCTGAACAGGGAATTCGCGGATCGCGACTGTATCGTTCTCGGTGGCAGCACCGATAATGAATTCTGCAAGCTGGCCTGGCGCCGCGATCATCCGGACCTGAACAATCTGGATATGTGGATGTTTGCGGACACGAATGGCTCGCTCGTCGACGGGCTTGGCATTCGTCACGGGGACGGGGTCGCTTACCGCGCGACTTATATTGTTGATCCGCATAACGAGATCCAGCACGTGTCTGTCAACGGCTTGTCGGTTGGCCGGAACCCGGCTGAAATCCTGCGCATTCTCGATGCGCTCCAGACGGACGAGCTTTGCCCATGTAACCGCGCTGTTGGCGGCGATACGCTGAAAGCGGCTTAAGATTAGAAACGAGAAGCGAGTTGCGAGAAGCTAGATTACTTAACTGCTTCCCTCGCTTCTTTCTCGCTTCTCGTTTCTCGCAAATCGCTTCTCGTTACTGAAAGGAAAAAAATGACCATAGAAACCTTAAAAGACCTCATACCCGATTACGCAAAAGACATCCGTTTGAATCTGGGATCGCTCGAAAACGAGCAAAGCCTGAATACGCAGCAGCTCTGGGGAACCTTTCTCGCAAGCGCGCTGGCGAGTGGCAATAAAACCGTTATCGAGCTGATTTCAGAAGCCGCCTCGGACAAACTTTCTTCCGAAGCCTTTACGGCAGCGAAGTCGGCCGCATCCGTCATGGCCATGAACAACGTGTACTACCGTTTCGTTCACTTGGCTTCCAATAAGGATTACCAGACGATGCCGGCAAAGTTGCGGATGAATGTGATCGGCAGTCCCGGCGTAGAGAAAGTTGACTTTGAGCTCTGGTCGCTTGCCGTTTCAGCCATCAACGGCTGCGGCATGTGCATCGATGCGCACGAAAAACAGCTTCTGGATCATGGAGTCACTAAGGAGCAGATACAGGCCTCTGTACGTATTGCGGCTGTGGTCAAGGCGGCTTCGGCGATTCTTGATTCGGATAGCGCGCTTGCGCAAGAGTCAAACGCTCAGGCTGCCTGATTTAACGATGTTCTGACGAAACAGGTTCAGAACGTCAGGCAGGCCAAACGCATTTCTTTCCGGGAAGCCCGAGTCGATCATAGAGCCGCCATATCTGTCTGTGCTTATAATGGTTTCGCAAACTTCTCTGAAACACAGTTCCGCATAGTAGGTTTCGGGCTTTCCATTTTCTCTTTCATAGTGGAGCAGGGTCATTCCGCCCCCGATTTCCCGCGCCATAGCGATGGAAGAGGTTGGAATCAGCGTGTTTTTGCCATCAATCGAGCTATTGAAGACGACGACGCCGCCTTGTTTATCATTGGAAATATTCAGAACGGATGCAGCTTCTTCCGGCGTCATGGCCAGAACAACGCTTTTGTGAAAATCGGGCGTCACTTCAAGCGTAATCACCGAATACAGGATGCCGGTCTGGTCCTGTAAAGGCTCAAGCGACCGGCAGCGCCCCGCATTGACGAGCAGCGGCGCCCCTTGATTCTTGATCTGTAAAGGCACAAAACACAAAACAACCGCACCCCTTCGTATGACCTTTTACTAGAATCTTAACGCATAAAGATGAACAAAAATTGAATTGCCTTAAGTAACGCAACAATCATTTTAAAGCTTTGCGTCTTGAGTTTTGGGTCGTAAAAGGCCTAGTATTACAAAAAGCTGCTATAAGGGAATCAGCAGCGCAAGTTTTCCAGGAGTTGTTTTCATGGATCTGGACCCGGTTTTACTCTCGCGTATCCAGTTTGCGTTCACCGTTTCGTTTCACATCATCTTTCCGTCTTTTACGATCGGTCTGGCGAGTTGGCTCGCGGTGCTGGAATGGCGCTATTTGCGCACGGGCCGGGAAGTCTTCATGCAGGTCTACAAGTTCTGGGTGAAGATTTTCGCTGTTACATTCGGTATGGGCGTGGTTTCCGGCGTTGTGTTGTCCTACCAGTTCGGCACGAACTGGAGCCGCTTCTCCGACTCATTCGGCTCCGTCATGGGGCCGATGATGGGATACGAAGTGCTGACGGCGTTTTTCCTTGAGGCCTCGTTTCTTGGCGTGATGCTGTTCGGGTGGAACAAGGTCGGGCCGCGCATGCACTTCTTCGCTACGCTGATGGTGGCGATCGGAACGTTGATGTCGGCGTTCTGGATCCTGGCGGCGAATTCCTGGATGCAAACGCCGGTGGGCTTCGCCTTTGAGGATGGCGTCTATATCCCGGTGTCCTGGACGGAGATTATCTTTAATCCTTCAAGCTGGTACCGGTTCCCGCACATGGTAATCGCCGCCTATCTGACAACGGCTTTCGTCGTTCTCGGGGTCGGTTCCTGGTATTTGCTCAAGGACAGGTTTCGCGATCACGCCAAGGTGATGGTCAATTACGCGGCGTGGCTGATTCTGATTCTGGCGCCGGCGCAGCTTTTGGTTGGCGATGCGCACGGCCTGAACAGCGTTGAGTATCAGCCGGCCAAGGTCGCCGCCATGGAGGGGCTTTGGGAAACGCAGGAAGGCGCGCCGCTGCTTCTCTTTGCCGTTCCGGATCAGGAAGAGCGCAAAAATCACTTCGAAATCGGCATTCCGAAACTGGCGAGCTGGATTTTAACCCATGACATGGACGGAGAGGTCAAGGGCCTGAACGAATACGGGGATGACATCCCCAATGTCGCCTGGGTGTTTTATTCCTTCCGGGTCATGGTCGGTATCGGAACCCTGATGATCATTACGGCTCTCGCCGGGGCGTTTTTGCGCTGGCGCGGCAAGCTCTATGATAACCGTCTGTTCCTGCGCTGGAACACGCTGATGATCCCGAGCGGGTTTATTGCGGTGCTGGCCGGGTGGTTTGTGTCCGAGATCGGACGGCAGCCATGGATCGTCTACGGCGTTGCCCGGACGAAAGACATGGCCTCGCCGGTGGACGGGGAAACTGTCCTCTTCTCGCTGATAATGTTTGTCATCGTTTACGCGATCGTGTTCGGGGCCGGACTGTTCTATATCATCAAGCTCATCCGCAACGGCCCTTCCGCTGATCGCCCGTCACGCGAGGCGCAGACTTCGGCGCGACCGCTGTCTTACCCGCAAGAACCCGTCGAATAACCTGGGAGTTTAAAGCATGGAACTCGTCGAATCTTTTTTGCCGCTGATATGGGGCGCGCTTCTCTGCGTTGCGGTATTTTTGTACGTGCTTCTGGACGGCTTTGATCTCGGCGTCGGCATTCTGTTTCCGCTGCGCAAGTCCGATCAGGACAAGGACGTCATGATGAACACGATCGCGCCGTTCTGGGACGGCAACGAGACGTGGCTTGTTATGGGCGCGGGCGGTTTGTTCGTGGCGTTTCCGCTTGCCTACGCTGTTTTTATGCCTGCGCTTTATCTTCCTGTTATCATTATGCTTTTGGGTTTGATTTTCCGCGGGGTCGCCTTCGAGTTCCGTTTCAAGGCTGAAAAGAGCAAGTATCTCTGGAGCGGCGCGTTTTTTGGCGGCTCGCTCGTCGCCGCCTTTTTTCAGGGCGTTATCCTCGGCGGCTATATTCAGGGCATTGAAGTCGAGGGGCGCGATTTCGCGGGCGGCGCATTCGACTGGCTCAGTCTGTTCAGTCTCACGACCGGACTGGCGCTGGTGTCCGGTTATATTTATCTGGGCGCGTGCTGGCTGATCATCCGCACCGAGGGCGCGCTTCAGGACTGGGCCTATAAAATGGCCAAGATTTCGCTGCCTGTCGTCGCCTTGTTCATGGGGGCGATTTCTTTTTGGATGCTGTTTTTGTACAGCGACATCCCCTATATCAGCGCAGGCGTCGAAGGCATGACGCAGGAAGACATCGTTTCGCGCTGGTTTACAGGGCCCGCATTCCCGTACACGATGATTATGCCGGCCGTGTTTCTGCTGGCATGTCTTTACGCATGGCGTGGGCTGCGCAAGCGCTACGAGGCCGCGCCCTTCATCTGCGGCATGATCATTTTTATCGCCGGTTTTGCGGGACTGGCCATCAGCATCTGGCCGAATATCGTGCCGCCCTCGATTGATCTTTACGAGGCGGCGGCGCATCCGTCGAGCCAGCTCATACTTCTTGTCGGCGCGCTGATCCTTTTGCCCGTTATTTTGGGTTACGTTGTTTACATTTACTGGATTTTCCGGGGAAAGGTGAGACATGGCGAAGGATACTCGCACTAGCGAAAACCCGGTATCAAAGGCTGTTCAGTCTCTCCTCGACCGGCATGTGCCTGCGAAATTCCAGGGGGCCGTCTGGTTTGCGCTGCTCTGGCTTTTTGGTTTGACGGCCCTGTTTATCCTCGCGTACGGATTGCGCCTGATTATGGGTATAAGCTAGGATTATACGGAACGCGGAATTAGCTTTTTTTGAACTTTCCTGAAAATTGGTGTACATAATCGTCTTGTAAGACGGGTGAAGGTACGGAAAGGCCATATGGAAGTCTGGATTCTATTTAATGAGGAGATCGAAGCGCCAACGGCGGAAGCTTTCGAGATCCGACGTTTTCTGGCCGAAGGCCGGGAAATGGGCATTGATGTCAAGGTGTTTCATCCCGAGCAGTTTGATCTGCTGGTGACGAGCGAGGACCGGGAGTCGGTTCTGATTGACGGTTCTCTGATGCCGTTGCCGGATTTTCTCCTGCCGCGGACCTATGTGATCGAGACGGGATATTTCCCGCTTGCCGTGATCCGGCAGCTGGAGCGTCTGGGCGTGAGGATTTTCAACAATTCAGCGTCGATCGAATGCGTGTCCGACAAGCTCCACACGCACCAGGTTCTGGCGGAGCACGGTTTGCCGACGCCGAATACCATGCTGGCGAAGTTTCCGGTCGATCTTGACCTTGTTGAAAATTCGCTTGGCTTCCCGGTTGTGGTGAAAACGCTTCTCGGGGTGAACGGCACCGGCGTCTTCCTGATCGAAAGCCGCGATGCGTTTACCGATCTGATGGGCCTGATTTCCGAGACCAACCCGAATATCCAGATTATTTTCCAGCAATTCATCAGCATGAGTAAAGGGCGCGATTTGCGCCTGTTTGTCGTTGACGGCGAAGTCGTGGCCGCGATGGAACGGCGCGCGCGCGAGGGCGGTTTTAAAGCCAATTTCAGCCAGGGCGGCTCCGTACAGGAGTTTATGTTCGACGAAGACGCCAAGTCACTGGCGCTGAAAACGGCGGAAGTTTTGAATTTGCAGGTCGCCGGGATCGATCTGTTGTTTACCGATGACGGTTATACAATCTGCGAGGCGAATTCCTTCCCCGGCTTCAAGGGCCTGGAATCGGCGTGCAACGTCAACATCCCGCAGGAAATCTATAAAGCGATGCTGCGGCGGCTTGAGGCGGAAGAAGCGGGCCATGCGAAAAGGGCGGCAGCTAGCGAGTGACGCTGTTTGGTCTTGCGTCCCGCGCTGTGTAACTCTTTTCTCAGATTCCTTTTTCAAACGTTTCCGGGGCGGGTTCGACTTCCACGATCTGGCTGTCGCGGTATTCCAGGACTGATAACCCGCGCTCGACAAGTCCGTCGCGGCTAAAACGAAAGATGCCGTCGATCCCGGCGAAGCCGTTCGGGTTCGTAAAAGCGGCCTGCGAGAAAGACGGCATGCCGCTGCGGACCTGTCCGGTGCGGGCAAGGACGGCGGCCAGCGCGGTGGCGTCATAGGCGAGGCTGGCGAGCCGCGGCGGGCGCAGGCCGTACATCTCGATAAAGCGCGTTTCGAATCGTTCTCTTAAAGACGGCGAAGGCGCCGCGAAAACTGCGCCCTGTAATTGCGGGTCGGTCGCCAGACCCGGATCGTCAAGCAGGCCCGTGCCGAGGCGGCGGACGCGTTCCGGCGTCATGTCGTAGGAGGTCAGCAGCGTTCCGACCGCGCGGGCCGTTTCGCCGCCGACAGGCATAAAGACCGCGTCAAAGGGCAGCGCGCCCAGAGATTGCGCGTTTTTCAGTTTTTTAAGCTCTTGCTGCGCCTGAACGTCGTCCGGATTTTCACGCAGGCGGGATTCCAGCATAACCTTGCGTTCTTCGAGTTTGCTGACGCGTTGATCGTAACCTGTGAATTCCCGGACCAGCGGGGAGAGATTGCTTTGCTGGAGCGGGTTGAACATCACCGTTTCAACGATTTCCATACCGTTCTGCCGCGCGGCGCGGCGGAAGGCATCAACGACGACCTCGCCATAAGCGCTTTTGGGCGCGAAGACGCCTATGCGCTGAATTCCCTGCCGGGCGGCGTAATCGGCGATGCGCTGAACCTGCGCAAAAGGCAGAATGCCCATGACGTAGGTATTGTAATCGCGCAACTCCCAGTCGGTTGAAAACGCGATCATGTTGACGTTCCGGCTCTGCGCGATCGGCTTGGCGGCGCGCACGGACCCGGCGAAGAGCGGCCCCAGAATAAGCTCGGCCCCTTCATTGACGGCGTTCTGCGCAGCCATGCGCGCGCCTGCGGGCGTGCCTTTGGTATCGCGCGGGACCAGCTCGAAATTCTCTGCGCCGACGTCAAACAAAGCCAGCTGGGCGGCGTTGAGCATGGCCTTGCCAAGCGCTTCCTTTTCACCGCTCAGCGGCAAAAGCAAGGCGACTTTCACGGGCGGCAGTCCGGGATCGGTCTGGGGCCTGTCCTGTTGTCTCGGCAAGTCCCGGTTGAAGCGGCTCTGGTTATAGCCGCCGCCGGAACGGTCGCCATACCGGGGCGGCTCTTCCCGCCGCGCGGACGGCGTATTTTGTTGTCTGCCGTAAACGGTTTCGAATCCGGCGTGGGTCAGCATGGCGGATTGCGGATCTTCATCGCGCGATCCCTGATCCATGCCGCCATTCGGACCGGGTGATTGCAGTTCCGGCGTCAGCGGGCTGTAGAGCTCCTGTTTTTCCTCCTCTGACAAGATGAGGTTGCTGGGCGCTTTTTCGGCCTGGCGCGGCGCGTTCTCAATCGGCGCGCTGGCGTACGGGGAGGCATTGTTGTAGCCGGAGCCCGTACAGGCCGAAAGAAAAACCACCGTCAGCATAAATACGGAAACATAAAACCATTTGCCAGCTGCGTAATACGCCATGATATCCTCATTTGTCAGGAATGATGCTAGAGAAATAGCACAGCGCGTCGCAAAGGTTAAGCGGAGTTCGCAGATGCCCGAAAATGAACACAAATCACCGCTTGCGCCGGGGCTTTATCTGGTGGCGACGCCCATCGGCAATCTCGGCGATATGACGCAGCGCGCGCTTGACGCCCTTAAATCCGCCAGCGTTGTCTACTGCGAAGACACGCGCGTGACCGGTAAATTGCTGCATATGCTGAACATAGAGGCGCAGTTAAAAGTTTATAACGATCACAGCGCCCCCAGAGACCAGATCATAAAGCTTGTGAAAGCCGGGAAATCCGTTGCGCTGGCCAGCGACGCCGGCACGCCGCTTGTTTCCGATCCGGGATACAAGCTTGTCAAAGCCTGTATTGATGAAGGTCTCTATGTAACGTCCGTGCCCGGGGCGAATGCGGCCCTGACGGCGTTGCAACTGTCAGGGCTGCCGAGCGACGCTTTTTCGTTTATCGGTTTTCTGCCGCCCAAAAGCGGCGCGCGGAAGGATGTTTTACAAAAATGGACGCGGGCGCCGGGCAGTCTGATCGCCTTTGAAACCGGGCCGCGTCTGTCCGCGTCTCTGCGGGATGCGCTTGATGCGCTTGGCGACAGGCAGGCCGCCGTCGCCCGTGAGCTGACCAAGCGCTTTGAGGAGGTCCGGCGCGGCGCGCTGTCGGAACTGGCGGCGTATTATCAGGACGCGGGCGCGCCGAAAGGCGAAATTGTCGTCGTGATCGGCCCGCCGGAAATAAAGGCGTTCGGCAGGGATGAGGTAGCGGCCCTGATCGCGGAAGAACTCGAAGGGCGCAGTTTGCGCGACGCGGCGCAGTTCGTCGCGGAAAAAACCGGGTGGCCGCGCAAGGACGTTTATAATCTCGCTCTGGAATTGCGGGGCAAGTAATGCGGACGGTCGAATCACGGCAGGCGGCGCACAGGGCCGGACAATGGGCGGAATATCTCGCCGCGCTGGTTTTGGTGGGCAAAGGCTACGGAATTCAGGGCATGCGTTTTAAAACCCCGGTCGGGGAAATCGATCTTGTGGCGCGGAAGGGCAGGACGCTGGTTTTCGTCGAGGTCAAGCTGCGCAAGACGCTGGCGGGCGGTCTCGAGGCCATTCACGCAAAAAATCGCGCCCGCGTCACCCGCGCGGCGGAATATTACATAAACGGAAATCCGGCGTTTTCCGCCTTTGATATTCGCTTTGACGCGTTCGTTATTGCGCCGCCGTTCAGGTGGCGGCACGTCAGGGGAGGCTGGACCGGTGGATGATTTATCCGGCGCGCATTGCCAATCTGTTCGCGGCGCACTAAAATCCTTACGGGAATATAGTATGATTCGTTCCCGAAAGGTTTTCAGATGATCAAACGCATATTTCCGGCCCTTTGCGCCCTGTTTCTGGTTTCCGGTTGTACCCCTATCGGTCTGATCGGCGGCGCGGCGACGCTGACCGGCATCGCCGCCGTCAAGGAAGGCGGCATTAAAACCTCTGTGGCGGACGCGCGCATTCAGGCGCAGATCAACGATCTCTGGTTCAAGTATGATTTCGAAACCTTCCGCAAGCTCGATCTTACTGTTAATCAGGGGCGCGTTCTGATCACCGGCGTCGTGCAGGAGCCTGAAGACCGGGTCGAGGCTGTGCGTCTCGCCTGGCAGGCTAATGGCGTTGACCAGGTGATCAACGAGATCCGCATCGCCGACAGCGAGGGCGTTCAGGGTTTTGTCCGCGACAGCTGGATTTCGGCGCGGATGCGCAGCGCGCTGACGCTTGATAAAAGCGTTCAGAACCTGAATTACTCCATCGATACGGTTCAGGGAACGGTTTACCTGATGGGCGTCGCGCAGAACCAGAGCGAGTTGAACCGCGTTCTGGAGATCGCGCGCACGACGCCGCACGTCAAGCAGGTTGTCAGTTACGTCAAGCTGGCCGGAGAACCGGTACAGGCCAGTGGCGGCGAATGAGCGAGGCCGGAGGCAGGCGAACAATGAGCGCTGACCCGCACAGCTTTCTGCAAAAGCAGGCCGCAAAGCCGGACGAAAAGATTGACGTCGCCAAATGCGCGATTGCGCTGTCGGCGGTGCGGCGGCCGGGCGCGTCCATGCAAAGCTATTTTTCGCATCTCAAAAAGCTGTCCGATGAGGTCGGCGCGCGTTATCAGGCTTTGCTTGCGGCGAAGGCGGAAGACACGCTTGAAACCCGGATAGCGGCGCTCAAGCATGTGCTTTCAGATCATTACAGTTATCAGGGCGACGACGAAGAAAGCGAAATTATCGCGCGGGCCGACATGATCGACGTGATTGATACGCGCCGTGGCGCGCCGATCGCGTTGTCGATCCTTTACATGCATTGCGGCCGGGCGCAGGGCTGGGACGTTGCCGGGGTTACGATCCCTGGCCATTTCGTTTTGCGGATCGAAAAGGGCGGGCGGCGCGTAATCTTTGACCCAAGCCAGCGCTGTAAAATCCTGCAGGCCCCGGATTTGCGCGCTTTTGTAAAGGAAAATCTGGGCGAGGACGCCGAGCTCTCCGCCGATTATTACGATCCGCCGACGAGCCGGGAAATCCTGAACCGTTTGCAAAACAATATCAAATTCCGCCAGATCGAAGCTGAAGACTACGCCGGCGCGCTGGAAACCGTGCAGGCTTCGCGGCTGCTCGACCCGGGCGAATATCGGCTGATACTTGATGAAGGGGTTTTGCTGGCGCGATGCAATCAGCCCAGGGCGGCGATTGCCTCTCTCGAGGAATATATCGATAAAGCGCCCGCGCATGCAGACAAGCATGACGCCAGCATGCTGCTCCGGCATATCCGGGAGACGCTGGAGCGGTGAAGCGTCTTCTTGTATTTGCTGGTTGCAACTTGTGAATCATGACTTAAACTGACTCGACAAACCCCGTACAAGAGCCTAATTTCTCTAACAGGTTAATAAGATTTAAAAAGGAGCCAGCCATGTTTGTCCGCTATCTTGCCATCATTGCCCTTGTTTTAACGCTGGGCGCTTGCGAAACCACAGATGACGAAGGCGGGATGAGCGAAGACGCAATGGAGCGCGAACAAATCAGCCCCGGTCCGCTGGACGATCCGCTGGGCGGCACAGTGGTTCCCATGGACAGCCAGATGCTTGACGGCCCGGCCCCCGGAACGCAGCAGGATCTCGTCGTGAATGTCGGCGACCGCGTGTTCTTTGGCTATGACCGTTACGATCTTGATCCGGAAGCGCGCGCGACGCTTGATCTTCAGGCGCAGTGGCTTCAGGAATACCCGTATGTCACGGTGACGGTTGAGGGACACACTGACGAGCGCGGCACCCGTGAATATAACCTTGCGCTGGGCGAGCGCCGCGCGACGTCGGTGAAAAACTACCTGATCGCCGTCGGCATTGATCCGCGCCGAATCACAACCGTGAGCTTTGGCAAGGAACGTCCGGCCGTGATGGAGTCAAACCCGTCGGCATGGGCCCAGAACCGCCGCGCCGTCATGGTCGTTGACTAAGGGGTTCCTATCCTTCGAAGAGCAGAAACGCTTATGGTCCCGGGTGACAAAATAAAAAAATTGACGATAGCGATCGCGTGCGCCGGCGCTCTCTTGATGGAGCCCGGCGCGGCGTTTTCGCAATCGCGTTCGGGAACCGGATCAGGCGTGGACAGCCGCATTGACCGGATCGAGCGGGAAATCCAGACATTAAGCCGCGCCGTGTTTCGCGGAGAACAGCCGCCGCCCGGGGCTAGCCTGCCAGGGCAGGGGGGCGGCGTGAACGCCGCATCGGCCGCGCAGATCGAATTGCGACTGTCCCAGATCGAGAGCGACATGCGCGACCTGACGGGCAGGGTTGAGGAGATGTCTTTCCAGATTCGTCAGCTTGAACAGCGGATGGAAGAGAACAGGCAGGCCGCCGGTGGCTTGTTTCAAGGACAGCAAAGGCGGCAGCCGCCTTCCGTTTTTAACCAGGCCCCCGCGACGGGCAGCCGAACGAATACGCCTTATGCGGCGGAACAAAACAGTCCGCAGCAGCAGGGCGGGGCGCAACAACTGGGAACGCTGCGCTCCGATTCCAGGGGAAACCTGACCGCGCCGCGGGCGAGCGGCAGTGACCCTTCCGCGCAATATGACGCCGCCTTCGCCCTGATCCGCCAGCAGGATTATGACGCAGCTGAAACGGCTTTCCGGTCGTTTCTGGACCGCTTCCCGAATCATTCTCTCGCCGCAAATGCGATGTACTGGCTGGGGGAGACTTATTACGTGCGCGGCCAGTATGAAAGCGCGGCGCGCGTTTTTGCCGAGGCCTATCAGAAATATCCTGACGGAAACAAAGCGCCGGATAATCTGCTGAAAATGGGCATGTCGCTGTCCGGAATGGGCAGCGCGAAAGATGCCTGCGTTGCTTTCGCGCAACTTGGCAAGCAGTTCCCGACAGGGGCCGGGCCAATTCTCAGCCGCGCCGAGCAGGAAATGCGGCGGCTGAATTGCGGCTCTTTATAGTGAATTTTCCGCGCTTCTCTGATACAACCAGCTTTTAAATCAGGTTAGCCCATGCGTGAAGACCCGGACACATACGCGCGCTTTTGCGCAGCGATGAATACGCTCAATATTGAACCGAGAAAGAAAAGTCTGGCCGCCGTTTCCGGCGGGCCGGACAGCATGGCCCTCTGTCATATGCTCTCCAGATGGTCTTCAGCGGAAAAGGGCGCCGCGCAAATTCATGCCGTAACGGTGGATCACTGCCTGCGGCCCGGATCCGCCGATGAAGCGCGGCAGGTCGGCGCGTGGCTGAAAGACTGGCTGAATGTACGCCATACGATTCTTACATGGGAGGGCGGCAAGCCAAAAACCCGCATTATGGAAGAAGCCCGCGAGATGCGCCGCAAATTGCTGGCGCAATACGCACACAAAGAAGGGTTAAATGCCATCCTTCTTGCGCATCACAAAGACGATCAGGCCGAGACGTTTCTCATGCGACTGGCTTCGGGGAGCGGTCTCGACGGGCTTTGCGGCATGAGTCCTGTTCAGGAATTTGACGGAATCCGTTTCATGCGGCCCTTGCTCGCCGTAAAAAAAGCCGAATTAGTCGCTTATTGCGCACAAAATCATGTGCCTTATATCGATGATCCGAGCAATAGCAACCCTTCTTTCCTGCGCCCGCGACTAAGGAAATCAATGCATGTCCTTGAAAAAGAAGGGTTGTCTCCGGACAGGCTGGCGCGGACCGCAATGCGCCTTGACCGGGCGCGGGATGCGCTGGATTATTATACGGAACGCGCCTTTGAAGGCGTGCTTTTAGCGCAGAAAGAAGGTTCAATCGCATATGATCGCGCTCAATACGTTGTTCTTCCTGAAGAAATTCGTTTAAGGCTTCTCCTGCGCGCGATCGACGCCCTGTCTCCGGAGCGCGCATACCGTCCGCGCCTTGAAAAGATTGAGTCTATAGCGGAGGATCTGGCCGGAGAGGGCCTTTTTCGGAAACGCACGCTTGGCGGGCTTGTCTATTCCGTGCGCGGCGAAGGCAGGGAAATATATATTGAAAAGGAAAACAAAGACTGACATTTTCACAGACCATGCGTGTCAATCACGGTTTTTGTGCTATATATGATTGATCAACCCATTCATTTTAAGGTGGTAAATACGTGAACGGATTCGGACGACATCTTGTGTTCTGGCTGGCGATTGCGCTGATGCTGGCTTTTCTCTTCAACGTTTTTCAGGGCGCGCAGCAGCAGCAACAGCAGCGCAGCGAAATGATCGCCTATTCGGATTTCATGGCCGATGCGCGCGAAGGGCGCATCTCCAACGTGACGATCAAGGGGCAGAATATCGAGGGGTTTTACTCTCAGAGCGGCGAGCAGTTCAAGACGCTGGCCCCTGTTAATGATAACGTTGTCGAGCGCCTCGAAGGCAGCGGCGTGCGGATTACGGTCGAGGAAGCCGACCCCGAACAGATCAGCGCGCTCAGTATTTTCCTGTCATGGTTTCCGATGCTGCTTTTGATCGGCGTGTGGATTTTCTTCATGCGCCAGATGCAGGGCCGCGGCGGCGGCGGCGCGATGGGATTCGGCAAGAGCCGGGCGCGGCTGCTCACCGAAAAGCACGGGCGCGTCACGTTCGAGGACGTCGCCGGCGTTGACGAGGCCAAGGAGGAGCTGGAGGAAGTCGTTGAATTCCTGAAAGATCCGCAGAAATTCCAGCGTCTGGGCGGGAAAATCCCGAAAGGCGCGCTGCTTGTCGGGCCGCCGGGTACGGGTAAAACCTTGATCGCGCGCGCCGTGGCGGGCGAGGCCAACGTGCCGTTCTTTACGATTTCCGGTTCGGATTTCGTTGAAATGTTCGTCGGCGTCGGCGCGAGCCGCGTACGCGACATGTTCGAGCAGGCCAAGAAAAACGCGCCCTGCATCGTCTTTATCGATGAAATCGACGCCGTCGGACGCCACCGGGGCGCTGGCCTTGGCGGCGGCAATGACGAGCGCGAACAGACGCTGAACCAGCTGCTTGTCGAGATGGACGGCTTCGAAGCCAATGAAGGCATTATCATTATCGCGGCGACGAACCGCCCGGACGTGCTTGATCCTGCGCTTCTCAGGCCGGGGCGTTTTGACCGCCAGGTCGTCGTGCCGCTGCCGGACGTCAAGGGACGCGAGCGCATTTTGAAAGTGCATCTCAAAAACGTGCCCGTTTCGCAAACGGTGAACCCGCACACGGTGGCGCGCGGGACGCCGGGCTTTTCCGGGGCCGATCTCGCCAATCTCGTCAACGAGGCCGCGCTGCTGGCGGCGCGGCGGGGCAAGCGCGTCGTCGGCATGGAAGAGCTTGAGGACGCCAAGGATAAAGTCATGATGGGCGCGGAGCGGCGATCCATGGTGATGACGGACGACGAGAAAAAGCTTACCGCCTATCACGAGGCCGGCCATGCGATCGTCGCCGTGCACGAGCCCGACTCCGACCCGATCCACAAGGCTACCATTATTCCGCGCGGGCGCGCGCTCGGCATGGTCATGCGCTTGCCCGAAGGGGACAAGATTTCCGTGTCCATGGCCAAGCTGAAAGCCGATCTGGCCGTGGCCATGGGCGGACGCATCGCGGAAGAGCTGATTTTCGGCCCGGAAAAGGTCACCACCGGCGCGTCAAGCGATATCAAAATGGCGACTGATATGGCGCGGCGCATGGTCACCGAATGGGGGATGAGCGAGAAGCTCGGGCCCCTCCATTACGGGCATGATCAGGAGGAGGTTTTCCTCGGCCATTCCGTGGCGCAATCCAAAAATCTCTCGGACGCGACGGCCGCCGTGGTCGACTCCGAAATCCGCAAGATTGTCGACGAGTCCTATGCGCGGGCCAGCAAGGTCCTGAACGAGCGGATTGACGATCTGCACAAGCTGGCGAACGCGCTTCTGGAATACGAACTACTCTCGGGCGATGAAATCAAGGCCGTCCTGAACGGCGAGACGATCATCCGCGATGAACCCGACGACGGCGGCGAAGCCGGACCGCGTACGTCCGTGCCGACAAGTGGCGGCGTGAAAAAAGACTCCGGCCTCACCGGCGGCGAAGCGCCGCAGGGGGCTTAACGCTCCTGTGCCTCTGGCATTATTAGGATTACAGTGATATGAATGCGAGTCTTATTCAAATAGGGACATGAAAGCATGACTCGCAAATATTTCGGCACGGACGGGATCAGGGGCAAGGCCAATACGTTTCCGATGACGGCGGAAATGGCGCTTAAAACCGCCATGGCAACGGCTTGCGTCCTGAAAAAACAGCAAAACGGCGGCGCTTCGCAAAACCGCGCCGTGATCGGCAAGGATACGCGCCAGTCCTGTTATATGCTGGAGCAGGCGATGGCCTCGGGATTTCTCTCGATGGGCATGGACGTCGTGCTGCTCGGCCCTGTGCCGACGCCGGCGGTGGCGTTTCTGGCGCGCTCTTTGCGCGCGGACGTTGGCGTGATGATTTCGGCCTCGCACAATCCGTTCGAGGATAACGGGATCAAGCTCTTCGGCGCGGACGGGCATAAACTCCCCGACGAGACGGAGCTGCAAATCGAGGAAAAAATCGATAACGGCCTGAGCGAGGAACTCGCGGACCCAGCGCATCTCGGTCAGGCCAGCCGCTTCGACGACGCGAGCGGGCGTTATATCGAATATATCAAGCGCAGCCTGCCGCGCGGGCAGTCGCTGGAAGGCCTCAAAGTTGTCGTCGACTGCGCCAATGGCGCGGCCTATAAAGTCGCCCCGATGATTTTGTGGGAGCTCGAGGCCGAGGTCATTTCCATCGGCGTTCAGCCCAACGGCAAGAATATCAATCTCAAATGCGGCGCGACGGATACGCAGGCTCTGCAAAAGGCGGTGGTCGAACACGGCGCGGATGTCGGGATCGCGCTGGATGGCGATGCGGACCGGCTGATCATGGTCGATGAAAAAGGGCAGGTCGTGGACGGAGACCAGCTTATGGCCCTGCTGGCCGTCAAATTCAAAGGCGCCGGGAAGTTATCGGGCAGCGCGCTGATTACAACGGTCATGTCCAATCTGGGGCTGGAGAGGTACGTGAAAAACCACGGTATCGATCTAATTCGCACGCCCGTGGGCGACCGCTACGTCGTCGAGAAAATGCGGCAGGGCGGCTACAACCTCGGCGGCGAGCAGTCCGGGCATATCGTCCTGTCGGATTTTGGCACGACCGGCGACGGGCTGATGGCCGCGATCCAGGTTTTAAGCCTGCTCAAGCAACAGGACGGCCCCGCGAGCGAAGCGCTCACGCTGTTCACGCCGCTGCCGCAGATTTTAAAAAACGTCCGCTACAGCTCCGGCAGGCCAATGGAAGACGAGCGCGTGATCGAGGCGATCCGCGCGGGCGAGGAAAAGCTCGGCGCGAACGGGCGCATTCTCGTGCGCGCCTCCGGCACCGAACCCGTCATCCGCGTCATGGCCGAAGGCGACGATATGGATGAAATCACCGCAATTGTGGATGAAATCTGCGCCGCCGTGCGCGATTCTGCGGAAAAAGCGGCCTGATCATGGTGCAGGCATCAAACACACTCCTTCCCAGCGGTTTAATTGACGTGCTCGCGCCGGAGGCGGCCGCCGAGGCGGACGCGATTCATGCGCTGATGAAGCTCTATGAGGGCTATGGCTATGCGCGGGTCAAGCCGCCGCTGGCCGAGTTCGAGG
>CAZCIB010000024.1:0-33933 GCA_964498755.1 uncultured Pseudobdellovibrionaceae bacterium | reverse complement strand
AAAATTATTTAACACTGGCCCCGGCGATTGTTGTTTATTGATTACTTAAAATTATATGCATTGAAAATTTGTTTTGTCGCAAGTGTGTGTGGTTTTTAATTGTAAAAAAATTTTTCAAAAAGCTTTGGACTCATGCGTTGCGTTCACTCGCTCTAATTAAAAAAACCTGCTAGGACTATAAATATGTCATTGCCTCCACGTTTTCTGGATGAGCTGCGTAATCGGCTCAGCTTGTCCGATATTGCCGGAAAGCGCCTGCGTCTGCAGCGCGCTGGCCGTGAGTACAAGGCGTGCTGTCCTTTTCACAGGGAAAAGACGCCATCCTTTTACGTCAATGATGACAAACAGTTTTACCATTGCTTCGGGTGCGGCGCGCATGGCGACGTCATTGGCTTTGTGATGCAGCATGATAATCTCTCGTTCACGGAGACGGTCGAGATGCTGGCGGCTGAGGCCGGGATGCAGGTGCCCAAGCCGAGCAGGGAAGAAAAGCAAAAGGCGGATAAGGAAAAAACGCTTTTTGCCCTGATGGACGCTGCGGCGTCTTTTATGCAGGATGCGCTTTACAGCCCGCGAAACAGGGATGCGCTGGACTATGTTCTGGGGCGCGGGATCAGTGAAGAAACTCTGTCCGCATTCCGGATAGGGTACGCTCCGGCGAACGGCAACGAGCTAAGATCCTTTTTGAGCGAAAAGGGATTTTCGGACGCGCAGATGATTGAGGCCGGTATTTTGCGGCCGTCAACCCGCGGCGGCGATCCTTTTGTTTTTTTTCGCGAGCGGATAATGTTCCCGGTTCCGGACAGGAGGGGGCGCATCGTCGCGTTTGGCGGGCGCGTATTGCCGGATCACCTGCGCCCTTCGGCGCGCAGCGAATCCACGCCGCCCAAATATCTTAATTCTCCTGACACCTTCCTTTTCAAGAAAGGCAGCCTGCTCTATGGCGAGCCGCACGCAAGGCAGGCGGCTGCGGACGGCCACAAGCTGATCGTCACGGAGGGCTATATGGACGTCATCGCCTGTCATCAGGCCGGTTTCAAGGGGGCGCTGGCGCCGCTCGGAACGGCCCTGACGGATGACCAGATTTTCCGTCTCTGGCAGCTTGTGCCGGGAGATTTAAAGGAGCCTGTGCTTTGTTTTGACGGCGATGCGGCGGGGCGGCGCGCAGCGGAGCGGGTCATGGAAAAACTGCTGGGCTTGATCAAGCCCGGGCATAGCGCGCGATTTGCCTTTATTCCGGAAGGCGAGGACCCGGACAGTCTCATTAAATCAAGAGGTAAAAAAGCGCTTGGGTCGGTTCTGGAAGCTTCCATGCCGCTTATTGACTTTATGTGGTCTGTTAAGATATCAGGGAAACCTGTTGAAACGCCTGAGCAAAAGACGGCTCTTGAAAAAGAGATGGAGCAGGACGTCGCCCGGATTGCTGACCGCGATCTGCAGTATCACTACCGGACGACGTTACGTACGCGCCTGCGTGAATTGTTCTGGCGGATGCGGAAAACGGAGCAGCGCAGGCATGGCCGTTTTTCAAATGACGGTCAGGCGCAGGGCGGCTACGTGACCAGAATTAGAAAGCCTCTGCCAGCGCGGCCAGAGCTCGTGCACAGTATTTTGCTGGCGGCGCTGATAAACCATCCGCACCTTATCGGCGAGGTTGAGGACGAGCTTATGGCGCTCGAGATCGCAAGCCAGGGCCTGTTGTCCCTGAGGGAGCGTATGTTGCGGATTTATGGGGAATCCGATTGCGTCGATCGCGATATGATGCGTAAAGCGCTGATTGGAGCCGGTTGTCAGGAAACACTGGACAAGCTGCTCTGCGATAACATATATGTTCATGCTGGCTTCGCGCGTTCTTCAACCGATGACGACAAGGTTATAGATGGATGGCGGGCCATGTGCGCCGGGCTTTACGGGCAGGCTGTCCGCCGCGAGCTGGCAAGCGTTGGCGCGCATTTCAAAAAAGAAATGAGCGAGGACAATCAATCCCGTTTGCTGTCCTTATCCCGGGCGCATGAAACCTCCGGGGGATAGAAATGAAAGACAGCGTATATATCTGAATTCAAAACTGCTAAAAAGAAGTGATTCGTGCGTCAATGCAAAGTGGAAGTCAGGCTGTGAGCGACAAGGAACAGGAAGATACAGGAGCGGCGGCGACAACCGGCTCTCTGGAACAGATCGTTAAAAAGCTCGTCGCGAAGGGGAAAGAAAGAGGATTCGTCACGTATGACGAGCTGAATGCCGCTCTGCCGGCGGAAGATTTCTCTTCGGAGCAAATAGAAGACGCCATGGCGACAATGTCGGATATCGGCGTACAGCTTGTCGAGAGTGAGGACGACGTCACCGAGGACGAGGCTGTTTCCGGCGATTATGAATCCGGCGGGAATATCGATGATGATGACATGGGCCGGACCGATGATCCGGTGCGCATGTATCTGCGCGAGATGGGCTCGGTGGAGCTGTTGTCCCGTGAGGGCGAGATCGCAATCGCCAAGCGGATTGAAGCGGGCCGGGAACTCATGATCGGCGGCATTTGCGAAAGCCCGCTCGCCATTGAATCGATTATTGCCTGGAATGAAGCCCTGCAAAAAGGCGATATTCTGCTCCGCGAAGTTATCGATCTTGACGCCACATACAGTGATGGCCCGGATTCTGACGACGGCGACGCTCTGGATCGTGACGCGGAAGGCGACGAGAGCGGCGACGACGAAGAATCAGCGGACGGCGAGGATGGCGAAGGCGGCGATATGGACGACAGCAGCATGTCGCTGGCCGCCATGGAAGAAGAGCTTGCCCCGCAGGTCTATGAAAGCTTCGATAAAATTCACAAGACCTATAAAAAAATGCGCAAGATGCAGCAGGAGCGCCTTGATCTGCTGCAAAAGGGCAAGGAGCCCACGGACGCCGCCAATAAAAAATACGAAGAGTTGAAGCACGAAATGGTCGTTCTTATGAACGAGGTGCGGCTCAATAACGCGCGCATTGAGCAGCTGATCGAACGCCTGTACGGCATGAACCGCCAGCTTGTCTCTCTTGAGGGCCGGATGATGCGCATGGCCGTGGATTCAGGCGTGAAGCGGGAAGCGTTTCTCGATAATTACTTCGGCGCGGAGCTTGATCCCAAATGGCTGTCCCGCGTCAAAAAAATTGACAAAAACTGGGCCAAGTTCGTCGACAAGCACGAAAACAATATCATCGATATCCGTAATGAGATTTCCGCGATTGCCGAAGAGGCGATGCTGCCCCTGAGCGAATTCCGCCGGATTGTCTCAACCGTGCAAAAAGGCGAAAAGGAATCCAGCCGCGCCAAGAAGGAAATGGTCGAGGCGAATTTGCGCCTTGTAATTTCCATCGCCAAGAAATACACCAATCGCGGCCTGCAGTTTCTGGACCTTATTCAGGAGGGCAATATTGGCCTGATGAAGGCGGTCGATAAATTCGAATACCGCCGCGGTTATAAATTCTCGACTTACGCTACATGGTGGATCCGGCAGGCGATTACGCGCTCGATCGCCGATCAGGCGCGCACGATCCGCATTCCCGTGCACATGATCGAAACGATTAACAAGCTCGTGCGCACATCCCGCCAGATGATGCACGAAATCGGGCGCGAGCCGACGCCGGAAGAGCTGGCCGAACGTTTGCATATGCCTTTGGAAAAAGTGCGTAAAGTATTGAAGATTGCCAAGGAGCCTGTGTCGCTCGAAACCCCGATCGGGGACGAGGAGGACTCGTCTCTGGGTGATTTCATTGAGGATAAAAACGCCATTCAGCCACTCGAGTCCGCGATCCATTCCAACCTGAAAGAGACGACGACGCGCGTTCTCGCCTCTCTGACTCCGCGTGAAGAGCGCGTTTTACGCATGCGTTTCGGTATAGGCATGAATACCGACCACACGCTTGAAGAGGTCGGCCAGCAATTCAACGTCACCCGCGAGCGTATCCGGCAGATCGAGGCGAAAGCCCTGCGCAAGCTCAAGCACCCGAGCCGGAGCAGGAAGCTGAGAAGTTTTCTGGATACGTGATGAGCGGCATGTTCATTCCAAATGACTTTGTCGTCCCTGAAGGCTATACGACAGACACATTCATCGTCCGGCCTTTGCTTATTTCCGATGTCGTAAAAGATTATGACGCGGTGATGTCGAGCGTGGAGGATTTGCAGGGTATTTTCGGTCCGCGCTCTTCCTGGCCGTCGCCGGATATGACTTTCGAACAGGACCTGATCGATCTCGGCTGGCATCATAAAGAGTTTCAAAGGCGCACGTCATTCGCCTACACGGTCTTCAGCTTGTCAGGGGATAGATGTCTGGGGTGCGCCTACATATACCCGTCCGCAAAAACCGGCTATGATGCGGAAGTCTACTGTTGGGCGCGTTCCGATATGGCGCATCTGGATACGCTGCTTTACGAGAGCTTTCGGGATTTTCTCTCTAACTGGCCGCTTGAGAAGATTGCTTTTCCCGGACGCGCGCCATCCTGGGAAGAATGGCGCGCGCTCTCTTCATGTTGATTGTTACGCGCGAAGCTGGTACCCAGCTAAAGTCTGTACCGGTTTAGGGGGCTTGCGCGCATGGATCATTTCTTAAAATTTGCGGCTGGAAAAACCGTCTTCTTCATTATTGCCGTCCTAGCGCTCTGGCTCAATTTCAGCGGCCATATACTCAGTACGCTGCCTTTGAAAAAATTTCTGGACGGAGAATTCCCGTCAGAGCGTTATGTTTTCTCGCGCCTCGTTTATAATCTTGAGCACGGGCCGGCTGCGCAGGGCGGTTTTATGCTTGCCTATAATCATGTTGGCGCGCTTTATAAATCCGTCGACCGCGTGGATTACGCCGATTTCAAGCAAAGGCTCGAAAGCGGTGAAACGGATTTCTCTCTCTATATGTCGCATGTCGGCCTGCAGGATGATCTGCTCTGGCCGTTGTGGCAGGGGCTGCAGGCGCTGAAGGCGTTCATTCTCGATCATGCGCGCGAGGGCAGCCGCTGGCATAAACGCCTGCAGACTCTCGACCTGTATTATTTTTACCTGATAACGCAGGCGCTTGTTGCGCTGGCCAACGCGGCGGCGCTGGCGTTGATCCTGCTCTGGGCAGCGCGCCAGTTTTCATTGCCGACAGCCTGGATCGCGCTCGGGCTTATTCTCGTCTTTCTGCCGCCGCTGACGTTTTTCGGCCGCTCGGCCTGGTGGATGATGTGGTCCTGGTTTTTGCCGATGCTGATCGTTTTGTGGGCAAGCTGGCGCGCCGCGCCCGCGCCGCCCGGCTGGACGATGACGGTGTTGGCGGGCATTGCGGCCGGCGCCGCCGTATGCCTCAAGGCGCTGATGGGCTATGAATTTCTGTCCGCGGTGATGGTCGCCGCCATGGTTCCGCTTGTTTTCTACGCCGCGCTGAATGCGTGGGGCGTGAGGCGCTGGTTCGCGGTTTCCTTTATCATAGGCGGTTTCTGTCTGGCGGGCGCGCTTGCGGCGTTATGGCTGCACTGGCTTGCCCTGGAATCTTACGGCCTGAACGCGTTTGAAGCCTTGCGCGCGCGCTTCGAGATGCGGGCGCATGGCGGAGAAACGCTGGCCGGCGCAACGGGGGAAATCCCCGAGAGCGCCGAGGCGCCTTTTATAACGGTGTTGCTGGGGTATCTGGTCTCGCCGAAAGAAATGGCCGTTCCGCAATTGCTGTTCATGGCGCCGTTTCTGGTCTGGCTGCGCGCGTATCTCGCAAGGGACAGAAAGCTTCAGGAGGAGACGCAAAGACGCATGAACGACGCGTTTATCGCCGCAATCGCGGTGGCCTTCTTCGGCGCGGTCAGCATGCTTTTTATCCTGAAAGGGCACGCGTATATCCACGGATTTGACGTGGTGGTCTGGTGCATTCCCTTGAATCTCGTCCTGACGCTGTTTTACGCGCGCGAGATTACCGGTCTCTTGCGCCGGGGCATGCGGGTGGCCGCATGACTTTCGCCCGCGCCGGATAACGGCGGCGGGCCTTTTTGCGAAGGCCTTGACTGGTAACGGAACCTGCGGCCAACGCGTTTTGTTGGCACGTTGTCTTAAAACAAACAAGGCAAAGAGCAAGGGGATAAAGATGACGCAGAATCAAGACAAGGCGCCGAATATACTGGAACTGCTCGACGGTCTGGCCTTTCCCGTGACGCGGGAAGAGATCGTCGATTACGCCTCAGGTAATGACGCGTCCGAGGAGGCTCTGGAGCAGTTGCGGCTAATGCCGGACCAGCAATTCAGCGACTGGGAACAGATCAATAAAAACCTCGCCATGATTGAGGGCCTGCCGGGCCGGGAGAACCAGTGGTCTTCGCACAGGGAAGAGCGGCTCTATTCTCCGGCTGAATCCGTTGCGACGCGCGTACGCGGGCAGGGCAAGGTTTCGAGATAATCTTTTCACATGGCGGCTCTGCGCGCGCAGGCCTTTCAAAACGCTTCCCATTCCAGGCGCAAACTGTTATACCCTTGCTTTTAAAGGGCCTGTAGCTCAGCTGGTTAGAGCGGACCGCTCATAACGGTTTGGTCGGGGGTTCAAGTCCCTCCGGGCCCACCAGTTGCCCCGCATGATCGGCGACGTATGCGCCGCGGCGGCCCATCGGGCGCGGCTTGCTTTTGGTCGTGTCGACTTCCGTTTGGTGCTCGACTTCCGCGTCCAGTATCGCGCCGCCCAGAACGGCCAGCGCGGAAAGCCAGAGCCACATGAGCAGGATCACTACCGCGCCGAGCAAGCCGTAGGTTTCGTTATATGTGGCGAAATGCGAAACGTACCATGAAAACACGGCCGTCAGCCCGATCCATAACAAGGTGGCCAGAAATGCTCCGCCGGTGATCCAGCGCCATTTCGCCGCGCGCCGCGCCGGGCCGTAGCGGTAAAGAATAGAAACGGCGAGCGTGGCGAACCCGATTAAAACGCTCCAGCGGACGATCTGATATATATAGATGTCCGTATCGCTCAGGCCGATCCACTCGAGAAGGTTCGGCGAGACGATAACGGCGGCGACCATGACAAGCAGCGTCAACAAAAGCCCGAGCGTCAGGACGAAGGCGAACAGGCTGAGTATGACAATGTTGCGCGATTCGTCCTCGCGGTAGATGTTGTTGAGCGCAATGATGAACGCCTTGACGCTGCGGGACGCGCCGAATAGCACCAGCGTAACGCTTAAAACAAGCGAAAACCCCAGGCTTTGCGTTCCCCGACCGGCCAGTTCCCGCGCCTGCGTTTCAATAAGCTGGAGCGCCGAAGCGGGCAAAATGCTGCCCAGACGGCTTATCGTTTCCGATATATAGGCCGCATCGGCGAACAGGCCCCATATGGACACGGCGGCGGCGATGCTCGGGAAAATCGAGAGCAGGGAATAAAACGCTATTCCTGCGGCGATGAGCGGGATCTGGTTGGCCTGCGCGTTTTTAAAGCTGCGGTAGAGGATGGACTTCCATGCAGGAAAATCCATACCCGCCGGTGAATGCGCCTGCCGTCCTTTCATATATAGCCAACTATAAATGCGGGCCGATGTTCCTAAGCCGCCAGCGTTTTGCTCACAACCTCGTATACGTCCTTGGAAATATTTGGCAGGTTGGCGACGGCCTGCATGGCGTCTTTCATCCTGTCCTGCTGCGCCTCCGGATAGCGTTTCCATTCCCGGAACGGGGTCAGGAGCCGCGCGGCGATGCTCGGGTTGAGCGTGTTCAGCTCGAGTATCGCGTCCTTGAGGAAATCATAGCCGCTGCCGTCTTCCGCGTGGAAACAGACCGGGTTGTTCATCGCAAAGGCTGCATACAACGACCTGACGCGGTTCGGGTTTTTGATGTTGAAGTCGGCATGGCCGCGCAAGGATTTAACCCGGGCGATGGTATCGGCGCGCACGCCCATGGCCTGCAGCGCGAACCATTTGTCGATTACGAGCGGATAGTCCTTAAAGCGCGTATAGAAGTCTTCAAACGCGGTTTCCCATTCCGGCGTATCGTTCTGAATCATGGTTACGAGCGCGGCGACGCGGTCGGTCATATTGGTCGCGTCCTTGTAATGCGCGCGGACGAGATCGTGCTCCGCCCTGTCCGGCGAGAGGCCGAGATAGCCGAGCGCGGTATTGCGAAGGCTTCTTTGCGCCATGGCCTCGGGCGCGATGGAAAATTCGCCCTTGTCGGTGTTGGCTTCATAAAGCTCCAGCAGCGCGTCGTGGTTGCTCCGGGCGATGTCCTGCGCGACGGATCGCCGCACTTCCCAGATCGCGCGCGGATTAACAGTATCGCGCGACTGACCAATAATCTGGATGTCGGGCAGAGACAAAGCCATCGCCAAAAGCTGCTTGTTCTCCGTCGGGTCGAGCGCTTTTTGTAACAGGTCCGCGTAAGAGCCGATGAATTCCGTCGCGGGCTCGATCACGTTGCCGCGCTCTTTTTCATCCAGCATCGCGCCGATTTGTCTTAGAGCATATGTCTGCCCGGATTCCCAACGGTTAAAGCCGTCGCTGTCATGGACCATCAGGAAGCGGAGGTCTTCGTCGCTCTCGTCGCTTTTGACGCGCACGGGCGCGGAGAAATTACGGAAGACGGAAAGAACGGGACGTTCGCCGATATTCTCGAACGTGAAGCTGTCTTCTTCTTTTGTGAGATGCGCGGTTGTATCAACCACATCGCCGCCATTGGGGCCAAGCAGGCCTAGCCTGACGGGAATGTGCATCGGCTTTTTATGCGTCTGGCCGGGCGTGGCGGGAACGGTTTGCTTAAGCGTAACCGTGAAGGTTTTCGCCGCCGGGTCGTAATTCGTGGCGACTTTGACTTCCGGCGTGCCGGCCTGTTCGTACCACAGGCGAAACTGCGCGAGGCTTGCATTATTCGCGTCTTCCATGCATTTGACGAAGTCCATGCAGGTCACGGCCTGACCGTCATGACGCTCGAAATAGAGGTCCATGCCTTTGCGGAATCCGTCTTTGCCGAGGATCGTTTCCATCATGCGGATGACTTCGGCGCCTTTTTCATACACGGTCATGGTGTAGAAATTGCTGATCTCGATGTAGTTATCCGGGCGGATCGGGTGGGCGAGGGGGCCCGCGTCTTCCGGGAACTGCATCCGGCGCAGATGCATGACGTCCTCAATGCGCTGCACGGCGTGCGTGTCGTTGACGTCGGCGCTGAATTCCTGGTCGCGGTAGACGGTGAGGCCCTCTTTCAACGAAAGCTGGAACCAGTCGCGGCAGGTAATGCGGTTTCCGGTCCAGTTGTGGAAATATTCATGGCCGATCACGCTTTCAACGCGTTGAAAGTCCGTATCGGTCGCCGTTTCCGGCTGGGCGAGCACTAGCGCGGTGTTGAAGATGTTAAGCGATTTATTTTCCATCGCGCCCATGTTGAAGTCGCTGACCGCGACAATGTTGAAGATATCGAGGTCATACTCGCGCCCGAACGCCTCTTCGTCCCAGGTCATGGATTTTTGCAGCGAGCGCATGGCGTGCCAGCACTGGTCCTGATCCCCGTCACGGCAGTAGATGTAGAGATCAACCTCGCGCCCGCTCATCGTTTTGAACGTGTCGTGGATATGCTCAAGATCGCCGGCGACGAGCGCGAACAGATAGGCGGGCTTGTGGAACGGGTCTTCCCAGACGGCGTAATGCCGCCCTTCGTCCAGTTCGCCTTCTCCGGTTTTGTTGCCGTTGGAAAGAAGAACAGGGTATTTGTCCTTGTCCGCCTCGATGCGTACGGTGAACAGACTCATCACGTCCGGGCGGTCGGGATAATAGGTAATCCGCCGGAAACCCTCGGCCTCGCACTGCGTACAGTAATTGCCGCCGGAAACGTACAGGCCTTCAAGGGCCGTATTTTGATGCGGGTAAATGACCGTCTCGATTTCGAGCGTAAACGTTTCATCGTCCGGGCAGGGCAGGGTAAGGCCCGCCTCATCCTTCGTGAAATCCGCGGCCTCTTTCAGTTCCGCGCCATTAAGCCGGACGGAGCTTAACTCAAGATCCTGACCGTGCAGGAAAAGCGGCGCGTTTGCTTCGTGAATATTCGTATACTGCGCATGATTCGTAACGACCGTTTTGTCTTCATAGAGCCGGAAGGTCAGCGCGAGGTGATCGACCTTGTATGTCGGCGGCTGGTAGTCTCTGAGGTAAACCGTTTTCGGCGTATCGGTGCGCATGCTTTTTTCCTTTTTCTCTAAAAAAACCTCTCCCTTCAGGGAGAGGAACGAGGCTTACGTTTAAAAAACGTTAGCCGCAGTGGCGAGGGACATATCGGGATTTTATCCCTCACCCGCTCAGCCGTGGCTTTTCCTGAAAAGAAAAGCCGGGCTTCGCTGCCCTCTTCCTGAAGGGAGAGGGTCATTAAACCAAAACCAGATCATCGCGGCGGATCATTTCGGAACGCCCCGCATAACCCAAGATAGGCTCGAGTTCATGGCTTTTCAATCCGGCAATGCGTTTTGAGTCCTCCGAATGAAAGGCGACGAGCCCGATTGCGATTTTCCGGCCATCCTGATCCGTAACGGTCACGGCGTCGCCGCGCGCGAAATTTCCCCTGACGCGCGTGACGCCTATCGGCAAAAGGCTTTTGCCGTTGCGGAGCGCGGTTATTGCCCCGTCATCAATAACGATCTCGCCGGACGGCTCCACATGCGCGCGGATCCAGCGTTTGCGCGCGTTTTCTATAGTCTCGGCGGGCGCAAACCATGTGGCTTTCGCCGCACCTTCAAGAAGCGCGGTAACGGGAGACAGCGCGCGCCCGTCGGCGATCAGCATCGCCGCGCCCGCATGCGTGGCCATCTGCGCTGCTTCGAGTTTCGAGATCATGCCGCCTGTGCTGATGCCTTCCGGCGCGTCCCCGGCCATGGCCGCAATCGCGGCGTCAATTTTTTCAATATACGGGATATGGCGCGCGTCCGGGTCTTTGTCCGGATTGCCGCTGTAAAGACCGTCGACGCTCGAGAGCAGCATGACGAGATCGGCCTCGATCATTTGTCCAACCCGGGCGGCGAGACGGTCGTTGTCACCGAAGCGGATTTCCTCGGTCGAAACCGTGTCGTTCTCGTTAATGACGGGAATTATGCCGCGCTCCATCAGCGCCTGCATCGTCGCGCGGGCGTTGAGATGCGCGCGGCGGTTTTCCGTGTCGTGAGGAGAGAGCAGGATTTGCGCAATCGTCATGTCATGCGCGGTGAACGCGTCCCGGAAAGCCTTAATCAGCAGAATTTGCCCCGTCGCGGCGGCGGCCTGCTTCTGGTCGAGAGGTATGGCGGAGGGCGGCGTCTCGCCGGAAATGGCGATAACCGCGCGGCCCAGCGCAATCGCGCCGGAGGAGACGATCACGACGTCCTTGCCCTGTTGTTTCAGCCCTGCGATATCGCCCGCCAGCGCACGCAGCCAGTCCGTTTTCGCGCCGCCACTTACATCATCCGCCACCAAGGCCGAGCCGATCTTGATGACAACGCGATTTGATGCGTGAATACGTTGCGGGATGTCTGTGCTTGTCATGTTCATAGAGGGGTTTTACCACCAAGTCACAAAGACACAAAGAACACAAAGATAAAGAAGCGGCACGCAGCGCTAATATAGTCACTTGAACAAATAATAATCCGTTTTAGCTCCTGATTTTCGCCAGAAAGTTTTTAAGCTACAGAGATCGCAGAGGGCGCAGAGGTTTCTTCAGGAGCTCGATTCTCTGCGTACTCTGCGCGCTCTGTAGTTATAAAAATACGCTGCGCGCAGCACTGAATAAGCCTCTTATTCATTGAGCGCGAAGACCCGAAGTTACGAAGATATCTTCGCGTCTTCGGTCCTTCGCGCCTTAAAAATTATTCCGGCGTTGCGTCTGTTTTGTTCTCTCGCACGACTTCCCCGAGTTTGTACAAAACCGCATCGACGTTTTTGCCCGTGACGGCGGAGAGGAGGAGGGGGGCGGTTCCGGTTTGATTGTAAAACGCTTCAAGGCGGGCGTCGCGTTCTTCGTCCGGCAAAGCGTCCGTTTTATTCAGGGCGATGATTTCCTGTTTATCTTCAAGCCCGTGGCCGTATTCCTTCAACTCGTTTCTGATCGTGAAATAGGCACCTGCCGGGTCGTCCTGCGTGACGTCGATCAGATGCAATAAAACCGATGTGCGCTCGACATGCCCGAGGAAACGGTCGCCGAGGCCGTGGCCTTCATGCGCGCCCTCGATCAGGCCCGGAATGTCCGCTATCACGAAGTCGTATTCGCCCTTGCGTACGACGCCGAGATTGGGGTGCAAGGTGGTAAAAGGGTAGTCCGCGATTTTGGGCTTGGCCTGCGAGACGACGGAGAGGAACGTGGATTTCCCGGCATTGGGCAGGCCGACGATCCCGACGTCGGCGACAAGTTTCAGCCGCAGCCAGACGGCCATTTCCTGCCCCGGCCAGCCGGGCGTGGTCTTGCGCGGGGCCTGATTGGTCGAGCTTTTGTAATGCGCATTGCCGAAGCCGCCGTCCCCGCCCTTCAGAAACACCATGCGCTGCCCGTCCTCGAGCATATCGGCGAGCAGGGTTTCCTGATCCTCGGCGAGAATTTGCGTGCCCGCAGGCACCGTGATGACGCAGTCTTCGCCGCCAGCGCCGGTTTTGTTGCGGCCTGCGCCGGAGTGGCCGTTCTGCGCCTTGAAATGCTGCGTGTAGCGGAAATCGATGAGCGTGTTGAGGGCCTTGCTGGTCTCGAAAATAATATCGCCGCCGCGCCCGCCGTTGCCGCCGTCCGGCCCGCCGAACTCGATATATTTCTCGCGGCGGAACGAGAGACATCCCGCGCCGCCGTCGCCGCTTTTAAGATAGATTTTGGCTTGATCGAGGAATTTCATGTCTGGGAATCCCGGAACTTCGGAATCTCGGAATCTCGGAAATTTATTCTTTGTTCCGCGATTCCGAGATTCTGCGATTCCGAGATTCTTAAAAGCTTATTCCGCCGCTTCGGCTTGCATGTCATTGGCCGCAAGGATGCTGACGAACGGCTTGCCGGCGACGCCTTTGGAAAATTTGACCTGACCGTCGACAAGAGCGAAAAGGGTGTGGTCCTTGCCGATGCCGACATTGCGGCCCGCGTTGTATTTCGTGCCACGCTGGCGGACTATGATGTTGCCTGCAAGCACAATTTCGCCGCCGTAGCGTTTCACGCCGAGACGCCGTCCAGCCGTATCGCGTCCGTTTCTTGAGCTGCCGCCCGCCTTCTTGTGCGCCATGTCGTTCTCCTTAAATCCTTATCTTAACTTTAATGTTTAAGCCGCTTTGATGTCTGTGATTTCCAGCACTGTCAGGTCCTGCTTGTGACCTTTCTTGCGGCGGTAGTTCTGACGGCGTTTTTTCTTGAAAACCGTAATTTTCGGCGCGCGCGTCTGGCTGATCACCTTCGCTATCACTTTTGCGCCTTCCACTTTGGGCGCGCCAACCGTCGTTTTTTTTCCGTCGTTCACAAGCAGCACGTCGTCAAGGTCGAGCTTGTCGCCCTCCTGCGCGTCCAGCTTTTCAACCTGGATGCGGTCGTCTTTAGAAACCTTGTATTGCTTGCCGCCGGTTCTCAGTATCGCAAACATTTTTCGTATTCCATCGTTGATTTGAGATCATTGAATATACACATCTGAGAGAAACTGTCAAGAACCGCTTTGACGGAAACGCTCGTAAGCCTCGAGCGTTTCCTGAAACAGAGCCGAGAGTTCCCGGCAAGCCTGACTTTCATCCTCAAGATGGCCTTCGAGGCAAAGCTCGAGAAGCTCGCGGCATTTGGCGGAAAGCCTGAGAAAGCCAAGGCTCCCGGATGTCGAGGCCAGATTATGCGTTTCGGCCCGCATTTGTTCCGCGCCGGTCAGGCCGTTCAGGAAATCCTGAAACGTTGCGGAAAACGCGTCGCGCATTTCCGCGTAAAAAGAGTTCAGCGCCTCCTCGCCGAGATGCGCATGCGCGGCTTTCAGAACTTCAAAATCTATAAGCGGCAAGTGCCCCCGGTTGAGCGGCGCGTAGACCGTGGTCATTTCCGTACCGATCAGCCAGCTGTGAACGATCTGGCAAAGCATGTCAGGGTGGGCTGGCTTGATGATGTAGTCGTCCATCCCGGCTTCGTAGAACTCCTTGATTTCGGATGTGACCGAGCGCGCGGTGAAGGCCAGTAAAGGCAGAACCGTGTGACTGACGCAAAAGTCCTGCCGGATGGCTTTGGCGACTTGTATGCCGTTCAGGACGGGCATCTGGATGTCCAGCAGAACAAGGTCAAACTTTTCCGCCTGCACCAGCTCGAGCGCCTCTGCGCCGTTAGAGGCGGTCACAACGGCGTGGCCCTTGTTCTTGAGAATTGCGGCGACAAGATCGCGATTAACTTTCAGATCTTCTACAAGAAGTATGCGACCGCTGAAAAAATCCCCCTCCGGATTGTGGTTTTGGTTTTCCGGATCTGAATCCGGGGCATTTGCTTTATCTGCCGTCACAGTGATTATTTTATCCGTAAAGTGTACGCGTTTAGTCCTCATCCAGAATAAATGTCTTTGCCGGGCTTTGTCAAATTAGGTCAAATGAAACAACACTCCCGCGTTTATCTTTAGCTGTTGACACGACCGGACCGGCTGCCGGAAAATTGAGGGAAAAACAGGCTGAATCATGCGCGGCGTATTTTTTCTTTTTCTTCCGGTTTTGCTCGTTCTGTTGCCATCGCATGCGCTGGCAATAGTCTCCGAAGCCCATCAAACAGCGGATTCGGCGGAACTTATGACGCACTGGGCCGGCATTTTTTGTCTGGTCGTCTTTGTGATTTCCTATGCGGCAGTCCTGACGGAAGAGCAGCATCATATGCGCAAGTCCAAGCCGGTGATGTTCGGCGCGGGCGTGATATGGATGACGATAGGCTTCATCGCCCCGCAATACGGCATTTCACATGAGCAGATGCGCGCGGCTATCTTTCATGGGCTGGATGAATATGCGGGCCTTTTGCTGTTTTTGCTCGCCGCGATGACCTATATCGCCGCGCTGCAGGAGCGGCGCGTCTTCGCAACGCTCCGGGTCAAGCTTGTGCAGGCGGGTCTTAACACGCGCCAGCTTTTTGTGGTGACGGGGATCGTGGCGTTCTTCCTCTCGCCGATTGCCGATAACCTGACAACGGCGCTGGTGCTGGGCGCCGTCGTTATGGCGGTCGGCGGGAACGATCCGCGCTTTGTCGCCATCTCATGCGTCAATGTCGTGAACGCCGCGAATGCGGGCGGGGCGTTCAGCCCGTTCGGTGATATCACCACGCTGATGGTCTGGCAGGCGGGCAAGGTCGAGTTTTTCACCTTCTTTCAGCTGTTCTTTCCGGCGCTTGTCTGTTTCCTGATTCCCATGGCGCTGATGTATCCGTTCGTGCCCAAGGGCATGCCTTGGAGCATGAAGGAGAGCATGAGCATGAAACGCGGCGCGCGAGCGATTATTTTCCTCGGGCTTTGTACGATCGCCATGGCCGTCGCGTTCGAGCAGTTTTTGGGCCTGCCCCCGTTTCTGGGCATGATGACGGGTTTGTCGCTTCTCATGTTCATGTCTTATTACCTGCGCATGACGGGCAAGGGCGCGGATAAGGATTTTGATATCCTCGAGCTGGTCGCGAGCGCGGAGTGGGATACGCTGCTGTTTTTCTTTGGCGTTATTTTCAGCGTCGGCGGGCTGGCGTTCCTCGGTTATCTCGAGTTTGCCTCAACGGCCATGTATGACGGCTGGGGCGCGACGATAACCAATATCATTCTCGGGGCGGCGTCCGCTGTGATCGATAACATCCCGGTCATGTTCGCTGTTCTCAGTATGAGCCCGGAGATGGGCGTCGATCAATGGCTGCTGATTACGCTGACGACCGGCGTCGGGGGCAGCATGCTTTCGATCGGCTCGGCCGCAGGCGTGGCGCTCATGGGCGTGGCGCGCGGGCAGTACACCTTCCTCTCGCACCTCAAATGGACTCCAATACTTGCGCTCGGCTATATTGGCGCGGTCGGAACGCATATCTGGCTGAATATGTGATTGTTGACAATTATTTTATGTAAACTATTTGATTTTATTGTCATTTTTGCCGGATTGTTTAATGAATTCTTCGTACTTTTCCTTGTAAAATAACAGTGAAATAAAAGGTTCATAACGGAACCAGCAACAACAGGATTCAAACGAAGCCGACTCTAGATGATAAACAACGACAACAATGCTGGCGGCGATGACGTCGATATGTCAGGCCTTGTTCTTGAGGGGGAGCCTGAAGAGCGTACTGACAGTGAAGAAGTTATCAGCCCGGCTCCGCGAGGAAAAGAGCGGCAAGGCGCGCATGGAGCCGCTTCCGGCGAGCAGGGGTCGACCGGGTCTGCCCTTGTGCCTTCAGGAAAAGCGGTGACAGAGCAGGCCGAGGACGGCGCTGGCAAGAAGCGTATTGGCGATCGCCTGATCGAGATGGGGCTGATCACCAAGGATCAGCTCAACGTTGCGCTGCAGGAGAAAAAACTCTCAGGCAAAATGCTCGGCGCGATCTTTGTTGAGCTTGGCTTTATAGATGAAGAAACGCTCACGTCTTTTCTGGCCGAGAGTTCAGGAGCTGAGGTTTTCGACCCCAAGCATACCATTGTTGACGCCGATGCGCTCAGGTTCGTAGATAAGCAGCTGGCTCTGAAGCTTCAGGTCTTGCCTGTTTCTTTCGATGGCGAAAGCGAAGTCCGCGTCGCGATGGCTGATCCTTATGACGTCGTTGCGCTGGATACCCTTCGCCGTCTTTATCCGAAGGGCGTCAACTTTAAGCCGCTTGTTACCATGTCTTCTCTTATCTCGGACGCGATAGACGCCGCTTACGGTTATGCAAGCTCTATTAACGACATTCTAAAAGAGCTTGAAGAAGAAGGGGAAATCGATCTCTCCAAGATTGCTGAAGAGGACAGTTATGCGCATCCGGTCGTGCGCCTTGTAAACGGCCTTGTTTCAGACGCCGTGAAAACAGGGTGCTCCGACTTGCACTTCGAGCCGGAAGAGAATTTCGTGCGCTTGCGCAACCGGAAAGACGGCGTCCTCTTTACGGCGCAAATTCTGCACAAGCAGCACTGGAACGCGATTTCCCAGCGTATCAAGATCATGTCCGGCATGAATATCGCAGATAAGCTGTCGCCGCAGGACGGGCGTTTTAACCTTAACGTTGGCGGACGCGAGGCGGATTTCCGTGTTTCTTCCCTGCCCACGGTCTGGGGCGAGAATATAGTTCTGCGGGTACTCGACAAAAGCCAGAGCATCATGCCGCTCGAGGGGCTTGGCTTTAGCGAAGAAAATATGAGAAAAATCAAAAACGCTCAGAGCAGGCCCGAGGGGATCATTATTGTGACCGGCCCGACCGGGAGCGGTAAGACGACCAGTCTTTATTCCATGCTCAACGAAATTAACAACGTTGAAGTCAACATTCAGACGCTGGAAGACCCGGTTGAATATTCGCTTCCCATGATCCGGCAAACGCATGTGCGTGAAGGCGTTCTCGAATTTGCGGACGGGATTAAGGCGCTTTTACGTCAGGACCCGGACATTATCTTCATCGGTGAAATTCGCGATCCCGTGACTGCCGGCATGGCGCTCAAGGCGGCGATGACGGGACACCAGGTTTATACGACGCTGCATACGAATGATTCCTTCGGCGCTATTCCGCGGCTTCTCGACCTTGAGCTCAAGCCGGGCATGATTGCGGGCGCAATCATAGCTGTTTTTGCGCAAAGGCTTGTGCGGCGCCTGTGTCAGGAATGCAAGATTGAGTACACGGCGAATGCGGAGGAATGCCAAATTCTTGGCGTTGATGAATTAAAGCCCCCGCAGGTCTTTAAGCCGAAACAGGGCGGTTGTCCGGCCTGTGCGGGGCAGGGCTATAAAGGCCGGGTTGCGATTGCGGAGATATTGCTTTTCGACGAGGAACTGGATGAAGTGATCGCCGGAGAGGGCACAAAAGCGGATTTACAGAGAGTAGCTAAACAAAAAGACTTCAAAAGCATGAAAGACGATGGCATGCTTAAAGTGCTCGAGGGACTGACGAGTCTCGAAGAGGTGTCCAAAAAGGTTAATGTTCACCAGTAATCCTAGATCATTAGAGGCCCGCCATAGAACGCTACAAGTACAGGGCAATAAACAATCGGGGTCGCCAGGTGCGCGGCATCGTCTCCGCGCAAAGCGAGGTGCATCTCGATAAACAGCTGCAGAGCGCCGGCCTGGAGTTGGTCAGCTGTACGCCGGTGGGCGGGAAAAAAAGCCCGTTTGGGGTGCGTAAGCCCGGCATACGCGATCTCATTCAGCTTTTTGTACACATGGAGCAAATGCAATCCGCGGGCGTGCCGATGCTGGATTCCCTTGCGGATATTCGCGATACGACGGATAACCCCGCTTTGCGTGACATGATGTCGGAAATTTACCGCGACGTCTCGGAAGGCAGCTCGCTCTCCGAAGCCATGGAGCGTCATCCGAAAACGTTTACGAATTTGTATATTTCCCTGATCGCCGCCGGCGAAGAAACCGGCGACATGACCTCGTCTTACCTGCAGCTTATCAAGTATCTGAAATGGGTTGACAAGATGCGCGCCAAAATCAAAAAGGCGACGACATACCCGATGATACTTCTTGGCGCCGTTATCTTGTGCGTTGTCGTAATGATGGGCTGGGTCGTGCCGCAAATCGCCTCCTTTATAGTTAATATCGGGCAGGATTTACCTTTTTACACAACAGCTCTGATCGCCACTTCAGAATTCGTTCAGGCTTATTGGTGGGCTCTGATTGCGGGACCTATTTTATTGGCCCTGCTAATCTTTCTCCTCAGAAAAATGTCGAGGGAAATCGCTTACAGAATTGACCTGTTGTTTATTACGATGCCGGTTTTTGGGCCTTTGATCCGGAAAATAAGCATTGCCCGCTTCGCGCAGACGTTCGGAGCTTTGTACGCTTCGGGCATTGATGTCATTTCCGCATTAAGATCGTCGCAAAATACGATCAACAACCTTGCGCTATATGAGGCGACGGAGACTTGTATCGTGGCCGTACAAAACGGTAGCCCGCTCTCCGACGCTTTTAATGCGTCCGGCGAGTTTCCAAGCATGGTTGTGCGGATGCTGCGTATCGGCGAGGAGTCAGGCAATCTGACCGTTGTTCTCGAGCAAGTCTCTGATTTCTATACCGCCGACGTTGATGAAGCGGTTGATGCGCTTATCGCGATGATTGAGCCTTTCCTTACCGCTGTTCTTGGGGGTATGATACTATGGATAGCTGTTGCTGTGTTTGGTCCGATTTACTCCAGCTTTGAAGATTTGGATTTTTAGAAGGGCGCTATGTCTCTTAACTTTATTTCTCCTTCACGTACGGTGCTCATACTCGGTGACGAGGCTGTCCATGTTTATGGACAAGGCTCAAAAGGCGTGACCTATATGGATTCGATCGCCTGGTCGAGGTCAGAGTTTGAAGACGCCCTGGCGGAGGTTCTCAGGAAAGATTGCAAGTCCCGGCCTGTGCTTGTGCTGTACGATATGGTCGAGCAGTACTACCGCAAGGAAAGGATGCCGAAAGTTGGCGTTCTCGATAAGGCAAGCGTTCTACAGAGAAAATTGCGCGTTATCTTTCCGCAGTATCATGTGCGGGCTGCGCTCAAGCTGAATGAAAAGCCTGCCAAGCCTCAGGGCAAGCAGGGCGGGCAGGCCGCGGGCGATGTTTATTTATGCGCCGCCATACCGGCTTCAGAGCAGTACAAAAAAGTCATGGAGGCCGTGAAGCGCTCGATGGTCTCCATTGCAGGCCTCTGTATGCTGCCGATTGAATCCTCGGATTTTGTAAAAACGCTTGCGGCAAAAACGGGACGCCGGAAAGCCGGTCGCGCAAAATGGGCCGTTTTTATCGGCCAGCATAAAAACGGCGGACTTCGGCAAATCGTAACCAAGAACGGAGAGCTTGCCCTGACGCGCATGACGTCAGTTACGGACAGCGATGCCGATCCCGACGTCTGGGCGTCAGAGGTTCTTCAGGAATTTAGCGCAACAATGAGTTATCTCACTAGGTTCGGGTATGCCCAGGAAGATGGACTCGAGGTTATTGTCGTTGCAAACCCTGAAGCTGGCGAACTGATCAGTGAAAAGATACAGACGCCTTGCCATTTAACGACTTGCACGGCGTCCGAAGCCGCGCGGCTTGCAGGCATTAAAATAGAAGAAACAGAGGATGAGCGTTACGCCGATACTTTGCATGCCGCTTGGTCCTCCCGCAAGGCGCGTCTTCTTTTGCCTATGGTCTCCCGCGAGATTTCAGGCGTTCATAAGCCACGTCAGGTCGCCATGATCGCTATGGGATTGCTGCTTTGCGGAATGATTTATCTGGGCGCACAGCTCTATCTGGCGGGCCAGTCGCTTCTCGAAACGCAGGAAGAAATTGATGACGCGCAAGCCAGCTTGAACAGGCTTGAGGCGGAGTATCAGGAAGAGGTAGCGCGCAAGGAAGCCATGGGATTTGACGTCGAGCTTGTGCAGGGCTCGCTCAACGCCTATGAAGCTATGCTGGAATCCGATGTCAACGCTCTGGAATTTTTCAAGGATCTTGGCGTCGCGCTAGGCGTTGATCTGACTTTGGAGACGCTTGACGTTCAGAAGAATAAAGAGGCGGAGAATTTAATCCGGATCGTTCAGGAAACCGGGCGGGGCGAGGACAGGCTTGAAGGCGCGCCGGCTTATGAGGCTGTCCTGTCAATGAAGCTGCCGGCGTCACTTGAGGCGCAGGAAGCCATAGATCTGTTCGAATCTTTTCAGGAGCGCGTTGAGGAGCGTTTCCCGGATCACAGGGTTGAAGTCGTTCAGTCGCCCGGTCCGACCTCTTATAACATACCCGTCGAGGGCGAAGCCGGGATGAATGAAACAGAGCGCGTTGAGGATTATCTGGGCGAGCTGAAAATCTGGAAGCCTTTAAGGTGAATGGAATGCTGGAAACACTTGGTATTAAAAGGCTGGCTATTCTAGGGGTTCTTGCCGCTTTGGTGGGGGTTCTTGCGGCGGCTTATTATCTGTATATTGTGCCTGAACAGGAAAGCACGGAGCGCGAACTTCGAAGGCTGGAAAGCAAGGTTTCCGCAAAGCGGAGCGATATCAGTCAGTTGCAAGTCGAGCTTGATAAGCTGGTTGAGCAGAAAGACACGTTCGAGGAATTAAAGGACAAGGGGTATTTTAGTGAACAGAACAGGATTGTCGCGCGTAATCGTATAGAAGAAATTCAGGACCTTTCCGCCGTTCTGTCCGTGCGTTACCGCATCGAGCCAGCAAAGATAGAGACGAACGAGCTGATTGAAAAAGCCGGTCACGTGATATTAAGCAGCCCTTTTGAAATCGACATTGATGCGTTGGACGATACGGATATCTACCGTTTCTTCTATCTTCTGCAGACAAGTTTTCCCGGCCATGCGAGCTTCGAGCAGATTGAACTTGAACGGGCCACGGAGGTAAACGACGCCTCTCTCAGAAGAATTCTGACAGGTGAGCCGGTGCCGCTTGTACGTGGTAAAATACGTTTTACGTGGCGGACATTCCTGCCTGAAGAGAGCGTTGCTATGGGAGGGCAAAGGTGAGAATAGATACGAATTTAAGCTTTCTTGTCCCGGCAATCTTTTTATGCGCGTGCCTGCTTCCTTTTTCCGTTCTGGCGCAGGAACAAAATACGGGCGGCGCAGGGGAATCTCCCGTGAGTCCTGTCAGCGCCAGCGCGCTAGGGCTGGAGCCGGAATCATCCGTACAGCCTGCGCCTGAAAGCGATCCGCGTACGGACAGGGGCGATCTCGAGTTTTTCAGCCGGGACATTCCGGATCCCCGGACCATTCCGTCTCTCTTTTTCTTTCCGTGGACGCAGAGCCTTGTTAAAGACTACAGGGAAAGAGCCGGGACGGAGGACGTGCGTGGACTTTCGGGGGACCCCGGAGCTGCTGCGTCGGAAAAAGACCGCGGTTTGAGAGAGCTGTCTCTTGGCGGCATTGTTTATCAGGGCGCGGACGACTGGACAATCTGGTTTAACGGCCAGCGCGTCACGCCGCGCGCCTGGCCTGAACAGGTTCAGGGGTTGACGGTTCGTAAAAATTATATCGACGTCCAGTGGTACGATCCGTACACGAACGTCGTTTTCCCTGTACGGCTTAGACCGCATCAGCGTTTTAATCTGGACTCAAGAATATTTTTGCCGGGTTGAACATGTCTGGATCTGTTGCCTTCGAATCTGCGCTCGAGATAGATGATGTCAGCGTTGCTTATGACGCCGGCCCCGTGATTCGTAATGTCAATCTCTCTATCAGGCGCGGAGAGACATTTGGCCTTATGGGTCTGAACGGCGCGGGCAAAACCACGCTGATCAAGGTTGTTCTCGGTCTGCGCGACCGTTATGACGGATCAATAAAGGTCAGCGGTTATTCCCCGCAGGCGAAAGAATCCAAAAAACACATCGCCTATCTTCCCGAAAGATTCGATCCGCCTTCTTTTCTCACCGGCAGCGAGTTTCTGGGGTTTAGCGTTCGTTTATACGGTCATGCCTATGATAGCCAAAAGGTGAAGGGCATGGCTGACAGTCTGGCCCTCAGTCAGGATGCCTTGAACAGACGTATCGGGACGTACTCAAAGGGAATGCGTCAAAAGCTGGGCCTCATGGCCACGTTGCTCACCGACTGTTCCTTGATGATACTTGATGAGCCCATGAGCGGTCTCGACCCCATGGCGCGCGCGCTGGTGAAGGATACTCTTGGCGAGGTTAGAAAAACAGGCAGGACCATTTTTTTAAGCTCGCATATTCTGGCGGATATGGGCGAGATATGTGATCATGTCGCGGTTCTGCATGATAAGGATATCGTTTTCGACGGATCGCCTGAAGCGATGTTAAAAGTCAGTAACAAGAAATCGATGGAGCAGGCCTTTTTAAGTATGATAGAGGCGGGGAAAGCGGCATAAGCTCTACGCTACTGATAAAATCTGCGTGTAAAGGCTGTTTCATCGGCTGGAATGTTTTACCTTTCGCGTTCTTTTGTTAAAGTAAATAGGGCCTACTACCTAGACTGATTCGAAAACAGGAAGATACAAATTATGTCCGTTCAGGAGCTTTTCAGTGATGTTGATGGAAAGGCGCATAAAAAGCCTTTTGTTGCTGCCCTTGCTTTAAGCTGCGGTTTGTTTTTCTCGGTAGCGCCTGTTACGGCCCAGGAAGCGCCAGCCTTCCCGGAAGCCTCTATGCAAGAGGGCCTGCCGATGCCGGCCCCGATGGCTGCGACCGATCAGGAAGCTGCTGACAATTCTGATGGCGACATTACGGAGAAAAGCGAAAACGCCGCGCCGCGCATGACCGCGCGGGAAGAGAGGATGCAACGTGAAGAAGCTTCGCGTGAAAACGGGCAGCGGCAAAATGAAGCCGAGCCGATTATTCCGCCAGGACCTGATGAGGCCGAGCTTGAGCGGGTAGAGGTAACAAAATCTCCTGATGGAGCGGAATCTAAAGCGTTTTACGATTCGCAAACAATTCCTGCGGCAACGTCGTTATCCAGGGATGCCGGGCCCAGAAAAGCGGACCCGCGCAAGGAGCCTGCCTCGCGCTTCGTGATTGTCGACAAAAACGCAGGCGCAGGCTCATTCGAATCGCATCTGGTCGCGGCGCGCCGCGCTCTTGAGCTTGGACGGTACGACTCGGCCGTTCAAATGTATCAATCGCTCATGAAAAAAAATGCCCGTGACCAGCGTGTTTTGATGGGGCTCGCAGTGGCTTATCAAAAAGCCGGTAACATTGACAGCGCAATGCGGACCTATCAAAAACTGGTTGATATTGATCCGGATAATGCGGATGCGCAGGCAAACATGGTTGCTTTGATGCGTGAGAAATATCCCGCAGTTGCGCTGAGACGATTACTGGAATTACGGGAGGATTCTCCTAATAATCCCGCAATCGTCGCGCAAATTGGTTTAGCGCACGCCGATCTTGGGAACGTTCGTGAAGCTCTGGAGTATCTTGGCGTGGCGGCGAGTACCGAGCCGCATAATCCGCTTCATTACTATAACATGGCTGTGGTCGCTGATCGCGCAGGACAAGCAAAGGAAGCGCGCAAGTTTTACGAGAGCGCCCTGGAAAAAGACGCTGTGCACGGCCATGGCCGGACGCTGCCACGGGAAGCGATATACGATCGACTTGCGAAGCTGCGCTCACGATAGCTTCCTGTCCTGCCCGGAGGCGTAAGTGCCTGACATCTCATACAGTGATCATTTTCAGACAATCGGCGTTCTGAACGGCTCCATTTATGGATTTGAGCTTTTTGCCTTTGCGTGTCTTGGGCTGCTTTTGGGAAGTTTCGCGACAGCCTTGACCTATAGAGTGGCGCGCGGGTTGCCATGGGCTTCCTTTTCCGGGAAAGATGCGCGCTCTTACTGTCCGGCATGTCAGCACAGTCTGAGCGTTTTTGACCTTGTGCCTTTATTTTCCTGGCTTTTTCAGAGAGGCCGGTGCCGCTATTGCGCCGCCGCCATACCCGTACGTTATCCGTTAATCGAGCTGTGCTCTCTTGCGCTGTGTCTTATGGTTTTTCTGACAAAGGGCTTTACCGTTGAGGCTTTTCTGATCGCCGCGCTTGTTCCGTTTCTTCTGTCAATGGCCGTCATTGATCTGGAAAAATTTATTCTTCCCAACCAGATGATGCTGGGCGCGGCGGTCATTTCGATACTTTACGCCGCGTGGCATGCATACCTTGCGCATGATATCGTCGTTTTTGGTTTTCTCCTCCTGTCAGGCGTTATCTATGCTGCGACGGCCTGGGCGCTGTCCCTTTTGATGCGGTTTATCCTGAAAAAAGAAGCTTTGGGTTTCGGGGACGTCAAGTTTTTCGGCGTCGCGGGGATATGTCTGGGGCTACAGTACTTCTCGCTTTTTCTTATTGCGTCCGGGCTTCTGGGAGTCGTGTTCGCGCTTGTTTGGCGTGCGCTGAAAAAGCAAAAATATTTTCCGTTCGGCCCGTCTATTATCGCGGCCTTTTACCTTTTGTTGGTTTTCTCTTGATATCGTGTACGCTCCTGGCCGGAGGTGTTGACCGTTCAGGCGGAATAAATCATGCTTTTCATACGAAAAAAATCACAGCTCCTTGTTAAGCTGGCTCAGGCCACTGGAGCGGTCTGAAGGAGGGCGCCTTGGATCTTACGCAACTGCTTGCTTTTACAATGCAAAATGACGCCTCGGACTTGCACTTAAGTCCGACGAATGCGCCGATTATTCGTGTTCACGGAACGCTGAAACGAATCAAGGGGGATCCACTGACCAGCGACGATATCCGGACGATGCTGTATTCGGTGATGACTGAAGATCAGCGAGCGGATTTCGAGAAAAATATGGAGCTTGACTTCGCCGTCGCCTTTGGCGAGCAGGCGCGTTTCCGGGTTAATGCGTTTACGACCCGTAACGGCACTGCGGGCGTTTTCCGGACGATTCCAACCTCCGTGCCGACAATGGATCAGCTTGAATTGCCGCCTGTGATGCGGCGCCTCTCGGAACTGGAAAAGGGAATCGTAATTGTTGTCGGTCCCACAGGGTCCGGTAAATCGACGACGCTGGCGTCGCTGATTAACAACATCAATGCGAATATGTCCAAGCATATCATTACAATTGAAGATCCGGTTGAGTATTTTCATCCGTCTAAAAAAGCTCTGGTGAACCACAGGGAGCTTGGGTCTGACACGCATTCTTTCGCCTCGGCTCTGAAAAGCGCGCTCCGTGAGGACCCGGACGTTATTCTCGTCGGCGAGATGCGGGACTACGAAACGATTTCTCTTGCGCTAACGGCCGCTGAAACGGGGCACCTCGTCTTTGCGACGCTGCACGCCAACTCGGCGCCGAAAACAATTGACCGTATTATTGACGTGTTTCCGACCGGGGACAAGGAGATGGTGCGCGCCATGCTGGCCAACTCCCTGCAGGCCGTGATTTGCCAGACCCTGCTCAAGCGCGCGGACGGCTCTGGCCGCGTGGGCGCTTTCGAAGTGTTGCTCGGGACAAACGCTGTCAGGAATCTTATTCGTGAAAACCAGATATCGCAGATCTATTCCATGATGCAGACCGGCAAACGTTACGGCATGGTTACGATGGAAGAGGCGGTGGAGTCTCTGCTGGAATCCGGGACCATCACGAAAGAGGAAGCGCGCCGTACGCTGATTAAAACAACGGACGACGCGGATGGGCATGACGAAGAATATGCCGACGCTTCTCTCGGCGGTGGCAGAATGGATGAATCCGAAACACGGAAAACGCAAGGCTCCGGTTCTGCGGGGCAGGGTGGTGACGAGGGGTATTCGTTCTAAAAATGGAAGCAGCCCGGGAACCGACAGTTTTAAAATTTTTCAACGCCATGAACGCCTATGGCGCAAGCGATCTGTATCTGACCGTAGGTTATCCGCCTTCGCTTAGAATTGAAGGGGCCCTTAAGAAGCTTCGCGATGAAAACCTTACCCTGGATGAAATTACGGAGATTATTAATTCGGTCCTGACAAACAGGCAGAAGCGTGATTTTGAAGCGCATCAGGAACTGAATACTGCGCTCGATATGGGAAAGTACGGCCGTTTCAGGGTCAATGTATTGCAGCAACGGCAGTTTCCTGCGCTTGTGATCCGCCGCATTATTTCAAAAATTCCAAGTTTTGAAGATTTGAACCTGCCATCGTCTTTATCGAATCTGGCTATGGAGAGACGCGGGCTGGTCCTTGTCACGGGAATGACGGGTTCCGGGAAATCGACAACGCTCGCCGCAATGATAGATCATCGCAACAATAACGAGGACGGGCACATCATAACGATCGAAGACCCGATCGAATATTATCACGAGCATAAAAAAAGCATTGTGACCCAGCGCGAGGTCGGCGTTGATACCGATTCTTTCGCTATTGCGCTTAAAAACGCCCTGCGCCAGCGTCCCGATGTTATTCTGGTCGGGGAAATCCGGGACCGGGAGGTCATGGAGCAGGCTCTAACCGCTTCCGAGACCGGCCATTTGTGTCTTGCCACAATCCATACGAATAACGCGTATCAGGCGATTGAGCGGATAGTGAACCTGTTTCCGGAGGATCAGCATACGCAAGTCCGGCTGAACCTGTCGCTGAATCTTAAAGCGATTGTTTCGCAACGTCTTCTTGCGAGCCAGCAGGGCTCCATGGTGCCGGCTCTTGAAATCCTGCTCAATCAGGGGCTGGTGCGGGAGCTGATTTTCCACGGCGAAATTTCCAAGTTGCGCGAGGTTATGGAACAGAACAATTCGGCGGGCATGCAGACCTTTGACCAATCGCTTCTTAAAATGTTCGAGAGCGGTCTTATTTCGGAAGATATGGCGATCACGCAGTCGGACCAGCAAAGCGATATGAAAGTCAAGATACAGCAGTTGAAGCTTGGAAAGGGGGGCGAGGGCGCTTTCAAATCCATGGACACGTCATCTTTGCTTATTTCGGATTAAACAAGGCAGCCTGTAAAGCATTTCCAGAGTCATGAAAAAACATTGGATAATCACATGAAAAACCTTTATCTTGATCTTATGATCTTTCCGTCCCAAACTTCACATAGGGGCGAATCACACGCCAGAAACAGCCACTCCGCGACGATGCCTGATACGAGATGGGGGAATAGAACAATGCGCAAGGCTTTTACAATGCCGGTTTTATTTATATTTGCAGCCGCGATGCTATCGCTGGCGGGCTGCGAGCTGACGCAAAATCAGCTCAAGGTTGATCGCGCGGCCAATATGGAGGTTCAGGATTTCAGGGACGCGCTTGCGCCAAGAGATCCTGAATTACCTTCCGAAAGCGAGTCCGGCGATGATATCCCCCCGTTGATGTCCTACGTTGCGCCGGTCAGCGATGATTTAAGGCCGATGCCTCTGGTTTCCATTTCGGTGAACCAGACCGTGCCGCTGCGCGACGTGTTCTATGAGCTGGCTGCGCAGGCGGACTATGATATCGAACTTGATCCCCGCATTCAGGGCTCTGTGATCTTTACCGCGCGCAACCGCCCCTTTGACGTCGTGGTCGATCGCATCGCCGACATGGCCGGGCTGCGCTACAAGTTCAAGGACGATATGCTGCGCGTCGAGCTTGATACGCCGTATCTGAAGACCTACAAGATCGATTACCTCAACATGATCCGCACGACGTCCGGCGAAATCAGCAACAACATCGCCGTCGTCTCCGGGGACGGCGCGGATACGGGCTCTAATTTCTCAGCCGGGAATGAAGGCGTCGCGGATTTCTGGCTGGAGCTGTCTGAAAACCTGACGCAGATACTGGGCGTAAGCCGTGAAGCTGGTCAGCTGCGGACAAGCGCGGATCCCCGCATTACGGCGGTCGAACAGGACGCGCCCGTTGCGGCGACGGCTCCTGCGGTTGAAGGAGAGAACGGAGAGGGCGCCGCGCCGGCGGCGCCAAGCGCGGTCCTGCGCGTTGATTCCCTGCCTGTAGATGGCGCGCCCGTTGGCGAAGGCGCAGGAGATGTCTCGGCCTCGTTCTCCGTGAACAAGCAGGCCGGTATCGTGAATGTTTACGCCACGCAGGAGCAGCACAGAGAAGTGCAAGATTATCTTGAGACGCTCAGAACATCCGTCTCGTCACAGGTTTTGATCGAGGCAAAAGTGCTTGAGGTTTCTCTGAACGATGAATTTGCGACCGGGATAGACTGGAATACGGCATTCTTTGGCGGAGAGCTTGGTTTAGGCTTAGAAGTAGACGGCAGGACGAATCTTGGACTTGATCTCGATGTGGATGGCGTTTTTGAGCAGCTTCCTAACGTTGTTCCGGTTCTAGAGCCTAACGTGGCTCCTGGAGCTAGTTTTTTCCTGGGCTATTCTGGCAGTGATGTGAATGCATTTGTCGAGGCGATTTCGCGCTTTGGTACGGTACGCGCGCTGGCAAGTCCGCGCCTGACCGTTCAGAACAACCAGGCGGCAGTGCTGAACGTCGCCACGAATGTCGTTTATTTCGAGATTGACGTTGACCAGACCAACGATGAAGGCGTTGTCACGACCGAAATCGACAGCGAAATCAAGAATGTTCCGGAAGGCGTTCTTATCAATGTGCAGCCTTCCATTAATTCGGACAGCAACAAGATTTCACTTGCCGTACGTCCGACGATCACGCGCATCGTCAACTTCAAAAGCGACCCGGCCGTCGCCAGTTTTGGGGTTGGCGTTGAAAACCTGATCCCGGAACTCAACGTACAGGAGATCGACTCGGTTATCAAAATGTCGTCAGGACAGATGGTTATTATGGGCGGCCTGATGCAGGACCGTTACGAATCCGGCCAGAACGCGGTGCCCATTCTTGGCGAAACGCCGATCCTCGGCGGATTGTTCCGCAGCCAGCGTGATGAAATCCGTAAAACGGAGCTTGTGATCTTCCTGAAGGCGACAATCGTCGATGACGCTCTGGCCGATCCGACGGACAAGGACCTGTACCGTACGTTTGCGCAGGACCGCAGACCGTCGAGATTGTAGTTTTTGAGGACGCGTCTTTCCTGTGTCTTTTCGAGCACAGCCCGCGCCTGTTAGCAGGGGCGGGCGAAGTCGAGAACTCCGCGTAAGATGTGTAGCTGATCAGATCTCTCCACTTTGCGTCTTCGTCGCTTCTGTCGTGATGACAGCTCAGTGGATTTTTACATAGGCAATAAACAAGAATCGAAAGATACTTTATGTCACCGACCCTTGTTTCATACGTTCTGAAAGCCGCCGTGCGGGACAGGATCATATTGTCCTTTTTCTTTATTCTTGTCGTCGCACTGAGCATTTCGATGTTTCTCGGTTCCTCGGCGGTAACGGAGAAAGACCAGTTCGCCTTTGTTTTTTTATCCTCAAGCCTGCGCATTGCCGGAGCTCTCGGCCTTGTGATGTTCGTGATTTTCTACATCCGCCGCGCCTTTGACACCAAGGACGTTGAGTACCAGCTTTCAAGGCCCGTGAGCCGGGTCTCCTATATCGTTTCGCATGCGGCGGCCTTTTCTATTCTGGCGTTGCTGATAGGCGGGCTTGTCTCGGGAATTGTTCTTGCCGCTTCAATCGATTATTTCAGCGAAGCCCATCTGCTCTGGGCGCTGAGCCTGCTTGTTGAATATACGGTCATGGTCAACGTCGCTTTGTTCTTCTCCATGGTTTTGCCGAGCGCGCCAGCGGGCGCAATCGTCACGTTGGCTTTTTACGTTCTGGCCCGCATGATCGGGCAATTGCTGGGTACGGCGGAAGCGACGGGCGGCGTCGAGATCATGGAAGTTTTGGCGGTTCTGATGAACATCATTTCGATTATCGTGCCGCGTCTTGATTTAATGGCCCAGAGCAGCTGGCTGGTTTACGGCGAAGTTGCGTTGTCCGACGTACTTTTTGTCGTCGCGCAGGGCCTGGTCTTCGTATTTCTGGTTGTTCTGGCCTCTATAGTCGATCTCGTGCGCAAGCAGTTCTAACGATGAGCAAAAAAGCAATTTACCTTCTTTTCGCGATTGCCTGTCTGACGAACCTCGCATTCTGGACCTATGCCCGCGACCTGCGCGCGGAATGGACGAATGTGCCGCCCGCGCCGGAAGACGGCGCAGGCGTTATGGCTCTTGGCGACGATCAGCTCGCTTACCGTTCCATTGGTCTGATGCTTCAGAATATCGGGGATATTGGCGGGCGTTCGACGCCCTTGACGGAATATGATTATGAAGAGCTGAAAAACTGGTTCTTCCTTGCCGACAGTCTGGATCCCGTTTCTGAATTTATGCCGCGGCTGGCCGCTCATTACTTTGGCTCCTCGCAAGACCCGGAAGACCTTGCGCATGTCGTTGATTACCTTGAATTCGCAGGGCAGAGAACTTATGGCGTGAAGTGGCACTGGCTATGGCACGCCGTCACCATGGCGCGCCACGGCATGAAGGATCTCGATCGCGCGCACGAAATCGCCCTGAAGCTGGCCGCCCATCCTGCGGAAGGCCTGCCGGCCTGGACGGATATGATGCCCGCAATTGTTCTCACGGCGCAGGGCGAAAAAGAGATGGCCTATAATCTTATGATTTCCCTGTTGCAAAGCAGCGCGGAAGAAATGCATCCCAATGAAGTTAACCATGTCCTCGCTTATATTTGTGAAGATATACTGACTCCTGCGGAAGCGAAGCTGGATCCGCTTTGCGCGGGCAGGTAACATCAACGGGAAATAGCATAGAGTAGATCGAATGAATATTTCTTCGATGGAATTTGAGATAGGCGAGATTGTCCTGCTGCTGGGCATCGCGCAGTGTCTTTATATCTCCGTATACATTGCGTTCCGGATGCGTTATTTCAGCCTCGAAATACTGCCTCTGGCGTACTTTGTCGTGCTGGCTCTGGCCTTGTTTCTTGATCTCGCCGCGCGTTTTATTGGCTCAGGTTTCGAATGTTATCTCCTTCTGCAATGGGGGTTCTGGTATGTTATCCCGCCGCTGAGCGTCCTGCTGATCATACAGGTCGCCAGCATTACAAAGCCGCCCAGCCCGAGGCATTTTCTCGTGCTTCTTTTAATACCGCTTGCGCTGGCGATAAGCTGGATTATGGCGGGCGCGGAGTCAGAGTGTCAGGACGGCATACTTGGCTGCCGGCCTTTCAAAGACTGGCTGGTTGTGACGGGGGTGATTGCGGGCGCATTAAGTTTGCTTGAAATATGGGTGAGCCGTGATTTGCTCAATAACGTACGCATACAGAAAAACGGCAAGGAGCGGTACTGGCTGATTATAACGCTTGATATTATGGCCGTGTCATTTCTCGTTCTTGAGCTTTTCGGACTGGGCCAGGTTATCGCCGCAGGCGATGCGCAGATGATTCGCGGCATTCTCGGGATCAGCCTTGCCTACATTGCGTCAACGGTTCTGCTTCGTCTTTATCCGCAGACAATTCGCAGCGGCGGTAAAGGCAATGGCGAGGATTTTCTCAATAATGAAGAAATTGAACTCGCCATGCGGATAGAGCATTTGTTTGAGCTCGACAAGGTATATCAGGAGCCCGCCTATTCGCGGGCCGATCTGGCAAAAGAGCTGAACGTTTCCGAGACGATTGTTTCAAGGGTTATCAACCTGCATTTCCAGAAATCCTTTCCGCAAATCATCAACGAGCATCGCGTAGAGGACGCGAAACGTATGCTTGCCCAGACGGACGCCGCAATGACAACTGTTGCGGAAGAAACCGGATTTAATTCTATCGCGACGTTTAACCGGGTTTTCAAGGACGTAACCGGCGTCTCGCCGAGCGATTACCGCAAGGCCGGGTAGGGCGTGCATGATCACGCGCAACCTGCGGCGTCCCGGGCGAAGCCCCGCTCTTTTTGCTGAAAAGCTTGGCCGATAATTTTTCGCGCATTCATGAGCGCTTTGAAAAGAGCCGCCCTTTGTCCGGATTTTATATAGTCGTTTGAATTAATAATTATCCATTTTTGCGCCTGATTATCGCCAGAAAATTTAAACTACAGAGATCGCAGAGGGCGCAGAGTTTTTTTTAAGGACTTTACTCTCTGCGTACTCTGCGCGCTCTGTAGTTTAAAAAAAAGCACTGCCGCGTGACTTCATAAAAGCCGGCGCGGGTGGCATATTAATTATTTAGGTCCATTATAGATCGCCATGTACGCCAGGCTCTTGGCGATCCTGACGCGCTTGGCGGTAAAGAGAGCGAAGGATTTTCCGTCTCGCTTTAAGGGCTATGCTCTATTCATGCTGACTCTGTTACGCAAACTCCTCATTTCATTAAAATGATTGCTCAGTTTGTAATTGTAAGAAACGCGTACGGCTAACATTAAGATTCCATTCAGCTTATTCCGTCAATCTGGGAAAAGGAAAGCTGTACAAATGCGCGTATGCGCGTACACTTGAAAAGGTGGGGATAAGTTTTTTTATTCTCGCGAACCAAATGAACTTTCATTCGTAGGAGGAGACTTTAATATGAAACACTTAAAGGACCAGAAGGGTTTTACCCTTGTCGAACTGGCCATTGTCATGATCATCATCGGTCTGTTGATCGGCGGGATCCTGAAAGGGCAGGAACTGATTACCAACGCGGAAGTCGCGGCAACTGTTACGCAAGTCAAGGGCATTGACGCGGCTGTTACAACTTTCCGTGACTCATACAACGCAATGCCTGGCGACATGGATGATGCTTCAACCAGATTGCCGGATTGTGATGATATTGACGTCTGTGCTGATAGCCCGAATAATAGTAATTCAAGAATAGATGATCAGGATCCCGATGAGGCAGCGGGTGAAGCCACAACAGAAAATGTTTTGGCATGGGTGCACCTCGCCGTTGCAGATTTGATCGGGGGCGTGGATACATCTACAGATGAAGTCGCTTTTGGCAGCCTCTTGCCTGAAACTGAGCTAGACGGTGGTTACAGGATTGCTTATTGGGGTGGAGGAGATTTGACTGGCACGGCTGCCGATAATTCACGCGCCGGTCACTATTTGACGGTAACACTGGAACCTGGTGACAATGTAGGGTTCATTGGTGCGCAGCAGTCGGCTAGAATTGATAGAAAGCTTGATGATGGTGCTCCTGCGTCTGGCACGGTGGTCGCATTTGAGGGGGCAGGTGACGGTGACGCAGGTTGCATCAGCGATGGCGGTGACGATGGCGCGGATACCTATGATGAACAAGAAAATCCTGCGGGCTGCGGTCTTTACATCCGTATCCAGCAATAATTAGCATTCCTTTCCCCAAACCGGAAAGCGAAAGAGCCCGCGTCCCCCCGCGGGCTCTTTTTTTGCCTTGCCTGCGTCATCCTTATGCAGCCCCTCCCGCGCATTGCGTTATAGCGGTGTGAATAATGAATGCGCCATCAACTCCAGCTTTTATGCAGCCGCGCCCCGCGCATTTTTAAAAACTACAGAGCGCGCAGAGAGCGCAGAGACTTGAGCTCTTGAAAAAACTCTGCGCCCTCTGTAGTTTAAACTTTTTAGAGTCTGACTCAAAACTCTATTCATAAAAACAATACCTTGCAAGCCGTCTTG
>CAZCIB010000023.1:0-34505 GCA_964498755.1 uncultured Pseudobdellovibrionaceae bacterium | reverse complement strand
GGACAGAATCGCAAATCTGCGCTCATATGTCAGGGGGTTTTTAGAGGCGCCCTTAGGATGATTGCTGGTGAATTATCCGTAGCCGCAGGCCTTAGCATTACCAAATGCGAAAAACACGTAGCAGCGCTGGCCCTGCGCCAAATTGATTACGTCTGGCCTCGAGGCTCAAAAAAGCGTCTCTCCCCGCTTATGTCCGCCAAAGCCTTTAAAAAAACTTTTCAGGACAGAAAAGATATCCCGCTCTCTCCGGACAGCATGCGCGCCCCCTCCCAAAGACGTCCAGTACGCGCGCGCAGCGCAGCGCCTCCCCCCTTGCAAAATACCTCAGAACGAGGAAATCTTGCCCCCGATCATCTGGCCGACGGAACAAGCGATCTGAGGAAAAGAAAGGCAGAACAACCTTTTTATAATAGAAGAGGAAAAGCATCCATTTTCGATACGCTTCCGGAAGACAAAAAAGCTTTGCTCGAAAAGTACGATCAAAACCTGAACGTGGAACCGCATCATCAAACCGTCACAAGAACTGCGGCGCAGGTTCTTGACGTAAGAGAGCTGGAAGTTTTAATGCTCGGCGCCTTGCTGAAGCGCAGGCAATTAAAAACGCCTGCGGAAATAGCCGAACTTATGCAGCTTGATGAGAGCGTTGTGCGGGATCACGCGGCAAAGGCAAAACAAAAAGTTGTAAACGCCGCAGAGGAAAAATCTCTTAAGGCAATTGAGCATGTCAGTCTGGAATTATATGAAGGCAAGCCCGCCAAAATTCAAAGACCCCGCGAGGCAGGAAAAAATAAGGGCAAAGAAGCTTCTCACCGCGTAAAACTCGGAGCTTCCGTGAAGCACGACATCTCACCGGAAGACAGGTCATTGCTTGAAAAACTGGCCCATAAAAGCCTTCCGCCAGAAGGCGCAGCGGCTTTCGTCGCTCTTTGTCTTGCCTCGCTGGAAGAACAACGGGTGATGATCGAATCTGCGGTTGATGGTCTTGCTCAACATGCTGATAAGGATGGCATGCAAGCATTGACCAGGGTTTTTCCGGGGCTCATAAAAGATCGCGCATCAAAACAGCCTCCCGATGCCTCACCCAAAGAATCTATAAAATTTCCGCCGCCCGAATGGAACGAAGGACTAAGCCGCATTTTCAAAAAAGAGAGTGAAAAAGTCCCCGCTTCGACATTCGCTCGGCAGGTTTTTGAAGATATTACCAACCCCGGGCTTGCTATCGTAGCCCCCGAAGAAGCTGAAGCTCTCACAATTTGCACGCTGCGCCGCTCAAATCTCAGAGAGAAAAAACCCGGTCCTGAAATGCTTGCCGCATGGAATCGCGCCGCTGAAAAAATGAAAACTTTTTACGAAAACCGGGGCCAAGAATGGGACGCCGAACTTGCCGGGTTTATTTCTTACCAGCAAGAGTTGCGCGCCAACAGGGCGCCTGCCTAAACCTCCTCGACCCAGCCCAGCTTTTCCAGCCGTTCCCGGTAGCATTTCGTCGCGTCGGGGTTAAAGCACATGATGCGCACTTCGCGGATCGGATCGTCCAGCCGTTCGGCGATCCCCTGAATCGCGAGCCTTGCGGCGCGCGCCACGGGAAAGCTTTTATCCCCGGTAATAAGAGCCGGAAACGCCACGCTGTGATATCCGTTTTTCACCGCTAATTCCATCGCCCCGCGATAGGCGCGCAGGAGATCCCGGTCCGTGCGGTCGAATTCCGTGCGCCACCCCGGCACAACCGAAAAAATCACGTGATCGGCGGGAAGGTTGTAACCCGGCACGACGAACGAATCGCCGGGATGCGGCTTGTAGATGTTTTCAAGGATGTATTCGTCGAGCTGGCTGTCCGTCCAGTCCATCAAATCCTGATTAAGTTTGCCCTTGATTTCGAGCGACTTGGGAATCGTCGTCACAATGGCGTCAACATTTTGTTCAAGTATATCTCCGCGCAGCAGTTTGATACGCTGCAGGTAATAGGGTCTAATCGGATTATCGCTGTGCAGGGGAGGCAGATTCATGGGGCGCAGGTTTCAAATCATTTTATTCGTTTTTGTTATTCTAGCGCCGTTCGCGGCGCAAGCTGAAGCGCTTTATGGGCTGGCCATGCACGGCGCGCCGAAATACGGTCCCGGCGATACGCATCTTGACTACGCCAATCCGGACGCGCCAAAAGGCGGAACGCTTGTTCAGGGCGCATCCGGAACGTTCGATACGCTTAACCCCTATTCAATCAAGGGCAAGGCGGCCAAGGGGCTAAATCTGGTTTACGACCGCTTAATGCAGCGGGTCTGGGACGAGCCCTTTACCATGTATCCCCTTATCGCCGAGCGCGTGGAGATCCCTGAAGACCGCTCCACTCTGACCGTTCATATCAATCCGACGGCGCGCTTTCACGACGGCAGCCCGATCACGGCGGATGACGTGATTTTCTCTTATCAAACGCTGAAAGAAAGTGGCCGCCCCAATATGCGCCGCGTTTATGCGCTGGCTGAAACCGTCGAAAAAATTGATGAACGCACGGTCAAATTTTCGTTCAGCGAAGACCGCGACGCCGAGACCGTGATGATTTTCGCGATGATGCCGGTCTTAAGTAAAAAATGGTGGTCGGGCCGCGCATTCGATTCGGCCGTGCTGGAAGAGCCGCTTTTAAACGGGCCCTACCGCATTAAGGAAGTTGATCCGGGCCGACGCATTGTTTACGAGAGGGTCGATGACTACTGGGCCAAAGACCTGCTGACCAGCCGCGGCCACTTTAACTTCGACACGATTATCTACGACTATTTCCGCGACGATACGGTCGCGTTCGAAGCGTTCAAGGCGGGCGACGTCATGCTGCGCCGCGAATGGGACGCTGGCAAATGGGCCAGCGGCTATGACTTTTCGTCCGCGAATGAGGGCGTAGTCACACTTGCGGAATTGCCGCACGGCCGCCCGGAGCGGGTGAACGCTTTTATTTTCAATACGCGGCGCCCGCCTTTCGATGACATCCGCGTGCGCAAGGCGCTCAATCTGCTGCTCGATTTTGAATGGATTAACGAGTCGCTCTTTCACGGCATGTATAAGCGCGTTGACAGTTTTTTCCCGAATTCCGAACTGGCCTTTCACGCGGGCAATAAAGAAAACGCGGTAGTGACGCAGAACCAGAGACAGCGCATGCGCGCGGCCAACGCCCTGTTAAACGAAGCCGGATGGACGGTCGAAGACGGACGCCGCATGAAAAACGGCCAGCCCTTTTCATTCGAGATCATCCTAGGAAATCCAAACGATGAAAAAATCGCCCTCGCCTTTAAACGATCTCTGGATCGCATGGGCATCACGGCGAACATTCGCGTTCTCGATTCGGCGCAGTATCTGGCGCGGCTCAATGAATACGATTTCGACATGACGCTGTATTACTGGCTTTCGAGCCTGTCGCCCGGAACCGAGCAATACCTGTACTGGAGCTGCGAAGCGGCGAACCAGCCGGCGCGGTGGAATTACGCCGGGATCTGCGACCCGGAAATCGACGCGCTCGCCAAATCCATCGCCCATGCCGGAACGCGTAAAGAACTCATAGAGAAAACCCGCGCGCTCGATCAAAAACTCTGGGAGGGACAATATATCATTCCGCTCTGGTACGCCGGCCGGGATTTCGCCGCGTATTGGGCGCCCGTCAAACGGCCGGGAACGACCCCGCTTTACGGCATGGTGATCGAGACTTGGTGGTCGGAAGGGGCTGATTAGATAATTCGCTGATTAGCTCATTAGAAAACGGATTTAATCAGCTAATCAACAAATAAGCCAATCAGCGAATTGCGCTGCGCAAAGCGCCTTGCTATGCTCTAACTATGAAACAACTGCTTGCCATCGCCGCGCTTGTTCTCGCAACTTCCTGCGCGCCAATACCGCCGGAAGGCTATCTCGGCTATAAAGAGGATTTCTGGCAGCGCAAGGATTTAACGTCCGCGCTCTATCTGCGCGGCGAAGAGGCGCAGCAACGCCTGAACAAGGACATCGCCGAATGCGCGTATGCTATACGTGAGCTTCAAAATGACGCTCCCGTTCGTGAACGCATTCCGGCGAATAACGTCGGCGGCGTTCCGCCGGACCCGCAGACGGCTGAAGGGCGCCTGGCCCAATGGGACACGCCCGAACGGGAAGGCGATCTGCGCTACGAGCACCGCGACTATCACGACTTCGAAACCTGCATGCTTTCGAAAGGCTGGGCGCGCCAGCAATTCGTCCCGCCAGAAGTCGCGGAGGAAGCGCGGGACGTCTATTACGAAACGGTCACCGGCGAGCGGAGAGGCAAAAGTCCGGCCAGACCAAAAGTGGAAAGGCGCGAAAAACAGCGCGACCTTGATCCCTATAACGAATAAGACTCAGAGCCCGGCCCAAAAACGTTTGATTTCCTTTAAAACCGCTTCCGGCTCCAGACTCGTCATCAGGCACGGCGCGAGTTCCGGTTCATATCCTTCATAATCGATCAGTTCATCGAACGTTTCCGGCGTGCGCGCATAGGCGCAGTGATCGCCCCATGGCCGGTAGAGATGCGGATAGCTCGGCCCGAACAGACCGAATGTGGGAACGCCTACGGCCGCCGCCGTATGCATCAGGCCAGAATCATTGCCTATATAAAGCGCGCAGCGCGCAAGCGCCGCCCCGGCCATTACCGGATCCGTCTTGCCGACAAGGTCAATGCACAGTCCCGGCGGCACGGACTCTGTAACCGGCTGCGCCTGATATTCCTCGCCCGGCGCGCCGAAGACGGCGACGCGCTGGAACGGATAGCCGTTTTCCGGGTTAAGCAGTTCGGCGATCACCTCGATAAAACAGCCCGGCGGCCAGGTCTTGGCCGGCCAGTTCGCCGTCGGGCCGACGGCCAATACGGGCGGGCCGTCCGGGATAAGTTTTTCAGCCTCTGTTTTTTGTTTTTCATTCAACCACAGCCTCGGCGCCGGAACGTGATCGAGTTTCAGCACAGCCGCGTTTTGCTCGGCCTTGTGCAGCTTCGCATTGATATGCCCGCCATGGATATAACGCTTCTTTGCCGGGATCAGTCGCGAGACCATCGAATTGCGCAGATCGACGACGATATCCCATTTCGTTTTATGGACGCGTTTCCAGAGTTCGATCCAGTGCCCGGCCCGCTTTTGTTTTTTGAGCGATATGACTTCTTCCACGCCCGGAACATTTTCAAACAGCAACGCTGGCAACGGCCCGCAGGCCACCGTCATGGACGCGCCCGGATGCTCTCTGACCAGATAATCCAGAATGCCGGTCGATAAAATCGCGTCGCCAAACCGGGTGGATGTGATAAAGAGAATGTTCATTCTCTTGTTCTAAACCACGAATGAACGCGAATAAACACGAATGTTTTTCAAGCGCGAAGCGCAATTAAACTTTTTCTTTCCTGAACCACAGCGCGCACAGCGGTCACATCGACGTTTGCGATAGTTTCGCCGTGTGCGCTGTGATCGCCGTGGTTTAAAAAAATTATTGCGCCTTCGGCGCATTATTCGTGTTTATTCGCGTTCATTCGTGGTTTAAAAAAAACTATGATCAAACTTCCAAACCGCAGCCTTGTAACGATTTCCGGCGCAGACCGGCGGGCCTTTTTACAGGGCCTTGTCAGTAATGACGTGAATCTGCTGGATACGCAAGGCAGCGTCTACGCCTGCTTCCTGACGCCGCAGGGTAAATTCCTGCACGATTTTTTTATTGTAGAACAGGACGATACAATCCTTCTTGAAACCGAAGGCGGTGACCGGGCCGAAGATCTGGCCAAGCGGCTGTCCGTCTATAAATTGCGGGCGAAGGTAGAGGTTGGCGTTGAGAGAGAAGTGGATGTTTATGCCTTTCTGGAATCTCGGAATCTCAGAATCTCGGAATCTCGGAAAAGCTCTAAAAATTCGGAGATTCCGGGATTCCGGGATTCCGGGATTCTCTATCCCGACCCCAGACATGAAGAGATGGGATACCGGGTATTGCGCCCGCCTCGCCTCGCCCCTCTTCCCGGAGAGCGGGAGGCTGAGGGGGAATTTGAAGAATGGGACCGCCTGCGTATTTCCCTCGCCATTCCCGACGGCAGCCGCGACATGATCCCGGAGCGCGCAACGCTGCTGGAATCGAATATCGACAGGCTGAACGGCGTGTGCTTCAAAAAAGGCTGCTATATGGGCCAGGAACTCACTGCCCGCATGCATTACCGCCAATTAACCAAACGGCATTTATACGCCGTGCGTTTGAAGAACAAAGATCTGGATTTTGGCCATGCGGTGACGGCGAAGGATATTGAGGAGATTATTTTCCCCTCCCATTCATCACCCCCCTCTAACTCCCCCATCGAAGAAGGGGGAGAATCCAGTGAGCGCTCGGATAACCTCTCCCCCCTCCCCAAGGAAGGAGGTCGGGAGGGAGGTGATCAGCCCCCTGCCCCGCCCATCGGTCAGATGCGCTCCAGATGCGGCGATCTCGGACTGGCGTTGTTGAAGGATGAGATGGTTTAGCGGCAAAGCAAAAGGGGACGGAGTGCCTCACTCCGTCCCCGTTCTACCTATGGGGGCACAATGAATTTATTGTGCCCCACAAAGAAAGTCCCCTTAAAGCAGCCTAAGCCGCCTTCCTCGCTGCGCCGCTGGATTGCGCCGCGCGGATCGAGGCCTGCGCCGCGGCCAGTCTGGCGATCGGCACGCGGAACGGCGAACAGGACACGTAGTCCAGCCCCGTGCGCTCGCAGAAATCGATCGAGGCCGGGTCGCCGCCATGCTCGCCGCAGATGCCGAGCTTGATGCCGTCCCGGGCCTTGCGGCCTTTTTCGCAGGCGATTTCAACAAGCTGGCCGACGCCTTCCTGATCGAGGGAAACGAACGGATCGCGCTCGAAAATGCCCTTCTCGACATAGTCCGGCAGGAAGGAGCCCGCGTCGTCGCGGCTCATGCCAAGGCCGGTCTGGGTCAGATCGTTGGTGCCGAAGCTGAAGAACTCGGCCTCCTCCGCAAGCTGATCGGCGCACAGAGCCGCGCGCGGCAGTTCGATCATCGTGCCGACCATGTAGTCGAGCGTCTGACCTTTCTCGGCAAAGACAAGCTCGGCCGTTTTCACGACGAGAGCCTTGAGCATCGAGAGCTCTTTCTTCGTCGCGGCCAGCGGGATCATGATCTCCGGCACGACCGTGGTTCCGGTTTTTTCCGCGGCTTCAAACGCGCCCTCGATAATCGCGCGCGCCTGCATCTCGCAGATTTCCGGGTAGGTCACAGCCAAACGGCAGCCGCGGTGGCCGAGCATCGGGTTGAACTCGTGAAGCTCGCCGAGGCGGCGGCGCACCTGTTCCGTGTCGATGCCGACGGTCTGCGCGAACTGCTCGATGTCCTTGTCCTCATGCGGCAGGAACTCGTGCAGCGGCGGATCCAGAAGACGGATCGTCACCGGCTGACCCTGCATGATCTCGAACAACTGGGCGAAGTCGCCGCGCTGCTCGGGCAGGAGCTTATCCAGCGCCTGACGCCGCCCGGATTCGTCGTTTGCGAAAATCATCTCGCGCACGTTTTGAATGCGGGACGGGTCAAAGAACATGTGCTCCGTCCGACACAAGCCGATGCCCTGCGCGCCGAATTCGAGCGCCTGCTTGGCGTCCTGCGGCGTTTCGGCGTTCGTGCGCACTTTCATGCGGCGCTTTTTATCGGCCCATTGCATGACGGCGGCGAAATCGCCGGACAGCTCGGGCTGCAATGTCGGAACTTCGCCCAGCATCACTTCGCCGGTCGATCCGTCGATGGTGATAACATCGCCCTCGCGGATGATCGTATCGCCGACGCGCATCAGCTTTTGCTTGTAGTCCATCGACACGGAACCGGCCCCGGCCACGCAGGGCGTGCCCATGCCGCGCGCCACGACGGCGGCGTGAGAGGTCATGCCGCCGCGCGAGGTCAGAATGCCCCTGGCCGCGTGCATGCCGTGAATGTCCTCCGGCGAGGTTTCCGTACGGCAGAGAATGACGGCTTTGCCACCGCCTGCTTTGGCTTCCGCATCGTCCGCCGAGAACGTAACTTCCCCGCAGGCCGCGCCGGGAGAGGCGTTGAGGCCCTTGGCGACGATGTCCTTGTGCGCGTCCGGATCAAGGCGCGGATGCAACAGGTGATCGAGCTGCGCCGGGTCGAGACGAAGCAGCGCCTCGTCTTCCGTGATCAGGCCTTCCCTGACCATGTCGACGGCGATTTTCATCGCCGCGGCGGCCGTGCGCTTGCCGTTCCGGGTTTGCAGGATATAAAGCTTGCCGCGCTCGACCGTGAATTCCAGGTCCTGGATGTCGCGGAAATGCTGCTCAAGCTTGTGGCGCATCGCGTCAAGCTCCTTAAAGATCTCCGGCATGGTGACTTCCATCGACGGCAGGGACGAGCCGTCGCGCTCTTTCCCCGTTTCCGTCAGCGCCTGCGGCGTGCGGATGCCCGCGACGACGTCCTCGCCCTGCGCGTTGATCAGGTATTCGCCGTAGAAGTAATTCTCGCCCGTCGACGGATCCCGCGTGAAGGCGACGCCTGTCGCGCTGTCATCGCCCATATTGCCGAAGACCATGGTCTGGACGTTAACGGCCGTACCCCAGTCGCCCGGGATTTCATGAATTTTCCTGTAGGTCACCGCGCGCGGCACCATCCACGAGCTGAACACGGCGCCGATCCCGCCCCATAGCTGCTCCATCGGATCGTCCGGGAAAGGCTTGCCGGTTTCTTCCTCGACGATCGCCTTGAACTGTTTAACGATCTCTTTCCAGCCGTCCGCCGTAATTTCAACGTCGAGATTATAGTCGTTGTCTTTCTTGTGGTCTTCGATCACGTCTTCGAACAAATCATGCTCGACGCCCATCACGACGTCGCCGTACATCTGCACGAAGCGGCGGTAGCTATCGTAAGCAAATCTCTCGTCGCCCGCTTTTGCGGCAAGACCCTTCACGCTCTCGTCATTGAGGCCGAGGTTCAGAACCGTATCCATCATGCCCGGCATGGAAATGCGTGCGCCGGAACGCACGGACATCAGCAGCGGATCGTTCGCGTCGCCGAATTTCTTTCCCTGAAAACGCTCGATCGACTGGATCGCCTCTTCCACCTGCGCCTTAAGCTCGGGCGGGTATTGCTGGCCGTTATCATAGTAATACGTGCAGACTTCCGTGCTGCATGTAAATCCGGGCGGCACCGGCAGGCCCATATTGGCCATCTCCGCAAGGTTGGCGCCCTTGCCGCCGATCAGGTTTTTCATCTCTCTGCCGCCGTCGGTTTTCTCGCCGCCGAAGCTGTAAACCCATTTGGTCATGGTGGATTGTCCTCTCTATCCGTTAGTCAGTAATGATATGAAGTCTACTGTAACGATTTTGAGAGACGTGAAAAGCGTTTTCGGGATGAGAGAAGCGAGAAGCGAGAAGGAAGAAGCGAGAAGGAAGAAGCGAGAAGGAAGAGGCGAGAAGGAAGATGCGAGAAGGAAGAGGCGAGAAGCGAGAAGCGAGAAGGAAGAGGCTAGTTGCGAGATTTCCACCATGCCAGCCACTTAGGATGGCATATCGAAAGATTGCAATAAATAACTTATTAATATAAAATAAAACTAAAAACAACAAAAAGGAACAAAATGACAGCCGTGAATTTATCCGACTCGCTTGTCGAAGAGGCGCGGCGCTATGCCAATGTCTATAGCCGCTCGACGCCCAAACAGATCGAGTACTGGGCGAAAATCGGCAAGATCGCCGAAGAAAACCCGGACCTGCCTTACGAATTTATAAAAGACCTTCTCCTCGCAATTGATGAAGCTTCAGAAGGAGATGTTTTGCCATACGAATACGGTTGGAAGGACGAAGATTAGGGCTCAAAATTGAAAACTCAAAAAACCCGCTTTTTTGCGCAGCAAGAAAAGAAGCTTAAAAAAAATCAGAAACTTGCGCTTGATAAGGCCGTCCAGGACATCGAGAAAAATCCGGCTATCGGGCAGGAAAAGAAAGGCGATTTGCGCAATATCCGTGTGCACAAATTCAAGATGGTCGGCCAGCTTACCCTGATTGCCTATGATTATGACGGAGAAACCGTAACGCTCACTCTTTTGATGTTCGGCTCCCACGAGAATTTTTACAGGGATTTGAAGAGGTGATCTAGACGCGGGTTTAGAGAAGCGAGTTTCGAGACTTCCCCCACATCCGTCACCTCCGCGAAGGCGGGAGGGCACGGCATCTCTGGAGACCCATCCACGAGTACAAAAGAAAACTTAAGGCTAGGAAAAATCAGCCTCCGTAAGGTCAGGAGCATAACGACTTCGCTCAAAAAGAGCCTGTTCTTCAGGTTGGGTTATAATATCTTTAAGGCGCTCAACAGATCGATGCCCCAACGCAACAACACTTTGCCAATCCTCATCCGCCAGAATTGAATCGTGGTCTACCGCGTCTTCCGGCTCTTGATAAGCAGCTAAGGCTTCATGAAAATCCTTGACGGCCATATATTCGTCATTTGTAAAAAAACCCGCAGCGACTAGATCTTCATAGCTTGAGGAAATCACATCAAAATACGAATTGTAAAACTCAATGAAGGACCATGCGGGATTCGTGATACGTCTATCAAGCCATCTTTCTTTTTGCAAATCCATGTCAGCCAAACATAGAATAGAAATCAGCCAATTCTCCCGAATATTCTTTTTAGTTTCTATATCCGCCGCCATTGTGAACTACAAATCCTTGATCATCATCAGGCACAGATCGTCGTCGATCGAGCGGAATTCGCCGTGGCTTACGGGCTGGCGGTCATAGGTCACGCCGCAACCGTCCGGAAGATAGCCAAGCTTGGCGTAGAGCCTTTGCGCAGGGCCGTAATCCGAGAGAAGGCCAACGGCGATCCCCATCTGCTCTTTTTTCTTCTTGCGCGCCAGATCCTCGCAATGAGCCATAAGCGTCCGCGCCACGCCCTTGCGGCGGGCGATCGGGATGACGTTCAGATCCTGTATTTCAGGAATGCCGAATTTGCGGAAGATGTGGTATTTCGGCTTCCAGTTCAGCATGCAATAGCCGACCAGAACGCCCTCGACGTACGCGCCAAAAATCAGGCGCTTGCCCTCGACCTGCTCTTCCAGGCATTGCTCGTAATAATACTGCTGCTTGTAAAAGCCAACGCCCTCGAATAGCATGCGCAGTTCCTGCATATCCTCAAGGGTCTCAAGTTTTTTTACTTCCGTATCGGCCAGAAGAACGGGTCCGGAAATTTCGGAACTTGTCAGCGACTGCGCCGCGTAATTTGCCTGTTGTCCCATGTACCCTCTCGTATATGTCGAATTGTCAAGCATGTCTCGCTCCCACTCAATTTACCCGGATACACAGAGAACAGAGAGCCGCAAACGTTCTTTCAATAGACGTATCATTTGCAACTCCAACTTCCATGATACCACAGGTGACGCGCAAAAATTAAAACCGAAAAAAATGTGATTATTTTTTATAATAGGACCGAATTGGTTAGGTTTGCGTTAAGAGCCGCTTTGTTTTTCATACCCTCTTGCGCTATGTCGTTTTTCCGTGTCTCTTAGACTTTGGTTTAGTTTTAGCCGTTACCCCGGAGGCAAGACGTCAGGCTTGCTTAAACATCCGGGGTCCAGTAAAGAGTGCAGGCTGCGCCTGCACACATCATGGATCCCGTTTGTGCAGGTTTTGCCGTACGGCAAAACGCCAACGGGATGACGCCACAGAAGAACAAAAGGCAGAGTACCTAAAATGACCGACGGACCTATAACCCCCGATATGAAAGACATCGTCGCGCTGTGCAAGCGGCGCGGATTTATTTTCCCGGCCTCCGAGATTTACGGCGGGATCAACGGTTTCTGGGATTACGGCCCGCTCGGCGTGGAGCTCAAGAACAACCTGCGCGATCTGTGGTGGAAGGCCATGGTGCTCACGCCCCCGCTCGGCCCGGACGGCGAGCCGGTGCAGATGGTCGGGCTCGACAGCGCGATCATCCAGAACCCGAAAGTCTGGGTGGCCAGCGGGCATGTCGGTGGATTCAGCGATCCGATGGTGGATTGCAAGGAGACGAAGAAAAGGTATCGGGCGGATCATCTCGTCGTTTACGCGCCCAAAAGTGGAGAAGGTCAGTGGCTCGCCTTGTTCGAAGATGACGAGAAGGCTGATATTGAAAAGCGTATCAAAAAAGCCGGTTCGGGTACGCCGGAAGATTATGACACACAACCCCTGACGAGTGTGAGCCTCGAGAATTACGGCAAAATTTTAGGCCCGGACGCCAAAGAGCCCGGCACCCTCACCGAACCCAAAGCTTTTAACCTCCTCTTCGAAACCAAAATCGGCGCGGTGGCCTCGGATGACAATATCGCCTATTTGCGCGGCGAGACGGCGCAGGGAATTTTCATCAACTTCAAGAACGTCGTCGACTCGAGCCGCGTGCGCGTACCTTTTGGGATTGCGCAAATCGGCAAGGCCTTCCGCAACGAGGTCAACCCGCGCAACTATATCTTCCGCAGCCGCGAGTTCGAGCAGATGGAAATGGAATTTTTCTGCCACCCGGACGAGTCCCAGAAATGGTTCGATTTTTGGAAGGAAGAGCGGCGCAAATTCTGGGAAGGCATCGGCCTGACCAGCGAGAACATCATCTTCCGCGAGCATGACGCGGACGAGCTTGTGTTCTATTCCAAATGCACCTATGACGTCGAATACCGCTTCCCCTTCACCGCGCCGGGATTTGGCGAGCTGGAGGGCATCGCCTACCGCACGGATTACGACCTCAAGCAGCATCAGGAACATTCCGGCCAGAAAATGGAATACATGGACCCGGTGACGAACGAGCGCTACATTCCCCACGTCATTGAACCGGCGGCCGGATTGACGCGCGGCGTTCTCGCCCTGCTTTGCGAGGCCTATACGATCGACGAGTCCCGCCCGTCGGGCGTTTATATGAATTTCCACCCGGCCGTTGCGCCCAAGAAAGCGGCTATCCTGCCCTTGACGGCCAAGGAAGAGCACGTGCCTATCGCGCAAAAGCTTTACATGGAACTGCGCGAGGAATTCGCCGTAGACCTGGATATCAAGCAGAATATCGGCAAACGCTATGCGCGGCAGGACGAGATCGGCACGCCGTTCTGCTTCACCATCGACAACCAGACGAACGAGGACGGAACCGTCACCGTGCGCGAGCGCAATACCATGGCCCAGGAACGCATCGCCCTTGATCAGGTCGCCGCGTATTTGCGGGAAAATCTTAAACCCGGCAGGGTTATGGAGAAGAAGGCGGCTTAGCTGCGATATCAGTCTTCGTTAGGAACAGCGCTTGTGGACAGCCACAGAACAGCAAAATTAAAAAAGGCGGAGGAATATTCCTCCGCCTTTCATAATCTCTAAGAAAAGAAAAAGATCAAAGACCATATCGCGCCCACATTTGTCGCTCTTGTACCGCAGAAATTGCGTCCTCAATTGTATCTTGCACAATTCCCTTACTCGAATGCGCGCCAAACAATGAAGCTACAAAACCCTTCTTTTTCGGCGCAAAGTCGATGGTGCAGTATCCATTTTCGCCAAAACGCGCTGACAGATACCCCCCCAGAGTTTGAATGTCGTCAACCAGACACAGATTCTTAGCCTCAGGAGCAAGCCACACATCGCCCGTCGCAACCCTGTCGATATCTATCTTGCAATCGCGTCTTTCAACAACCCAATCTTTAAAATGCTGAAATGTCTGAGCCTGAAGATCGCGCAACCATTCTTCATCTTTTGAACTTGGCGGAGAAAACGGATCGAGCCGTGACTTGTTTTCACCTTGCGAAACAACCCAGCGCTTAACGCCCAGCTTCTCCATAGCCTCTGAAAAGTTAAAACCAGCACCAATGACGCCGATTGAGCCAACAAGAGAGCTTTTACCCTGACATACAATTTTATCTGCCGCACAAGCCAGCCAATACCCCCCTGACGCGGCAATTTCTCCAACGAATGCCGTAACGTTCGCCTTGGCTTTATCTGCCTCTCTCCTAATCTTGTCAGCAATTAACTCGCTTTGAAGCGGCGAGCCGCCCGGAGAGTTGATTTTTAAAACTACGCCTCCCTCACCAGCAACCCGGAACGCTTTTGTAAGCGGATCAAACGCCGTATCCGTGTTTAATTTACCTGGTTTTTTTGACGCCGCAATAACGCCGTCAAGAGTAACGACAGGTACAATAACTTTTTTCTTGCCTCTCCCAAACATATGACATCCTCCTGTGTTATGTTTAGAAACCCTATAGAGAAGAGCGTATCAACTTTCAAGAAAATTTTATGTCCAATTAAAACTTTCTTGATTTTTAAGTAATTTACTTATTACTAGCCCTGAGCAACGCTTATTAATTAACCTGGGATAGAATCATGACGGACACAAATGAAACGCTTGAGACAAGGACAGCAGCGGATACCGCAAAGGTGAAAGTTGGGCTGAATTCTGCCTGGAGTCTTGCCGGTAAAGCCGGCCAAGGGATTCAGTCGGCCTGCGCAAAAGTTTTGCCGTATCTGGGCTGGGCGCCAAGAATTTAGCCCGACGCGGGGACTTGCCAGACCCGCCGCGTATCTGCGGGAAAATCTTAAACCGGGCAAGGTTATGGAGAAGAAGGCGGCTTAAGGATTTTGCATTTTTGGGTCCACGCAAAGGACGCCATGGAGCGCAAAGGGCCGCGAAGAAAAGATCATAGCGTCCATTGCGTCTTCCTTGCGGTCATGGCGTGAACAAATATTAAGAAGGATTCACACATACAGTATTACCGTGTCTTCATACGCGTCGGAACGGTTGCGAAACAGGCTCACCGCACAACCCGCACCTCAATCTCCAGATCAAGCTCCGCCCAGATTTTATCGGCGGTTAGAACCGGCGCGTTCATATCAGCCGCCAGAACCAGACAAATACAGTCCATGTAAGACAAGCCAAAAGAGCGGGTTTTATCATGCATCAAGCCCGCTTCCGCAGACGGGCCAAAGGTCAGGGGAATGATGCGCGCGCCGGATTTTTGAATGATTTCAGATGCGTGATCGTAAGACAGACCCCGCCGTATCATGATGGCGACGCACTCCGTCACATTCGCAGCGGACATCACGCTATCATGCAACGCGGCCTCAACCGCCTCGCTGCCGGGCTCATTTAAAACCATCGCCACGAACGCGGAGGAATCCAGGACGACCGTCACTGTTCAAATTCCGTCCGCTCTTCTTCGCCCTGCCTGCGGCGTTCCCGGATCAGATCATCCACCAGACTCACGCCTTCCGGATATCTCCCGGAGATTTGCGCCCGCGCCTGCTCCAGCAACATTCCAAACGTCTGGAAATGCAAGCCGTTTTCATCGAGCGTGAGCGTAATTTCGCCGCCGGGCTTGAGGCCGAGGGCATCGCGGAATTTTTTCGGGATGACAATGCGCCCCTGCGCATTCATACGTACTTTTTCCGATGCCGAATCCGAATATGTCACCATACGACAAAAATGACACTTCTGCTGTTAAATGTCAAGTTTTTATAGAAATGTCACAACCCGAACCGCTGCCAGACAGTGCGGTTTTCGACGGCTTCCATGGCGTCGTAAATCCATTCCGCGCGCGACTCCTGCCCCATCGGCAGGAAGGACGAGAAGAATTTTTTCTCCTGCTGGATTTCAACGAATTTGACCTTGTCGCCGTATTTCTCCTCAAGCACGCTGCGCATATCGCCGATCCCGTCGGTGAGGCCCAGATCGGCAGCCTCGCGCCCGGTCCAGAAATCGCCCTCCATGATCGCGTTCAATTTTCCCTTAAGAACGGCGCCGCGGCGCTCCTTGACCCAGTCTTTAAACGTTTCGTGAATGCTTTTCTGAATGCGCGTCAGGCGTTTGAGGTCGCCGTCCTTTTCCGGCTCGAACGGGTCCAGAAACGCCTTGTCCTTGCCGACCGTATGGATACGGCGGTGAATGTCGTAACGCTTGATAAAGTCCTCGAACCCGAAGCCGGCGGAAATCACGCCGATTGAACCGACGATCGAGCTTTCCTGCGTGTAAATCTCGTCCGCCGTGCAGGCGAGCCAGTACCCGCCCGACGCGGCCACGTCCTCCACGAACGCATAGACCGGCTTTTCCTTTTCCTGCGAGAGCTTGAGAATCTGGCTGGAAATCAGCGAGGCCTGCGCCGACGCGCCGCCGGGGGAATTGATGACGAGCGCGACGGCCTCCAGATCAGGAACCTTGAACGCTTTTTCGATCAGCTTCGCGCATTTGGCGTGACTGATCGCGCCGCGCCACATTGCGCCGTTATCGGCGATCACGCCGGAAAAGCGCAGGACCGCGATGCGCGGTTTCGAGACAAAAATCCATTTGAACGGCGGCGCTTTCCGCGCGTTACGCAAAGCCTTTTTAATGACTTCGAATAAATCCTCAGATTGATTGTCCATCCCGCAATATCCTTTCAGTATACTCAGTATAATTCCCGTCAGGCTCGTGCAGAACGATCCCTGGATGCAAGACGGCCGGGGATCGCCTGTCCTTATAAGTCCTTATAATCACCCGTTTAGCGGGCTCGCCTCCCCTCGGCCAGAGCGGGATAATCTCCGTCCCGCCAAAGCGCCGCCCGAGGGCCTGTATTATCTTATCGAGCGTATCGGCGCGGTGGATAACCGTCAACGATCCTTTCGACTTCAGGTTGCGAAATCCGGCGTCTATCCAGTCCTTGAGGTCCAGTTCCTCCTGCCCGTTCGCAATCGCTTTCGCCTCTACAGGAGAGCGCGTGTGCGCCCCGGCTTCCAGATAAGGCGGATTGCAAATCACGGCGTCAAACATCTCCTCCGTTCTATAGTTCCGCACATCCCCGCATACAAACGCTGCCCGCTCGGTTACGCCGTTATCCGCCGCGTTCTTAACCGCAAGCCCGATATAGTCTTCCTGTATATCAATCCCGGTTAACCGGGTATGTTCCACCCTGTACAACGCGCATAATCCCGCCCCGCCAACGCCGCAGCCCAGATCAAGAACAGACTGCCCGGACTTGAGCGGGCACGCCGCCGCGAGCATCACGGAATCCAGCGACGTCCGGAAGCCCTTCTCGGGCTGCCGCAGCGACACCGCCTTGTTCAAAACCCATGTCGCGGGAGCGTTCATAGATTACTGTTTTACACTGAACGGAAAGAAATAAATAACATTATCGAAACATGGGTATTAGCTGTTGTCTTTAAGGCGCTCCTGCTTTAAGACCAAACTATGGCAACGGCGGCGCAAATAGAAAGCAAACTCAATCCACTCGAACATCTCGCCGCGATGTTCGAGGACGATATGAGCGCCGTCAACGTCACGATTCTGGACAAAATGGGCAGCGACGTCCCGCTGATCCCCGAACTGGCCAGTCATCTGATCTCCTCCGGCGGCAAACGGATTCGTCCGCTTCTGACGATCGCCTCTACCCGGATTTACGGCAATGACAGCGCGCGGGCCCATAAACTCGCCGCCGCGGTCGAATTCATTCATACCGCGACGCTGCTTCATGACGACGTTGTTGACGAAAGCGACGAGCGGCGCGGCAAGCCTTCCGCGAACATCGTCTTCGGCAATCAGGCCAGCGTGCTGGTCGGCGATTTTCTTTTCTCGCGCGCGTTTCAGTTAATGGTTGAGGACGGCTCGATTGACGTCCTGCGCATTCTCTCGGACGCTTCGGCGACGATTTCCGAAGGCGAGGTCATGCAGATGAATGCGCGCGGCGATCTCGACATGACTTTCGCGGACTACGAAAAAATCGTACACGCGAAAACGGCGGCCCTGTTCGCTGCGGCCTGCGAAATCGGCCCGGCCATTTCCAGCGGCGGGCGCGACGCGCATGAATTGATGCGCATGTTCGGAACCAATCTCGGCATTGCGTTTCAGATCGCCGATGACGTGCTTGATTACAGCGCGAACCAGGCCAAGCTCGGCAAGCGGATCGGCGATGATTTCCGCGAGGGCAAAATCACCGCGCCTGTCCTCTTCGCGCTTGATAAAGCGACGCAAGAAGAACGCGCATTCTGGGAGCGCACGCTTAAAAATCTCGACCAAAGACCCGCTGATCTCAAACAGGCGCAGGAAATACTGGCCCGACACGACGCGCTCGAGCACGGCATGCACAAAGCGCGGACATATGCCGGAAACGCGCTTTTAAGTCTTGAGCTCATGCCGAAATCGATTGTCAGAAACGCGCTCGCCGAACTGGTCAGCTTTACGGTCGAGCGGGAATTTTAGCGCTTTTTGCAATGTAAATGGTCGGGGTGAGAGGATTCGAACCTCCGGCCTCCTCGTCCCGAACGAGGCGCGCTACCAAGCTGCGCCACACCCCGACGTCTTACTTTGGAAAGACTGACGTTATAATCCCGATCGAGACGCCTTTGCAAGGATTTTCATCTGCAAGTAAGCGCCCGAAGTGAACTAGTCGTTTTCCTTTTCTGTCGGCGCTTCATCCTGATTTTCTTTGCCATCTTTCTTCCGCCAGATCTCCATAATCTTGAGCGCAAGCTCGGACGGGTTTACGGGCTTGTGAATTACGCCGATAACGCCGAGCCTGTGATAGCGCTCGATCATATTCAGATCCTGCTTTCCGGTAATAAAGACAACCGGAATATCCATGGCATCCGGATGTTCGCGCAAAGCCTGCAGCGTATCAACGCCGTCCATCCCCTTCAGGCGCATGTCGAGAATAATCAGATCAGGCTGAAGCTCCCGGATCCGGAGAAGCAACTCCTCCCCGCTCTGGCAGGTCATAAAAACAATGTCTTCCTGCTCTTCAAAGCCGCAACGCGCGAGATAGCGTATATCCTCATCGTCGTCGACGAAAGCGATTCGCTCCGGGAATATGCTTTTGTTTTTCTCACTCATGCCTGTACTAAAGTGTAGGCATGGCAAACTTCAGACACAAACAGAAATTGCAGGCACGAAAACAAAACCACACTTTTATAGATGTCTGTCAGGCTTGCGTATCCACGTGATTGCCACCCTGCTCCTGACCGGATTCATCCTTGGCGACGCCGACGCGGGCTGGCCGCAAGAGCCTGTCATGCAGGACGTAACCCGGCTCGATTACCTGAATAATTTCTCCCGCTTTTTTACCCGGGACAGGCGCCTCGAACATCACCTCGTGATAATTCGGATTAAAGATCTGGCCGTTAGGAACAATTTTTTGAATGCCGTTCCTTTCAAACGTTTTCAGCATTTCCTTTTCGACGGCTTCAAGCCCGGCCATCAGATTGCGGATATGATCATTGCCATCCCTCAACTCTTCAGGGACAGCGCCAATCGCCCGGCCGAAGTTATCCGCAACGCCCAGAAGATCGCGGGCAAAATTAGCAACCGCGTATCTGGTGGCGTCTTCACGCTCTCTGGCGGCGCGCTTGCGGATATTGTCCGCCTCGGCCAGAACGCGCAATGCGTTTTCGCGCGTCTTTTCAAGCTCTTCCTGAAGGGCCTGCACCGTTTCAGATTCGCTTGCAGGCGCCTGATTTGCCTGAACCTGCTCTTCAGGCTCCGGCTCAAGGCGGGACGACTGTTCCGAAGCGGCCTCCTCCGGGCCCGCCTTGTCTTGCCCCTGTTTGATCTCTTCCTCGCCTTCCGGCGCGGCATCGTTTTCCGACATTGCTTTTTCCGGTTTCATTTTAACTCAATTACCTTACATTCCGGGGGTTTCGTCATCATGAGGCAGCCGCGCGTAAACGTCCACTTCAACGGGATAACGGCGTGCGCCGCCAACATCCCGGACGGTTTTATAACCACTAATCTGTCCCGCGACAATAGCCTGTCCAGCGCTTTTCTCTTGCAGGGCGTTAAACAGGGAGCCACCCACGTCCTCATAATAATAGATCCTTTGCCCCGCATGGCCAGACGTCGGACCGTCAATATCAGTTTTCACAGGCACGAGCCCACGCGTCTGTGCAAAATCATCCAGAGCCTGTTCATGATCAGGGGCCCCGCGCCCATTCTCCGCGACAAAGAGCGCAACCGTCCGCTCCGGATAAAACCGGTAAGCCAGCGGATCCAGCCGGTTCGGATCATTTTTCGGCACAATAATGCGCTCGCTCCGGCCAACAGGCCTTAGGGAAACCGTGTCCTCTTCAAGTTTTAAATCATATCTGTCGATTTCATAAAGCGCGTAAAATCTGACATGTTTGATTTTTTCGGCCTCGAAACGGCTGATACGGATGCGCGCCTCGGGCTTGTTCTCCGTAACGATACAGCCTCCCGAAGCGCTTTGCTGTTCTGGAGGCATCACGCCGTACACGCGTATATCGTAATAAAATGGTTCAATAAATTCGTTCTCATACAATATGTCCGACAGCGGATCACAGGTTTGCAGAAGTTTTTGATATTCAAGCCTGATCATAAAAGCGTTTGCGGGATCGCGTGGGTCAGCGACCAGACTTAAATCAAGTTCCGCTGGCAAAATCAGGCCTGCGTTTTTTTTTGCCCAGTCGGGTACGCGCCCTTCTATATCCGGGTAAGCCTCACTGACATAACGCTTGCGACCGGGACCAAATTCCGGGGAATAATGCCACCGCACATCTTTTCCGGCCTGAGGGCTGTTCGGCTCGTAGTAGGGATGACCGTCAAAAAGCTGCCTTAAGCGGGGATCATATTGATAGATTGAATTAGAATCGTCAGGTCCCTGCCCGTCATCACCCCCGCTAAACAAATCACCCGGGTTATCAGACTGCTGGGAGAACGCCTTCCCGCCAGGAATTGCGAAACAAACAAAGAGGAGAATAAAAATATATCTTCTGATCATTCAGACATTATAGGATACAAAGAGCTAAATTGAAAAACAGAGATGACGCCGCGCTTATAAAACATTGCTGACTACCCGCGACGTGTAGTCCACCATCGGCACAATTCGTCCGTAATTCAGCCTTGTCGGCCCGATCACGCCAACCGCCCCTATAACCTTTTCCTGTTTTTTTCCGGGGCCATCTTCGCGCGATATCAGTGGCGAGAGCACCACCGAACAAGCGGAGTTGGCGAAAAACACATTCTCCGAACCGATAAAAACCTGGACGCCTTCCGCGCCCTGCGCCGAGTCGAGAATCTTGAGCATGGTTTCCTCGTTCTCTAGATCCTCAAGCAAACGGCGCGCGTTTTCCAGGTCTTCCATCGCCCGCACGTCTTCAAGCAACCTGGAGGCTCCCTTGATCACAAGATGCCCGTGATTCTGGCCGGTAATTTCAAGCTCTATGCCTTTGCGCACGAGTTCTTCGGCGACCTTGTCAAGCTGGCTTTGATGCGCAGACAGCTCGTACATGACTTCCGATCGAGCTTCGGGCAGCGTTTTGCCCCGCAGTTTTTCCGTCAGATAATTGCCCGCGCTTTCCAGCGCCGCGGCGGAAACGCCCATCGGCGCCTCCATAATTCTGTTTTCAACCAGGCCGTCCTCACTGACCAGCACAGCCAGAACGCGCCCGTAACTTAATGCGACAAAGCTCAGATGCCTCAGGGGTTTTTCGGATTTGGGCGCAAGCACGAGCGACGCGCACGAAGAAAGGCCCGAAAGCGTTGTCCCCGCCTGCGTGAAAACATCGGAAATATTGCGCCCCGCCGCCGCGCATTCAGCTTCGATCCGGGCGCGCTCCTCCGCGCTCAGCGCCCTGAGATTTCCAACGCTCATCAATCCGTCGACATAAAAGCGCAAACCCGTTTGCGTTGGCTGACGGCCTGCGGACACGTGCGGCGCCTCGAGAAATCCCTGCTCTTCCAGATCCTGCATCACGTTGCGAATGGATGCGGGCGAGAGATTTAGCCGCTCCATTTTCGACAGGGTACGCGATCCTACAGGCTCGCCTGTCTCAAGATAGGACTCGACGACCATCTGCAATATCGTGCGCGCGCGTTCGTTCAACTCGGCAAACATACGACTAAATGTAATTTCATTTCCCGAAAATACAATTCGCAAATTCACAGCCCTTAAAAACCACAGGCAGAACCACAGGCACGAACGCAGGTTTGACTTTAAAGCAGATATCTTTATGGTTTGCCGCGCAATCACGAACAGGGAGAAGATTCATGCAGAGACCTTCCGGGCGGCCAGCCGATGAAATGCGCATCGTTCAGCTGGAGACCAACGTCAACATTCACGCCGAAGGGTCCTGTCTGGCCAAATTCGGCAACACGCACGTGCTCTGCACGGCCACGTCCGAAGACAAGGTTCCGAACTGGCTGCGCAATACCGGTAAAGGCTGGGTCACGGCGGAATACGGCATGCTGCCGCGCTCGACGAGCCAGCGCGTCGACCGTGAAGCCACGCGCGGCAAACAGTCCGGCAGGACGCAGGAAATCCAGCGCCTCATCGGTCGGGCCATGCGCGCTGTCCTTAATCAGCAAGTTCTGGGCGAGAGACAGGTGCGCATTGACTGCGACGTGCTACAGGCCGATGGCGGCACGCGCACGGCGGCGATTACGGGAGCCTATGTCGCCATGCACATGGCGCTGCAAAAACTCGTCGATAGCGGCGTTATCGCTGAGCTGCCGCTGCGGGATACGATTGCGGCGATTTCCTGCGGCGTATATGAGGGATTCCCCTGTCTCGATCTCGATTACGCTGAAGATTCGACTGCCGACACGGATGCGAATTTCGTTATGACCGGCGGCGGCAAGCTCGTTGAAATCCAGGCCTCTGCTGAAAAAGACCCGTTTTCCGAAGAAGCTTTCTTCGAGCTTCTCACTCTTGCCAAAAAAGGCTGCTCGGAATTGTCGACGATACAGAAGAAGAGCTTTGGGGAAAAATAAATGAATTTGGGCAGACTCCTCCTCGCCTCCCACAATCCGGGCAAGGTTCGGGAAATCGGGGAATTGCTGAAACCTTACGGGGTTGAAGTGATCTCCGCAGGCGATTTGAACCTGCCAGAGCCGGAGGAGACGGGCGCAACGTTTGAAGCCAATGCGATCCTCAAGGCCGAAGCGGCGGCCAGCGGCGCGAATCTGCCCGCGCTGGCTGACGACAGCGGCTTCGCCGTGGCGGCTTTGAATGGCGATCCGGGCGTTTATTCAGCGCGCTGGGCCGGGCCGGAGAAAGACTTCTACAAAGCCTCTGAAACTATTGTTAAAAAACTCGAAGAATCAGACGCAAACAACCGCTCCGCCGCGTTTATTTGCGCGCTTGCTCTTGCTTTTCCGGACGGGCGCGAAACGTTAACGTTCGAAGGCAGAATAGAGGGCCGGTTCGTCTGGCCGCCGCGCGGGGATAAAGGCTTTGGATATGATCCGGTTTTCGTTCCGGACGGATACGGCGAGACTTTTGCCGAGATGAACCCGGACCTCAAAAACAAAATCAGCCACCGCGCGCAGGCCTTTGAAAAATTTGTACAACAATGCTTTTGCAAACGACCATGAGCGCAGAAAAAACAGTAAACGCGGAAAACGAAACAACGCCCGGAACTCAGGAACCGCCGGACTGGAATGAGATTCTCACCGGATTCGGGCTCTCGGATTACGCCCTCATCGGACTGATGATCGGTCTGGTCATTGCGTTCTACCTGTTCAAGCGCTTCGTCTGGAACAGGATAAGCGCAGAAAAGGATAACTTTTTCATCCTTTTATTCAGGAATTTCAATGCGCCGGTTCAGGTTCTGTTCCTTCTGACCGCGCTTTACGTCACAGCCGTGAACCTGCCTGTGCCGCTGAAGGAATATGGATGGGTTGATAACACCTATACCATTATAATTGTTGCGCTATTCGGATGGATTGCGATGCGCGCGGTGCATATGGGATCGGATCTGTTCCTGCGCAAGTTCAAAATAGACTCGAAGAACAACCTCTATGCCCGCCAGATGCATACGCAAGTCCGGGTTATCCGCAGGTTGATCGGCGCGATGATCGTCTTCCTGACAATTGCGGTCGCGCTGATGACGTTCGAGGAAATCCGCGCGCTCGGCGTCAGCCTGCTCGCCTCCGCCGGCGTGGCCGGCATCGTGCTGGGTCTGGCCGCGCAAAAGACCATCGGCAACTTTTTCACCGGCCTGCAGATCGCCATTACGCAGCCTATTCGTTTAGGGGACGCCGTCGTGGTCGAGGGCGAATGGGGCTGGATCGAGGAAATCAATCTCACTTACGTCGTCGTGAAAATCTGGGACTGGCGCAGGCTCGTCCTGCCGATTTCCTACTTTGTCGACAACCCGTTCCAGAACTGGACGCGCGCGACGGCGGACCTGATCGGCAGCGTCGTCCTGCATCTCGATTACACTACGCCCATGGAGCCGATCCGCAAGGAGCTTGACCGCATCCTCGAAAACGAGGCCGCGCATCTCTGGGACGGCAAGGTCAAGGTCGTGCAGGTCATCGACACGACGGATAAGACAATCACCATCCGCGCGCTCGTCAGTTCCGAAGACTCCCCGACGGGATGGGATTTGCGCTGCCTCGTGCGGGAAAAGCTGATCGAATTCATTCAGGAAAACTATCCGGGGAATTTGCCGCGCGTACGCGCCGAGCTTGAGGACCCCCTAACGGGGACGGAGTAAAACAAGCGTTTTTACTCCGTCCCCTTTCCTGCCAGCAATTTTCGCGCATTAAAGAGATTCGCAAGGCATACAATTCCGGCCAGGGCCAGAACCCCCGCCTGTACGCCGTGAGCGTCCGTCACCCAGCCGATCACGTAGCCGAGCGGCAAAAACACAAGACGCATGCTCAAGGATATAATTGAAAGAACCGTCGCTCGGCGGCTGGAGTCGATGCGCTTGAAAGAACCGTCGCTCGGCGGCTGGAGTCGATGCGCTTGTTGGCGGCATCCTGCACGACCGGCCAGCCAATGCCAAACGCCGCAGTGCTGATCATCATCAGCGCAAGCCCGTGATACCAGAGGGCCGCCCCGCTCAGAGCCCAGAAAGCGATCACTATCAGCCAGAGTCCGGTCAGGATATGCACAGGCCGGAACCAGCGTTCCAGAAGATGCCCGAAATAGCCGCCCGTGCCACCGATCAGAAATCCGACAGCGGCGAAAACGCCGAACCATTCCTCCGGGATATTCAGCGCGATGTAATAAGGCTGCTGCATCCACATCCCGGCCTGCGTGCCGCCGTACAAAATCGCGACAAAAAGGATCAGCGCGGCAAGCTCCTTGTTATCGCGGATACTGAAAAGAACGACCTGCGCCATATCCTTAAGCGGATGCCCCTCGACGACTTTTTTCACCCGGGGCGGCTCGTCCATGATCAGGGCGACAGGCACGCACAGGAAATTGGCCAGTGCGCAGATCCAGACTGGCAGGTAAGGATCAAAAACATAGAGAAACCCTCCGGCCACGCTTGAAATGCCAACGACATATAAACCCGTGCCATGCCGCTTTCCTTCCAACCGCCGGAAGTCTTCTTCCTTGCCGTGATGCAGCAAATCATCGTATAAAAGCGCGCCAATCGTGCCGCTGACAAAGCTGACCCCGAAACCGATCAAGGCCTGCCCGGCTACCGCGTCCCAGAACGACCCAGCGAGCGCGAGCGCGACATATCCCGCGCCAGAAAGGGCCGCGCCAAGCGCAAGCACATATTTGCGCTTCCAGATATCCGAAATCCATCCGGAAGGTACCTCCATCAACACCACAATTGCCGAGAATATGATCTCGCCGATCATGAACTGGTGAAAGCTGAGCCCGATCTGGTTATGATAGAACAGCACCACCACAGGAAACAGCGGTATGATACTCAGGCAAATCGTAAAGGCGAACAGAAGTTTCGTATTCCGCGTCACGGTCTCTCTCCCCACGAAACGTCAAGCGGGGGCAAACCTTCCGCGTTCAAACGCCCGTACCAGTGACGGTCGTATAACGCGCCGTCATTGAGCTGGCTTTCATTTTTGAAGACGCCCTCTTTCTCCAGCCCAAGCTTTTCGATGACGCGGCGGCTTTCATCGTTATTCGCGTCATGACAGATCTTCACCTTGTTCGCATTTAACGCGCCGAATGCATAGCGAATAAGCGCGTTCGTACTCTCGCTCGCGTAGCCCTTGCCCTGCGCGCTCCTGCGGACCCAGTAGCCGATTTCGAAAACGCGCGTTTTCCAGTCGAAGCGGTGAAGGCCAGTTCCAGTGATAAAGCGGCCCGTCTCCCGGCAAAAGCCGAACAGCATCATGTCTTCACGCAAAATGAACTGCGCTTGCGCCTTGCGGCATAGCGCCTCGTCCTCTTCCAGCGCAGGTTTTTCCTTCGCCCAGACCATCCATTTGTTGAGTTGCTCCCACGTCTCCAGCTTGGCCTCATGAACGAGAGCGCCGTCGCCCGCCTGCGGCGGCCTTAAAATCAGCCTTGGCGTTACGATCGGCATGGGAACGTCGATCAATAAGGGGTCTGTGTCTTTGTCTTCAGTCATTGTTTTTTCCTTTCTTTGTTATGCCAGCCAGGCTCCACGAAACTGGGACGGAGTAAAAAAGCGCAGCTTTACTTCGTCCCCTTCCTCAAAAAGAGCCGAAAAGGAAAATTCTTGATTGTCAGTGAGGAAATTTTTCTTGTCGGCCTTTGGAAAGGAGAGCGGGCCGACGGTTTCTATTCAAACGTTTCAGCCGCGCATACACGTGCGTCCGGTTTTCGTATTGAAACCGGACAGCATCGCTGGATAGGCAAAGGCGCAAACGTTATTCATAAACATAATGAAACACAGCTCTGCGCAAAACGCAATCCTGCAATTGTTAATCACATATTTTGATGCCTTAAAGGTACGAATACCTTGCGCATTGCAGGAGAAAATATAAATTATGTCTTGAAAGCTGCGGGTTTCTGGCGTACAAAACATTAACCAATTTACGGAAATTAGGCATTTTGCAATAGAGGAGGACAAAATGCGTAAAGTTATGAAATTTATCGGCAGTCGCTTTGCGGTTTTTCCCGTCGCGCTTGCCGCGTCTATGACGATCGGGGCGAGTGAAGCGCAGGCCGGCGCCAGCTTCAGCACGATCGCGGAAAACATCATTGAGTCCATTGAGGCTCTGCCGGGACTTCTGACAGGTCTGTCCTATCTTTTGGGCCTGATGCTTGGAGTACTTGGCGTCTTGAAAATCAAGGATCACGTTGAAAACCCGAGCCAGACCCCGCTCAAGGACGGCGCAATTCGCCTTGCCAGCGGCGGCGCCCTCTTTGCCCTGCCGATTGTTTATGAATCCATGCTGAATACGATCGGCACGACGGGCATCAGCATAGCGCCGGCTGCGCTCAATCCTGTCACCTTTGCCGTTAATTAACGCCCGATCCATGGAACGTTCGGAAGCAAAAGGCCGCTCTGAAAAAAGCGGCCTTTTTGCCGTCTATGTTCACTGGCCGTATTGCCTTTCGAAATGCCCGTATTGCGACTTTAATTCGCACGTCGCAAGCAGCGTTAACCATGCCCATTGGGGCAAGGCTTTTGAAAACGAAATTGCTTATTATGCGGCGCAGACCCCGGGACGCAATGTGACGTCGGTGTTCTTTGGCGGCGGCACCCCCTCGCTCATGGAGCCGGAAACGACCGCGCATGTTCTGGATACGATAGCCCGGCGCTGGACGCTGGATCCAAAAGCGGAAATTACGCTGGAAGCCAACCCAACATCGGTTGAATCCGGTAAATTCCGGGACTTCAAAGCCGCCGGGATCAACCGCGTCTCCATTGGCGTGCAGGCTCTGAACGATCATGACCTGAAGCAACTGGGCCGGACGCATTCCGCCGATGAGGCCAGAGCCGCCATTCAAACCGCCGCCGATACGTTTGAGCGCTATTCTTTCGACCTGATTTACGCGCGCTCCGGCCAGAAGGTCAAGGATTGGGAAGACGAGTTAAACGACGCGCTGCATATGGCCGGCGGTCATCTCTCTCTGTACCAGCTTACGATCGAACCCGGCACGCAGTTTGAAACGCTCTATAAAACCGGACGCCTGAGCATTCCCGGCAATGACCTCGCCGGGGAAATGTACGAGGTGACCCGGGAGATGACGGACAAGGCCGGGCTGCCGGCCTACGAAATCTCCAATCACGCCGCGCCCGGGCAGGAAAGTCTGCATAACTTAAGCTACTGGCGCTATGCGGATTACGCGGGAATCGGGCCCGGCGCGCATGGCCGCCTGACTCTTGACGGGATAAAATACGCCACGCGCGGGCACAGAGCCCCGGCCCTCTGGCTCGCGCAAACGCTTCAGAAAGGCAATGGCGCGCATCCGTTCGAGATTATCGCCCCGAAAGACGCGGCAATGGAAAAGATCATGATGGGCCTGCGCATAAAAGAAGGCATTGATCTCGGCGACGTTTCCGAGCTGGCGGGAGAGCCGTGGCAAAGCCTGATCGGGGAACAGGCTCTGCGCGCGCTCATCAGCGAAAAACTGCTCACGCGCCATCATAACCGCATCGCGCCGACATCCGAAGGCCTTCAAAGACTCGATGGTCTCCTTGGACTGCTTCTCGGGTAGGCTCACTCCGCCGGAGGAAGAGGCGCGGGCTGCTGCTGTTGCGGCGCTTGCGGCGCGACTCCCCGTTGCGGCGCCGCGCCTTGACCGCCTCTTTGCGCGGCCATAAGAGCGGATAAATCCGTTCCGTTCAGCAACATCTGACCGTCGCGCGTAACCTCGAGATTATAAACGCGCCCCTGCGCGCCGTCGTCCATTGTTTCCTGCTGGCCCAGCATCTGAACGAAAGCAACGCCCTGCAGGTGTTGCTGGAGCTTCTGGCGCATTTGTTCGGTTGTTTCAGGATCGTTAATCTTCTCGGTGATGCGCGCCGTAATTTTGTCGAGCCCGGTGATTACAGCCTTTGCGTCCGCCGTCGCGCCGAATTGCGCTGCCGCGTCGGCGTTCACAATGCCGTTGATTTCAAAGCTGTAGGCCGGACCGATGACGCGCGTTTCTTTCAATTCAGCGACCGTGCCGGATTCCGCCAAAAGCTGCGGCGTCGTCATCACGGCCTGCATGCCTGACATCTGCGCCATTTCAGGCGATTTCAGAGACGCTTCGAGCGTATCCTTGCCCAGGGCGGCCAGCTTCGTGAAGGGCAGATCCTTGACGACCAGATTAAAGCTCACCTCTCCGGGCACGATTTCCTGATATTCCGGCGTTTCCGGTTCGACGACGAGTCCGGAGTAGCCAAAACGCATCGCAAGCGTGACGCTGTCTTCCTTAAACCCTGTCATATCAAAGCCATAGCCAAGCGAATCAAAGGCCATGCTTGTGAATTTCTCATCCTTCTCCGGCCCGGCCGTGACTTTCAAGCCTCTAATGGTAATTTGCGAGGTAAACCCGTCCCAGGCGGTCGTAAGGAAGTCCATAACCGTATTGTAAAACCCCGTGGCGTGTCCGGCGCTTATCTCGTCCGGGTTTTCCGCCTCGCTCAGATTTTCCGTGAGCGCGGCTATTTTTTCCTGATATTCCGCAATGGCTTGCGGCGACATCTCCAGGATTTCCGAGTTTGATTCAACCGCATCAATACTCAAAACCTCAGAGCCTTCAACTCTCACGGAAATATCGTTTACTTCGAACAGAACAGGCCCGGACCAGTCTCCGTTCTCGTTTTCCGTCATGTCGTAAACTATCCGTGAAACCGGCAGCAACATCTGGAATTTGCCTTGCGTATCCTGCGCGGACACGTTCTCGTAGGCGGCGTCCAGCGCAACGAAATTCCGGAACGCCTCGTGCCAGAGCCCGGACATGCGCTGGCGTCCGAAATCGACCGTAAACAGGGGAGAGCCGTTCTGGTCGTATCCCGTCATCGGCGTCGGCAGCGCGACGGACATGCGCCAGACTCCCTCGTCCTCCGTCGGCGCGGCGTTAATGGCGATGATGCCGATATCGAAAAACCCTTCGCCATCGTCCGCCTGAACGCTCAGATGCGGCAGGGTCACCGCGTAATAGGTTTCCGCAGGCTCGATTTTGATCTCGCCATCGGCTTTCAGTGTCAGATCATTGACCGCCATTGCGTCTTCCTGATAGGCGAGCATGTCCGAAAAAATCGCCTTGAGCTTTTCCGCCCCTTCAGGATTAAGCGGTTCCGCATGGATCGGCTGGACCAGTGAAAAAACAGCAAGAAAAACCGTAGCGAAGGATAAAGCTGTCAGGCGCATAATAAATTCTCCCCTTGGAATTGCACTCAAATTCATTAGCAGATTGAGCGTCTGTCGGCTAGACCGTTTTGGCGTTGCGGAACGGAACAGACAAAAACCAGTTGCATATCGCTCACACTGTCTTAAATGTCCTTTATGCCCACAAACCTGACCAACCGCGCCGTTCTGGGCGATTCCCGCGTAACCGCCGTTCTCGGGCCCACCAATACGGGGAAAACATGGCGGGCGCTTGAACGGATGCTCTCCTATAAAACCGGGGTGATCGGCTTTCCCTTAAGGCTGCTTGCGCGAGAAAATTACGACCGCGTCGTTAAAATCAGAGGCGCGCACGCCGCCGCGCTCATCACGGGCGAGGAAAAAATCCTTCCCCCTAAAGCGCGGTATTTTCTCTGCACCACCGAATCGATGCCCCTTGACCGGGAGTTCGAATTTCTCGGCATCGATGAAATCCAGCTCTGCGCCGACCCAGAGCGCGGGCATATTTTTACGGATCGTTTGCTGCGCGCGCGCGGAACGCTTGAGACCATGTTCATGGGTTCGGACAGCATGACGGAGATTATCCGCCAGCTTGTTCCTGACGCCGAATTTACGAGCCGCCCCCGTTTTTCAAAACTGAGTTACGCAGGAGCGAAAAAGCTTTCCCGCCTGCCCGCGCGCTCGGCCGTCGTGGCGTTTTCCATTAATGACGTCTACAACGTCGCCGAACTGATCCGGCGGCAGCGCGGCGGCACGGCTGTTGTTCTGGGCGCGCTCAGTCCGCGCACCAGGAACGCGCAGGTCGATATGTACCAGTCTGGCGAAGTCGATTTCCTCGTCGCCACGGACGCGATCGGCATGGGGCTCAACATGGATATTCATCATGTCGCCTTCGCCGCGACGCGTAAATTCGACGGGCTGAAATCGCGTGCGCTTTTCAACCATGAACTCGCGCAGATCGCGGGCCGCGCCGGACGGCATACGCGCGACGGCACGTTCGGCGTCACCGGACCTGTTAAGGATCTGGATGAGGATACGGTCGAGGCGATTGAAAATCACCGTTTCGCAAAGCTCAAAAATATTCAGTGGCGCAACGCCGCGCTCGATTTTTCCTCGGCTAAAGCCTTGATCAGCTCGCTTGAGAGGCCTTCGGAAACGCCGGTTCTTACTAAAGCCCGGCCCGCCAGCGATACAATTGCGCTCACCCATCTTCTCGCCCGCGAGGATATCCGCAAGTACGCATCAACGCCGGAAGCCGTGGAATTGCTCTGGGCCGTTTGCCAGATCCCGGATTTCCGGCAGACGATGAACGAATCGCATCACGCGCTGCTGGCCGAAATCTATCTCAAGCTTACCCGGGGCAAACTGCGCGAGAGCTATATCGCCGAACACGTCAACCGGCTTAAAAGCGTCGAAGGCGACGTTGACGCCCTCATGGCGCGCATTGCGCACGTGCGCACATGGACGTATATTGCCCAGCATGAGCGCTGGGTCGAGAACGCGGAATACTGGCAGGAAAAGACGCGCGACATTGAGGATAAAATCTCCGACGCCCTGCACGAGGCCCTGACAAGAAGATTTGTCGATCAGCGCGCCAGTACGCTTATGCGCTCGCTCGGTGAACAAAAACACATGCTTGCCGGGATCAAAAAAGACGGCGAAGTGGTTGTTGAAGGACATGCTATTGGACAATTGAGGGGATTTCGTTTTATACCGGATGAGACGGCGAAGGGACCGGACTTTAAAACCGTGATGAGCGCGGCGCGCTCCGCCCTCAAACAGGAAATACAAAAACGCAAGAACATGATGCTGACGGCCGAGGACAAGCAGTTTAAATTACAGGATGACGGGCTGGTTTTCTATCAGGCCGACAAAACCAACCCTTTGCCCGGCGTGGAGGCCGCGCGCGTGGAAAAAGGCGCGTCCATCCTGCGCCCGGTCGTGACCGTCACAAATTCCGATCTGCTGGACGATAGAGACAAACAGGACGTCGCGGCGAAGATTCAGGACTGGCTGCACCGGCATATCGACGCCGTGCTGGAGCCGCTCAAAAAACTGGAAATCCCGGAAGAAGAGCAGGTCAGCGGCGCGGTGCGCGGTATCTGCTTCCAGACGCATGAAGCCCTTGGCATCGTGCCGCGTCACGTTTTGGAACCCTTGATCGCGGAGCTCACCCCGGAAGACCGTGCCGCCTTGCGCGCGCGCAAAGTCATGCTTGGCCCCGTACTCGTTTTCATTCCGGCGCTGAACAAGCCCGCCGCCGTGCGTCTGCGCGGACTGCTCTGGAGCCTTTGGCACGAAAAACCTCTGCCCGCGCCGGTTCCAAATGACGGCGTCGTATCGTTTGCTATTGACAAAGAAAACGCGGACCCGCGCTTTTACCGCGCCATCGGTTACCCTGTCTATGGGCCGCGCGCTGTCCGCATCGACATGTTAGGGCGCGTCATCAGCGCGGTTTACGACTCGGCTAAAGATGGGAAATTCAAGGCCGAACATAAAATGGCGGAATGGCTCGGCAGTTCCATCCCCGATCTCTACGCCGTTCTTGAGGCCATGGGTCACCGCAAGATTTATGATCCGGCTGAAGAGAGTAGCGAGTCGCAAGAAGCGAGTGGCGAGTTGCGAGTTGCGAGTTGCGAGAGAGAAGCGGAGAGCGCTGAAGAACGCGCTGAAGACAAATCCCAGAATATTTCCGCCCCCCTCAATCAGGAACAAAGCCAGGAAGGGACTGAGAAGACCGCGCCCGAAGCGCAAAAACAGGAACAATCACGCCCCGAGCTGGCGACGTTTCTGCTGAAAAAAGGCAAGGCTTCGGACAAGCCTAAACCGCCGGCGCATGCGCGCAAAAAACATAATAAGGACGACGGCAAAAAACCGGAGCGTGACAAGCGCGAACATCGCAAGGCAAAGCCGAAAAAGCAGGAACGCAAAGAAACGATCCTGTCCGCGAACGTGAAATCGAAGCCGGAGGATTCGCCCTTCGCCGTCCTCGAACAATTGAAAAAACAGGGCAATGAGTAGGAACTACCCCCCAAAAAAATGTCGTCACGGCCGCAGCCTTGCAACGCAAGGCGGAACGGAGAGTTATTATACATTATCCGTGCTACACGGATCCCTCGGCTTCGCGCTTACGCTCTTCATTACTTTCGCCCTGCCCGCCCCCGCAAAGGCGGCGCAAATCTCGACGGAATACCTCATCTATGTCTGCGAGCGCGACGCCAATGGCGGGGAAAAGGTTACGGGCGCGCACGCCACGTGTCAGGCGTATATCTCCGGCGTGATCGATACCTACAACCTTTACCGCGCCACGGGCGCGGCTTCGAAACTGGATTTCTGCGTGCCGACGAACGCCGCGCCCGCCGACCTGCAGACCGTTGTCCTGAGTTACCTTAAACGCAATCCCCAGCATCAGGGATTCGTCGCCGCCCCCGGCGTCGCCATGGCGATGTACGAAGCTTTCCCGTGCCGTTAAGGCTGACAGCAGGCGCCGGCCGCAGGCTGTTCCGCCGCGTACGCAAAAGCGCAGGGGCAGAATGGTTTCGCCATCTCGTTCAGTTTTTGGAGCGCGGGCATGACGAAATCCAGTCCGCGGCGCGGCTCGTAAAGCTTTAGCCTGCCGCGCTCAAGGGCGTCCAGATAAGGGCCGGGCAAAGGGTCCTTCTTTAGAACGTCAAGCAGATCGCCCGTCCGCACATAAATTTCAGTCTTATAGCTCGAGCCGAATTCAGTGACGGCGTTAACCGCTCTCTCCAGGTTTTTTCGCAAGCCCTTTTCACGCAAGGCGTGAGTTTGTATTGCCCCGCTTTGAATTTCCTGCTTGAGGGTGCGGACCATCCTGTTAAAGTACATCTCGACCTCATCGTTCGTCGCGCCGCCGGACAAGGCTATTTTATTGCGAGTCTGAATGACCCAGTCATAAGCGTCGATAATCGTATCGGGATCAATCGCGCGATAGGCCCGAGCGGCGTCAACTAAACGTTTCGTTGACGTAACGGGCGTCTCCTCCGCTCTCACGGCATTTGCCCCTTGACCTAAAGGCCGCCGGATAAACGTCTCCCACAAATCCGTCAAACGCATATCTTTCTCCCTGTAATTATTTCTTGTTTAGGTCACGCGCGCAGCACGAGTTTTTTAAAGATTTTTAGAACTATTTACACGGAGCGCAAGCGAAAATTTCATTTGTGACCGCGCCTTGATATTCACTGATCATGCAGTCATTCCAGATGCTTGCGGCACGCTTTTGCAATCCGGACCCGCGTAACAGTAGAATAAGGGTAAATCGTATAAAGAAAGGTCATGGAAGATGGTGGATGCAACGCAGGCATTTGAGGGAGTAAGGGATCAGGCTGTGGCGTTTGGCGAAGACGCAATGAAAGGAGCCGGCCACACTGCAAAGAACTGGTGGGGCAAACTGACTGACAACTTCAATGTTGAAAGCTTATGGAAACCAGTTGTCGGCGCAGTTGGAGGTTATTTTTTAGGCTCAATGACCGGCTTTGACGGAGCGGGACTTATGGGCGCCTCTAAAAACAGCATAAAGTATCGATATCTGAAGCAAGGATGCCGTCG
>CAZCIB010000022.1:0-36081 GCA_964498755.1 uncultured Pseudobdellovibrionaceae bacterium | reverse complement strand
CGCTGCGCGGGTTCGGCGACAGCGCCGAGCCGGGATGGTTCCACGAGATTACTTACAAGATAAGCACTGCAATGGAGTGGCCCGATCCGGATCTCTTTGCCATTGTCGCCGCGGATGATTCGCTGAAATCCGAAGGTATCAGCAAGGGCGTAACCTGCATTGTTTCGCCGAATACGCGCGCGCAAAAGGGCGATATTGTGTTTGTGCGCCGCAAGGATGGCGCGGCCACGCTCAAGATTTTTGAAAGCGAGGATTCGGAGTGGCTGTATGTACGCGGCTATATGGACCCTGTCGACGAGGCGGAAAACGTCGATTCAAAAGAGAGCGTGAAAAAAGCCACCGTGGAAGATTACGGGCCTGTAATCTGTATCAAGCGGCGTTAACGGAGGATATGTCTCCAGACCCTGCGCTTTCGGGCCTGAGTTCGGGGCGGCCGATTGAAACGTAATGGAAGCCGTGCGGCTCTATTTCCTTGAACTTGTATATGTTGCGAAGATCAATGAGTCTTTTTGTCCTCATCGTTCCCGCAATGCGCTCCAGGTTAAGGCCCCGAAATTCGTTCCATTCCGTCACAATCACGAGGGCGTCTGCATTTGCCGCGACCTGATAGGCGTCTTCGCACCATTCCACTTCGCTCAGCCTTTTGGCGGCCTGTTCCATAGCTTCCGGGTCATAGGCGGCAATGACGGCGCCCTGATCCTGCAGCGCGGGAATAATCACAAGAGACGGGGAATCCCTGACATCATCTGTCTGCGGCTTGAAAGAAACGCCCAGAATGCCGATGCGCTTGCCTTTGACGTCGCCGCCGCAGGCGCGGATAATGCGTTTTGCCATATCCTTCTGCCGGTCCGTATTGGCTTTCACGACCGTCTCCACGATGCTCTGCGGCGCGCCGAGAGATTGGCCCGTCTGGGTCAACGCAAGGGTGTCCTTCGGAAAACACGAGCCGCCGTAACCTGGCCCCGCATGCAGAAACTTCGCGCCGATGCGGCCGTCCATACCCATGGCGCGGGCGACGTCCTGAACATCCGCGTTCGTCTTTTCGCAGAGATTGGCAATTTCGTTGATGAACGTAATTTTTGTGGCGAGGAAAGCGTTGCTGGCATACTTGATCAGCTCCGACGTTTCCGGGTTCGTAAACACGATCGGCGTTTCGTTGAGGTAAAGCGGCCTGTAAAGTTCGCGCATGACATTTCTGGCGCGTTTGGATTCAATGCCGATTACAACGCGGTCGGGGCGCATGAAGTCATTTATGGCGGCGCCTTCGCGGAGAAATTCGGGGTTCGAGCAAACGTCAAATTCCTTGTCCGGGGAGATTTCGCTGATAATGCGGTTGACTTCCCGGGCCGTCCCCACGGGTACGGTGGATTTGTTGACGATAACCGTATACCCGTCCAGGCATTCGGCGATTTCACGCGCGGCCTGGTATACGAAGCTTAGATCCGCATGTCCGTCGGACCGGCGCGGCGGCGTGCCAACGGCTATGAAAACGGCGTCAGAATCCTGAACGGCGTCTTTCAGGTTCGTTGAAAAGGTCAGGCGTCCGGACTTGACCTGCCGTTCTACCAGGTCGTCCAGGCCGGGTTCAAAAATCGGGATCTCTCCGGCTTTCAGCCGGGCGATTTTGTTCTCGTCCTTGTCGACGCAGACGACTTCCGTGCCGAATTCGGCAAAACACGTCCCCGAGACCAGACCGACATATCCGGTTCCCACCATGCCAATGCGCATCAAAACCCCGCTTTTCTGGTAGACTTAATATGTTTCAGACGTTAGATGAAAAATCAGGCAAAGTACAAGATTGTTTTGAAAAACATTGCGATATGCTGTTGCACTTGCGTATCATCCTTATAGGATTGTTAATACCTTGTGGGTAAATTACTCTGAAAAACCGAAATTTAGAAAGGTAAGTTATGGCTGACAAAGAGGTAAAGGAAACGAACGGCGCCGACGCGACGCCAAACATGCCCCTGTTTTACAAGAATCCGACGCCGCTGGACAAGCAAAAGCACGGCGATATGGGGCTTAAGAAGAATTTTTCCTTCGCGTTTACGGAGGGCGTCAACGCCGTGCCGATTAACCTGATAGAAATGCCGCAAATATGCCATTTCTATCCTATCGCCTTTAGTCCGGACGATTCTGCGACGCCCGTCGCCATACTTGGTTTGCGCGATTCCGAGAATCTTTTCCTGCAGGAAAACGGCCAGTGGGAAGAGAACGCCTATATTCCGGCCTATATTCGCCGTTATCCCTTTATCTTTTCCGAGCTTCCCGGAGGCGAGCAGCTGACTCTGTGCGTCGACATGAACGATGACGTTATCGAAGAGGGGGCCGAGCAAAAGTTTTTCGACGAAAACGGCGAAGCGACCCAGCTGTCGCAGAGCGCGCTCGAGTTCTGCAAGTCCTACCACGCCGCAGCGCAGCAGACGCTTGAATTCAGTCAGGATATCGCAATGTCAGGTTTGCTGGTTGAGCGCGAAGCCCAGATCAATGTCGGCAACAAGGCCAGGATCAATTTTTCCGGCTTCAAGATCATTGACGAGAAAAAACTGGCGGAGCTGCCGGATGAAAAGTTTCTTGAATGGCGCAACAAGGGCTTTCTGCCGTTTCTTTACGCGCATCTGTTTTCCGGGGCGCAGTGGCAAAACCTCACGCGCATTTTGAACGAGCGCATGGAAGACAAGGCGGCATAAGCGGGTTATTTTTTTATAACTCCAAAAGTTGTGAAAAAAGCGGGCGTTGCCCGCTTTTTTTGCAAGCTTTCGCATGCGGCGATACGATATGCGCTTGAATGCTGCGGCAATGCATGCTATGCAAGTCGCATCATTTACATTCACATAAGAGTTTCGCGAGGACATCTATGGCCAAGGTAGGAGCACAGCGCGCGGCGGAATTGACGGGCCGTTCCAAGTCAACAATTCAAAGAGCAATGAATAATGGAAAATTATCTTACGAGCTGGACGCGAATAGCCGCCGGGTCATAGATGTTTCCGAGCTGGAGCGGGTATTCGGACTTTCCGGTCAAAGCGAGGGTTCTTCCGGTTCAGGCGGCGCAGTTGAGGCGGAACTCAAAAAAGTCTCCGATATGCTTGAGATGGAGCGCATGAAGATGCGGGTCAAAATGCTTGAAGACCAGCTCGACACGACAAAGGAACAGCTCGAGGATTTGAAGGAGCAGCGCGATCAGTGGCAGCGCCAGGCCCAGCAAGTGCTGATCACGAGTCAGTACAGTCAAAAGCAGGCCGAGCAGCTTCAGGAAGAATTAAAGGAGCGGGAGCGCAAGGAACAGGAGCGACGTCGTCAGGCCATGGAAGCGAAAATGAAAAAAATCCAGCCTGAAAACCAGAATCAAACGGGAGCTTCCGGACGCCCGATTACCGGCCCGAAAGAAGGCGAGAGCGACAAGGTTCAATCGATCTGGAAAAAGCTTAAAGAGAAAACCGGGACGGCTTGATCGCGTTTTGTCTTTTAATCCCGGGAAGTTCATAAGCAACGGCAGCTTGTGCTAGAATAAATTATGACTGCGCGCTTTCTCTTTTTAATGCTTTTGTTCCTTACCGGTCCTGTCAGCGCGCAGGATGAGGATGTTACCCCCGGGGTTTTGGCGGAGCCGCCCGCCTTCTTTGAAATTAATCCGGAAGAGCAACAGACGCCGCAGCCGCGCGAAGAAGAGCGAGCTCAAAAGCCGGAAAAAAATCTTTTTGACATTCCTGATCAGAAGGCTACGGGTAGCCACGAAAACCGACAGGAAAGCGCGACTTTACAGCAAGAGCAGACAGAACGGCCAGCTCTTTTCGGCGGCATTCCTTTTGATCAGATCCCCGAGGAATACCTTGAGGAAATGGACAAGGCGTACGAGGAATGCAGTAGTAGCAATTTTCATAATAAATTTCTTGACTGCGAATGCTGGGCGATGCGTTTTCTGGAGAAGCGCATCGAAATGGGGCCGGAGGCGCATTACCTTAAAGTCAAGCTTGCAATCGAAAATACCTGTCCCAATCCGGCGGGAATAGCCGGATATACTTTCAATCAATGCGCGGAATGGCGCAGGCGAAGAGATCATCTGGATTATGAAGATTATTGTAAATGCGTTGCCAATACCGTGGCTCTCAATTTTGCTGAAACGCCCCGGCTCAGTTCGGTTGCGCTAATAGAGCTCCGCAAAGACGCGTTTTTATCTTGCGGATATTCCGATATAGAGCGCGAAAACCAGGTCGAGGCGGAGAGAATGCTAGAGCGCCGTCGGCGGCTCAGGCGCAGCGGCGGAGAGTAAATAAACGGCGCGCTCAATTTCCGCAAGGGCGTAAGGCATAATGCTCCCCGTAAAATGCGCCGCGTCTTCCCCGAATTTTTTATTTTTGATCTCGTCAGGCTTTTCGAGCAGCAAGCCGGCGGCCGTTAAAGCAAAAGCGCTCAGATAGGGCGTAGCCGCTCCGGACGCGCGCTCCGGCGCGCTGCCCGTGACTTTATCCGTCAGGTCCATCATTCGCTCTTTCAGGGCTTTTGTATGTGATGACCGGGCTTCTTGCGCGCCCAGCCAGCCAAGAGCCGTTTTGCCCTCGTCCCTCAAAATTTTTCGAAACATGAAATCCAGTGCCTGTATGCCGTTCGTGCCCTCGTATATGGGCAAAATGCGCGCGTCTCTCAAAAACTGCGCCGCGCCGGTTTCCTCGATATAGCCCATGCCGCCATGGACCTGTATGCCGGTCGAGGCGACGTCGATGGCCATATCCGTGCACCAGCTTTTGACCAGCGGCGTGAACAGGTCGGCGACAGCCTGCGCCTCTTTATCTCCGGCAAGCGCCTTGTCCAGATTAATCGCGGCGTAATACGTCATCAGGCGGCCCGCCGTGACTTTCGCGCGCATATCAGAAAGCATGCGCCGCACGTCGCCATGTTCGGCGATTGGAGCGGGCTTTCCGGTTTCAAAAGATTTCCCTTGCACACGTTCATGGGCATAAGACAATGCTTTTTGGTATGCCGCCTCGGCAATCGCCACGCCCTGCAGGCCCACGGACAAACGCGCATTGTTCATCATCGTGAACATGCATTTGAGGCCCTCATTTTCCTTGCCAACCAGATAGCCCAATGCGCCGCCGTTGTCGCCGTACTGCATCGTACAGGTGGGAGAGGCGTGAATGCCGAGCTTGTGCTCAATGCCTGTGCAATAAACGTCGTTGCGCGCGCCGTCTTCGAGAAATTTCGGCGCAAGGAAAAGCGAAAGCCCCTTCGTGCCCTCCGGCGCGTCGTCGATCCTTGCGAGGACGAGATGAATGATGTTTTCCGTGAAATCATGCTCGCCGTAGGTGATGTATATTTTCTGCCCGAAAATGTTGAAATGACCGTCATCGCGGCGTTCGGCGCGTGTGCGGATGGTCGACAAGTCGGACCCGGCCTGCGGCTCGGTCAGGTTCATGGTTCCCGCCCATTCCCCGGAAATCAGTTTCGGCAGGTATTTTTGTTTTAAATCTTCGGAGCCGTGATGCTGCAGAGCTTCCACCGCGCCCTGATTCAGAAGCGGACACAGGCCGAAAGCCATGTTCGCGCCCTGCCACATTTCCTGAATCGGAAAAGCGAGAGCCCAGGGCAAACCCTGACCGCCATGTTCCGGATCGAACGGCACGGCGTTCCAGCCGCCCGCGCAGTATTGTTCGTAGGCATCCCGAAAGCCCGGCGGCGTTGTGACGGCGCCGTCTTTCAAGACGCAGCCATGTTTGTCGCCTGTGACGTTGAGGGGCGCGAGAACATCGCGCCCGAGCTTCGCGGCCTCGTCAAGAACGGCCGAAATAGTCTCCGCGTCGAGATCCGGATGCTCAAACCCCAGAACGTCGGTCAGGAGAAAACGCATATCTTCTGTCGGCGGGGCGTAGGTCATGGAAAAGAGCCTGTCTATGTGTTACTCCTCATTTTAACCTGAAGGAGGCAAATATTGAAACCGGCCATTTACCTGGCGGGGCCTGAAGTGTTTTTGAAAGACGCGCAGGCAATCGGCGGGAAAAAGAAAGAGATGCTCTCAAAGTTCGGGCTCGCGGGACTTTACCCTATGGACAATGAGCTTCCGCCGGATGCGGAGAATGCCGCGATGAGAATCGCGCAGGCTAATTACGAGATCATTGACCGGTGTGATGCGGTCATTGCGAACTTGACGCCCTTCCGCGGGCCGAGCGCCGATATAGGCACGGCCTGTGAGGCGGTATACGCATTTGCGAAAGGCAAGCCGGTTTTTGCTTATTCGAACGTCATGGGGGAGATCAGGGAACGCATTGCCGAAGACGGTATGGCGATCGAGGATTTTGGCCTCTTTGACAATCTGATGCTGCCCTATGCCATTGAGAAAAGCGGCGGCGGCATGCATTTCATCGAGGCCAAAAAGACAGAGCTCTATACAGACTTGCGGGCCTTTGAAATGGCGGCCAAAGCCGCAGCGACGTCGCTTTTACAGTTTTAAAACTGGCATGCTCCTTGCTCCTCTCTTCATAGAAGACAAGGACGCATATTGATGGCCGCTCTCTCAAACGCCAATGAAACCAACGCCCTGGCCGCTCTGACGCGGCAGGCTGCGCCGCATGTGAGTGGCGCGATTCAGAAGGCGAGCGCGAAAACGGGGGTCGATTTTGCCTATCTCGTGCAGCAGGCCAAGGCCGAGAGCAGTTTTAACCCGGATGCAAAGGCGCGCACAAGCAGCGCCACAGGCCTCTACCAGTTTATCGAGAGCACATGGCTGAATACGGTTAAAAAGCACGGCCACAAACACGGCCTCGGGCAGTACGCCGACATGATTTCCGCGAACGCGAAAGTATCCGATCCGGCGCAAAGGCAGGAAGTTCTGGCGCTGCGCAAGGATCCGCGGGCGGCGGCGATGATGGCCGCAGAACTGGCCTCTGATAATAAACGTTTCCTCGAGCAGAATTATAAAGGCGAGATCGGCGCGACCGAACTCTATTTCGCGCATTTCATGGGCGCCGGCGGGGCGAGCGCTTTTCTGAACGCGAAAGATGAAAATCCTCTGGCCTTCGGCGCCGACCTGTTCCCGCGCGAGGCGCGCGCCAATCGCGGCGTGTTTTATAACCCGCAAACCGGACAGCCCAGAACTTTGGCGGAAATTTATGATTTCTTCGATAAAAAATTCCGGATCGAGGGAGGAGACGTCAATGCGCCCGGACCGCGCAAACAGGCCGCGCCTGTCCCCGGTGATTCGCCCTTGAATATCCGCAGAAGCCTGCCGGCCGCCGATCCTCTGGCTGCGGTGATTCTGGCGGGGGCGCAGAGCAATTCGCCGCTGCGTTTATCGGGCGCAACAACGCCATTATTCCCGCATATCGGCGGTTCAGCCTTGCTTGCGCCGCACGATATTGTCTTGCTGAATACTCTTGCAGCGACAGATAAGGAAGGCGATCAGGATAATAATCAGGGAAATAAATCAAAAGATTACTATTTGGACGCAAATAAACATAGTTAAATAAAGTAAAGTATTTATAGCATTTTTGCGGCTTTGTTTTATCTAAAAGCAAACTACAGATTTTCCATGTTTTTGTTTTTCACTTGACAGGCTTCAATTTTTCACTATACTTATATTTGAAAATTGGTAACAAGAAAGGAGATCGGTATGGGAAATACTGAAAGAAATCCTTCTGCGGCTACCGATTTTGATAAGATCAGGCGGGAAAAAAAATCTAAAAAAAACCCGCTGGGACTCAAAGTCCAAAACGTCAAAGAAGGTGCCTGGAGCTGGGGAAGCATGAACTTCTTCTACATGTTCTTCATGCTGCACTTGCTGAACAATCAGCATTTTGCCCCCGAGCCAGCCTGAAACTTAACGCAAGACGAGTAAGAGGCAGGAAGCGCCGGGTTCACCCTCCGGCGCTTTCGAGGCGTTTAAGCGTTCGCAGCGCGTTTAAGCCGGTCATTAATCGCAATGCCGACGCCCTGATCGGGCACGTTCATCACGGCGATCGCCGATGCGCCGGATTTATCGAGCGCGTGCAGCATGGAAAACAGATTGCTCGCCGCTTCATAGAGATCGCCGGTTTCGCTCAAATTTTTGAGTTTTTCCGTGGGCAGGTCTTTCGCGAAACCCCCGCCGCGCACGCCCATAAATTTAACAGAACCGAACGCCAGCAGGGCCTCGTTCGGGCTGACGTCGACGGCGTTCAGCCGAACCGGGATTTTCGGCGCGTAGTGTTTCAAAAGCTGCCCCGGCGAGCGCGGCTTGCCATGATCTCCCCCGTCATAAAAAACGGTTAGGCCTGTCGCCCTCTCGATATCCTCCGCCGTCACCCCGCCGGGTCTTAAAATAACAGGCTCGTCCGCGCTCAGATCGATCACGGTGGATTCAAGCCCCACGGCGCACGTTCCCCCGGCTAAAATCATATCGACGGCCCCGCCCAGACTATCCGCGACATGTTGCGGGCTTGTCGGGCTTAAGCTGCCGGAGCGGTTCGCGCTGGGCGCGGCGAGCGGAAAGCCGCACGTTTTTATAAGTTTACGCGCCGTTTCATGCGCCGGGACGCGCACGGCCAGCGTCGGCAGGCCGGCGCTCGCGAGCTCCGAAACGCGGCGCTCTCTCGCGCGCGGCAAAATCATCGTCAGCGGCCCGGGCCAGAAATGCGCGGCCAGCTCCTTTGCAAAATCCGGCGCTACAACATCCTGCGCGGCGTCCTCCAGCGAGAGATAATGGACAATCAAAGGATTAAACGCGGGCCGTCCCTTGGCCTCAAAAATCCGGGCGACCGCCTTGCCGTCGAGCGCATTCGCGCCGAGTCCGTAAACCGTCTCGGTCGGAAAGGCGACAAGCCCGCCGTCCGTCAGGATGGACGCGGCCTTTTGAATGGCGTCCTGCGATGCGGCGGCAATTATGCTCATCGCGCTTTATGCAGTATTCCGCCCGGCATGGGTTCCGGAACGCCGGTGGTATTGGGGACCGATAAGGGCAGTCCCTTGAGATGCCGCACGGCCAGCCATGCGAAGCCTTCGGCTTCCAGCATGTCGCCGTCCCAGCCGATATCCTCAACCGGTTTGACGGGCGCATCAAGCAATGTGCTTAAAAACTTCATGATCGCCGGATTTTTACGTCCGCCGCCACTCACGAGCCATGTTTTAACCGGCGCAGGGAAATGCTCCTGCCCCTTTTTAACGGCAAAAGCGGTGAGCGCGGCCAGCGTCGCCGCTCCGTCGGGATTGGAGAGATGGCGCGCCGGTTGCAGGCCCCACTTGTTGCGGTCGATGGATTTCGGCGGTTTATGCGTAAAATAAGGATCTTTCATGTAATCCTGAAGGACGTCCTGATGAACGCTGCCTTCGAAGGCGAGCTTGCCGTCCTTGTCTAAATCCGCGCCTGCGTTTTTGCGCATAAAGTCATTAAGAAGCGCATTGCCCGGTCCCGTATCGAAGGCAAGAATATCGTCGTCGGAATCCGTCTCGCCGATCCATGTCACATTCGCCACGCCGCCGATATTCAGAACGGCTGCGGGACGAAGTTCCGTCGAGAGTTTGGCGCGGTGATAAAGCGAGAGAAATGGCGCGCCTTGTCCACCCGCCTTGATATCGGCTTGCCGGAAGTCGTTCACAACATTGATTGCTGTTTCCTGCGCCAGCAAATCACCGTCGCCGAGTTGCCAGGTGAAACGGTCTTCGGGCGCGTGCGAGATTGTTTGCCCGTGGAAGCCTATAATGTCGATATCCCGCGCGTTCAATCCCGTTTCAAACAAAAGCTCGCGCACGGCGTCGGCGTTGGCGAGCGTAAGCTGCGTTTCGAGCTTGGCGATCTTGCCGTCCGCATCTTCTTTCGCCCCGAAATATTCACGGATTTCGGCAGTCAAATCCGGGTCGTACGGCAGGGAAACGCAACCTACATTCTCTACATAGCCTTCCCCATCGGTTTTGATCAGCGCGGCGTCAATGCCGTCGAGCGACGTGCCGGTCATCAGGCCGATTGCGGCGTAAGTTTTTTGTGCGTTATCGGACATATCAATTCCTTTTATATAAGCTTAGACGGGATACGCGCAGAAGGGAACGGGCAATTTTGCAGATATTAACCTATGCGGGGTATGATGAGAATAATTATAAAAATCAAATCTTAGGCACAGAGATGCTTGCGCCCGTCAGGCGTCCTGTTGGCGTTGATATGGGCGGTTAACGCTGGACTTTCATGACAGCGCCTTTTATAGCTTTCAGTTATGACAGGCTACAAATCCGAATTTCTGAATGTTATGGCTGCGCGCGGCTTTATCCACCAGTGCAGCGATTTTGACGCCCTTGACGCGAAGCTCTGTGAAGGGACGCAAAGCGCCTATATCGGCTTTGACGCGACGGCGCACAGCCTGCATGTCGGCAATCTCACCGGCATTATGATGCTCTACTGGTTTCAGCAATGCGGCCACAAGCCGATTACGCTGATGGGCGGGGGTACCTCTAAAATCGGCGATCCGTCGTTTAAGGACGAGCAGCGGAAGCTTCTGGACGACGCGACTATTGACGAGAATATCGAACACATCAAGCGCACCTGTTTCAAGCAGTTCCTGAAATACGGAGACGGCCCGGCCGACGCGCTGATGGTCAACAATAACGACTGGCTGGAGGAATTGAATTATCTTGAATTCCTGCGCGATTACGGGCGGCATTTCACCGTCAACCGCATGCTCTCGTTCGATTCCGTCAAAACGCGGCTGGAGCGCGAAAGCCCGCTGAGCTTGCTCGAATTCAATTACATGGTTTTGCAGGGCTATGACTTTCTGGAGATCAACCGCCGTTACGGTACGCTCCTGCAGATGGGCGGCTCGGACCAGTGGGGCAATATGATCAACGGCGTTGATCTCGCGCACAAGGCCGATCAGAAGCAGCTGTTTGTCCTGACGGCGCCGCTGCTGACCACGCCCGACGGCAAAAAGATGGGCAAAACCGAAAAGGGCGCGGTCTGGCTGAACGGCGAAATGCTGAGCCCGTACGAATATTACCAGTGGTGGCGTAATGCGGACGACGTCATGGTCGGAACGCTTTTGCGGCGGTTCACGATTTTGCCGCTGGACGAGATCGAACGGCTCGAAAAACTGGAAGGGCAGGAGATCAACGAGGCCAAAAAAATCCTCGCCTTCGAGGCCACGAAAATGTGTCATGGCGAGCAGGCCGCAAATGAGGCCGAAGAAACAGCGCGCAAGGTTTTTGAGCAGGGCGGCGTTGGCGGCGATCTGCCGAGTATGGAGATAGAGGGAGAGATGCCTTTTGTGGACGCGACTTGCGCGCTGGGCATGACGTCTTCAAAGGGTGAAGCGCGGCGCATCATTCAGCAGGGCGGAGCAAAGGTGAATGACAACGCGATTACCGATCCCGGTTATGTTATTTCCGCCGATCTTGTGAATGCCGATGGCGTTGTGAAAATTTCCACGAGCAAGAAAAAACACGCGCTGATACGTTTTAAAAACTGAGTTACAATGCGTTTGTTTGAAAACAACGCCAGATCAGAGTTTGTCAGTTGAAACGCAGAACAAGTCACAAGGCGGCCCGCAAGTCGGACATATTATGGGCAGTAATGGTTTTCCTCGTGTTAACGGCCATGCTCGCGGCCTTGGTCGTCGACGCTTACAGAAGTTCTTTTGGAAAAGAGCGGGTCTGGCGCATCCCGGTTCATCTGGATCTGCCAGAGCCGGTCAAATGGGACGCTTTGGCCTTCCATTACAAATGGAATTTTTATTCGGATTTCGATATGCGCCCAACTGGACCGGGACCACATTGCATGTGCCTGTTCGAGTCGGAGCCTGACTCGCGTCAAAACCCGTATGTTAGGGTTTACAGCTGTCCCGTACCTGAAACGCAGGATTGTGACTCGAAGCTTAGAACCTGGTCGAGAGGCCGACGTTACACGCTAGATAACAGACACGCCTACGATACTCACAAAATGACGGAACAGGAGGCGCGTTACATGAACGATCTGACTTTTAACAGGCACACGGAGATGAGCATCGAAATAAAAGTTCATGAAAACGGGAATGTCACCCCGCAGGAGCTCTACATTGAAGGCATAAAAGCCGAAGATTATTTGCGCGCGATGAGACTGTCGAAGTAGCAAGATTAAGCTTGAAAAACAAGGCGTGAGCGCTGTATAAGCACTAGCGATTATAAACAATCAAGAGGAAGAAATGGCGCTTGAAAGAACACTTTCAATCATCAAACCGGACGCAACCCGCAGAAATCTTACCGGCGCGATCAACGCAAATTTCGAAGAAGCCGGGCTGCGCATTGTTGCGCAAAAGCGCATGCGTTTAAGCCGCGATATGGCGGAGCGTTTTTATGAAGTGCATAAAGAGCGTCCGTTCTATGACAGTCTTGTCAGTTTTATGACCTCTGGCCCGGTCGTTGTGCAGGTTTTCGAAGGCGATAACGCCGTTGCTTTAAACCGCCAGGTTATGGGCGCAACCAATCCTGCAAATGCGGATCCGGGCACAATTCGCGCTGAATACGCAGAAAGCATTGAGGCCAATTCCGTGCATGGTTCGGATTCGCCGGAGAATGCGCTGAAGGAAATCGCTTTCTTTTTCTCCGACATAGAAATTGTAGGTTGACGCCAACGGGGAAGTCTAACTTCCCAGCCACTCCTGTACAGCCTTTGTAGCTTTCGCGTTAGCGTCAGGCATCGCGGCAATAAGCTTTGGAAGGTCTTCTGCGCGGCCTTCCTTGGCGGCCCTTTCAGCTTCAGAGGCAAGATTGCTAAGATGCGTTAGTCCAAAGTTTCCGGCCATGCCTTTGAGTTCATGAGCGCGCGCTGAAATGCGATCAAGATCCATAACGCTCCGCGCATCCATAAGATCGGCGACGATTTCATCGGCCTTTTCAACCAGACCTGAAATCAGTTCACCAAGCTGATCGCCGCCAAGGCTGCTTTTCAGGGTACTGAGCGTCGCTTCGTCAAAGGCGGGATAATCATCTTCCGGCTCCGGAGCGGCTTCGCTTTCACGGCTTACAAAGTCTTCCTCTTCCATCTGTTTTGCGGCCAGAACAATGGGCGGCTGTTCTACCTCGCGCCGCTTGTAGGAGGGGCTGTCGTGAGCAAACTCATCCAGTGGCTCGGTAAGTTCTGTTTTGTTTTCAGGTTCCTTTTCTGGCCCGTCATCTGATTGCGCTGCGCTATTATTTTGTTGCTGCTCTTCGTTATATTTCCAGTTTATGGCTTCCGCAAAACTGTCGTCCGCAAAATCAGGTTCCGCCGTTTCGGCGGCTTCCGTCTCCGGAGCGTCGCCCCGTCCGGCATCCTGCGTTTCCGTTGCGTCGGCGGCCGGCGTGTTGTTTACAGTCGCTCCACCTTCCTGCCCGGCCGTGGGAGGAGCCTCCAGACCGTTTCCGGGGTCATCCGGCTCTTCGTTATGTGTGTTTCGCTGATCCCCGGGATCATCATCGCGCCCCGTAATTCCAAGCGGGTTGTCGAGTTCACCCGAGATGACATTGTTTATGGCTCTTTTAAGGCTTTCCGGGTCGACAGGTTTGGGCACAAAGCCGTTCATTGTCGCATTGTAAAAGCGGCGAATATCTTCGTCGCGGACATTACCTGTCAGCGCAAAAACAGGAAGCGCCGATATTCTGGGATCCGTATTCCTGCGCAGCATTTTGGTGGCTTCGTCACCGTTCATTCCCGGTAATTCAATATCCATGAAAATCATGTCAAAGAATTTGTGCCCCGCCAGTTCAAGCGCTTCCTCTGCGGAATGAGCGCTTTCGGCAGTATGCCCCTCTCTTTCCAGAAGGCCGTGAATCACTTTCTGGTTGATTTCGTTGTCATCAACGACCAGGACGTGCAAAGGCTGAAACTCCGCTTCCTGCGGATATTTCTCTTCGACGTCGAGCGACGCTTCAGCGGAGCCTTCTTCCATCTCGACCGTAAAGTAAAAAGTACTGCCCCTGCCTTCTTTACTTTCGATCATAATATCGCCGCCCATGCGTTCTATCAGGCGTTTACAAATTGCGAGACCGAGGCCGGTGCCGCCAAATTTTCTGGAGATGCTTGAGTCCGCCTGGGAAAAGGGGCTAAACAGATTTCGTTGCGCGCTTTCCGAAATGCCGATCCCCGTATCCTGCACACCGAAATAAATCAGATGCGAACTTCTCTGGCGTTTCGGCTTTTGCTCATCATCGTCGGCGCCAGTGTTTATGCTTGCGCTCCTGTTTGCGATCCAGAGCGTAACGCCGCCTTCACTCGTAAATTTTAGCGCGTTCGCCGTCAGGTTAAGCAGAACCTGACGCAGGCGGACGGGATCGCCTTTGACGTATTGAGGGACTTCGTCTTTCAGGTCAATTTTCAGGTAAATATTTTTTTCAGCGGCGTGTCCGGACATTAGCGTAATCACGCCGTTGAGCAGCCTGTGCAGGTCGAAGTCCACATGTTCCAGCTCCATCTTGCCGCTTTCGATTTTTTCGAAATCGAGGATGTCGTTCAAGAGGGCCAGCATGGCGTCGCCAGAGTCCTGTATGGTCTGCGCGTATTCGTGCTGTGTCTGGCTGAGTTTCGTATCAAGGAGCAAGCGGACCATCCCCATGATGCCGGTCATGGGCGTGCGGATTTCATGGCTAACGACGGCAAGGAAAGCCGATTTTGCCCTGTTGGCCTCATCGGCGCCTTCTTTGGCTATGCGCATTTCTTCAGAGCGTTGCGCTTCACGCTCGCGAAGCTCGGCCATGATTTCGCGTTCACGTTCAATTACGCGCAAAAGGCGTTGCTGGTCAGCGGATTCTTTCGATTGCTTGAGCCGCGCAACCGAAGCCTGCTCGCGCGTTTCTTTCAGCCTCCGCTGCCTGTTGTCTTCTTCAATCAATTCGATTTGCTGAAAGGCCGCAACCGTAAATAAAATCACCTGTAAGGGGATTGCGTACCAGTAAGCGTTAATCAGGAAAGTCCATCCGGGCAGAGCTCCGACTGCGGTGGCCATATGCATGGCAAGGCCCGCCACGATAATGCACCAGCTAAATGCATAGAATTGCGCGCCGTATTTGCTGTTGCGCGCTTCAAAAAAGCACAGAAATATGAGCAACAGCAATACGACAGCGGGTATGCCGAAGACAAAAAGCGTATTCAACAGGCCGTTTTCCGGCAGTATCGTGAACACGATCAGGTCTTTTATGATCAGGGTCGCGCCCAGCCCCTGCAATATAACGTTCATTGTGACGTCGTCAGAGCGGATGCGGAGAAAGCATTTTGTTAGCGCCAAGCCTGATATGACAGTCAGGGACAAAATGAGTCCTTTCAGGTCGTCGAATAATTCATTCGTTGTAAAAACCGTGTTATTCGCAAAGAAGAAATAGGCGAGTTCAGACAGTATGGTAACGCTGAAAAGCAAGTAGGTTAAATCTTTGCGGAGACATGAAAACCCGGCGAAAAACCCTGCGGCGAGAATAAAAAAGCCAGAATAGAGAATTTCAAACCTGAGCAGGGACGCGTAATTTGCCGTATGGCGCGTCTGGCTTTCTATCTGCACAGGAAAAGTGAATGGAATGCCCGGGCGTGGCTTGAGATAAACAAAGATGAGCGCCTTTTTGTTTGGCTCCAGGGTGAAAGGGACAGAGGTCTCGTTCAGGTTTTCCGCAAGATCCTCTTTGTTTTTGTCTTTGCGCGGTACGGCGTCAAGAATTTCGCGCATGTTTTCAAAGTCATATATATAAATCTCATCGGCAACGCCGAAGCGTCCGTCTTTATGCGCGCCGAAAGATAAAACCCAGTCAGAGTTTTCCGTGTTGTTATGGACGTTCAGGAGAAGCCAGTGCGCGTCGCCGTTTGTGCCGAGCCGTATCAGACCCGTATTGTTTTTTTCTCCCCGGTTTCCGCTGCGGTAGCGATCAATGACGGTTTGATACGTTTCCAGTCTTCGCGGATCGTGGATAATGTAGGCGTATGGACCCGCGGAATATTCCTTATTCTCTGACGCCAGCACCAGCATATGAGCGGCTTCGTTCGCGGAAGACGCAGACGCGCAAAGGACCGACGCCAGAACGCCAAGCGCCATGGAGATCAAAAATCTTTTGCGAAACGTAAAAGCCAGCATGGACAATCGAAGCCCCTGATTGTTTAAGGCAATCCATAGTATACTATTCAAAAGCTAAATTTTAGTATTAACAGCAAATTTCCGGACGGCCTCGACATAGGCGAGATGCTCCTGCTGCAGGACGCGGGCGCCAAGCGTTTCTTCTGTGTCGTCTTTAAAGACGGGCACTTTTCTCTGGAGGACGACGGGCCCCTGATCGCATTCCTCCGTGACGTGGTGAATGCTGACGCCGCTTTCCGCGTCGCCGCAGGACAGAACGGCGCGGTGAACGTGTATTCCGTACATCCCCGGGCCGCCATGTTTGGGGAGCAGCGAGGGGTGCGTGTTGATCATGCGGCCGCGCCAGCGCGCGACGAAATGCGGTGAGAGAATGCGCATAAAACCCGCAAGACAGACAAGGTCTACCGGATACTGATCGAGGATTTCCAGCATTGCGCGCTCAAAGTCTTCGCGGCTTGCGCGCTGTTTATGGTCAACGACGAAGGCGGGAATGGCCGCGTTTTTTGCGCGCTGCAGGCCGTAGGCGTCCGCTTTGTTGGAAATCACGACCGCAACGCGGGCGGGGAAATTCTCATCGGCGCAGGCGTCAATCAGGGCCTGCAAGTTGGACCCGCTTCCGGAAATCAGTACGGCGAGGTTGATTTTTTCGTCTTTGCTCAATACGCGCCCCATGCACTCTCCGAAACGAAGCAATCATAGCGTCATTTTCTTGCAGCTTGCAAATGCTTGTGGATGTCTTTATCCCTAACGTGATTAATAGGCGCTTGGAGATGTTTATGAGTTTGAAGGCCCAGGACGCGGGCGATTACCGCGTCGATGTAAATCAAAAGAAGACGACCATTTCCGGGGTTCTCGACCTGATTTCCGCTGAAGGTGGACTTGTCGGCCACTCGGACGCTTTTGCCGCGATCATGTCCATGTCAAAGTTATTTCCGCGTTTTGCCGGGCTGGACGGCGACGCGCCATTAATGGCGATGAAATCAGAAGAGCCGGGAACAAAGCCTTTATTGGCCTTCCATACAGGCATTAAAGAAGGTGGCATGAGTCGTGAAGACGCAATCCGGCTTATGGTTGCGGATACGGTCAATCATCTGGTTAACGATCTGGCAGTGACCGGGGCGGTTCCAAGGCTGGCTCAGGATGTCGCCTTTGTTGATCATCTGGCCCCCGGAGAGGGTGAATTTCTGGTGAAAACTATGGTTGATATCAGCGCCGCTTACGGAATGTTCATCTGTGGCGGAGAGATTTCGGAGCAACCTGACATCTTTGCCAACCGCAATCATATTACGCCCTGCATCGTTGCGCTTGGAGAACTTCTCCCTTCTGAGCATGTTGAGGGGCCTCGCGACATTCGTATAGGTGACAAGCTCGTCTGCGTTGCGGCAAATGGGCCGCACACGAACGGTTACACGCTTATCCGTGATATCTTCATGCGTGAGCGGCCTGATTTGTGCGCTCATAGACTTAAGGATGGAAGAACGGCGTTGAACGCCGTGCTGGAGCCGCATATGTGCTATTTACAGCTTGTGCGCGCCTGGCTTGAGCAAGGGCTGAAGCCGCACGGACTTGCGCACATTACGGGCGGCGGCATTTCTGACAATCTGAGGCGGATACTTCCGGATGCTGTATCTGACAAAGCCGTATATGATCCGCTTCCATGTAATGCGGAAATTGATCTGACATTGCTTCGTGTTCCGGAAATTTTCCAGGTTATCAGGGACTCAGGAAGTAACGGGCCGCGCAGCGACGAGGCAATGCTGCGAACCTTCAACATGGGGGCCGGACTTGTTGCTGTTATTGACCCTTCCCAAGAAGAATCGTTGGTTAAAATTGCCGAGGATCAGGGCTGCGAGGCCTATGCTTTTGGCGAGATTGTGGGCGATGGTGAGCGGGAAGTCGTTTACAAAGGCGCGCTGAATTGGGAAAACAGGCCTAGAAAAGCGTTCCTGAGCGGATACAGCGGTTTGAAAAGCTAGCGCGAAGAAATTTTCCTCTTATCTGTCACGCGTCATTCTAGGCGAGCGGCGCTAAGGCGCTTTCTTTCATCGCATCACATCGTTATAAGTAGGGACATGGTTATTCCTTATAGAGCATTTATTCTTGCGCTGACAGTCCTGCTGGCGTTTTTTCCGCAAGGAGCGTACGCGGCTGATGACGCGTTTACCGTCCACCGCGTTGAAGTCGACGTAACGGCGGACAGCGCCGCCGAAGCGCGGGAGCAGGCGTTTAACGAGGGACAGGCTAAAGCTTTCCGTGCGCTTGCTGAACGGCTTTTACCCGCCTCGGAGTTTGCCTCTTTCGAAACGCCGGATACTGCAACTGTTTCTTCTCTGGTTCAGGATTTTGAAATTATAAACGAGCAGCTTTCCAGCGTGCGCTATGTCGGCGTTTACACGTTCCGGTTCAAAGACAGGGCCGTGCGGCAATTCTTTTCCGGACGCGGCATCGCGCACGCCAACGTCGCCAGCAAGCCCGTTTTGGTCGTGCCGTTTTACCAGTGGGGATCGCGCTCGCTGCTCTGGTCGGACGACAATCCGTGGCTGGCGGCGTGGAAGCGGCAGGACGGCCGGGGCGGGCTCGTTCCCGTCGTCGCGCCGATTGGCGATGTTCAGGACATGCAGGATATTAACGAGGACGCGGCGCTGAACCAGAACTGGTCGAAGCTGGAGGATATGCGCGCCCGTTATGGCGCTGGCGAGGTCCTGTTATTGCTTGCCGCGCCGGGATGGAGCGACGGACAGGATAGCAGGGTCCAGTCCTTAAGCATCAATCTTTACGTGGCGACGACAGGCGTGCCGCAATTCGCCAAAAAGATCGACGTCGTCCGGGAGCAGGACGAAAGCCGCGAGGCGTTTTTCGACCGCGCGGCCCTGTCCGTAAGGCGCGAACTGCAAAATATCTGGAAAGAAATCACGGCGGTCAACCCGCAGCAGATCAAGGACATTTCCATGCGCGTCAATTATGACGGCATGCCGGAGTGGATTGAAGTGCGCGAGGCGCTGGAGAGCATCAAGCTGTTTGACTCTCTGGAGATCGAATCCATGAACCCGAAAAGGGCGCTGGTCAAGGTCCGGTTTCGCGGCGACGAGCAGCGTTTGAGAATAGCCCTGTCCCAGAAGGATCTTATTCTGAGCCGGCCGCGCCTCGGCTTTACGCGTGACAGGTCCGGCTTCGGCTATGGAGGGCCGGCCGCGCCGCTGGTTTATGAATTGTCGCTGAAAAAAGAACGTTTTCAGACGGAGTAAACAGTTATGCCAACGCGCGCGCATCTCTTTTTCTGGGTTTCCGTCGCCGCTATTTTTATTCTTGCGGTCTGGCTGCTTCAGTCAATTCTGCTGCCTTTCGTTATGGGCCTTGGCATCGCCTATCTTTTGAACCCGCTTGTCGAGATCTTTGAAAAGCGCGGATACTCCAGAAATATTATCGCGCTCGCGCTCGTGCTTATCGTTATCCTGCTGCTCACTTTGCTTTTCGTGACGGCCGGGCCCGTACTGTATCACCAGACCTTGCAGTTTGTCCGGGACTTGCCGGAGCTGGTTATGTCTCTGAAGCAATATGTGCCGCCGGCGCTGCAGGACGTCTGGAATGAATTCGAGCTGCCTGAAAACGGAGACCTGCAGCAGTTTTTACAGGAACACGGCGGTTCCGCGGCGGGGATCGCGCGCAATCTGGCCGGCGGCGTTCTGGCCGGCGGCCAGGCGCTCGTTGGCATAATTTCTTTCATTGTCCTTATGCCGATCGTGGCTTATTTCATGTTGAAGGAATGGCCGTCCATCAGAAGCTGGGTGATAGATCTCATGCCAAGACATCATAAAGATACCATTCTCGATCTTCTCGGTCAGATCAACGTCAAGATCGCCGGGTTCGTGCGCGGGCAACTGACGGTCATGGCCGTGCTGGGAGTCGGCTATGCGGTCGCGCTTTCCATCGCCGGGTTGAATTATGCGATCCTGATCGGCCTGATGTCCGGGCTGTTGTCGATTATTCCCATGCTGGGTTCGTTTACGGGATTCGTCGTCAGCGTCGCGGTCGCGTGGTTCCAGACCGGGGAGCTGTCTTACATGGCGATTATCGCGGCGATTTATCTGGTCGGGCAGTTCGTGGAAGGCAATTTTATCACGCCGAAACTGGTCGGCGATTCCGTCGGTCTGCACCCGCTCTGGGTTTTGTTCGCCGTGATGGCGGGCGGGGCTCTGTTCGGCATTGTCGGGATGCTGATCTCCGTGCCCGTGGCTGCGGTTATTGGCGTTCTGATTGCTTTCATGCTCAACCTTTACAAGGCCAGCGCGTTTTACACGGGTAAGAAAGCGCAGGCAAAGAACAGCTCCAAAACAACGGCCGGAAAATCGAAAACAGCCAAAGGTAAAGCATGACTGCGGCGGAGCAGCTTTTGCTTGATCTCGGGCACAGGACGGCGCTGGGCCGTGAGGATTTTCTTATCGCCTCCGGCAACGCCGACGCCGTGGCGTGGATCGACGCCTGGCCGGACTGGCCCGCGCCGGCGCTTGTACTTTACGGCCCGCCTGCCAGCGGCAAAACGCATCTGGCCGCCGTGTGGCAAAATCGAACGAATTCGATATGGTTTGGAGCAAGAGACATACCCGGTCTTGATCCGTCAAAGGCTGCGGATACCGCGCCGCTTGTCGTTCTGGACCACATTGACCCCTGGATTGGCGATGAAGCTGCGGAACGCAACGTCTTTCATCTTTATAACATACTGAAAGAGCGCAACGGCGCGATGCTGGTGACAATGCGCGCCGCGCCCGTGCGGCAGAATTTTGTGATTCGCGATCTGGCTTCGCGCCTGCGCGCCGCCCCCGCAGCGGCGATTCAGGCGCCGGATGACTCGGTTCTGGCGGCTGTGCTGGTGAAAATGTTTTCCGACCGGCAGGTCAGAATTGGCGATGACGCGCTGAATTACATCCTGCCGCGGATTGAGCGTTCTTTCGCGGCGGCGCGGGATCTCGTGGAGGTGGCCGATAAACTCGCCATGCGGCAGAAGCGGGGCATTTCATTGCCCTTGTTGCGGGAGGCCATGGCCGAGCTTTCAGAGCGTCAGGACGCCGAGGCGAGCGATGCGCCGTAATCCTGCGGCGTCAGCGTATCGATCAAGTCACACATGCCGGGCTGCGCGGATTTCCAGTTCTCGAAGGGACAGCGGATCACGGTCAGGGTGCCGGACGGATATCCGGCCAGAATCGGATGCGCGCTTTTTGTCTCGATCAGGCGCGGGCCGGTCAGGACGCTGACGAGGTTGTGAATGCCCGGGTTGTGACCGACAAGCATCAGGCTGTCATAACGGTCTTCAACATTTTTGACCCATTCAAAAAGGGCGCCTGCCGAGCCGTCATAAAGGCTTTCGGGATATTCCACGTGGCTGATTTTCAGCGTTTCGCACAGGCCTTGCAGGGTTTCGCGAGTCCGCGTCGCGGGCGAGCAAAGCGCGAAGGACGGCATGTAACCTCTTTCCGCCTTAGCGCGGCCAAGGCTGTAGGCGTCGCCCGATCCGCGTTTGGTCAGCTTGCGCGCCTTGTCCGGGCCGCTTTGACCGGATTCCGCTTCCGCATGCCTGAGCGCGTATATAACCTTTTGGTTGCCCATAACACGGGGTTATAGGCGCAAGTTTCGCAAACTTCAATAAAAAGTTTTGAATTTTTGAAGATTAGAAGTGGAGAGAATTTTTTATAGTTGATTGAATTATTAATGCGCCATCCCGGTCCGGCTTTTATGAAGCTGCGCGAAGCGCATTTTTAAAACTACAGAGCGCGCAGAGGACGCAGAGAATAAAGCTCTTTAAAAAAAACTCTGCGCCCTCTGCGATCTCTGTAGTTTAAAAATTTTCGACACGAAAATCCGGGCGCAAGAATGGATCGTTATTTATTCAAGTGATTATAGAACTGAATTACGCCGGTTCCATGGGGGGAGTGGATCCAAGATCACGCGCAGGCGCTGGCCGTTCCAGATTGTCGTTCGCAAGCTCTCTGGCGGGCAGTTCATTGGCGCACACAATATCACCCGAAAAGGGGACAGACATGAAAACACTCCTCAGTTTTTTCGTCGCTATGCTGTATTATACGTATTAAACCATAAATCAACCCGCGTCAAGTCCCGGTTGCGGGGCATGCTCAGGCATATTCCCTCTTGCATTTAACCTGCCGAGCCGCCCGTTGATCCATTTCGAAATATCGTTGTTGCGCAGGAACGCCATCGCGTTGGCATGCATGGTTCTCAGAGCTGACGGGCCATTAGGTGAACGATAAACCGCTCTGGATTTTTTAAGGACGCTTGTAAAAGCGTCTTCCGTTTCCGGATCATAAGAAAGACAGCGTCCCTCAAAATCAGGCGTCGCGCCGATTTTATTAGGCACGGCGACGATGCTCGGCAGGTCCGGGTCCTGTCCGACAAACCCTTCGCCGACGGTCAGATTTTTACCGTCTCGAATGGCGCCGATCGCGGTAAGGCCCATACGCTCCCTGCCGCCGAATATTCTCGTGACGCGGTTAAGAAGTATAGCGTCGGTGTTTGGAATAGACTGATCTTCATAGCCTTTTCCCGTGAACAATATGACCGGTTTAAAATCTTCACTGCCGAATTCCTCATTAATTATTCTGGCGAGTTTTTCGACCTCGTTCTGGATATCTGCGTATTCTTCCAGTCCGCGGGTGGGGATGCAAATCTGCATAACCTGTATTTTGCCTACATCCTGCGGGTTTTCTTCTAAGTGGTTGTAATAGCTGCGCAGCCGTTCGACGGCGCCCTTTGAGAAATCTCCGCGTTCCGCGCCGGAATAGATGATCGTCTCAACGTCGTCATCAAGCTGATCCGCCATCCATTTCCCTCTTTCAGAGAGCGCGCCGTATAATCTGTTCCATTTCTCTTGCATCTCAAGTTTTTCGTAATCTTCGCCGAGAGCGTCATCGATTTTCTTTTGAAGAGCAGCTGTTGAGACGCTTATCGGCGCGTGCATGATTTCGATTTCACGGCCCTGATAAGAAATCTTAACCCCTTCAAACGCCCTGAATTCTGAATCCGTTTCAAGGCCGAGCAATTTTACGAATGTTTTTGCGTCCTGCGCGGTCTGGAATGCGACCTGATCGAAGGCGCCCATGCCTTGAATAAAGCCCATATACGCCTCGTACACGTCGGGTTTGGCTTTTTTCAGCTCCTCGAGCGTATCCTGCGGCGTGACCGGGAGCTGCGTAAAGCCGTGGTGTTTCGGCTTCGCGGCGACATCCTCAAAATAGTCGCTGACGGAGCGAAAGATACGCCCGGTCTTAAGAAAGTTTTCCAATGAGGTTCTGGGACGCATCGTTTGCGTTGGAAGCGGCGTATGCAGGAAGAATTTAAAAGACAACGGCGCGGAGAGCATTTCACGCAAGCCGCCTTTGGTAAGCAGCTGCGCGAAATGACTGTCTTCGACGCACATGGTTGCTCCATTAAGGTCTTCTTGGTGAATCGTATTTTCAAGGGTTTTTGCTATTTCGCGCGAAACGGCTTTTTGCACCCGGTCATGCGCTTCCTGTTCGCCTTCCTTAATGCGCGCATAATCAGGTCGGTCATGATTAACGGGCCATGGCGCCTTGTTAATGTGATGGTACCAAGCCTTATATTCGTCTTCAGGGACATAAATCGTATGCATGTATACATCCGAACTTTTCCACTTTGCAGTCTTTGTGAAGATGCCGTCAGGGCTTTCGGTTTTCTGCTCGCCTTCTTTTGTTTTGTGTTTTTCAATTCTGAACCAGTGCCCCCCCTCTAGCTCAAGGAGACCTTTCACGGCAGCGCCGAGCCCGCCAACAGGCGTTGCGTTTTCCTCTACGCCGCGACTGGAGAGAAAAATGAGCGGCTTTTTCTTATGATTGGAGGTGTTGTCATCTTCTTTTTTACCAGCCATGTCTGTAATTTTAGAGTGTTCAAGTGATGCGCTACACATAACAATCCCCTACGTTTTTTCGAGAAATAGAATGTTCTCATAGCAGGAGAATTAGAAGGAGGCAACAAAAAATTATTATGTAAAGATTGAGCAGGGCGCCGGGAACTTTTTGCGATTGATGTTAAGTGTTTGTAATGAAATAAAAAATGGCTTTTCAACTGGATATGCGTCTTATGTATGGCCAGCATGCAAAATGCGCATGGCTCAATCCGCTCTGTAAGCCTTGTGCACCTGTCTGTTTTTTAAATGCAGGCTGAGTTTGCCTTGCAACAAATCCTGCGCATCCTTGCCGAAAACATCGTAGCGCCAGCCTTTCATCGCCGGGATGTCGGCGTCCGCGTCGCGGGCGAGGGCCTCCAGATCATCGCTGCTCGCCACCAGCTTCGGCGCAGCTTCGTATTCAGCGCAATTGATTCTCAGCAACATCTTGAGCATTTCAAAGGCGGGAATCAAATCCTGCGGCAGTTGCTCGCGCCTTGCGCGCGGCTGCGGCAGTTGCGATTTTGACAAGCTGAGCGCCCTGTCAACGGCTTCGAGAATATATTTTCCCGCCGGACCGTTGGCCATGTCTTCGGATATGCCGCGCGCTTTGGCGAGGTCTTTCGGCGTTTTCGGCAGATGCACGGCGATATCGACGAGCGTCTCGTCCTTCGCAACCCAGCCTTTGGGCTGGTTACGGCGCTGCGCCTCGCGCTCGCGCCAGGCGGCGAGCTCTTTCAATGCAGCCAGAACGCGCGGCTTGTCTGTGCGGATTTTGATCTTCTGCCACATTTCTTCCGGGCGGATGTTGTAGGTTTCCGGATCGGCCAGAACCGCGTCCTCGCTCTCGACCCAGGACAGGCGGCCCTTGGATTCGAGCTGCGCATGCAGGATTTTGTAAATTTCAATCAAATGCGTGACGTCGCCGAGCGCGTAATCCAGCATGCGCGCGTCCAGCGGTCTTCGCGTCCAGTCGGTGAACTGCACGGATTTGTCGATCTGTTTGTTCAGCAGCTGATTGACGAGATTGTTATAGCCGACCGACTCGCCGAACCCGCAGACCATCGCCGCGACCTGCGTATCAAAGACCGGCGCGGGTACGCGCTCCGTCATATTGTAGAAAATTTCGAGATCCTGCCGCGCGGCGTGAAAGACTTTTACAATGCTTTCGTCGAGCAACAGATCGTAAAGCGGGGCGAGATCAATGCCGCCGGCCAGCGGATCAATCGCCGCCGCATCGCCGTCGGGGCCGGAAACCTGCACGAGGCAGAGCTTCGGGTAGTATGTCTTCTCGCGCAGAAATTCCGTATCAACGGTGATGAAGGGCGCGTCCTTCAATGCGGCGCAATAGTCTTCGAGCGCGTCTTGCGTATTGATCAGTGTCATGAGGTGAGGTTATAGCGGAGACATCCGGGCAAGGCCAGCGAAGTTTTCCTCTCACCCGAACCGTAACTATCGCTCGGATCACCCTCTCCCCGGAGAGAGGGGGGCGCGAAGCGGGAGGATGAGGGGGATAAACTTTCTTGCCATACAGCGTGTCCCGCATTAATGTGCGCTTTTTGAACAGACTGACGTAAAAGGAAAACAGACCATGCACGCTTACCGCACCCATACCTGCGGCGAATTGAGACTGGATCACGAGGGGCAGACCGTGCGGCTGTCGGGCTGGATCCACAGGAAACGCGATCATGGCGGCGTGCTGTTTATTGATTTACGCGATACCTATGGCGTGACGCAATGCGTGGTGGACGAGGATTCCCCGCTGATCAACGAGATCGACCGCTGGCGCGGCGAGAGCGTGATCACGGTTACGGGCCGCGTGCGCAAACGCGCTGAAGGCACGGACAATCCCAATCTCTCCACCGGCGCAATCGAGGTCTACATTGACGCGGCCGAAATGCGCAGCGCCGCCGACGTGATTCCGTTTCAGGTCGCCGAAGACGACGGCACGGGCGAGGATCATCGCCTGCGTTACCGTTATCTTGATCTGCGGCGCGAGAAGATGCAGAAAAATATCCGGCTGAGAAACGCCGTGATCGGCTCTTTAAGGCAGCGCATGTGGGATCAGGGATTTCAGGAATTCCAGACGCCGATCCTCACCGCCTCTTCCCCGGAAGGCGCGCGCGATTTTCTTGTCCCCTCGCGTTTGCATGCCGGCAAGTTTTACGCCCTGCCGCAGGCGCCGCAGCAGTTCAAGCAGCTTTTGATGATGTCGGGCTTTGACCGTTACTTTCAGATCGCGCCGTGCTTCCGCGACGAGGACGCGCGCGCCGACCGCAGCCCCGGCGAGTTTTACCAGCTCGACCTTGAGATGAGCTTCGTCGAACAGGAAGACGTTTTCGGCGCCGTTGAGCCCGTCATGCACGGCGTGTTCGAAGAATTTGCAGACTTCACGGGCGCGAAATACAGCGTCACCCCCGCGCCGTTCCCGCATATCCCTTACAGGCAGGCGATGCTGAAATACGGCTCCGACAAGCCCGATTTGCGCAACCCGCTCGAGATCGTTGACGTAAGCGCCGTTTTCGCCCGCGAGGACGTTGAATTCAAAGCCTTCAAAGGCGTGATCGAAAAGGGCGGCGTGGTCCGCGCCATCCGCGCGCCGCAAGTCGCCGACCAGCCGCGCAGCTTCTTCGACAAGCTCAACAGCTGGGCGCAGGGCGAAGGCGCGCCGGGGCTGGGGTATATCCTCTTTGAAAGAGGTGAAGGCAAAGGCCCGATCGCCAAGTTCGTTCCCGCCGCCGCGCAGGAACAGTTGAAAGAGCTGGCCGGGCTTGAGGACGGCGACGCCGTGTTCTTCGTCTGTAATCAGGAAGGGCCCGCCGCGACTTTCGCGGGAAAGGCGCGCGAGAAAATCTGCGACGATCTGCCGGAGGGCCACGCTTTCGCGCGTGAGAAAAATACGTTTAAATTCTGCTGGATCGTCGATTTCCCGATGTTCGAAATGGATGAAACCACCGGCAAGATCGAATTCTCGCACAACCCGTTCTCGATGCCGCAGGGCGGGCTTGAGGCTCTGGAAAACAAAGACCCGCTCGACATCCTCGCCTTCCAGTACGACATCGTCTGTAACGGCGTGGAGCTGTCATCCGGCGCGATCCGGAACCACCGCCCGGACATCATGGAAAAGGCGTTCGACATCGCGGGCTACGATAAGGACGTGCTTGAAGACAAGTTCGGCGGCATGTTATCCGCTATGCGTTACGGCGCGCCGCCGCATGGCGGGATCGCGCCCGGCGTCGACCGGATCGTCATGCTGCTCGCCGGTGAGCCGAATATCCGCGAAGTCATCCCCTTCCCGATGACGGGCTCGGCGGAAGACCTGCTGATGCACGCGCCGTCGGAAGTCTCGAAAGAACAGCTCAAGGAACTGCACATCAAGCTCGACCTGCCCAAGGAAAAGGTAAAGACCGAGGCGGCTTAGGTTTTTCTTACTGTCATCTCGACCGAAGCCGCGTCGGAGTGAAACGGAGACGGGCGAAGCGGAGAGATCTGTGTAGAATGGATAGAGGGTCAGATCTCTCCACTCCGCTCCTTCGTCGCTCCGGTCGAGATGACAATTAAGGTTGGTCAATGAGACAACACAATTACTACGTCTGTATACTGACCAACTGGACGAACGAGGTTATGTATATCGGCATGACGAACGACGCCGAGCGCCGCGTTCTGGAACATAAGGACAAATGCCTGCCTGGCTTCAGCAAAAATTACAATCTCACGAAGCTTGTTTATTGCGAACATACGTTCGACGTAAACGCGGCGATTGCGCGTGAAAAGCAAATCAAGAAATGGCGTAGGGAAAAGAAAGACTGTCTGGTCGAGAGCGTTAATCCGGAATGGCGGGACTTGTCGGAAGAGTGGTTTCCGAAGGAAATGCGTTAAGAATTATCGTTGTCATCTCGACCGGAACTCTGCGCGGCAGAGTGAAGCGGAGAGATCTGATCCACTATGCGTCTTACACAGATCTCTCCACTCCGGCTTGCTTTGCGAGCCCTCGGCCCAGGATGACGGCGTGTTCAATTTTAACGATACTCCGCCAGACCTTTCTCAACCGCCGGGCAGTTCGCGTCGCCTGAAAGGCACATCACCGGGTAAACCAGTAGCTGGTAATGCGACTGATCCGGTTTAACACCGGTTTTTTGCGAGATATCGAAAATAATATTCGCGCATTCGGTCATGGCGCTGCGCATCGCGTCAGCCGGCACTTCCATGCGCGTGGCGGCCGTCGCGGCGGCGCAATGCTGCTTCAGGTTTTCCGCTGCGTTTTCATTGCCCTGTTCTTTCAGATCCGCGCCATAATTGGATGCAAGAACAAGGGTGGATTGCGAGAGAACTTTAAGGCAGTCCTGCGCTTCCCAGCTGCCGCTGCATTTTTGCGCAATCGGCCCGATATAGGTTTTGGCCGGGTTGTTTTCATTCGTTCGCGCTTCGGCCGGGGCTGATACGAGTACGGTAAATGCAAAAACGCCAAGCATGGCAAAAAAGCAAAAAAAGCGTGTTGAAGAAATCATTGATCGTCCTTTCCGTTTAAACTTCCTGTGGGAACATACCAATGAGTCTAAAAGACGTGCCGCGCAAATGCAAAAACTGATATTTCTTTTGGCGAAATTCGTACTAGTTTCGGAAGCTCCCAGTTTGAAAGAAGCATGTTCCTTATGTCTTTGAAGCGCCGTTTATATCTCTGTGCCGAGTTTCTTGTCCTGTTCGCGGGTATTCCGCTCCTGATTATGTGGAGCGAAAACCGGTCTCTCATGTTTGGCGCGCTATGGGCTGCGGCTTTGTGCGTTCTGGGTTATATGAAGATACGCATAAACGGGTTTACGCATTTAAAGGAATGGAATTACGAGGCGGCGCTCAGAGGGATGCCCCACGTTCTGATCCGCTTCGTCATTGCGGCTCCTTTATTGACAGTGTTTACGTGGCTGGCGGCGCCGGACGCGTTGTTCCGTTTTCCTCTGGAGATGACGCGGCTCTGGCTGGGCGTGATGTTCCTGTACCCCATACTATCGGTCTGGCCGCAGGAAATCATCTATCGCAGTTTTATCTTCAAGCGCTATAATGGGGTAATTGCCCACAAGTATGGGCTTTTAGTTTTGTCCGCGTTGTCCTTCGGGTTTGTCCATATCCTGTTTGAGAACGCGATTGCGCTTGTTCTTTCAACGCTTGGCGGATTTTTATTCGCTCGCACGTATTATCAGACAAAATCTCTTGCGCTGGTCTGTTTCGAACACGCGCTCTACGGCTGCCTGATTTTCACAATCGGGCTCGGGATCTATTTTTACAGCGGCGCAAACTGGTCGCATTGATTTCCGGACGTCCGTGGCATTATAAAGAGTAAAAAGGAAAGTCTCTCTATGATCTCCAATGATATCGATATCGCCCGTTCCGTTGAGCTGAAGCCGGTCAGTGACATAGCCGCCGAACTGAATATTCCGCCTGAAGCATTGCATCCGTATGGGAGCCACATTGCAAAAATATCCCTGAACTATCTGGAAGAGCGGAATAAAAAGCCGCCGGGCAAACTGGTCCTGGTGACAGCCATGTCGCCTACGCCCGCCGGAGAGGGTAAAACGACCACCTCGATAGGTCTCGCGGATGGCTTGAGGCGTATTGGCAAGAAAGCCGTACTGGCTTTGCGGGAGCCGAGTTTAGGGCCGTGCTTCGGCGTCAAGGGCGGCGCCACTGGCGGAGGCCGGGCGCAGGTCGCGCCGATGGAGCGGATTAACCTGCACTTCACGGGCGATATTCACGCTATTGGCGCGGCGACGAATTTGCTCGCGGCGATGGCTGATAATCACATTTATTGGGGCAATAAACTCAATATTGACCCGCGCAGGGTGATGTGGCGTCGCGCGCTCGACTTGAACGACCGTAATCTGCGCCATGTCGCGCACGGCTTTGACACGACCCAGGGCGGCGGCGTGTTAAGGGAAGATGGCTTTGACATTACAGTCGCCTCGGAAACCATGGCCGTGCTCTGTCTTGCCGATAATCTGCATGATTTGCAGGACAGGCTGGGACGCATTGTCGTCGCTCTGGACAGAGACGGAAATCCGTTAACGGCAAAGGATCTGCAGGCCAATGGCGCGATGGCCGTTCTTCTGAAAGACGCGCTGATGCCGAACCTCGCGCAAACGCTGGAGGGAACGCCCGCCTTCATTCATGGCGGCCCCTTCGCCAATATCGCTCATGGCTGTAATTCGATCATCGCGACCCGGGCGGCGCTCTCGCATGGAGAGATTGCCGTGACGGAGGCCGGTTTCGGCGCCGATCTCGGGGCGGAGAAGTTCTGCGATATTACGTGTCCCGCCGGTGGCTTCGCCCCTGACGCCGCTGTTATCGTTGCGACGATACGCGCCCTGAAAATGCACGGCGGCGCGCAAAAAGACGATTTGGAGGTGGAAAATGCGCATGCCGTGGCGCGGGGCCTGCCCAATCTGCTGCGGCATATCGAGAATATGAAGCGTTTTGGTCTGCCTCTCGTCGTTGCGCTCAATCATTTTCCTACTGATACGAAAGAAGAGGAAGAGCTCGTGCGCGCCGCATGCGAAAAGTCCGGGGTCAGGTTTACGCGCGCGACGCACTGGGCCGAAGGCGGGAAGGGCGCCGAGACCCTTGCAAGGGACGTTCTGTCACTCCTTGATGAAAATGTGGAATTTGCGCCTCTTTATGGATCTGATGCGGCCCTGTTTGAAAAGGCGGAGACGATTGCGAGAACCCTCTACCATGCCGGCGACGTCGCGATCGAGAAATCGGCCATGAAAAAATTAAAACGCTGGGAGGCCCAAGGTTACGGTCATCTGCCTGTTTGCATGGCCAAAACGCCCATGAGTTTTTCTTCGGATCCCAAGGCGCTCGGCGCGCCGGAAGGTCATACGATCCTGATCCGCGACGTGCGCCTGAGCGCCGGAGCCGGTTTTGTCGTTGCGTTGTGCGGGGATATCATGACAATGCCGGGGTTGCCGAAGGAACCTGCGGCGAATCACATATTCATTGATTCAGAGGGGAATGTGGCTGGCCTCTCCTGATAAGAGGCTCTGCGCTCTGCGCCACGGGTTCCCTGCCAATGATGCGCGACTGGTAACTCTCGTTAATAATCCTGTCGGCGTAATCCTGCGCGTCCTCCTCGGCAATTTCGTACTTGTCTTCCTCAAGCAGTTCCCAGCCTTTATAGTTCATGCAGGCCTGAAAATCGTGGTAAGGCAGATACGGAGCTCTGACTACAGGATCGGTGTGCGTTTTATCTGCGGTGCGCGCGATCTCCGACTGTTTACGCGTTGGCCGTCTCTCGTATTTTCTCTGTTTCGGCGGGATGTGACGGATGGCGGCGAGCTTTTCCAGCTCTCTGATTTCAAGGGCGCAATTAGCCATATCGCGTTCCAGCATTTGCTGCGCCTTCGGACCCTGCATAAGCGCGCTGGACGCCGCGTCAACCCGTTGCCAGTAATAAGCGTCCGGCTTTAGTTTCGCGGGGCGCGGCGGCTGGCTGGCGCACGCGCTGAGCAACGCTGCGCATAGTAAAATCGCGAACAAACGGGAAGAAAACTTGTACATCCAACACCAAAATTGCCAATTTATATATTATTAGCAATTTTCAGCGGGACGCTCAATGCCGCAGAAGGCGCTTGTCCCCGAATAATGCGGCGCCGATTCAATTAGCCCGGAGGGACGAGTTCCGTCGCGGCGTAGCGCGCATGAACTTCCTGAAGCCTTTTGTCCAGACGGCTTTCAACGGCGCGCTCCTTGCGCCTATCCTGACCGCCCGTAATCGTAAGCATATACGCTATTCCCGCCAAAGAAAGCGCAACAATCATAACCGTACCAAACATAGCCATACTCCTTTTGCCCAACAGACAGTTAAAATTTTATCTGTATTTTGTCTGAGTATAGAAACAGAATGGTTACCATTTCCTTAAAATACGGAAAATAATTTAAAGGCGTTCGCGTCATTCAGTTCATGCCGCTTAAGCCAGTCGGGAAGATCTTCATCAGCAAGCAGTCTGTTATAGAGCGTTTTGCGGTCCTGCGTCCGGTAATTCGACCAGTAATTTTGCCATTCCGGGCAGACAAGCGCATAATCGGCTTCGTACAGGTCCAGGGCTATCCGGGCGTTTTCGTTTGATGGCGCCGAAAGAATTTTGAACGCGCCTTTAATGCCGGCGCTATTCCGGTGGTAGGGCGCAGCCAGGACGCGATGGCGGGTCCGGAACAGCAATTCAGGTCCGTAATCGATGTCGGCTGCAATGGCGCCGGGCGGCAGGGTATTGAGAACTTCCGCCAGATCCCGCATGTCGCATGTCGGGCCGGAGGCGCGCTGACCGGAATCTCTTGATAATACCGCTTCATCCATGCGGCTCAGGAAGAAGACCAGAGAGAGCAAAAAGAAGCAGAGCGCCATGCCGACGCGCGCCAGGCGTCCCGGATGTCCGAGCCGCGAAATATAGGCGGATTTAAGCGTCCGCGCCGCTTGAACGATGAACCAGGAAAACGGGATGATTGCCATAGCTCCCGCGAAATCTCCGAAACGCACCTGGATCATTAAAAGGCAAAGCGAGCAGAAAATAACCAATCCGTAGCCAGACCAGAGAATGCGCTTTTGCGGATCTTTAAAACAAGCCCATACGCATCCGGCCAGCGCCCCGGCAAGAGGGATCAGCGAGAAGAAACCAAAAGCCGTTTCTTTTTGCACATAAAGATGCCAGGGCTGCGCTTCGGTTACGTGGGACAGCCAGATGTCTTTTACAAATGGCGAAACATCCGCGTAAATGCCGCGCGCGCATTCCGGAATAAAAAGGATTAAAGCCGCAATTACGCCAAGGCCGATAATGCTGGCGGCTATCAGCCTGCTTTTGAATTCAGGGAGCCTGCCCCGCAACAAGGCAACGCACAACCAGAAGAGCGGGATGGAAGCCGTGAAGAAAATAAAGGCAGGCGAAATTGTATCGCAAGCGTGAGTGAGGCCCTCCCACGGGAAACGCACGACAAAGAACAGAAGCGCGGTCGTGGCGCATAAGGAAGCTCCCAGGCTCAGTCCGTTGCGCAGGTGCCTTTCGCCTTGGAACAGCCACATCCAGGCCTGAAGCAGGGCCGCCATGGCGACCCAGGGCAGAATTTCAGCGCCGATAGCCAGACCAAAGGCAAAAAGCGCGCCTGCCAGAACAGCGAGTTTTTGGAGTTCAGGCTTGATGATTGTGCGGAAAACGCAGCCATACCCTCCCAGAACCAGCAAAATTTGCCAGGCATGATGATCAACGCCGCCCAGCATAAACTGCCGAAGCATGGGCCAGCTAAGCGCCGTGACAACGATTGCGACGAGAGCCGTCTTCTGGTCTGTTAGCGGCTTTGCCGTCCATCGCACGGTAAGTAAGAGGACAAGCAGCAAAGTCGCCGGAATGAATGTCGCCGTCCAGTAGACGGCTTGCTCGTGATTCATAAATAGCTGGAAAAAGGAGACGCTAGCCGCCAGGGGAAGATCGACCAGGCGCGTCCAGTGCATTTCCGAGGGGGCCCATGCCGGTCCAAGCCTTTCCTGGTGAAAGCTGGAATCTGAAGGGTCCGCCATAAAGTCGGCGACCTGAACCATGCGCAGGTAATCATCCGTCGAATTCAGCTTTTGAAACGCGACAGGCGCCATGCCCCATATGAAGGGCGCGATAATCAGAAGCAGCCAGACCGCCCCTGTAATTAGAATAGGGAAGCGTTTGGACGTGCCGCCTTCCATGCTTTTTATTTTCCTGAGGCCGGGTTGAGCAGATCAAGCGGGACAGAGCCGGAAGGGCTTTGCTGCGGGGCTTCCGGGTTTTTTTCTTCAGAGAAATGTTCCGGTTCCGGCGGGAAGAAAGGGTAATATTCGGCGGTTTCGGGCGGAACGTCGCGCCGCGGCTGTTGATAATCAATCAGATCCTTCGCGTTGGCGCGGCGTTTGGAGACGCGGTATTTCGGCTCAACGACGCCGTAGGTCAGATCGGGATTGATCTCGACGGGCGGCTCGTAATCCAGACCGTCAAAGACGAAAAGTTCCTCCTCCGGCATATCGTCGGTGTAAACGACGACCTTGGGCCGAAGCAGAAACACCAGCTCGACGTTGGATGCGCTGACCTGACGGCTTGTGGGCAGGAAGACGTCCATCAAGCCGGGGCCGCTCCTGTCCAGCTCGTCGTTTTCGCGGATCAGGCCCGCGATCAGCAGCGAGTCGCCCGGCCTAATCCGGACCTGAGTCGTGAGTTCGCGTTCCGTGGTTTCCGGCAAGCGCAGCGTCGTCGTTTCCGTATCGAATGGCTCGAAGCCGCGGAACTCCTGAACCTCGATTTCGATATTGCCGTAAACGGTTGCGTTATCCCAGGCTCCTGAGATGGTCAGCGTAAAGCCGGTATCAACCGTATCGGTTTGCGTGGTTACGCTGATTTCACCGTCATCAACCGTTCTGTCAAGGGATGAGATAAAGTTTTGCGTATCGGCGACGCGCAAACTTGCCTCACTGCCCGAAAGCAGGGTGATTTGCGGCTGCGAGATCGTTTTCACCGCCCCGTAAGAGGAAATGAACTGAAGCACGTTCCGGGCGAAGTCCACGCCCTGCGTCGTCGGCAGGCCAATGCTGATCGGGCTTTCGTTAAGGGTGCCGCCCGCCAGATTCAGGCCGACGTCAAATTTACCGAACGTGTCGATCTGGCTCCAGTTAATGCCGGTATCGTTGCTGGTATTGAGCGCGACTTCCCAGATATAGATTTCAAAAACAATGAGGGCCGTATTTTTCCGTATGCGCTGGAAATAGCGTTCGGCGAGTTCCGCCGTTCTGTGCGTGGCTTCATAGACAAGCGTACGGGTGCCGCTGTCGCTGATTGTGTCAAGGCCTGTAATGGCCTGAAGTCCCCGGCTGAGAGAGCTGACAAATTCATCTCCCTCTCCGACTGGCGGGATGCTCACGGTAAAGGTCTGCGTTTCCTTGATGACAAGCAAGCCGTCTTCATGGGCGCAGTAAAGATCGGCCAGCCCGCATACGCGGCTGACGACCTTGTTCAGAGGCCCTTTCAGATTGGCGACCGTGATCCGGCGATTAAGGCCTTCTTCGGTTTCAAAAGCGAGCGGTATATCGTAATCAGCCAAAATAAGCTGCAGCGCGCCGGCGAGCGTTTCCGACCTGAGCTCAAAAGGGCCGATAACTTCTTTTGGCAAAGGATCATTGGCCATGGAGACCGGGACCAGAACATCTTCACCCAGAGGCAGATAAATAACGCTGTCAGGGCGCTCGGTTATGCTGGGGGCGCGCTTTTCCGCTGACGTTGGCGTCGGGATGGTCGCGTTGCGGGCTCCCGGAGAGACCGCTTCTCCGCAGCCGGACAGGACAAGCAGTGCCGAAAGTAACGCCGCCAAAACAGCCGCGCCGACAAAGCCGCTATTAAAAGAGGATGAAAGAATTTCATTCATTGCGTCATCCTCCCGCTGCGCTTTTGATTTTCAGGATGCGCTCGACCGTTTTGATCAGGCGGTCTTTCTGGACCGGCTTGATCAGCACGGCGGCGACGCCCCATTTGTTCGCTTCGCCCAGAAGATCCGGGTTCTGGTCTCCGGTTACGAGGATAACGGGAATTTTTAGCTCGAGGCCTTGCAGGGAGCGGATAAACTCGAAACCGTCAATCGGCTCCATGCGCACGTCGACTATGGCGGCAGCCGTATTTTTGCCGCACATCTCCAGCGCGTCATCGCCGCGCGCCGTGTCCACAATCTCGAATTCTTCAAAATGCCCGAGGTAGCGCGTAATCTGCATCCGGACGAAATCATTGTCCTCTACGACGAGAATATTTGCTTTATCGCTCATGACGCTCGTTTCGAACCATTGCGTAAATGCGGCGAGACGCCGCGGGTGATAGAAAGACAGAACGAATCCGGGCTGGAAACTCTGATTTAAGTATAATACCTCTATTTCATCCTATCCAGTTTAAATGGGCGGGGCAACGCAAAGACCTTAAAAAGCCGGGGATTATCCACGAGTATTGTTTCTTGCAAAGAGGGTAGTCGCAGCCCTAGTATAACATGAGATAAAATTATGGTTATTATGGGATGTTGACGTTTATAGCTGTTTTAACCCTGCTCGCCGGGTTCGCGCTTTTGATCGCGCTTGCGATTGTGGATTTGCGCGTGCGTTTGCTGCCCAACGAG
>CAZCIB010000021.1:0-36468 GCA_964498755.1 uncultured Pseudobdellovibrionaceae bacterium | reverse complement strand
TACTGGCGCGATTTTTACGTCTGGAGCGACGATCCGCAAAAATACAAGGAAACGCGGATTATATTCAAGGACTTCGAAACGTCGAACTGGAGCTGGGACCCGGTTGCGAAGTCCTATTACTGGCACCGCTTTTACCATCATCAACCGGATCTGAATTTCGACAATCCGGAAGTAAGGAAAAAGATTTATAAAGTTCTCGATATGTGGATGGAGATGGGCGTGGACGGCATGCGCCTCGACGCGGTTCCGTATCTTTACGAGCGCGAGGGCACATCCTGCGAAAACCTGCCCGAGACGCATGAATTTCTGAAAGACCTGCGCGCCTATATCGACTCGAAATACGAAGACCGTATGATTCTGGCCGAAGCCAATCAGTGGCCGGAAGACGCCGTAACGTATTTCGGCGAGGGCGACGAATGCCACATGAACTTTCACTTCCCCCTGATGCCGCGCCTGTTTATGGCGCTCAAGATGGAGGACCGGTATTCGATCATCGATATCCTGAAGCAGACGCCTGAAATTCCCGATAACTGCCAGTGGGCGATGTTCCTGCGCAACCATGACGAACTCACGCTCGAAATGGTGACGGACGAAGAGCGCGACTATATGTACAAGGCTTACGCCAGCGAGCCGCAGGCCCGGATCAATCTCGGCATTCGCCGCCGTCTTGCGCCGCTTTTGGGGAACGACAGGAGACAGATCGAGCTTTTGAACGGGCTTTTGTTCTCCTTGCCCGGCACGCCGGTGATTTATTACGGCGACGAGATCGGCATGGGCGACAATATTTTCCTCGGCGACAGGAATGGCGTACGCACGCCGTTTCAGTGGAGCCCGGACCGGAACGCCGGATTCTCGCAGGCCAATCCGCAAAGCCTGTTTCTGCCCGTCATTATCTCGCCGGAATATCACTACGAAACCGTGAACGTCGAGACGCAGCAGAATAACTCGAACTCGCTGCTCTGGTGGATGAAAAATCTCATCGAGATGCGCAAGCAGCACATTGCTTTAAGCCGCGGCAGCCTGCGTTTTCTGGAGCCGGAGAACCCGCGCGTGCTGTCTTTCGTGCGTGAGTATACGGACCCCGAAACGGGCGAGGCGCAGCGGATTCTGATCATCGCGAACCTTTCAAAGAAAACGCAGTATGTGGAGCTGGACCTGTCCGAGTTTAAGGGCCTTGTGCCGATTGAGCTGGTCGGGCATACGGCGTTTCCGCCGCTTGGCGATCTGCCGTATTTTATTACGCTCGGGCCTTACGGGTTTTACTGGTTCGCCCTGTCCCAGCAAAAGAGCCTCGACAGCTCCCAGTGGCTGTTGCGCGACAAAGTGACGATGAAAATGCCGAACAAGCCTTTTGAAGTTTTGACGAACGCCGCCTACCGCGAAACGATGGAGAAAAAAATCGCCGATTACCTGCCGCGGACGCGCTGGTTTGCGGGCAAGGGCGAAAAGATTTCCAAGGTCCGGATCCGCGACGTCGTGATGGTGCCGTACGCCGATGCGATGAAACGCTCGGCGCTGGTTTTCATCAATGTCGAGTACAAAAAGAAAGGCGCGGAAACCTATCTCGTGACGGTTACCTACACCGAGGGCGAGCGGGCCGATTTTATCGCCGCCGAACGCCCCGATCTCGTGATCGGCGAATATACGAACCCGTCCAATCCGAAGCAGCACGGCATTTATCACGAAGCCATTCTTGACGCCGGGTTTGGCATGGCGCTGCTTGAACATGTGCTGAAGCGGAAGAAAAAAGACGGCGAGGCAGGGGCGTTAACATCGCGGACCTATACGACGATCAAGCGGGAATGGCTCAAGGATATTCCCGAGCCGTCCTTTACCTCGCTGGAGCAGAGTAATTCCTCTCTGCGCTTTGGCAAGCAGCATTATCTGAAAATCTTCCGCCGCCTTGAAGAAGGGCCGAACCCCGAGATCGAGATCGGGGCGCACTTCTCGACGCGCGCGCCGTTTGAAAACGCCACGCATCTGGTTGGCGCATTGATGTACGAGCAGGACAACAAGGAATATGCCCTTGGCGTGGTGCATGATTACGTCGAGGCGCAGCGCAGCGCCTGGGATTTCTTCGTGGACCAGATTGACCAGATTTCCGAACCTGTCTCTACGGTAAACCCGGGCGACCATGAAGACGTTTATGACGCGGAAGCGAGCTTCTTCGGCTTCAAGTCCAAAAAAGGCACGCCGGACTGGTTCCGGGAAAACCTGGGTTATACCAGCAGCCTGATGATGACTCTCGGCCGCCGGACCGGCGAGATGCATAACGCGCTCTCTGCGGACGCTTCAACGCCTGACTTCAAGCCGGAAGACATTACGCCGTTTTATCAGCGCTCGCTTTACCAGTCCTTGCGCAACCGCGCCGAGCGCATACACGAAGAGCTCAAGGGCCGCAAGGACTTGCCGGAAGATGCGCAGGCGCAAATTGCCGAAATCCTGAAAAACTGGAAATCAGTCACGGCGCATTTTGACGATGTAAAAAAGCATTTGCTTGGCGGCAAGCTGATACGGATCCACGGCGATTACCATCTGGGACAGGTGTTGTTTACCGGCAAGGATTTCATCATTCTCGACTTTGAGGGCGAGCCCATGCGATCGGTTAGCGAGCGACGGCTTAAGCGTTCCCCGCTGCAGGACGTCGCGGGCATGCTGCGCTCAATCGATTACGCCGTGTTCTATTACCTGAAAGAGCGCGTGGTCCGTGACGCCGACCGGGAGAAATTCGCGCCGTGGCTGCGCATGTGGCGCCAGCGCATGAGCAAGAAATTCCTCGACGGCTATATGGAGACGGTTAATCCCGATCTTCTGCCGGAGACGCCGAACAAAGTCCGTCTCCTCACGGAGGTCTACCTCCTTGAAAAAGCGCTTTACGAGATTGAATACGAACTCGGAAGCCGTCCCGACTGGGTCTCGATTCCGCTCAAGGGCCTTAACGACCTGATACCCGTTCTGCTCAACGTGAAGAAGGAGGGGCTGTGAGGGGACGTGCGGCGATCCTTTCCTCTCCCTTCAGGGAGAGGAAACGAGGCTTCGTTTTCGCAGAAAACGTTAGCTGCAGTGGTGGGGGACATATAGCCGCAATTTATCCCTCACCCGCTCAGCTACCGCTTTTCTTTTCAAGAAAAGCGAAGCTTCGCGGCCCTCTCCCTGAAGGGAGAGGGATATGAGCGCACGTTCTTCTCTTCGCGCGCCTTTGCGTTGTCTCGCCCGGGCTTACGGGGTTTTGCCGTCATTCTGGAGTAATGAGGGATGCACTGTCTGGGCCGATGAAGAAGCCCTGACCGGCCTGATCAACGCGCTTGAAGGGCGCGCGGTTCTAAAGGGCGGATTTGGCGAAAAAGACGTTAAAAAACTGCTCGAAAAAAAGCGCGCGGAGAAGTTGAGGACTTGCCTCCCGGAAGTTTGCGTCGCGTTCGACGGCAAGCTTGAGACTGTCAAAATCTGGCTGCCGGAAAAATACGCAGGCCGGGAGATCGAGCTCGTCATTGCATGCGACAATGGCGAAAGCATAAGGCAGGCATTTGGCGACTATCGCAGGGTCAAGCGTTCCTTGCCCCGGCATGGAATATTTTACCGCAGTTTTCTTGAGCTGGAAAAAACCGTTCCTGACGGTTATCACGCGCTCGAAATCCGCGTCGGCGGGAAAAAGCTTGGCAGTTCTTTTCTCATCTCGGCGCCATTGAAATTGCCGCAATGCGAGAGAAGCTGGGGCGTGTTCGCACCGGTTCACGCGCTGCGTTCGGAGAGCGACTGGGGAATCGGATCCTTTAAAGAGCTTGGCGAGGTCTGCGTTAAAACAGGCCAGCTGGGCGGGAAATATGTCGGCGTCCTGCCGATGCTCGCCGGTCGCATGGCTGGGAAACGCGCCAATATCAGCCCGTATTCGCCGCTCAGCCGGTTTTTCTGGAACGAGATTTTCCTGGATATTGAATCCCTGCCGGAATTACAGCCGTTTGAAATGGATGAAGCGGATAAGGCGCTGCGTGAAAATCTGCGCGCGCAAACGCATGTTGATTACGCGGGCGTTTATGCGCTCAAGGAAAAATATATCAGGCGCGCGGCGGAAAAGTTTTTTGCCGGGGGCGGAGAGGAAAGTCCCGAGTTTAAGGCGTTTGTCTCAGAATATCCCGACGTCGAGGCTTATGCGGGATTCCGGGCGGGGGAAGGACAAAAAAAGAAGGGACTTCTGGCGCGTCTCTCTAAACTTTTCAAACCGTCATTATCAGGAGACGAAGACGGTGAGAAAAAATTCCACGTCTACGCCCAGTTCGCCGCGCACAGGCAGCTTGAGGCGCTCTCAAAACACGCTGAGGAAAACGGGGCCGCGCTTTACTTCGATTACCCTGTCGGGGTCGATAATGACGGCTTTGACGTCGCGCAGGACAGAAGCAATTTCATTGCCGGCTATAACGTCGGCGCGCCGCCGGACGCGTTTTCCGCGCACGGGCAGGACTGGGGGTTTATGCCTTTGCATCCGCAAAAGCTCGCGCAGGATAAATTTGCCTATTTCCGGTCCGCCCTGCGCAATTATTTCCGCTACGCAAAGATGGTGCGCATTGATCATATCATGGGACTGTATCGGATTTTCTGCGTTCCCCATGGCGGCAAGCCTTCGGAAGGGGCGTATATTCTTTATCCGTTCAACGCCTTTCTCGCGTCGCTGTCGCTGGAGGCCCACAGGCATGACGCAGTGATTATCGGTGAAGATCTGGGAACCGTTCCGGACACTGTGCGCGAAGCGATGAACCGTCACGGGCTGCTGCGCATGTGGCTTTTCCAGTTTTACTTGCAGGCGGACCCCGAAAAAACATTCCGGGAATTGCCGGAAGCGGCCTTGGCAGCGCTAAACACGCACGATATGTTTCCTTTTGAGGGATTTTGGAACGGTACGGATATTGAGAAGTTGGAAGAGGTTGGCGCTTTTGGCGGGGAGCGTTCGGCGCGCATTCTGAGCGAGCGTGAAGAGGTTCTCAAAAAATGGAGGGGCAAGAAGCAGCCGTTTATGTATGTCGCTGAGGGCCTTTCAGAAAGTCCGGCACGGTTTTTGCTCATCAACCTCGAAGATCTCTGGGGGGAAGCCAAGCCGCAAAACATGCCGGGAACGACGGACCAGTATCCAAACTGGCGGAAGAAGTTTGCGATGAAGCTGGAAGACTGGATGAAAGATGAAAACGTTCTGGAGAAGCTAAACCGGATTGATAAAAAACGAAAAAGCCAACGCAACAGTTAATACAAAAAAGAGAGAGGATGACTTATGTACATTGGCGATACCAACCTGACGCGCGACGATATTTACTGGTTTAACGAAGGCCGCCATCATCACATTTACAACATTCTTGGCGCGCAAAAACCCAGGAACGGCAAGGAAGGCATTCACTTCGCCGTGTGGGCGCCGAACGCCAACCGCGTGTCGGTTGTCGGCGATTTCAACGACTGGCAAACCAACGTGCACAATCTCCAGCCCGTGGAAAACTCCGGCATCTGGGCCGGGATTATTCCCGAAGCCAAGCACGGCGACTCCTACAAATACGAAATTCATTCGAATAACCGCGGCTATGTCGAGCAAAAGGCCGACCCTGTCGGGTTCTGCAGCGAGTGTCCGCCGCACAGCGCGTCCGTGATCTGGGATATCGGCTATGAATGGAACGATCAGGACTGGCTGGAAAAGCGTCCTGAAAAACAGTCCATGAAAGCGCCGATTTCGATTTATGAAATGCATCTTGGCAGCTGGAAAACGCGCGGTGCGGATGAGGATTTCCGTTTGCTTTCCTATCATGAAATCGCCGACGAGCTTATTCCTTACCTGCAGGAAATGAACTACACGCATGTTGAATTCATGCCGGTGATGGAACATCCCTTTGGCGGTTCCTGGGGTTATCAGGTGACAGGCTATTTCTGTCCGACGCGGCGTTTTGGCGATCCGCAATTGCTGATGGAGTTGATCGACCGGCTGCATCAGGCCGGGATCGGCGTCATTCTCGACTGGGTGCCGTCGCACTTCGCCGTGGACGCGCATGGCCTCAACTATTTCGACGGCACGCATCTTTATGAGCACGAAGACCGGCGGAAGGGTTTTCATCCCGACTGGCAAAGCTCGATCTTCAACTTCGGACGTGACGAGGTGCGGAGCTTTCTTATTTCCAGCGCCATGTTCTGGTTTGATAAATATCATGTCGACGGCCTGCGCGTGGACGGCGTGGCGTCGATCATCTATCTCGACTATTCGCGGAAAGAGGGCGAGTGGATTCCGAACATGTATGGCGGCAACGAAAATCTCGAAGCCCTGCGCTTTCTGCGCGAACTTAATGAAACCGTTTACGGTAACTTTCCGGGCATCCAGATGATCGCGGAAGAATCGACGGCTTGGCCGATGGTTTCCAAGCCGACCTGCATCGGCGGGCTTGGGTTCGGGATGAAATGGGATATGGGCTGGATGCACGATACGCTCGAGTATTTCCGGAAAGAACCGGTCTTCAGGAAATATCATCAAAACGATATCACGTTCCGCTCAATCTACCAGTTTCATGAAAACTTCGTGCTTTCGCTTTCGCATGACGAAGTCGTGCACGGCAAGGGCTCGTTGATGGGCAAAATGCCGGGCGACGACTGGCAGAAATTCGCCAACATGCGCTGCATGCTGAGCTACATGTACGCGCAGACCGGCAAGAAGCTTTTGTTTATGGGCGCTGATTATGGCCAGTGGGAGGAATGGCGGCACGATCATTCCCTGAACTGGCATCAGCTTGACTACGAACCGCACCAGCAGATCAACCGTCTCATGCGTGATTTGAACGCTGTTTACCGTGACGAACGCGCGATGCACGAGCTTGATTTCGATTACCGCGGTTTCGAGTGGGTGGACGCCTCCGACTATGAAAGCAGCATCCTGAGCTTCCTGCGGAAGAGCGAAAATGAGGATGAACTCGTTCTGTGCGCGTTCAATTTTACGCCGGTCTACCGTGAGGGTTACCATATCGGCGTGCCAAAGCCGGGGGCTTGGCAAGAGATCATAAACAGTGATAATGAATTGTACGGAGGCGGTAATAACCTGAATGGCGTTAAAGAAGCCCAGGAAGGCGAAGTGCATGGCCGCCCGTATTATCTTGACCTGACATTGCCGCCACTGGGAGCGACGCTGCTAAAATGGAAGAACGGATAGCCGAACGGCTGAGGCAGTTTACCCGTCCTGAAGAGCGTCTGGGCGCGACATATGTTCCCGGCAAAGGAACATATGTGCGTCTCTGGGCCTCGCATGCCGAATCGTCAGTCGCAGTTGAGTGGCAAAGCCGCAAAGGCGAGCCCGAGCCGCTCAAGCCGGAAGAGCGCGGGTATTACGCCGGATTTTTCCCCGATATCAAGGCCGGCGAGAAATATTTCTTTATTATCGACGGCAAGGAAAAGCTTGCCGATCCGGCTTCGCGATATCAGCCTGACGGCGTTTTCGGTCCTTCCGAGGTGGCCGCGCTTGAATACGACTGGACGGACAAAGACTGGAAAGGCGTGCCTTACCCGGAATGGGTGATTTACGAGCTGCATACGGGGACGTTCTCTGACGAGGGGACATTCAAGGGCATAATCGAGGACCTGCCGCGCCTGAAAAAGCTGGGCGTCACCACGCTTGAAATTATGCCGGTGGCGCAGTTTTCAGGCGAGCGCAACTGGGGGTATGACGGGGTTTTTCCATTCGCCGTGCAAAACACCTATGGCGGGCCGGAGAAGCTTAAAGAGCTCGTAAACGCTGCGCATAACGCAGGTCTGGCGGTTATTCTCGACGTTGTTTACAATCATCTGGGCCCTGAAGGCAACGTGCTGTTCCAGCTTGCCCATTACACGCAGGACAAGTATCACACGCCCTGGGGCCAGGCCCTCAATTTCGACGGCTCATGGAATGACGAGGTGCGGCGTTATTTTCTTCAGACGCTTTGGCAATGGTTGACGGAGTATCATTTTGACGGGCTGCGCCTTGATGCGATCCAGACGATTTTCGATACCTCTCCGTTTCCGTTTCTTGAAGAGCTCTCGCGCGTAAAGAAAGCGGCCGAGGACGAGACGGGCCGGGCTCTGACGCTGATCGCGGAGACCGACGCCAACGACCCGCGCGTTCTTCTGCCGTTCGAGCAGGGCGGCATTGCGATGGACGCGCACTGGAACGACGATCTGCATCACGCCATTCACGCCTATCTGACCGGGGAGCAGGACGGCTATTATCTCGATTTCGGCAATCTGGGTCAGCTTGCGAAAATCTACCGCAACGGCGTGTGCTATGACGGCGACTATTCGGTGTATCACAAGGCCAGCCGGGGCCGTTCCTATGAGGGTATTGATGCGAGGCGTCTGGTCGTTTCGTCACAGAATCACGACCAGATCGGTAACCGCATGTATGGGCGGCGTTTGTCGCAACTCGTTGATTTTGAAAAATTAAAACTGGCCGCGGCCTGTGTTTTCCTATCGCCTTTTACGCCGTTCCTGTTTATGGGCGAGGAACTGGCCACGGAACAGCCGTTTCTCTATTTCGTCGACCATCACGATCCTGATTTGATCAAGGCGGTGCAGGAAGGGCGCAAGCGCGAGTTTCAGGCTTTCGCCTGGAAGGGCGAGCCGCCGGACCCGGCCGCAGCCGAGACGTATGAAAGCTGCGTCCTCAAGGATAAAAATCCCCAAAAAGGGAGCAAATGTGGCGTCATGACGGAGTATTACCGGCGCCTGATCGTCCTTTCGAAACAGTTGCGTGGGCGATATCTGCTCCAGCCAGACGGTTATGACGTCGTCTATGATGAAAAAACGAAACAGATATCGTTGCAGAATATTGAAGGAAAGGATTCGTTCGCCGTCATCTTTAATTTCGCCGAAGAGGAACAAACATGCTCCGTCGGCGCTTTTATAAATGAGGATTGGGAAATCGCGCTGCAGAGTCAGGACTTCGTCGAAAACCAGCTTGATTTTCCCGTAAAAAAGCTAAATGGTAAGGTGTCGTTAACCTTGTCAGGCTATTCTGCGACTGTTCTAATGCGGTCTTAAGAAACCTCATAACCCGAATTCACCTTAGCGTAAAAGCCGTTACCCATGTCTTCTGATAACCGTTTTGTTTGCATTCATTGTCATTTTTACCAGCCGCCGCGTGAAAATCCGTGGCTGGAAACGGTCGAGCAACAGGAGTCGGCTTATCCTTTCCATGACTGGAACGAGCGCATCAGCGCCGAGTGCTACGGCCCGAATGGTCTGTCGCGGATTTTGGACGATAAAGGGTGGGTGACGCGCCTTGTTAACAACTATTCCAAGATCAGCTTTAACTTCGGCCCGACCTTGCTCTCGTGGCTAGAGCACCGCATGCCGGATATTTACGAGGCTATACTTGAGGGAGACCGCCTCAGCCTTGAGCGCTATAACGGCCATGGCAGCGCCATTGCGCAGGTTTACAATCACATGATCATGCCGCTGGCCAATCGCCGCGACAAGGAAACGCAAGTCAAGTGGGGATTGCGCGACTTCGAAAAGCGGTTCGGGCGCGAGGCCGAATCGATGTGGCTGGCCGAGACGGCCGTTGATACGGAGACGCTGGAGATTCTTGCCGATCACGGCATGAAGTACGTCATCCTCGCGCCAAGACAGGCGAAATCCGTGCGCCCGCTCAAGAAAGACGCGGCTTGGCGGCAGATTGAAAACGAAAATATCGATCCGAAAATCCCTTATCTCTGCAAGCTTCCGGGCGGCAAGGAGATTGCGCTTTTCTTTTATGACGGGCCCATTTCACAGGCGATTGCCTTTGAGGGCTTGCTGCACGACGGCGAGAAGCTTGGCAACAGGCTGATGTCCGGTTTCGGCGGGGAAGTCGATGCGCCGAGCCTGGTGAATATCGCCACCGACGGCGAGACCTATGGTCACCATCATCGGAACGGCGATATGGCGCTCGCCTACGCGCTTGACTTTATTGAGCGCGAAGAAATGGCGACGGTCACAAATTACGGCGCGTATCTCGAGCAATTTCCGCCGCCGATGGAGGCTCAGATCCATGATAATTCATCGTGGAGCTGCGTGCACGGCGTCGAGCGCTGGAAAAGTGATTGCGGCTGTAGCAGCGGCGGCTATCCGGGCTGGAACCAGGCATGGCGCGCGCCGCTGAGAGAGGGCTATGATTTGCTCCGTGACCGGCTGAATGTCGCTTACGAGAAGTACATGAAGAAAATCACGGACGAGGATCCGTGGAATATCCGCGACGACTACGTGGACATTATTATGAACCGTTCGGATAACAACCGCCGGGCGTTTATCAAGAAGTGGGTGACGGACCCCAACTTTCTCAAGAAAAATCCGGAAGAAAAGCTCTGGAAAGCGCTCGAGGTTCAAAGGCATCTTCTCTACATGTACACCAGTTGCGCCTGGTTTTTTGATGAAGTTTCAGGCATTGAAAGCGTTCAGAACCTGAAATACGCGAGCCGGGCGATTGAACTGGGCAAGGATATTTTCGGTCTTGATCTCGAGGAAGAGTTCCTGACGATCATGGATAGAACGCCAAGTAACCTGCCTTATCTCGAGAGCGCGCGGCAGGTTTATAATGACTACGTGGTTCCGGGGCATGTTGACTTCCTGAAGGCCGCCGCGCATTTCGCCGTTATGGCTCTGTTCACGGAAAAAGAATCATCGGGTGAAATCTATTGCTTCGATTTCACGACGCACGATTTTCAACGCTCTTATTCCGGCAAGACGCAGTTGCTCGTGGCGGACATGGATATCGTTTCCCGCGTGACCCGGGAGCAGGAGCGCATTGAATTCTGCGTCGTGCATCTGGGCGATCATAATATTAACGTTGGGGTGCGCGCGCATACCGATGACGAGGAATACAAGGCGCTGAAGGAAGAGTTTATCGAGGCCTTTGACCGCGGCGATCTCGCGCAAACCGTGCGTTTGCTCGAAAAGCATTTCCATGGCGTGTTGTTCTCGCTCAAGGATCTGTTCAAGGATCAACAGAAAGAGGCCATCGACGTCATCCTGACGCAAACGCTCAAGGCGATCGAAAGCCAGTTCAGCGATATTTACCGTCAGCACTATCCGATTATGTGCTATCTCTCGGACCTTCGGGTCGGGTTTCCCTCGCTGTTCCGCCATATCGCCGAGTACGTTCAGAACAGCCAGATCAAGCGCGCTTTGAAAGAGGAAGAGGTCCAGATCGATTCCATCCACGATCATGTCAAGGAAGCCAAGGACTGGGAAATCAAGCTCGACAAATACGGCATTCAGAAAACCTATATCGAGGCGCTGGAACGGCTTCAGGAAATTCTCAACAACAAGCCTTCGGATCTCGACGCCCTGCGCAACTTCCACGCCACCATTCTGGCGCTGCAGAAATTGCCCTTTGAAGTTGAGCTTGGGCCTATTCAAAACGATTTCTATCTGTGGTATTACCGTGAAAAGGATAGCGCATTCGCCGAAAAGAAAACCTGGAAAGAACTTGTCGCAGGCACGGCGGAAGCGCTCAGGGTTCATATTTAACGCTCTTTTTACCCTGCGCGTCAGAATGACGCCAATTTTTAAAACGCGGAACCACGCCTATGACGCATCATGCCCAAAAAATTCCCGCAGCCACTTACCGCGTTCAGCTATCCGCAGATTACACGCTCTGGGACCTGATCGGGGATTTGCCTTTTATTCACGATCTTGGCGTCAGCCACCTTTACTTATCACCCGTTTTCGAGTCCGTCCCCGGCAGCAATCACGGCTATGACGTGCTCGACCCGACAAAAATAAGCGAAGAGCGCGGCGGGGAAGAGGCGTTCGCCGAGCTGGACGATCGCCTGAAAAAACTGGGTATGGAGATGATTCTCGACATTGTGCCAAACCACATGGCGATGTCGGGGGCGAACGTCTATCTCGCCGATGTGATGGCCCGGGGCGCCGATTCGGCTTACTGGCGCATGTTTGACTTTAAGGTCCCCAAAGGCGAACCGGTACACCTCCCGGTCCTGGGCGACCCGCTGGAAGATGTTCTTGACCGATATGAAATCAAAATTGTCAAAGACGCCTCAGGCAAATGGCAGGCGCAATACTGGGAAAATATTTTCCCGCTCAGCGCGGATACGTTTCCGCTTTGCCACGCCGATATGACGCGTGACGAAATCGCCGCGCTGCTTGAGCGACAGCATTACCGGCTGGTCAAGTGGACGGAAACGGGCAGGCGCATCGATTACCGCCGTTTTTTTGATATTTCCGGGCTGATCAGCCTGCGCATGGAAGACCCGCATGTTTTCGAGCTGTACCATCGCAAGCTCTTTGAAATGACCGAACAATACGGATCAATCTGCGGCGTACGCATTGATCATGTGGATGGCATGTTTATGCCCGGAGAATACTTGTCGCGGCTCGCGGAAAAAATGCCGCATGTCTGGGTTGAAAAAATCCTGGCAGAGGAGGAAAGCCTGCCCGGGAGCTGGCCGGTCTGCGGAACCAGCGGTTATGAATTCATTGAAAAGAGCAATGCGCTGCTGATCGACCGTTCCGGTTTCGAGGCTATCGAGGCGTTTTGGAAAACCTTGCAGCCGGATTACGGTTCTTTCAGGAAATGCATGACGGACGCCAAGAAAGAAGCGCTGGTCAATCTGTTTCCGGTGGAATTGAAACGCGTGAACGCGCTCGGCGGAGAAGGCGAAGACTTCTGGATCGAGGCGACGGCGGCTCTTCCCGTCTACCGCACCTATGTCAGTCGCGGCGCTTACGAAAAGGCCGATGTCGAGATGATCCAGGGCGTTGCCGAGGCAACCGGCATTGAGGCGATCAACGAACGCCTTTCGCCGGAAGATCCGAAAAATCACGAAGTCTTGCTGGAATGGCAGCAGCTCACAGGCCCGGTCATGGCCAAGGGGCTCGAGGATACCGCGCATTACCGCTATTTCCCGCTGGCCTGTTGCAACGAGGTCGGGTGCGAAGGCGAGCCCGGGCATGCCGGCCGCAAACAAATTGAACAATGGATGAACGCCCGCGGCAAACGCTATCCGCGGACGATGAACTGCACGAGCACGCATGATACAAAGCGCAGCGAGGATGCGCGGGCGCGTCTGATGGCGCTGGCGGACATTCCTCAGGAATGGATCGCGTTTGTGGGCAAGGCGCGCAAGGCGGGAGTGAAGTTCAGGTCCGGCAACGCGCCCGCCCCGCATGCCGAGTATCTTTACCTGCAAAATCTGATCGCGAGCTGGCCGGGGCGCGAATCCGTCGACGGAACATATATAACGCGCATCAAGGACTACATGACAAAGGCCATGCGCGAAGCCAAGCAGGAAACAAGCTGGTTCCGGGTTGATGCGGACTATGAGCAGGCCGTCCATAATTTCGTGGAGAGCGCGCTTTCGGATACCGGTTATGCGGCGCTTGTCGATGAATTCGCGCAGCGCGTCTCCGTGTTCGGGGCGCATTATTCGCTGACTGTAAAAGTTCTTCAAATCCTTGCGCCGGGCGCACCGGATATTTACCGCGGCGCGGAGCTTTGGGATTTAAGCCTCGTGGATCCCGACAACCGCCGTCCGGTCGATTATGACTTGAGGCGCCAGCTGCTTAACGACATGGACGCCGCGGGGCCGGAAACGCTTTTTAAGACAGTCGGCGCAGGCGCAGCCAAGCTCTGGCTGATTCAGAAGTTGCTGCAAATTCGCGCGCAATATCTCACAGGCCTCGAAGACGGCTGGCAAATTGAATTTCTTGAAGGCGACGGCCTGCACGCGGAGAGCCTTTTGGGCTTTTGTCTCAAGGACATGAAAGGTCGGGTCAGGCTTGCTGCGCTCAGCGCTTTCAGGGTTGCGGAGCTGCCGGGTGAAAGTAAAGGCCTGACGATTGATCCGTCCCTGTGGGGCGGGACGTTGATTGCGCTGCCGGACGCGTTTCACCACAAGACATTGCGCAATTTAATGACAGGACAGACGATTAAGGCCGAGGGCCGGAAAACGTCGGTCGCGGCGCTTTTGAGCGGGTTGCCGGTCGGCGTGTTCGTTACGGATCAGGGGTCTTGATATTATGCGTCTTGGGATGACTTTCATTTCGGCTCTTTTTCTGCTCGGTCTTGCGGCCTGTCAGACAGGCATGCCGGATTACGTCCCGCCCGCCGATATGCAGGGAAAGGCCTGCGCAAACGAATGTCAGGCTGGTTTGGAAGACTGCAAACAGGCTGAACTGGCCGGACATGAGGCTTGCGCAAAAGACGATGTCATTGGCCGCCGCGCAACTGAAAACTGTGAGCTCGCGCGCGGTAATTTGCCCATAGGATGCATGCCGTCCCGTACATGCGCGCCGCCTGATTTCAAGGCGTGCCGTGAAGCTTTTGAACAATGCTGGATCGCTTGCGGCGGGAAGGTGGAGCGCGGTGGAACTTAAAGCGGCCCTGAAAAAAATGATCGGGACGCGCCTGCGCGCGCTGAAAAACTGGCAGGAGCCGCTATATCTCTGCTACTGGGTTTATTTTTTTCCTGTCGTAATTTCGCTCAATTTCATTGCGCTGATGTTTGACGGCGTCATAACCGGCGTATTGTTCGCGCTTTCGCTTTGCTGGATGGCGTTTACTGTGCCGCGCATCGTCTTTGCCGTGCGCGCCTATGAAGGCAATGATCTCTGGAGCGATCTCGCAATTATCAGCACGTTTATCATTGTCGCCGTCACCATTGCCGGGTTTGCTTCAGTTTTCCTGTTCGCGCATTAAAACGCTTAGGATCAGGGCCCATTTATTCATTCGCCTTGAAATCAAAATTTGCTAAAGTCTGATGATTCCATATTCGCAACGCTTAGCGCGTTATAAAAGAAGGATTATCGCCATGGCTCAATTTTTTATTTTAGTTACGGTTTTCGTGCTCTTCGCCATCCCGCCGTCTCATGCGCAGCTTGTCAGTTGCGAAGACCAGGGCAGCTGGGCGGGCAAAATCGTTTGTAGCGATACGGAACTCTCGGTGCAGGAGCGCATGACGCGCCAGTATATTGACGAGATCAGCAGTTTCATGTCGCCCGCTGACCGCGGCGAAGCGCTCGTCTCGCAAGCGGAATGGGAGAATAGCCTTTCAAGCTGCCGGACGATCAGCGAGGAAGACGGCGTGACCCCGAAAGAATGTCTGATGGATATGTACCGCGCCCGCAATGAAAGCCTGCAAATTCGCCTGGCCACGCTGAAGTCGCAAAACCCGCAAGCCTCCATGGCGGAAAGATCACTGGAACAGCGGGAAGTGGTAGTCGTTGAGGGCAACGCGTTTACGGAGCAGCCGCAACAAGCGGCGCAAAGAAAGCCTGACGTGCCGCGCGTACACAAGGGAGCGATAATCCGGCAGGAAAATGACGCCTCGGATAAGCGGGACGCGAAGAAGGGAAGAAACATGCCGTCGCGCATCTCTGTGCCGTCGGAAATTTCATCGCTTCGCGAATGTGAGCAGGAAGCAGGTATTTTCGACAGCGTTTCCTCTTGTCTCAGGAAGAAGGTCGAGGATGCCGAGGTTAATCTGCAAATTGTCGCATCCCGTCTGGAAATGACCCTGCGCGAGCGCGACCTGATCAAGCGTCACGGACTGGTTGAGGATAATTTCCAGGAAGCGCGCAAGGCCTTCCGGCGCCACCGCGAAATGCATTGCGAGTGGTTGCGTTCCCTGCACAGTGAAGATGACGAAGCGGAGACCGCTTATAAAAGCTGTTACGCGGACCAGACGCGCGCAAGAACTGCTTTTCTGGAGCGGACGCTGGAAGAATTCGGTAGCATGTAATTCACATAATTAAATAATCCTTGCTTTTTTGTGGTTTCGGGCGCATAGTACACACTCCTGTATGAATTTTTCGGGAGAATTAAGTAACTATGGCGACTGGAAAAACGGCTCTTGTGACCGGTATAACCGGGCAGGACGGCTCGCTTCTGGCGGAATTTCTGCTGAAAAAAAGCTACCGCGTGATTGGCTTGCAGGAATGGTCCGCGACGGACAATACCTGCAACCTTGATGGCCTCAAAGACAACCCTGATTTTATTCTCCGCTATGGCGATATGAGCGACGGCGCGTCACTCCTGCGTCTGGTTCAGGAATTCCAGCCCGATGAAATCTATAATCTTGCCGGAATGAGTCATGTGGGCGTCAGCTTCGATCTTCCCGAAATGACGGCGGATATCAATGGCGTCGGAACGACCCGCATTCTGGAGGCGATCCGGTCGGCCGGCCTAGCGCAGCGCACGCGCTTTTATCAGGCTTCAAGTTCCGAAATGTTCGGTAACGCGCTGGCGCCACAAAACGAACAAACGCCCTTTCAGCCCTGCAGCCCCTACGGCGCGGCGAAACTCTACGCTTACTGGATGACGGTCAATTACCGTCAGACTTACGGCATGCACGCTTCAAACGGCATTCTTTTCAATCATGAAAGCACGGTGCGCGGCGAGCATTTCGTAACCCGCAAGATTGCGCAGGCCGCCGCGAAAATCGCCTGCGGACGTCAACGGAAATTAAGTCTCGGCAATCTGGACGCCCGCCGCGACTGGGGAGATGCGCGCGATTACGTACGCGGCATGTGGATGATGCTGCAACAGGACAAGCCCGGCGATTATGTGCTTGCGACGGGGGAGTCGCATAGCGTAAGAGATTTTACGGCTGCGGCGTTTAAAATTGCCGGAATTGATATTATCTGGCGCGGGAGCGGCAAGAAAGAGCAGGGCATCCACGCCCGCGATGGACGCGTATTGATAGACGTGGATCCGGCTTTTTACAGGCCGGCGGAATTACATGAGCTGTGCGGCGACGCATCTCAAGCGCGTGAAAAACTCGGCTGGAAACCGGCGAAGTCTTTTGACGCGCTTGTCCGGGACATGGTCACGGCGGAGATAAAATTTGAAATGACAGGAGAGAAGACATGGCAGATGGCTTCCTGAATACGCCTTATTCACTGGAAAATAAAAAGATCTGGGTCGCCGGGCACCGCGGGCTTGTCGGCTCGGCCGTCTGTGCGCGGCTTTCCGATGAAAATTGCGGCTTTGTTCTGGCCGGCAGCAGCGACGTCGACTTACGCCGGCAGGATGACGTGGAAAAATTCATGCGCATGAAAAAGCCGGACGTCGTCGTCGTGGCGGCGGCGCGCGTGGGCGGCATTTATGCGAATACGCAATACCCCGCGAGTTTCCTGTACGAAAATCTGGCGATTGAAACGAATATAATCGACGCGGCGTGGCGGAACGGCGTTGAAAAGCTGCTGTTTCTCGGGTCGTCCTGCATCTATCCGCGCGAGGCGCCGCAGCCGATCCATGAGGAGGCTCTGCTTTCCGGACCGCTGGAGCCGACGAACGAATGGTATGCTATCGCTAAAATCGCGGGCCTTAAACTCTGTCAGGCGTACAGGCGCGAACACGGATGTGATTTCATCACGGCCATGCCGTGTAATCTGTACGGGCCGCGTGACAACTTTAATCCCGATACCTCGCATGTCATCCCGGCGTTGCTGATGAAAGCGCATCAGGCCAAACAGAGCGGCGCGCCGTTTACAGTCTGGGGCACGGGGTGGCCGCGCCGGGAGTTCATGTATGTGGATGATCTGGCCGACGCCCTTGTCTTTTTGCTCAAAAATTATTCTCATGAAACTCCTGTAAACGTCGGTTCCGGACGGGATCTTCCTGTGCGCGCACTGGCAGAGAAAGTTGCCGGGGTAACTGGGTATTCAGGTGAAATTGTCTACGACGCATCAAAGCCGGATGGCGCGCAACGCAAACTGCTTGATACCAGCCGCCTGTTTGAACAGGGATGGCGGCCCCGGATTTCGCTTGAGGAGGGGCTGAGCCGCACCTATGACTGGTACCTCTCAAGGATTGAGAACCTCGAAGCGGCGTGAGGACATAATTCCCGTTCTGCTTGCCGGGGGCGAAGGCAGCAGGCTTTTCCCCGTCTCGACCCCTGATAATCCCAAGCCGTTTTTGCCAGCGGAAAAGAACCTTAATTTTTTGCAGCTGACCGCGAGCCGCGTCGCCGGTTTTTCCGGGCATATCGTTGTTTGTCAGGATGCCCATGAAGACGCGGTCAAGGCTTCGTACAGCGAAATCGGCATGACCCCGGGCAGGATTATACTTGAGCCTTGCCGAAAGAATACCGCGCCCGCTGTTTGCGCGGCGGCGTGTCTGTCAGAGCCCGATGACATACTGCTTGTTCTGCCGACGGATCACGTGATGAACGAGACGGGCGCATTTATCACGGCTATTGAAAGGGCGGCTGCGCATGCGCGGCAGGGCAGAATCGTTTTGTTCGGGATTGCGCCGGACGGCCCGGAGACGCGTTACGGATATATTCAGCCCGGCGTGAACCAGGCTGACGGTTCCTTCACGGCGCAACGGTTCCTCGAGAAACCTGACGCGGCGAAGGCGGAACAACTGCTGCGGCGGGGATGTTACTGGAACAGCGGCATGATAATGTTCAGGGCTTCCGTGATGCTGAAAGCTTTTGAAGCGTATCAGCCGGAAATGCTTGGTCTTGTTTTAAGCGCGATACGGGACGGGCAGGCGGCCCCCGCATGCCATTTCCTGGAGGCGGGTTCGTTTCGGCAAATCATTGCCCGCCCCGTTGACGTCGCAATACTTGAAAACGCCGCTGAAAACTGCGTAGTGTTTCCGCTCGACTGTTTCTGGATGGATGTTGGCACGCTTGAAGCGTATCAGGCAAATGTCCGGTCCGGTCTATGAATTAACATGCGGGCTGTTATAATGAAGACTAATATGCGGCAAAAAAAGGGACTGGTTCATGGCGGGTGATGAAGAGAAAGAGCGCAGGGTTCACAAGGATTCGGACGAGTATTTCGACCGCCAGTTCGAGGAAAAGCCCCTCTATATCGGCCCGGGGGATTTTGAATGTTCAACGGATCAGAACGTTATGCTTGTCGGCAAGGTTGGGACAGGCGTGATTATCTGCGTTCATGATCCGGAGGCGCGCATTGGCGGCATGGTGCATGTCATGCTGCCTGAAGCGCTCATTCATCAGTTCCCCAACCTTAACCCCGATGACAAAACCCATCAGCATGTCGAAAACCTGATTGAGCGCTTCATCAACGCGCTCAAGAAACATGGCGCGGGAAAGAACAGGATCAGAATTAAACTGTTCGGCGGGACGACGATTTCCGAGGATCTCGCGGAAAGCGGGCTGATGAACTATATCTTCGCCAAGGATTACATTCTGAGGAAAGGGTTGATCGTCGCCAGCGTCGATATCGGCGGGATCGAGTGCCGCAGAATTGAATTTCAGCCCTTTACCGGGCAGATAGGCCGCCGCAAGTTACGACGACAGTTTGATATAGATGCGCTCAGGGAGGCCGAACAAGCCTATTTCGACAAGGTTGCAAAACTGGGGACGGAATAAAGCCGGCGTTTTTTACTCCGTTCCCGTTTTGCGCGTTTCCTGCGTTTGCCGCCTGATTTCAAAGTCGTCAAACAGCGCGGCAATCCGGTTTTCAATGTTCGGGCTGTATTCTTTTTCCATGAGCGAGGATTCCTGCAGCCTGTAACATGTGACGCCGCGGGCGCGCAAGTTGCGCGCCAGCCTTAACAGCGTGACGGGGTCAATGATATCGGGGTCCGCCGTTGTGCGGACTTCGTAATCCACGCCGGACTGTAAGAGCAGCTCCAGCGATTTAAACGCCCGTTTGCCGCTGCCGGGCGCGAAGGTGACGCTTTCGTAGTCATCAAAAACCGTTTTGACGTCAAAGCCGACCCAGTCGAGGAGCGGCAGGACTTTTGCGAACCGGTCCGGGTAAACGCCGGATGTGTGCAGCGCAACTTTAAATCCCATGCCTCTGACGGTTTGAACGGCTTCATAGAGGTGTTTTTGCAACAGCGGCTCTCCACCGCTAAAGACGACGGCGTCTAATGTCCCGGCGCGTTTGGAGAGGAAGGAGAGGATGGAGGGCCAACTGTGTCCCTCACCCTCCCGCTTCGCGGGCCCCTCCCTCTCCCTTAAGGGAGAGGGCAATGGAGCTTCGCTTTCATCGTCAGAGGAAAGCGTTAGCGAAGTGGGTGAGGGACAGGGTGAGGGGCTGTAAACCTTTTGCATCTCCGGGTTGTGGCAATACGAGCACCGCAGCGGACAGCCTTGCGTATAGATCACGCAGGCGAGATGACCGGGATAGTCGATGGTCGTGAATTTTGTAAGGCCTGCCACGGGCAGGCCCGTTGCAAGTTTCAAGTTACCGGTTTCAAGATTGTCCTGCATCTTGTAACTCGCTTCTTGCAACTTGTAACTCACTGAAATGCCTCCGCTCTTTATGCTCGCTCTTCTTGCCCTTGTTGAAGGATTGCACGGGGCGGTGATAGCCCATGACGCGGGTCCAGACTTCGGTATCGCCGCCGCAGGTCGGGCAAGAGCAGACCTCGCCGTTGATATAGCCGTGCTCCGGGCAGATCGAGAATGTCGGCGTGATCGTGATATAAGGCAGGCGGTAATTGCTCAGAACCGTTTTCACCAGCTTCGCGCAGGAGTCTTCGTTGGAGATGCGCTCGCCCATATAAAGGTGCAGGACCGTGCCGCCCGTATACTTGGTCTGGAGTTCTTCCTGGTGATCGAGGGCTTCGAACGGATCATCGGTGTATCCGACAGGAAGCTGAGAGGAGTTGGTATAGTACGGCGCGTTTTCCGTTCCCGCCTGCAGGATATCCGGCCAGCGCTTTTTATCTTCTTTGGCAAGCCTGTATGTGCAGCCTTCCGCCGGAGTCGCCTCGAGGTTATAGAGATGGCCGGTTTCTTCCTGGTATTCCACCATGCGCGCGCGGATATGATCCAGCATGCGGGCGGCGAGCGCCTTGCCTTCTCCGGTCGTAATGTCGTGCGCGTCGTTAAAGAAGTTGCGCACCATTTCGTTGACGCCGTTGACGCCTATTGTGCTGAAATGATTGCGCAGGGAGCCAAGATAGTGGCGGGTATAGGGATACAGGCCTTTATTGATATGGTTCTGGATTGTCTTGCGTTTCATCTCGAGCGAATTGCGCGCGAGCGTCATCAGGTAATCGAGCTTTTCGATCAGCGCGGATTCGTCGCCTTTATAGAGATAACCGAGACGCCCGCAATTGATCGTGACCACGCCGATGGAGCCGGTCTGCTCAGCAGAACCAAAGAGCCCGTTGCCGCGTTTTTGCAGCTCTCTTAAGTCGAGTTGCAAGCGGCAGCACATCGAGCGCACGTCGCCCGGGTCCATGTCCGAATTGATGAAGTTCTGGAAGTAGGGCAGGCCGTATTTCGCCGTCATCGCGAACAGGCGTTTCGCGTTGTCCGATTCCCACGGGAAATCCTTTGTAATGTTGTATGTCGGGATCGGGAAGGTGAACACCCGGCCAGAGCGGTCGCCCTCGGTCATGACCTCGATATAGGCGCGGTTGATCATGTCCATTTCGTCCTGCAATTCGCCATAGGTGAAGTCGCAGTCCTTGCCGCCGATGCGCGGGATCTGCGGCGCGAGATCCTTCGGGCAGGTCCAGTCGAAGGTCAGGTTGGTGAACGGCGTCTGCGTGCCCCATCTGGAAGGAACGTTGAGGTTATAGATAAATTCCTGCATGTCCTGCCGCACGGTTTCGTATGCGAGGCCGTCTTTTTTAACGAAGGCTGCGAGATAGGTGTCAACGGATGAGAACGCCTGCGCGCCCGCCCATTCGTTTTGCAGCGTTCCGAGGAAATTGACCATCTGTCCGAGCGCGGTGGAGAGGTGTTTCGGCGGAGCCGATTCGACCTTGCCCGGCACGCCGTTGAAGCCGGTTTCCAGCAGCGTGCGTAAAGACCAGCCCGCGCAATACCCGGCGAGCATGTCGAGGTCATGGATATAAAAATCGCCGTCCCGGTGCGCCTGCCCGATTTCGTCGGGGTAGACGTGGGAGAGCCAGTAATTCGCGGTCATCTTGCCGGAGCTGTTGAGGATCAGCCCGCCGAGGGAATAGCCCTGATTCGCGTTGGCGTTGACGCGCCAGTCGGCCTGATCGATATATTCGCCGATGGATTTTTGCACGTCGACCAGAACGGCGTTGTCCGCGCGTTCGGCGCGTCTTCTCTCTCTGTAGCGGATATAGGCTCTAGCCGTATCGACGTAGCCTTCCTTGATCAGCGTCTGTTCGACGACGTCCTGAATCTCTTCAATGGTCCGTTCCGGTTCGCCTGTGCGCGAGAGGATAAAACAGGCCATTTCGCACAGCCGTTCCGCTTCGGCGCGGTCAAAGGCGCGGGTCGCGGTTCCGGCGCGCTCAATCGCTTTTGTGATTCGCGACGGGTCGAAAGACGCAGGCTCGCCGTTGCGGCGAATGACGGTTGCGGGCGGCGTATAGCAGACAGCTGCGGGAACGGCGGCGGATGGCGTGTCGTGAGACGGCATGATGAAGTCCTCTTTTCTTTTTATCGTTGTGTATAAGCCTGGGAATAAATCCGGGAAGATTTACTGGATGTTGTGTGGATAACTTTGAAGCACACACCATATATAGTGTCAAAGGGCGCAGGGAACGCAATGCGACAAATTGTCGCACCCCTTCTTGAGGCGACAAAAGATTTTTCTTCCTTTCGGCGCTATGGTAGAATTTATAATTAAGGTAGAATAAATCATGATGGTGGAAAAATGAGCCTGAACATCAAGAACGAGGAAGCGCACAGACTGGCGGCGGAGCTGGCGGAACTGACCGGATCCAGCATGACGCAGGCGGTTGTCGTGGCGTTGCGCGAGCAGGTTGCGAAAGCGCGGAAGAAAGAAGAAGCGGCGCGGGAGAGGCGCCGCAAGGAAATTCTTGATATCTGCCGCAGATCGGCAGAGCTGATCAGGGCAGCCGACCCGCATACCACCAGCCAGAGCATGCAGGAAGAGCTGTATGACGAAGACGGGCTTCCGGTATGATTGTCGATACCTCGGTTATTGTCTGTGTCCTGACGTTCGAGCCTGAAACAGAATATTATGTTGACTTCCTGAATGGAAAAAATCTGAAGAAAAGAATATCGGCTGCGAACTATCTTGAGGCTGCAATCGTCTTGCAGAAACGTAGCGGACCGCGCGGGTTGGAATTTTTGGACTCTTTGCTCGACAAGTACCGCATCAAAACGGTTCCCGTGTCTCATAAACAAGCGAAAATCGCAAGCCGGGCGTATCTCGAGTACGGCAAAGGCAATCATCCGGCGAAACTCAATTACGGCGACTGTTTCGCCTATGCGCTGGCCAAAGAGCTGGAGGAGCCTTTGCTGTTCAAAGGCACGGATTTTCAGCTCACCGATATTGAAGTTGCGGATTTTGAACAGTAAACTCCCGCGATGAGTACAGAACCCAGGCAATCTACAAATCATCTCTATCTCGTCGAGCCCGCCGTGTTCTATGCGAATCCGGAAACGCTCGAAACCAATAATTATCAGGAGCCGGACAGGGCCGCCCACGCGGATATCTTTAAAAAGGCGCTTGCCGAGTTCCGCGCTTTCCGCGACCTGCTGATCGAACATGGCGTTTTCGTGACGACCGCCAAAGGCATCAAAGAATGCCCGGATCACATCTTTCCGAACTGGTTCATGACGCATCCGGACCGCACGTATTCGCTGTACCCGATGATGAACGAGAACCGCCGCAAAGAGCGCACGGCGCATGAAATCGCCTGGCTGGAGCGGCATTATTCCCTGCGCAAGGATTACAGCGCGCATGAGAACGAGGGCCGGTTTCTGGAAAGCTCAAGCGCGCTCTGGCTTGACCGGTTGAACCGCATCGCCTACGTCGCGCTCTCGCCGCGCGTGGATGAGGGTCTGGCGCGCGCGTGGTGCGAGGAGAATAGTTTCAGGCCCGTGATTTTTGAAACGCGCGGCCATAACGGCAAGCCCGTTTATCATACGGACGTAGTGATGCATATCGGCACGGATTTCGCCGGGATATGCGCGGAGAGCCTGCTGGACGATTACCGCGAGAGTGTTTTGCGCTCTTTACGCGAATCGCGTGACGTCATTGAACTCACGAAAGAGCAGATGCGCGCCTTCGCCGGCAACGCGCTGGAAGTCCTCGGCAAGGACGGAGAAAAATACCTCGTGATGTCGGACAGCGCGTATGAGTCGTTGCGCGAAGATCAGCGCGAACAATACCTTAATCGCGTTTCCAAAATCATCCACGCCCCCCTGCCGACGATTGAACAATACGGCGGCGGCTCGGCAAGGTGCATGCTGCAGGAGTTGTTTTAGGTCGCTCTTCCGGTCTCGTTTAAAAGCCTGATAAAAGCCTCGGAACGTCTTTCCAGTTCGGTGTAAGGGCCCTTGTCGACGACCTTCCCGTTCAAAAGAACGTAAATCTCTTCGCAGAACGAGAGTGTTTCTACCCTGTGCGTGATGATCAGCATTGTCTTGCCTAGGGATTCGATATTCTTCAGCAGTCTTTTTTCCGTCTCCTGATCAAGCGCGCTGGTGGCTTCGTCCAGAATCAGAATAGGCCTGTTCTGATACAAAGCGCGGGCGATCCCAATGCGCTGACGCTGGCCGCCGCTGATTCGCGCGCCGTTTTCGCCGACGACGAGTTCCGGCGTTTCGTTCATGACCGACAGGAATTCGTCGACGAGCGCAAGTCTGCGGGCAAGTCCTGCGCGTTCTTTATCAATCTCAGTTTCATCGCCTGTCAGGGCAATGTTCATGTCGACCGTGTCGTCGAGCAGGTAAACGTTCTGGGAAACATAGGAAATGCATTTGCGCCATCGTGCCAGCATTTCAGGGTGGAGAGCCGTTCCATCAAGATAAAGCTCTCCGGAATTCGGGAGGCTTAGCCCGGCAAGAACGTCGACAAGCGTGCTTTTCCCCGCACCGCTGCCGCCGATAAGCCCAACCTTGTGCCCTTTGCTAATGCTTAAGTCAATTCCTTTAAGGACAGATTCCTCGCAATTGTACGAGAAATGGATGTCCCGCAATCCGAACTCTTTTTCAAACGTTAGTGCCGGCCCCTCTTGCTCTTTTATTCGCTTTTCCGGTTTTTCGAGGCTTTGCAGTTCGTTTGCGATCAAATCGAGCGAATGTGCTGAAAACTGTATTTTTGAAAGCGCGTTAAAAATCATCTGCAGCGCCGGCATAAGTCGGTAGCTTGCAAAGGCGTATATGCCCAGTAAGGGAAGGATGGACGTTGCATCCGGCTCTTTCATGAGAAGATACAGCATCGCCGTGATCAGCGCTGAAAGGGCGAAAACTTCTATAACATAGCGGGGAGCCAGCGCCGCAATTTCCGAAAGCGTTTTAACGCGAGAGTAATCCCGCGCAGCCCTGTCGAAACGGCCCATAAACAGCTTTTCAATTCCCAGCATTTTGAGGTCCCTGACGATACGCAGCGAATCATTGATAATCCGCAGCTTGTCGCCTGTCAGGGTAACGTTTTGTTTCCCGAGACTGTATAACGGCGCCTTAATCAGCAGGTATATAAAAACATAAGGCTGGTTCAGGTATGCGCCAAGGAGGCGCGCGCCGATGGAAAACTCACGGTTATTGGCGTAGCGGATCGAAAAATAATTCGTAAGCAGGATCGAAGCGTTGCTTACGAGAATGATTGCAAGGGCCGCCGCACCAAGGAAAATGGAAAATTCCCTGGAGCTGTCAAAGGCCATAGCCGTGTAGAGATCGTTCAGAAAGGGCAGTGTGTCGATGCTCTCCGGGTTGGTGATAACCGCGATTAAGGGCGCTACCGCAGCGATTCCGACGACTTCAAGACAGGCGTTGAAAATCATAAACAAGCCGAGGAGGATCAGTGTCCTTTTCTCCCGACCAGAGAGCAAACCCAGTATTTTTTTACAATTGCAGGCATGAGCGGCTTGATCGGTCTTTCCACTTTAACGGGGATGAAATATTGTTGGCGTTCAAGATAAACCCCGTCGGGGAACAATGCGTCATTTGATTTCAGCACGCAACGGGAAAAGCTCTGCGGTTATGAGGTGGATATAAGGACATGTGCGGTATTGCTGGATTAATCGACTTTAGTGGAAGCCTTGATGCGCGCGAGATCTCCGCCCTTGCCAGAGAAATGGCGGATAATCTGGCCCACCGGGGACCGGACGATTCGGGAGTCTGGCTTGATAAAGACTTCCCGCTCGCGCTGGCGCACCAGCGCTTGTCCATTCTAGATCTGTCACCGTCAGGACGGCAGCCCAAGCTCTCTTCATCGGGTCGTTATGTCGTCAGTTATAACGGCGAAATTTACAATTTTAAAACTTTGCGCAGAGAGCTTGAGGATCTGGGATGCATGTTTGAGGGGGCTTCGGACACCGAGATATTGCTTGGCGCATTTGAGCAATGGGGCGAGAAGGCTCTCGACAGGCTAAACGGCATGTTTGCTTTTGCGCTTTGGGACCGGCAGGAAAAAAGTCTGCTGCTTGCCAGAGACCGGCTAGGTAAAAAACCCCTTTATGTCGGCTGGTCGGGTAAGTCAATCGTGTTCGCTTCTGAATTAAAGGCATTAAGGGTATGCCCCGGATTTGAGGCGGATATAAATTCTGAAGCTCTGGACGCCTTTCTGAGATATGGCTGGGTTCCTGCGCCCCGATCTATATACAAGAGGTTCTGGCAGCTTTTGCCGGGATATGCCTGCCGCATTGATAGTTCGCTGCAGCATGGTCAGGATCTCTCGCAAATGTTTAAGCCCTACTGGCAGCTCGCAGATTATTTCGGAACGGGCGCGCATATGCCTCTCTCGGATGAAAAGGAAGCCCTTTCTCTCTTAAAAGAGACGCTTCTTGACGCCGTCGGTGAAAGGATGGTGTCTGACGTTCCTCTTGGCGCATTTCTCTCGGGCGGCATTGATTCTTCTCTTGTCGTCGCCATTATGCAGGAACTCTCTAACAAGCCCGTCAAAACCTTCACCATCGGTTTTAAAGAGAAGCGTTTCAATGAAGCGCAACATGCGGCAAAAATCGCTAATCATCTGGGTACGGAACATCACGAACTCTATCTGGATGAAACGGCGGCGCGGGACATCATACCCATGCTGTCAGATATCCAGGATGAGCCATTTGCCGATGAGTCAATTATACCAACATACCTGGTCTCAAGGTTTGCGCGTGAACACGTCACTGTAGCTCTTTCAGGGGATGGCGGCGATGAGATGTTCGGGGGCTACAGGCGGTATTTTCTGGCCAGAAAAATACAAAAAATCTCAGAAGTTTTTCCAAAATCCTTTCTGAAGTCTGTTGCGGAAGCGGGACGGTTTATGAGTACATCTTCAGGTCTCGCTTACAAGATATACAAAGCCTTGAATCTGGCCGGCAGCCATTCCGCTTTTTCTTTTTATGACCGGATGGTCAGCCGCTGGCCGGCTGAGGCGCAGCTGGTCATGGGCTATATGTCGGAGACTTCTCCTCTAAAGCCTTTCAGGCTCAATGAAGAAGCAAAGGCTATAGAGCAAGCGTTGATGTTTTATGACGCCTGCAATTATCTACCGGATAATATCTTGGTTAAGCTGGATCGGGCATCCATGGCCGTTTCCTTGGAATGTCGCGCTCCGCTGCTGGATCGAAGAATAGCGGAATTATCAGCGCGGATTCCGCTGCACATGAAAATCCGTGGCGGTAAAGGCAAATGGATTTTACGGGAAGCGCTGGGTCAGTATATCCCGGTTTCCATGTATGACAGGCCAAAACAGGGGTTCAGCGTGCCAATTGCGGCCTGGCTGTCCGGGTCTCTCAGAGACTGGGCAGGAGACCTTTTGGATGAAAAGAAACTAAGGGATTCTGGTCTCAATGTTGGCGTTGTTCAAAAGTCATTTGCTGATTTTCAAAAGGGGGATGTTTCCCTTGCGCCAAGATTATGGAGTATCTTGATGTATATGTCGTGGCGGGAACGCTGGATGTAGGCATTATCTGCGCGCAATAAGCGCAAGACTTGTCATTCTGCTATTTTGCTTCGTTGGCCAGGGCAGTTCTCCGAGAGGCAAAACAGTTATATCAGGACTCTCTTTTCGTATGCGCTCAAGAGCTTGGAAAGGCCCCGGAATGACTTGCCCGTCAGGGAAAATAGGGCAGCCGCCTGGATAATAGTCATGAAGTAGAATTAGGCCGTTTGGGTTTAGGAGCTCCAGCGCGCATTCGACTTCTCTGTAAACGCTTGCGGCGGCATGATCGCCGTCGAGAAAAACCAGATCAAATTTATCCATACTTTTGCGCATAAAGTGACAGCTGTCTGAAGTATGGAACTGAATGAGTTCGGATAATTCAAGCCTTTTTGCGTAATCAGAAGGTTTGTTTGACAGGCCTAGCTTTTTCCATGCTCCTTGTGGATCATTTACATCCAGTATGTCTACGGTTTGAACGTACGGTTTTTTCCCGGATCGTTTGAGCGCTGCGGCAATATGCAGTGTTGATGCTCCGATATGGGTCCCCGTTTCAAGTACCTTTTTCGGTTGTAAAAAATGTACAAGATGATAAAGAGCTTTGCGATCTCCGGGATTTACGCCGCCGTAACGATCAATGTTGCCATAGGCTTCAGCGATGGATCCATGATCTTCTGGCCAGTGCCGCGTCGCCTTTTCATCATGCCAAATGTTTTCTAGTGAAATATAAGAGACGGAAGCTAGGCCGGAGGCATCAAATTTCCCTGGTTTTAGCGCTACAAGCCCCGCAGCATTATGAATTGATCTCAAAATATTAATGCCTCTGACGGGCAGCAGTTTTTTTAGCTTAGCGGTCATTTATACATACCCCTTCTGGCTCTCAGGCTTGTACTAGATGGCCCGAAACTTTAAGGCCAAGCTTACGGATCACGTTTCTGGTATCGATAATAACCGGGCATTGCCGGGCAACAAGCGCGTAATCGACATCGTCATGGTCGGTTACGATTACAGCAGCGTCATAACGCCCTATTGTATCCGCGTTTAATGGCGCGGACATGGTTCCGGTAAATTGCGGATAACGCCGCATGGGCGTAATTGTTTCGATATGCGGATCGTGAAAATCGAGCCGTGCGCCCAGCTCCAGAAGTTTTTCCATGATTCTTGTCGCAGGAGACTCGCGTTGATCACCGACATTTTTCTTATAGGCGACGCCAAGTATTAAAATGTGAGAATCTGAGAGGGACTTGCCGTGTTTTTCGTCCAAGGCTTTTTCAAGTCTTGTAACTATATAGTCGCGCATGGAGAGATTGATTTCGCCTGCAAGCTCTATGAACCGGGTTTTCTGTCCGACTTGTTCAGCTTTCCAGGAGAGGTAATAAGGGTCTACCGGGATGCAATGACCGCCAATGCCCGGGCCCGGATAAAACGGCATGAACCCGAAGGGCTTGGTCGCGGCGGCTTCGATGACTTCCCAGACGTCGATTCCCATCCGGTCATAGATGGTTTTTAATTCGTTGACGAACGCAATATTGACGGCGCGAAAAACATTCTCCGTAATCTTGGCGGCCTCTGCGACCTCCATCGACGAAACGGGAACGACTTTTTCAATAAACAGCCTGTAAAAATTAACCGCCAGCGCCAGCGCTTCCTGCCGCGCGGCGCCCACAAGCTTGGGAATGCTGCTTGTCGAAAAGTTCCTGTTGCCGGGGTCCTCGCGCTCGGGGGAAAAAACGGCGTAGAAATCTGAGCCTTCTCGAAGACCGCTCTCCTCTAATATAGGGATAACCACGTCTCGCATGGTGCCGGGGTAGCTGGTCGATTCCAGGATTACCATCTGGCTGGCGCGCAGATATTCCGATATGGAGCGCGCCGTTTTTTCCACGTAGCTGAGGTCTGGTTTATTGTTTTGGTCTAGCGGGGTCGGCACGCATATGACTATCACATCCACGTCGGACAGACCCGAAAAGTCGCAGCTGAAAGAAAAGAGAGCCTTGCGAAAGCCTTCCTCGATCACGGCGTCAGGTACGCCCTGTATATAGGATTTATTATTTGCCAGCTGTTCTATTTTGTCCGGGTCAATATCGAAGCCCTTAACCTTCAGCCCTTTTGCAAGCATGCTGGCGCACAGCGGCAGGCCGACATAACCCAGTCCTATGACTGCGGTCACGCAAATTTTATTCGCGATCTTCTCTTCCAGTTTTGTAAGGCTCTCGCTCATTTGACAGGCTTCATTTTCATTGGTCTTTCACCCGGATAAGAAGAATGGTATACCCCTTAAACAGGCGCAAGGCAATAAAGCCTGCGGAAGCGTAGAAAATCCCTTTCATGAAAATCGCTTTTTTTATACAGGACTTTCGAGGCGGCGGCGCACAGCACATGATCGTCAATATGGCGAACTTTATGGCTGAACAAGGACACGGTGTTACGCTGTTGGTTCAGGACGGCCAGGGGCCGCACAAGGAGAGAGTGTCCGCTCAAGTCGGCGTCCATGATTTCGGACGTTCCCGCTCACTGGCCTGCATGGGAGATTTGGCCCGCTATGTGCGTGAAAACAGACCGGATATCCTGCTTTCCGCGATGACGCATTCCAATGTCACGGCGATTTTATCACGGTTTTTCTGGGGACGCGCAAAGACGAAGCTGGTGGTAACGGAGCGGACGTTCTTATCCGCGCATGTCAAAAAAACGCCAAGCATCAAAGACAGGGTTCTTCCTCTGGCCGTTCGCGCTCTGTACGGGCGCGCCGATAAAATCGTCGGGATATCAAAGGGCGTTGCCGAGGATATCCGCAAACTCTCCTGTGTCCCTGAAAGCAAGGTTTCTTTTATCTACAACCCCGTCGTCACGCAGAGATTGAAGCTGGATTATGAGTCTGAAGAGGCTGTAAATTTAAAAGACCGTGCAGAACAATCCATTATTCTGACATCCGGACGGCTGAGTTTTGAAAAGGATTACGCGGCGCTGGTCGACGCATTCGCAAAGCTGCGCGCGCTTATGGACGCAAAGCTCGTCTTTCTGGGCGACGGGCCGTTGAAAGCGGAGCTGAGCGCGCAGGCGGAAAATCTGGAGATACCAGGGGACGTTCACTTCGCCGGGCATGTCGGCAATTCCATGCGCTATATGAAAGGCGCGGATCTGTTCGTGATGAGTTCCTTGTTCGAGGGGTTTTGCAACGTGATTGTCGAGGCGCTCTATTGTGGGCTTCCGGTTGTCTCGACGGACGCGCCCTCGGGCCCGCGAGAAATATTGGAAGATGGCGCATATGGCAAGTTGACGCCTGTTGGCGATACGGATGCGCTGGCGCAGGCGATGGAAGAGGCTCTTGAGCAAACGCCGGATAAGGAAAAACTGCGAAACCGCGCCATGCGTTTTACGGATGAGACAATATGTGCGGAATATGAAGCGCTGTTCCGCTCGCTCACAGGGGATAAATAATGTGCGGAATTGCAGGATATTACGCGCCGCAGGATGCGGGGTATAAAGGCGTGATTGAGCGCATGACAAGCCGTCTTGCGCATCGCGGTCCGGACAGCGCGGGTCTATGGTTTGATGAGGAAGCGTCGGGATTCGCGCTCGGTCACCGCAGACTTTCGATTATTGATTTGTCCGAGGCGGGGCATCAGCCGATGATCTCGGATTCCGGGCGCTACGCCATCGTTTTTAACGGCGAGATCTATAATTTCCGGGAGCTGGCGAAGGAGCTGGAAGAACGCGGCGCGCGCTTCAAAGGGCATTCGGATACGGAGGTTTTTCTTGCGGCCGTCGAGGCGTGGGGCTTTGAATCTGCGCTTCAAAAAGCGGGCGGCATGTTTGCCATTGCGCTCTGGGACAGGCGGGAGAAAACCCTCTTTCTTGCCCGCGACCGGATCGGCAAAAAGCCGCTTTACTTCGGCAATCACAAGGGGCGTTTTTTCTTCGCCTCGGAGCTAAAGGCTTTGCATGAAATCGGCGAATTCAGGCCGGAAATAAATCGCGCGGCTCTTGCCGAATTTCTGCGTCATAATTACGCGCCTTCTCCGCTCAGCATATACGAGGGGATTTATAAACTTCCGCCCGGGCATTATGCGGCTCTCCCGGCTGATACGCTTTGCGGCGCGGCGCGGCAGGAATTTTTTGCGCGCATAAAGCCGTTCTGGTCGGCGGCCTCGGAGGCGCGGCGTGGACTTGATAATCCGTTTGCAGGGGACGAGCGCGCGGCCCTGAATGCTCTTGAAGAGAGAATAGAAACAGCCGTCAAAGAGCGCATGATCGCGGACGTGCCGCTCGGCGCGTTTTTATCCGGCGGGATTGATTCCTCGCTCGTCGCCGCGATGATGGCAAAAATTTCAGATAAGCCGCCGAAGACCTTTTCTATCGGTTATGAGGAAATGGGATTCAACGAGGCCCCGCATGCGAAGGCGATCGCCGCGCATATCGGCGCGGATCATACGGAGCTGATTTTACGCCCCGACGACGCGCTGGGCGTTCTGCAGGAGTTGCCGGAGATTTACGACGAGCCGTTCAGCGATTCCTCGCAAATCCCGACCCTTCACGTCAGCAGTCTCGCCCGCTCGAAAGTTACGGTGGCTTTGTCCGGCGACGGCGGGGACGAGCTGTTTTTCGGTTACGCGCGTTATATGGAGACGCTGGGACTGCATCGGAAACTTGCGCGCCTGCCGGGGCCGGTTAAATCCACGCTTGCCGCGATGTGCCGCGCAGCGCCGCAGGACGCGCTTGAAAGTGTTCTGAAAAAAGCGGGGCTGAGCCAGAAAATCCGCGCCGACCGGCTGTCCAAAATCGCTGAACTTTTGTCATTAGAGACGGACGCCCAGTTTCAGGAATGGATGCTCTCGCAGTGGAAAAACCCGCATGCGCTTGTGATCGGCGCGCGAGAAACCGAACGTTCTTTCCCTGCCTATGACCTCTCCGGGTTCGAAGGCGATATGGCCTCGATCCTGATGCTGCACGATCAGCTCAATTATCTGCCCGAGGATAATCTCGTCAAAGTCGACCGGGCGAGCATGTCCTGCGCGCTTGAGGTGCGCTCCCCGCTTCTGGATTACAGGTTGATAGAATTCGCGTGGTCCCTGCCTTTCTCGATGAAATACCGTGACGGAACAAGCAAGTATCTGCTCAAAAAACTGCTCGCGCGCCACATCCCGCAAGAACTGTTCGAGCGGCCCAAGCAGGGATTTTCTGTACCCGTCGGGGAATGGATCAGGGGCCCTTTGCGCGGCTGGGTGGAAGAGCTGCTTGATGAGAAAAGGCTGCGAGAGGAAGGCTTTTTTCATCCCGGCCCGATCCGCAAAAAATGGGAAGAGCACCTCTCCGGCGCGCGGGACTGGCACCCGCGGCTTTGGAGCGTTCTGATGTTTCAGGCCTGGCTGGAGCGTTGGGGAAGAAAATGATAATCTGTTGCGCATGAAAGCGCGTTTAATTAACGTACAGAAAACCCAACCTGAAAAACGAAAAGCATGTGCACATCAGAGCTACAGGTAAAGTCTCTTGCGGAATTCATTTGGGATCTGGAAAAAAAATATGATCTTCTGGACTGGCAAGTAAAGGGCATTGCGCCTTGGCCGCTTGTTCGGATGCGCGTTTTCGACTTTATCGCCCAGAAAACAGGCCTTTTGGGAGTCGCGGTCCCATCACACAGGAATATCCGTTACAGCTTATCTCTTTTAGCCAGTCATATAGTCGCTTTTGCAACCAATAACGCTTTTTTTGCGCCTCGCAAAAGGTTTATCCTTTTTCCTCATCCCCGGAAAGTAAACGGCAAGGAAATATATTCCGACAGATTGATCCGCGCTTTTGGCAAAGATCTTTTAATTATTGACACAAAAATTGACGCCTGTCCTCTGGACGGCTCTTACCGGATAGATTTTATGGAATCTGCTGTTAACTATTTTGTACGGCTTCATAAAATTTTGTCCCGGTTCGTTCTGGATGAAAAAGACGAGGCGCAGATAAGAACGATAGGTAGCGAGATAGAAGACGCATTCCAACACAGGCTCGAACTGAAAGAAATGATTGTGAAATCTTTGGTGCGCACCAAGCTTTTAGGTCTTGTGTATGAACTTCTCTTTCGCCTTAAGAAACCGGAAAGAGTCTTTGTCTTGATCGCATATGCAAGACAGGAAATAACCCTTGCAGCGAAAAGAGCGGGCATACCGGTTACCGAGCTGCAACACGGTACGATTACGCCGTACCATTTTGGATATTCCTATCCCGGACGTCCGGAGGTCGCTAACCAGCCTGACGAGTTTTTGTGTTTTGGCAGATTCTGGCATGAGCATACTGACCTGCCGCGCAACCTTGTGCCGCGCGTGATTGGTTCGCCATTTGTGAGGGAAAACAGCCTGGAGAAGGATAACTCGCTTGTGCTCATCAGTTCCTCGGGTATTATCGGACAGAGATTGCTCGAGTTTACTGTGAAAGCTGCTGTGTTACGCCCGGACAAAAAATTTATATTTCAGATACACCCATGCGAGAAAAAAGATAGATACCTGAAATTTGAAGACTTGAATTCTGTGACAAACTTTCTGGTATCAAGCCCGCAAGATAACAATACATACGACCTCATGAGGCGCGCTTTGTATCATGTCGGCGTTTCATCGACGACGCTATACGAAGGAATGGTATTGGGATGCCGCACTGTTCTGATAAAGCTGCCTTCTTATGAGTATCTCCTGCCAGCCGTTGCAAAAAAAGACGCAATTATAGTCAGTGCTGCGGAAGAGCTGGCGGAAAAGCTGGAATCCGCGCCTTTATGCGCCAGCAGCGACGATTATTACGCCGCACCTGTTGGAGACTTATCAGTTTTCTATCCAGGGTAATAATGATTTTGTTCGATAAGGTAAAAACGTGATCGAAATCTCTAAAAAAATATGGTTTTTGTTGGCGGCTGAAGAGAAGAGGAAGTTTCTGGTTGTATGTTTTTTTATGATTGTCAATGCGTTAATTGAGGTCTTCGCTATTGCGACGGTTGCGCCTTTAATTGCCATTATCGTTAACCCCGAATCTTTATATACGTTTCCGTTACTGCCGAATATTTTCGAGAAGGGAGGCTTTCAGGATACGGCGCAATTTTCCATGTTTCTGGGTCTTTGTGTGTTTTTTGTCATACTTGTGAGTAACAGTATGGCAATGGTAACTCATTATTTTTCCCTTCGCTTTGCTTACAACAGAGAGTGCACGTTTGCGCTCAATCTGTTTAGAACGTACCTTTTTCAGCCCTACGGTTTTTTCCTAGTAAGAAACGCAACGGAACTGATAAAGAACGTGCATAACGACATTATGCTGATCGTTGCGAACATACTTATACAGCTTCTGGCAATAGCTGCACGCAGTATGTCGGCCATCGCGATTATACTGTTCATTTTTATTGTCAATCCGCTTGTGACGCTCGTAATGAGCATTGTGCTTGGCGCGGCTTACCTTGCTGTCTTCCTCTTGACCAAAAAGGCAATCGTTAAGGCAAGCCATGATATGACGGATCTAACCAAGGGGAAGCTGGAGCTGATTACGGATTCAATTCGCCTTGTGAAAGACGTAAAAATGATGAATGCGGAAAGGGTTTTTCTGGAAGCTTTTTTCAAGGACGCTTCGGCCTATGCGAAAAAAAGAACTTTTTCCGAAAGCGTGTCGCTATCACCAAAATACATGATCGAGATTATAGCGATTACAGTGTTGGTCTTTGTCAGCGCCCATCTAGTTTCTACCAGCGATAATCCGGCCGAAGTTTTGCCCTTGCTTGGAATTTACGCTTTTGCGGGATACCGGCTGTTGCCCGTAATGCAGCAAATATATTTCTCGCTCTCAAGGCTGCATATTTCATCGCACTCGCTCGATATCGTTTATAGCGAGATGATGAAGTATTGCGATGAAGCAAAGGTGCAAACCGAACTAACTGCGAAGCCTTTGGCCATGCACAATAAACTAAGTCTTGAGGGGGCCACATTCTGGTATCAGAATGCGCAGGCACCTGCAATTCGCAATATCGACATTGAGATAAACAGGACGGAACGAATAGGCGTTATCGGACGAAGCGGGTGTGGCAAGAGTACAATAGTAGATCTTCTGGTCGGACTCAATGTGCCTGATGAGGGGGCACTGTATGTTGACCACAGGAGGGTAGAAAAGCAAGATTTGCCGAGCTGGCGCGCAAATATAGGTTACGTTTCACAGCACACGTGTCTGCTCGACGACAAGATAGACCGCAATATCGCGTTTGGAGTGAGTGATGAAGAACTCGATCACGCTCGCCTGGAGGAAGTCAAGCGCCAGGCGCTTGTTGAAGAGCTCTGGCTCGGTGACAGGGATGAAAGAGTTGGGATTGATGGCATGCGTCTCAGCGGTGGACAAAGACAGCGGATAGGTATTGCGAGGGCTCTTTACCGAAAGGCCGAAGTTCTGGTCTTTGATGAGGCTACAAGCGCACTGGACGCCGAAACGGAAAAAAAAATTATTGAGAATGTTACCCGCGCGCGTAACGAGACCATGATTTTTATTACGCACAGGGTAGAAACGCTCAACTTCTGTGACAGAATTTATCTGGTTGAAGGGGGAGAAATAATAGCCCAGGGCTGCTATAGCGATGTAATCTCTCAGGCCAAAAGCCTACTGAGAGAGACGTGAAGCTCCAGAGAGAGCGCTGCGTTGTTTTTTTGTGTACCTGCAAAAAGTCATAAGGGCGCCTCTAAAAACCCCCTGACATATGAGCGCAGATTTGCGATTCTG
>CAZCIB010000020.1:0-37013 GCA_964498755.1 uncultured Pseudobdellovibrionaceae bacterium | reverse complement strand
TGCTATGCAAATATCGCGCTTGTGAATTTTAATACAATCGGGTATTAGATTAAGATTGGACAAACCCTCATTTCCCATTATTTTTTTGCTGAATATAATCTGCAAGCGGTCGAATTTTTAATTTGCGTCAGCGCAATTCTCGCGGCATAAAACAAGTATTCACCAACAGACTTGTCCGGGTTATGACAGCCAGAACGCCGTTTATATATGCCCTCAGCGCGCAAACGCCTCTTGAAGTTTTTGCCGCATTGCAAGCCATGCCTTATAGCCTGTTTTTCGATTCGGCGCTGTCAGAGCACGATGCGGGCAAATTCAGCGTCATCTGTTTTCTGCCTGTCGAGACGATTGAAGCGAAAGACAATAAGGTCACTGTGACGAACAGGGACCAGCAGCTCTCCTTCAGGACAAACCCCTTTCACGTATTGAGAGACCGTCTGGAGCTTTACGGCAGGAATACCCAGAACAATGCGGGCCTTCCCGCGTTTCAGGGCGGAGCCGCAGGCATGTTTGGCTACGATCTGGCGCGCTCCATAGAGCGGCTTCCATCGCTGGCCGAAGAAAACCCGGGGCTGCCGGATATGGCGGTTGGCCTTTATAATCAATGCGTCTGCTTTGATCACGACAAAAATCAGGCATGGCACATCATCCATGCCCGCGATGAACAGGAAGCCGAAACGTTGCGGGCGCAATTCCTGAAGCTTCTCGAGCGCGCCCCCGGCGTTCCGGAATTCAGGCTGGGCGATTCCGAGTGGTCGGCGAATATGGGACGCAGCCTTTACAAAAGCAAGCTCGAAAAAATCCTCGCCTACATCAAGGCCGGCGACATTTTTCAGGCGAATTTTTCGCAACGCTTCTCGGCAGAATTGCCGGAAGGCTTTGACCCGTTCGCGCATTACGGCATCCTGCGCAGGGTTAATCCTGCGCCCTTTGCCAGCTATATGAATTTTGGCGACGTCATCATTTCCTCGGCTTCGCCCGAGCGTTTTGTCAAGGTTCATCAGCGCGCCGTCGAAACCCGCCCCATCAAGGGGACCCGGCCGCGTACAGGCGAGGAGGCGTCGGACCAGCTGTTCCGCAATCAGCTGGAGAACAGCGAAAAAGACCGCGCCGAAAACGCAATGATAGTTGACCTTCTGCGCAATGACTTGTCCAAGGTTTGCGAAGACCATTCCGTGAACGTGCCAAGCCTGTTCAACCTCGAATCCTATTCGAGCGTGCATCACATGGTCTCGACCGTCACCGGCAGTCTGCGCGCGGATAAAAGCCCGGTGGATCTGCTAGAGGCATGCTTTCCCGGCGGCTCCGTCACCGGCTGCCCCAAAGTCCGAGCTATGGAGATTATCGAGGAGATGGAACAGAACCGCCGCGGCCCCTATTGCGGCGCGCTTGGCTATATCGGATTTAACGGCAATATGGATATGAGCATCACCATCCGTACGCTTGTTTATCAGGGCAATTCCGTGTCTTTCCAGACAGGCGGCGGCATTGTCGCGGATTCGGACCCGGAGGCCGAGTATCAGGAAACCTTCGACAAGGCGGAAGGCATTTTCCGCAGCTTTGAAGTTGAAAAGGAAGTTGAGGAAGTTGAGAAATTTGAACGCGCAAACGAAACCGGGCCAGCGCCCCTGAAGGAGACCGCATCGTGATCCTGCTGATTGATAACTATGATTCCTTTGTCTATAACCTTGCGCGTTATGTCGGCATCCTTGGCTGGCCGCGGCAGGTTATCCGCAACGACCAGATAACCATAGAAGATATCGAGCGGATGCGGCCTTCGGCGATTATTCTCTCGCCGGGCCCATGCAAGCCTAAGGACGCAGGCGTCTCGACTGAAATCGTCCGCCGCTTCGGGCCGGAAATCCCGATTCTGGGCGTATGTCTTGGCCACCAGTGCATCGGCGAGGCCTATGGCGGGCGCACTGTTCCGGCCAAACGCCTGCTGCACGGCAAGACAAGCCTGCTCGACCATCCGGGCAACGAGCTGTTTCTGGGACTGCCCAGCCCTTTGAAAGTCGCGCGTTACCATTCGCTCGTGACCGACCTGCCCGCCAACTGCAACCTGATCGTAACCGCCACAAGCGAAGAAGACGAGATTATGGCCATGCGTCATGTGCAGTTCCCGGTCTACGGCATTCAGTTTCATCCCGAATCCGTTCTGACGGATTACGGTCTCGATATCATCCGCAATTTCGTTACCGTTACCATGCAGTGGAACGAGGGCGGCGGGCGCGTTTCCGCTGCGGCGTAGGGTTTGCCTGATTAGCTGATTAGCTGATTAGCTGATTAGAAAAGTAATTGGCTAATCAGCAAAAGAGGCAATGAGCTAACAATGACCTACTGGCATAACGGCGCATTTTTCAAAGACGATAAGGCCGCCCTGCTTCCTTCGGACCGCGCCCTGCTTGGCGACGGCGTTTTTGATACGCTTCTGGTGGAAAACGGAAAGGCCGTTCATGGCCCGGCGCACATGGAACGGCTTACCCGGCATGCGGGTGTTATCGGTATCAAAGCGCCCTATTCTCCCGAATACCTGCTGGATGTTATCCCTGCACTCCTTCAAGAAAATGATGCCAGTGAAGGACGCTATGCCGTTAAAACGATTCTGACTTTCGGTCCCGGCGTACGCGGGCTTGATATCCCGGAGAACCCCGAGGCCACGGCGCTAATGCTTTGCGCGCCTGCGCCGAAACCGGATGACAAGAGTCTTGTAAAACTCGCCTTTTCGATAGCCCTCCGCCGCAACGAGCATAGCCCGCTCTCGCGCATCAAGCACCTCAATTACTCGGATAACCGGCTTGCAAAAGAAGAGGCAATGCGGCAGGGCGCCGACGACGCCATCATTTTAAATACGGCCGGACATATCGCTTGCGCCAGCACGAGCAATGTCTTCGCGCGTATTAAAGGTAAACTCTTGACGCCGCCACTTATCGACGGCGTGATTGACGGCGTCATCCGCGCGCAGTTTATGCGCGAAAACCGCGCCGCGGAACAGTCTCTGAAGCCCGAAGATTTAAGCGAAGCGGAAGAAATTTTCCTGACCAACAGCGTCACGGGCGTTCGTCGCGCATCAATGCTTTGTCTTTAAGGGGCGCGGTGATACTCTTTGCAAAGACTTAATCTTTCCGCTTTATTCTTCTCCGTATGAACGACTCTCGAAATCTCTCCATTACCGTTTACCTTGGCTCTTCCGGCCATTGCCGCGATATTTTCAAACAGGGCGCCAAAGCCCTGGGGCAGCAAATAGCGGATAGCGGCTATCGCCTGATCTATGGCGGTATGGACGCCGGGCTTATGGGCATCCTTGCGAATGCCGCTCTGGCGGAAAACGGGCATGTAACCGGAGTCATTCCGCGCAAGATTATCGACGTGCAGCGTTTTCATGAAGGCTTAAGCGATTCCGTTTTCGTCGATACGCTCTGGGAGCGGAAAAAAATCATGTTCGAGCGCGCAGACGTCCTGCTTGCCTTTCCGGGCGGATTCGGAACGCTCGACGAGATGCTGGAGGTTTTATACTGGGCTGCGCTCGGGCGGCACGCCAAGCCGCTGATTTTTATGAACATTGATGGCTACTGGGACAGCGCGCTCGCGCATCTCGGGAAACTTCCGGACCTGCCGGAGGGGCTCTATGCCGCGATTGACGATACAGATGATCTGGCGGAGGCCATAGAACAGTTCGCCGGGCGTAAAACCGGCAACAGCGCCAGTGGCGCGGATGACCTGCCGCACTTCGAAAACGACATTGTCCGCGATACGATGACGCCAATTATAGTTGATAAGTTATCTCTCGCCGAAACCTACCGTTTTATCACCGCTCTGGGTTTGCGTCAGGTCGGCGCGCATCACAGGCCCATCGGGCTTTTGAACAAAGGCGGCGGCTATGATCATCTGCTGGAGTGGATCGGACGCGCGGCTGACGAAAAATTCATCACGGAAAAATGCCCGGAACTCTTCGAAAGCGCGCCGGATGAAAAATCCCTGATGGAAGCTTTAGAGACCGACGAAGGCCCGATCGTTATCGATCTCATCCACGAAAAATGGGGCGAAGCGCCGGCGGATGTTTAAACCGCTGTTTGAACGGCGCGCAGTTTTTCCTGCGCCAGCGCAAGCCGGGTTTGCGCGGCGGCCTGTTTGACGGGATCGTCGGACAGGGAGGCCTGATCGCTCAGGGCCTTGATTTCCTCTTCGACGCTTTCCGCCGTAACGGTATCGAGCGCAATCGCTTCCTCGGCGAGAACCGTGCAGTTTTCCGCGCTGACGTCGGCGAAGCCGCCGGATATAAAGTATTTATGCGGGGTTTCGTCCGCGCTGCGCCAGATGGAAACCACGCCGGGCTTGAGCGAGGATACCAGCGCCATATGACCAAGGCGCACGCCGAATTCGCCCTCGCTTCCGGGCAGAACGGCCTGCCACATCGGGCCGTCGATGATTTTGCGCTCAGGGCCGACCAGCTCGAATTCGAATGTGTTTTGTTCAGTCGTCATCGTTTTCCGCCGTCCATTTTATCTGAAACTCGATTTCCTCTTCGCCGTCTTCACGTTCATGTTCTATGGAGAACTCCGCGCGGACGGGCACGTAGACCCGCTCGCCCGCGATCTGGATTTCGAATTTCTCGCCTTTTTCCAAAGCGTCGGCGAGACGGCGCAGCTTGGCGACGTATTCCTCCGTCGAATAGACTTTTTCAATATCGCGGTCCTGTTTCATTTTAATCTCCGGCTCCTAAAACGGGCAACTGTTAACTGGGAACAGGCAACTGTTAAGCCGCTTCGGCGGCCATTTTGCGGGCTTTTTCCTCGGCCTGTTCGATCGTGCCGACCATGTAGAACGCGCTTTCGGGCAGATGATCGTATTCACCGGCGACGATCCCTTTGAAGCCTTTGATCGTGTCCTCGAGATGCACGAAGATCCCCGGCGAGCCGGTAAAGACTTCGGCGACGTGGAAGGGCTGCGAGAGGAAGCGCTGGAGCTTCCGGGCGCGCGCCACGGTGAGTTTGTCCTCTTCCGAGAGTTCGTCCATGCCCAGAATGGCGATAATGTCCTGCAGGGCTTTATAGGTCTGCAGGGTTTTCTGAACGTCTGACGCCACCTTGTAATGGTCTTCGCCGACAACGCGCGGATCGAGAATCCGCGACGTGGAGTCAAGCGGATCGACGGCCGGGTAGATGCCGAGCTCCGAAATCGCGCGGTTCAGAACCGTCGTCGCATCAAGGTGCGAGAACGCCGCAGCCGGGGCCGGGTCGGTCAAATCGTCGGCAGGCACGTAAATCGCCTGAACCGAGGTAATGGAGCCCTTGTTTGTTGAGGTGATGCGCTCCTGCAACTCGCCCATATCGGTTGAAAGCGTCGGCTGGTAGCCCACGGCGGAAGGAATGCGGCCAAGAAGCGCCGAGACCTCCGCGCCCGCCTGCGTGAAGCGGAAAATATTATCAATGAACATCAGAACGTCCTGGCCCTCGACGTCGCGGAAATACTCCGCCATCGTCAGGCCGGAGAGACCAACGCGCGCCCGGGCGCCCGGGGGCTCGTTCATCTGGCCGTAAACGAGCGCCACTTTCGAGCCTTCCGTGTTGCCTTCCTTGTCTTTCTTGATAACGCCGGAGTCCATCATCTCGTGATAGAGGTCGTTACCCTCGCGGGTCCGTTCGCCCACGCCCGCGAAAACGGAGACGCCGCCGTGCTCCTTGGCGATATTGTTGATAAGCTCCTGAATCGTCACGGTCTTGCCGACGCCCGCGCCACCGAACAGGCCGATCTTGCCGCCTTTCGCGTAAGGGCAAAGCAGGTCGATGACTTTAATGCCGGTGACGAGCTGCTCGGTTTCGGTTGCCTGATCGATAAACGGCGGGGCGTCGCGGTGAATCGCCCAGCGTTCTTTCGTCTTGACCTCAGGACCTTCGTCGATCGGCTTTCCGGTCACGTCGAAAATCCGGCCCAGCGTTTCCGGCCCGACCGGCACGGCAATCGCCTCGCCCGTGTTCGTGACGGGCTGGCCGCGCACCATGCCGTCCGTCGAGTCCATGGCGATGCAGCGCACAGTGTTCTCGCCGAGGTGCTGCGCGACTTCGAGAACGAGAGTCTTGCCTGCGTTCTCGGTGTGAAGGGCGTTGAGGATCTGCGGCACGTGGCCTTCCTCGAACTGCACGTCCACCACGGCGCCCAGAACCTGTTGTACGAAACCTTGCGATTCAGTCATTTGCTTTCTCTCTTCTTCCTCTGTTTAAATCTTTATGACAGCGCCTAAACGGAAACATATTCGCCACGCACCATTGCGGCGTCAGGGTCACGAAAACGTGACTGATCGTAAACAACGCCTTGCCTTGCCTTAGGTCCGCCGCCCGGGGCATTTATCCGGTCCATCCGCGCCTCAATTCTTTTGGCGGCTTCTTCAAGCGTTTCGCCTCCCGCTGCCTTATAATTATTCGCCACATGCATATTAAATCCTCCGCTAAACTCTCGTTTTTTCACAGTCATGTAAGGCTCAAAGTCTTTTACAGGAACAAAGAGGAGCCCCCCGTGTCCATCAGGTTCGACCGTGTAGCCCTTACCCAGTCGCGGATCATCGAAGGTAACGTGATCCGCATCCTGTAATTGGCGACAAATTTCTAAAAGGCCTTTTTCAAGCCCCTCGTCGATGTCATCTATGATTGTGATAACAGGCTCATACTTTTTTCCGTCAAAGCAAACAGCATACATATTTGCCGAAGCATCTTTCAGCATGAGGGCTTTTGCCGTTTTCCTCTCAGCATCCAGAATTGTCTGCCCTGCTACCAGGTCAAGGTAAACATGCTCCGGGCTGTAATAAAGCTGGAATGGCGTACCATCAAAAATAGAGCAAGGCACAGGTTCGGGCTCCGAGCCGTGTGTCACAGCGGGGCCGATGCGTATCGAAACGCCCTGCCGGTGGCAGGTCGTTACTGACCCGTCAGGAGAAAAAATCTCAAGCGGGCCTTCATATACCTTTTCTTTCTGACTCATTTACTTCACATGCTTAATTTCAATCTGTCGTCATCCCAGCTTTCGCCAGGATGTCGCGCTTTATATCGTTTACGCCGCCTCCGAGCCCGAGATAATTTCAATCAGTTCCTTGGTGATCACGGCCTGACGCTCGCGGTTGTATTGCAGGGTCAGGTCGTTGATCATGTCGCCGGCGGCTCCGGTCGCGTTGTCCATCGCGGTCATGCGCGCGGCCTGTTCTCCGGCCGCGTTGTCCAGCATCGCCTGAAACAGCTGCGCCTTGAGGTTTTTCGGCAGGAGCTGCGCGAGAAGCTTTTCCTCTTCCGGTTCAAAGTCATAGACCTGATCCGGCGCGGGTTTGTTTTCCGCATGCTGCGTTTCCTCTTCCGCGAGCGGCGTATCTTCCGGCAGGGACAGGGGAATGAGCTGCTGTTTGACTGGTTGCTGGATCAGGACGTTTTTAAAACGGTTATACATCAGCGTGCAAACGTCGAATTCGCCCGCGTCAAACAGATCGAGGATTTTGCGGCCGACGTCCTCGAGCTTGGCATAGCTGACGCCTTCCTTGGAGCTGACGTCGGTAAACGCCCCGATGACCAGCTGCGCCGCCACGTCTTTTTTGAGGTTGTCGCGGCCCTTGCGCCCGACGCACAGGATTTTAACCCGCTTGCCATCCTGCAGCAGGTCCTTGACGTACTCGCGCGTCCAGCGCATCAGGTTGCTGTTAAAGCCGCCGCACAAGCCCCGGTCAGAGGTCAGAACGACAAGAAGATGCGTTTCCTCTTTCCCCGTCCCGACAAGCAGCTTCGGCGAAGACGCGTTGATATTCACCCCCGCCGCCACGCGCAGCATCATCGCCTCCATCGCGCGCGCGTAAGGCTGCCCCTCTTCAGCGGCCTGCTGCGCTTTCTTCAGCTTGGCGGCCGCGACCATTTTCATGGCCGAGGTAATCTTCCGCGTCGACTTAACGCTCTGAATTCTGTCTCTGTAGTCCTTTAAACTGGGCATATTTTTCTTCTCATTACCTTTACGCCTCAGGCGGCGATATTTCCGGCGTAATAGTTAACTGAAGCCCTAGCCTTACCGACCCTTTTGTCACGACGTCGGAGCCCTGGGCTTCAAGGGCTTTTATGACTGCGTCGACGCGCGCGTCCAGATCTTCTTGGCTCCCTGCTGTGACAACGAATTCACAGTCCCCTTCTGTTGCGCTTTGCGCTTTTTCCCTGGCCATTTTAGTAAATGTCTGGCCCCCGCCGTTGCCTTTTCGGCCATTTCCTGAAACGCGCCCTTGACAAATCTGAGTTCTTCGCCAGCGGAGCGTACTGTTTGCGCAAGGCCATCGGGAAGCGCATCAATCCCGTCCGCGCGCACTTTTGGCGCTAAGCGCTCATCAAGCGTGAAAAAGACGGGTTTTTTGTAAATTGTTTCCGTCATGTCTGGCTCCTCATCGGCTAACGTTCTAAAGCCCCCTACGCCGCCTTTTTCTCTTTCGCGCCGATGAAGTTCTCGGTGAACTGCTCGAGATAGTCGTGCATCTTGTCCTCAAGATCGTCGTTCAGCGCGCGCTTTTCCATGATTTCCTTGTAAATATCTTCGGCGTTCACATGGATATCGTCGACAAGCCGCTGCACATACGTTCCGACGTCGTTCACGGCGACGTCGTCGAGATACCCCCGCGTTCCGGCGAAAATCACGATCACCTGATCGGCGACTCGCATCGGCTTGTATTGCGGCTGTTTGAGCATTTGAGTCAAACGCGCGCCGCGCGCCAACAGTCTCTGCGTCGCCGCGTCAAGGTCCGAGGCGAACTGCGAGAACGCTTCCATCTCGCGGTACTGGGCGAGTTCGAGTTTAATCTTGCCCGCGACCTGTTTCATCGCCTTGATCTGCGCGGCGGAACCCACGCGGGACACGGACAGGCCTACGTTAATAGCGGGGCGGATGCCTTTAAAGAACAGACCGGTTTCGAGGAAAATCTGCCCGTCCGTAATCGAGATCACGTTTGTCGGGATATAGGCCGAAACATCCCCGGCCTGCGTTTCCACGATCGGCAATGCGGTAAGCGAGCCCGATCCATGTTCGTCATTCATCTTCGCGGCGCGCTCCAGCAGGCGCGAGTGCAGATAGAACACGTCGCCTGGATAGGCTTCGCGGCCCGGCGGACGGCGCAGCAGAAGCGACATCTGGCGGTAAGCCACGGCCTGCTTCGACAAGTCGTCATAAATCGCCAGCGCATGCAGGCCGTTGTCGCGGAACCATTCACCCATCGCGCAGCCCGCATAAGGCGCGAGGAACTGCATCGGCGCGGGATCGGAGGCCGTCGCCGCGACGACGATGGAATATTCCATCGCGCCGTTGTCCTCAAGCTCTTTCACAAGCTGGGCCACGGTCGAGCGTTTCTGGCCGACGGCGATGTAGACGCAGAACAGGTGCTGCTTCTCGTCTTCCATCGCGTTGAAATATTTCTGGTTGATGATCGTGTCGACGGCCACGGCGGTTTTCCCGGTCTGGCGGTCGCCGATGATCAGCTCCCTCTGGCCGCGGCCCACGGGCACAAGCGCGTCAATCGCCATCAGGCCGGACTGCATCGGCTCGTGCACGGATTTGCGCGGCACGATGCCCGGCGCCTTGACCTCGACGCGGCGCATTTCCTCGGACTGGATCGGTCCCTTGCCGTCCAGCGGATTCCCCAGCGCGTCAACCACCCGGCCCAGAAGCCCGCGCCCCACGGGCACCTCGACGATCTCGCCCGTCCGGCGCACGATGTCGCCCTCGCGGATGTCGCGGTCGTCACCGAAGATCACCACGCCGACATTGTCGACTTCCAGGTTCAGGGCCATGCCCTTGACGCCGCCCGGAAATTCCACCAGCTCGCCCGCGCGGCACTGGTCAAGACCGTAAACGCGGGCCACGCCGTCACCGACGGACAAGACCTGCCCGATCTCCGCCACATCGGCCTGAACGCCGAATTCAGCGATTTGTTTTTTCAGAATTTCCGATACTTCTGCGGCCTGAATTTCCATTGTTATGCTACCTCTGTCAGTTGTTGCGCCGTATTTTTCTTCATATCGCGGCGGAGCCTTTCCAGCTTCCTGCGCACGGAATTGTCGATCATCTGCGAGCCGACCGTAATGCGCAGGCCGCCGATCAAATCCTCGTTGACTTTTACGTTAAGGCCGATATCGCTGCCGAGCATCTCTTTAAGAGCCTTTTTGAGCGCTTTCGTCTGCGCGTCCGTAAGCGCAGCGGCCGTCTGCACGTCGGCCATAACCTCGCCGCGCCTGCGGGCGCACTCGCGCCGGAAAGCGTCGACCATATTGCAAATCATGGGCAAGCGCCGGTTCTGCGCAAGCAGGCTGAGGAAATTGGCGGTTAAAGCGTGAAGCTGAAGCGTACCCGCAACATTTTGCATTGCCTGAACTTTCTTTGTCCGGCTCAGCAGCGGCGTATGCATCAGGTACCGAAATTCGTGAGACTCGTTATAAAGCGCGGAAAGCGTGTTGATATTCCCTTCAATTGTTTTCAACGCATTCTGGTCTCCGGCCAGATCGATCAGGGCCGAGACATAACGAAGGGCAATCATTCCGGAGGCGTCTTTTTTACCAGCCACGCGCGTTTTACCTCAAAAGATCGGGATCGTGCTATTGTTGGCAATCGACTTAGCATAGCTCCGCATGAGAAGCAACATTAACCTTGCTTTTTAAGGCTACTGAAGCAAGTCAAACCTGAACCAGGCGAAACGCTCGTCCCCGAGATAAAGCGCGGCGAACTTGAAGACGATCAGATGCGCGACGTAAATCTCGAGCGTTCTGCGGCCAAAAAACTGTGCGACCACCGTTACAAAGCCGGGCAAAGCCGCGCTTGTTTTTGGATAGGTTCCGGGCCTGAAACGGTAGAGCCAGAGCATGACCAGCGCCAGTCCGGCGAACAGGACAGCCGCTTGCGCGTCGTTAAAGCCAAAATACATATAGGCCTGAATGAAGCCGAACGCCCCGACGCACATGATCAGAATATACGCTTCCACCACGCCCTTGATTTTGAATTGCAGTTTGTCAGGATTGCGCATAAACCAGCCGAGCATTGCGAATAAAAGGCCTAGCGTCCCATATTCCCATACTGCAGCGGTGGGCAGACTGAGAAAAACAACTATGATTGAAATTCCGGCCATAATTTCCTTGTCCCGCGCCGCGCGCGAGGCCACGGCGTCAATCACAAGCCGCACGAAAATCATTGTCGCGAGAATGTTCAGCGGGAAAATCCCCATGCCGGTGACAAAATTCGCCGCGACGAGCAGACCCATCCCGATCCACATGTGCTTGCCGATATCGCGCGTGCGCGCGTAACCGATCAGGAAAAACCACATCGGCACGCACATGCGCCCGAATACGCGGAACCACATTTCATCGACGAAAAAATAATGCCCGATATGATCGACGATCATCAGCAAAACAGCGGCCATTTTCAGGAGATCGTAAGAGGTGATCTCCCACGGCAGGTCTTTTTTTTCAGGAAAGAATACAGGGCTCATGCGCGTTCCGCCATTAAACAGGTTTCATCGTAAACCAGATTTGCGGACTGGTCGAGTTTTAGTTGCGGCTCTAGAAAAAACTCTGCGGGTCGATGTCGACGGTGACTTTGACGGTGGAGGGGATTTTGTGGCCCTTCAGCCAGCTCGCAATCGCTTTTTGAATATCGAGCGATTTATCGGCGATAAGCAGAAGCCGCCGCCTGTGTTTGCCGCGCAGCATCGCGTATTGCGCCGGAGCTGGTCCCAAAACCCGTAAACCTTCCGAAACAGGCGCAGTCTTGCCGAGTTCGCGCGCGACATGATCGACCTCGCCCTCTTTGCGGCCTGCCAAGATAATCCCGGCAAGCCGTGAGAATGGCGGCATATGCGCGGCCTCGCGCTCGGCCAGCTCTTCTTGCAAAAACGCGTCGCGCTGCCCGCCCGCCAGCGCCTGCACGGTGCGCGCCTCGGGATTGAACGTCTGAAGATAAACCGTGCCCTTGTCTTCGGCCCGACCGGCGCGGCCCGCGACCTGATGCAAAAGCTGATACGTTCTTTCCGTCGCGCGCAAATCCCCGCCCTGCAATCCCAGATCGGCGTCAATGACGCCGACGCAGGTAAGGCCGGGGAAATGGTGGCCCTTGGCGATAATCTGCGTTCCGATGATGATGTCGACGCGCCCCTCGCGGATATCGCCGAGCATCTCGCGCAAGGACTGCTCGCTGTCCGCCGTGTCGCTCGCCAGTACGAGTATTCGCGCCTCAGGCCAGTAGCCAAGGGCCTCTTCATAAATCCGCTCGACGCCCGGGCCGCAGGCGGCCAGAGAGCCGTGATCGTGGCAGGACGGGCATTGCTCCGGCGTGCGCAAGTCAAAGCCGCAGTGATGGCACTGGAGCTTTTTACGCGCTTTATGTTCGACCAGCCAGGCCGTGCAGCGCGGGCATTCCATCCGGTGGCCGCAGGATCTGCAAATCGTCAACGGCGCGTAGCCGCGCCGGTTGAGGAAAAGCAGGGATTGTTTGCCCCGTTCAAGGGTTTGCGCGACGGCGCTCACAAGCTTCGGCGCGATGAAATGCTGCGATTCCGGCCTGTTCTCGCGCATATCGAGAATTTCCACGTCCGGAAAGCTCGCCCCGCCGTAACGCCCCGGCAGCTCGAGATGCGCAAATCTGCCGCTGTAAACGTTCTGCATGGTTTCGACGGATGGCGTCGCCGTCACCAGAACCACCGGAATTTTTGCGATGCTCGCCCGCACGACGGCCATGTCGCGCGCGTGATAGATCGTTCCCTCTTCCTGCTTGTAGGCCGGGTCGTGCTCCTCGTCGACAATGATGACTCCGAGATCGGCATAGGGCAGATAGAGCGCGGAACGCGCCCCGACAATGACTTTGGTTGATCCGTCCGCAACGCCGCGCCACGTACGTTTTCTCTGGCCTTGGGATAGTTGCGAATGCCAGAGTCCCGGCGCGCAGCCGAACCGCGACTGGAACCGGTCGAGGAAGGCGTTGGATAATGCAATTTCCGGAAGCAGAATAAGGGCTTGCCGGTTGTTTTTGAGAGCCTCCGCAATTGCTTCGAAATAGACCTCCGTCTTGCCCGCGCCGGTTACGCCGTCAAGTAATACGGGATGATAGCCGCCTTCGTTGATTTTATTGATCAGGAAGTCGGCCGCTTCCCGTTGTTTTTCAGACAGGTTAACGGACTTGTTTAATGTCGGATTTCTGCACGGCGGCGGGATCTGCGCTTCGCGTGTTTCAATCAGGCCAAGCTTTTCAAGCCCCTTCACGACGGCGCTCGAGCATCCGGCCTCTTCCGCGATTTCCGAAGCGCGCAGCATACGCCCGTCTTTCAGGACATCCAGAACCTGTCTGCGCTGCGGCGAGAGATTGCGGAGGAGTTTTTTTTGCTTATCGGTTTCAGCCCCCTTGCTCGTCTCCTCTCCAAGGGAGGAGGATGAAGCAGGCTGAGAGTTTTCCCCCCTCTCCGAGGAGGGAAGTGTTCTTTCTCCCCCCTTGCAAAGGGGGGAGATTAAGAGTGGGGTCGAAACATAAGAAGATCGGGGTGAGGGGGCTTCATCCAGAATATCCCTGGCCCAGTCAACCAGCCTGTATAGAACAATTCCCTTCTCTTCCTCAAAAACGCCGGGGACGCTCAGGGTCATTTTCAGCATCGCCCCGCGCGGGTTCATGGCGTAGCGCGCGCTCCAGTCGATGAATTTCCGGTGCGGCTGAGGAAGACCCGACTGGTCGTGTTTCACGACAATCGATTTCAGTTTTTTCTCTGGCACGGCGTCAGGCGCGTCATCCCAGACCACGCCGGCCATTTCCCGGCTCCCCAGCGGCATGGTCACAAAATCGCCCGGCCGCGCGTCCATTCCATCCGGAACGGCGTAGGTATAGGCCTTCTCAACGGGCGAGGGCACGAGTACGGAAACGGTTTTGGCGTTCATGGTTTTCAGGTTATTCGGTTTCACGTGACAGGTAAAAGCTGATTTTCACTTATCAGCCTTCCGCCAGTAATCTAAAAACCTCAAACCTTCTTTACCTTGCCCCTGTAACCCCCTATATCAAACCTATGAAAATTTTTCTCGACAGCGCGGATATCGACGAAATTAAACGGCTTTACGAAACTGGCCTTATTGACGGCGTCACGACCAACCCGTCGCTTGTCGCGGGATCTGGGCGCGATTTTCTGGAGCTTGTCGGGGAAATCTGCGAGATCGTCCCCGGACCGGTCAGCGCGGAAGTCGCCGCGACTGAATACGATATTATGCTTAAAGAGGCGCAAAAGCTTGCAGGCATCGCCGATAATGTCGCCGTAAAGCTGCCATTGACGCCGGAAGGCTTGAGGGTTTGTAAAAACCTTTCCGATGAAGGCATCATGACCAATGTCACGCTGTGCTTTTCGGCGGCGCAGGCTTTACTGGCCGGGCTGGCTGGCGCGACGTTTATCTCGCCATTCGTCGGCAGACTGGACGATGCGGGCGCGGACGGCATTGGCCTCGTGCGGGATATCCTCGATATTTACGAGGCCGACCCGGATATTTCAACGCAGGTTCTGGTCGCTTCCGTGCGCAGCGCTAAACACGTCGCCGACAGCGCAAGGCTCGGCGCGCATGTCGCCACCATACCCGCCAAGATTTTCGAAGACCTCTATAAACATCCCCTTACGGATGCTGGGCTTAAAAAATTCACCGCCGACTGGAAAAAGACGGGGCAGAGTATTTTGTAGATTAGTAGCGAGAAACGAGTTACGAGAAGCGAGATTATTCTGCTTGTGAGAATTCTCTTGTTTCTCGTAACTCGCTTCTCGCTTCTTTCCCTTCTGTGCTATGCTTGTTTCATGAGCGATTCACAGGTTAACGAAATGAACGCAGGAAACGACATTACGGACAAGGACGTGATCGCGTTCCTGCAGGAAAATCCGTCTTTTCTTCAAAAGCATCCGGAAGTGTTTGATTTTATCGCGCCGCCTAAAGGCAGCTCGGACCGCAAAGTCGCCGACTTCCAGACTTACATGATCGCGCGCCTGCGCGCCGACAAAAACGCTGTGATGGAAACGACGAAGGAAATCGTTGAAACCAGCCGCGCCAACATGAACAACCAGCACCGCATTCACCAGGCGGTTCTTATGCTGCTCGAGGCCAATAATTTTCACGACTTTATCCAGACGATCACGATGGATCTCTCCGCGCTTCTGGACGTCGATATCACGGCTCTCGTCGTCGAGTCCAACGGCCGCGACATTCCGCATGTCCATACGTCGGGCATACGGGTCGTGCCCGAAGGCACGGTCGATAAATGGATGAGCGATAAAAACGCGCTGCTCCAGAGCGATATTCAGGGCATTGAGCAGATTTTCGGCGGCGGCGCGACGCTGGTCGCATCGCAGGCCCTCATGCGCGTCGACATTTCGATGAATACGCCGCCCGCGATTCTCGCCTTCGGCAGCCGCGATCCCGAAGCGTTTCAGGACGGGCAGGCCACAGACCAGATATCTTTCCTCGCCCGCGTCGTTGAACGCTGTTTTCGGTCATGGCTGCATCTGCCGGGTTAGCGTGCGAGGCCGATCTCCTTGATTGCCTGGAGAAATGGCAGGACTGGCTGCGCTTTGAAAAACATGTGTCGAAACACACTTTCCGCGCCTATACGAGCGACGTGAACGTCTTCATCACATTTCTTGCCGAGCATCATGAAAGCAAGGTGTCGCTCAACAGCCTGTGCGACGCCAGCATTCAGGATTTCCGCTCGTGGCTCTCGCGGCGGCATATGGACGGAGCCAAGGCCAGCAGCCGCGCGCGCTCCCTGTCCGGCGTCAAGAATTTTCTCACCTTTCTTGACAGGCAGGGTATCGCCCATAACGCGGCGATCCGCACGATCTCCTCGCCAAAACTGCCGCACAAGCTGCCGCGCCCCTTGTATGAGGATCAGGCGAGAGAGATTTTGATTCCGGTGCGCGAGGACTGGCAGGGCCTGCGCGATCAGGCTCTGTTTACGCTGCTCTATGGCTGCGGCCTCAGGATCGACGAGGCGCTGTCTTTGAACATTGGGGATGTTTCTTCATGGTGTCGTCCCGGCTTGATCCCGGCTTTCACCGGGAGGGATCGGGTTGCTCAGAGCCCAGACGAACCCGATCCCTGCGTACGCAGGGATGACAATTACTTGCGCGTCATCGGCAAAGGCAAAAAGGAACGGCAGATCCCCGTCCTGCCCATCGTGCATAAAGCCATCAGCGATTACCGCGCCGCATGTCCTTATCCGGAAACGGCTGACCGGGCGCTGTTTCTGGGCGCGCGGGGCAAGCGGCTCAATCAGGGCGTCGCCCAGCGGGATATGCGCGAAATCCGCAAGAGCCTCGGTCTCCCGGAAACTGCGACGCCGCATGCTTTAAGGCACAGTTTCGCTACGCATTTATTACAGAACGGCGCGAATTTGCGGGAAATTCAGGACCTTCTTGGCCACGCGTCCCTCAGCACCACCCAGCGCTACACCGAAATCGACGCCAAGGAACTGATGGCAATTCACAAAAAAGCGCATCCTCGGGGCAAACCTTCCGAAACAGGCCCCTTACCTGCTCCTCGCTAATCGTCCGGATACCCCTCTCCCCTGGAAGAGGGCGGGGCCGGCGAAGCGGGAGGGTAAGGAATTATTCCGAAAGACGCGCCTCGAATTCGTCCGGATCGAGGTAAAGAAGCTCGCCCTCCTCCATGATAACAAGCTTCGTTCCGTACATGCGCGCTTTTTTCAGGGCAATGCGCGAAGCGCCGCGTATAACTTCACAGTGTGCAACCAAATGTTCAGGCACACTGTCAATTATCTGTTCATTTGACATCGGCTTCTTTCTTCATTTTCTTCCAGAACAGCAAGCAATCTTTTGTAACAACTGTAAGTCTCTCCCGGTCCACAGTATCATCCGTTATGCGCGAAGCGACAAAAAGCTGCTTGCCGGAAGAATTATCGAACACCGCTATTGTATCACATAAATCGAAATACACGTGAAACAGGTTGAGCAGGCTCCTTTTGCGCTGCCTTATCACGTCTGATTCCGGGACGTCATGACCACCTTCTTTGACCCTGTTTTTGATTCTTTCTATGTTTACAGCCACATCATTCGTATGCACATAGCACATCCAGATAAGATAACCTGCCTTTTTTGCTCTTTGAACGTCTCTAACCAGATCCGAACCGGATAGCGTTGTTTCGACTGCAAATCTCTGACATTCTTCTATAAGTTCTCTTCTTCTTTTAATGACCAGCCTGCCCGCTGCCATCCGTTGATCCGAAGGATTGAATGGAGAGAGGCCACGCGCAATTTCGTCAGCGTTTACAAATTCCTCCACTTTCATGTATGGCAAGTATTCCCATGCCAAGGTCGTTTTTCCGGAACCATTAGCGCCCGCGATAATAAAAAGGGTCGGAGTCTCGCTCATAAGAAATCGTCCTGTAAACTACGCGGAGAACCGGAGTTTCGGCGCGTTCTCCGCTCCTCCGAAGCTTCGCGTAAAAAAACCTTTTTACACATGCAACGGCCGGCCATGGACGGCGAGGGCGGCTTCCTTGACGGCTTCCTCGAGCGTCGGATGCGCGTGGCATGTGCGGGCGATGTCTTCTGAGGAGGCGCCGAATTCCATCGCAAGCGCGATTTCGGCGATCAGCGTTCCCGCTTCCGGCCCGACGATATGCGCGCCGAGCACGGTATCCGTGCGCGCGTCGGCCAGGATATTTACAAAACCGTCCGTCATGCCCATGGCACGGGCGCGGCCATTGGCTGTGAAAGGGAATTTCCCGGCCCTGTAATCAATGCCTTCATCTTTTAATTGCTGTTCGGTTTTGCCTACGCTGGCGGCTTCGGGCGCGGTGTAAACAACGCCGGGGATAATGTTGTAGTCGATATGGCTTTTCTGCCCGCCCAGCATTTCCGCCAGCACGACGCCCTCATCCTCGGCCTTGTGCGCGAGCATCGGCCCCGCAATCACGTCGCCGATCGCGCATATGCCCTCGATATTTGTTTTAAAATGCGCATCGGTTTTAATGCGCCCGCGCTCGTCCAGCTCGACGCCGACATCTTCGAGGCCAAGGCCCTGCGTGTTGGGTTTTCGTCCAACGGCCACAAGAACGCGCTCCGCCTTCATCTTCTCTTCCTTACCGCCGTCCGCGCTCTCCAAAGTCAAATCAACGCCGTTCTTCCCGGCTTTCGCGCTTGTGACCTTTGTCTTGAGTTTGAAGTCCAGTCCCTGTTTTTTCAGGATTTTGAGCATTTCCTTCGAGACCTCTTCATCCATGCCGGGCAGGATTTTATCGAGGAATTCCACGACCGTGACCTTCGCCCCTAAACGGCTCCAGACGCTCGCCATCTCGAGACCGATATAGCCGCCGCCGATCACGACCATGCTGTCCGGGACTTTGTCAAAACCCAGCGCGCCGGTGGAGGAGACGATTTTCTTTTCGTCGACCTCAATGCCGGGAAGGTCAATAGAGCTGGAGCCTGTGGCGATGATAATATGTTTGGCCGTATAGGTTTCCTTGCCAACCTTTACCTTGCCTTGTTCCGGGATCGAGGCCACGCCCTTGATCCGCTCCACCTTGTTCTTTTTAAAGAGATATTCGATGCCTTTGGTGTTCGATTCGACGACCGAGTCCTTGTGCCCCATCATGGTTTTCAAATCGAGGCTAACCTTGCCCGTCTTGACGCCGAACGCGCTCAAGTGATCCTTTGCTTCCGCGTATTTTTCCGAGGCGTGCAATAACGCTTTCGATGGGATGCAGCCGATATTCAGGCACGTCCCGCCCAGCGTTTCGCTTTTCTCCACGCAGGCGACCTTCATGCCGAGCTGCGCGCAACGGATCGCGCACACATACCCGCCGGGCCCCGCGCCGATTACGATAACGTCATAAGATTTTTCGGAAGCCATGCCGTCCCCTTTGCGTAGATAAAGCCGAAAGACAGACTATCACCCGCAGGACGGATGGCAAGTCCCGTGACTATGGTGATTTGGCCGAGCGCCATTGCGCTCTTTCGTTCCCACATAGCGAAGCGGCGATAAGTCGGACAATTGATAGCTGCGCATGTGTATGAACGGATCAAAATCATCCGGCCTGTTGGGAATTGTGATATGGATTTCCGCGTTGCCTTCGCGCATGCCGGGATTAACATTTTTCCGGAAGCGTTCAATCGCGGTCCCATCCGGCAACAGCATCGTTATGCCCGGAAATGGCGGAGATGTCGCGAGAAGGCTCTTTCTTAAATCCTCCGTGCGGAACTGCGTGTAAAACGCTTCCGCCACGTGGCCGGCATAGCCTGAAGACTGCGCGTTATATATGGCTTGAGACAGGGCGGGCGGCGTCGTGCGGCCATGATCGCGGTGAACGGCGTCAAAGAACGTCCCGTCATCCATGCGGATCACCGCCATTTCGAGCGCGTCATTACATCCGCCGATCTGCCCGCAGACATGGGCGAGGCGCGTCATCATATAGGCGTTAATATCCGCATGAGTTGCGCCTTTATCCGGAAGACCCGGCTTTTCAGAAACGCCGCCCTGAAGAATATAGGCCGCCGCTTTGACAAGCTCTTGCGTTTGCGCTGGCTCGTCGACCACAAGAGTGGCGTAACGAAACAGCTCTTTCGCGGGCATGGTGATAATTTCAGCCGTGTCTTGTTGGCCTATCGGCCCGCCGGAATACGGCGCGAACATATGCCGTCTCTGGTCTAGCGCGGGAAGCATGTGAACGCGCATTTCCGGGTTGGTGAATTGCATAAGGTCGGAGCAACTCGCGCACGGCACGGCGGGGCGCCCGCTCTCACCGCCCATGAAATAGAGATCGGTCACAATGTCGTCCGCTTTATCAAGCTGCTGGTTAAACGCGTTAATCGCATTAAACTCTGCGCATAAACGCGACGTGTAATCTCTGATGGGCTGCTGGTTGGCTCCAACGATAAAACGACCTTGCTCAGTTCGCGCCAGCGCTGCGCCCTGAAAGCCATGCTCGCCGGCGCGTTCCGGCTGACGCATGAACTCGTTTGCATTCCTGCGCGCGCTAAACAAAAGCCGGGCAATCACGTTTAGTTGCTGATATTCAGGATCACGAATCGCAGCCAGAGAATCGTCTATTTCAACCAGAGGCGTACCGCGCAAGCTCGCGCAACTTAAAACGCCGCCCCGGCTGTCTTTTTCAATCAGAATTTCCATGGGTTTGCTCTATCCCAGATCCAGCGCAAGCGGACCTTGCGTCTGCGCCATATCAAGCCCGCGCGCCGTGCGCATGCGCTTTGCGTATTGGATTTTCCGCGCAGCGTCATCGATTTTCCAGGTCTTATCAAAGACCTGAATGCCGCCGCGCTTGATACCCTCCGCGCCCAGATATTTTAAAAACGCTTCGTGACAGGGCACATTTGTACCTTCGTAATTATTTGAAATATTGGAGACCAGCATCGGTATGTGATTGCCGGGACGCAGGTTAACGGCGTTGACGCTTGCCGCTTCCCTCAAAGAGCCTACGGCGCCCCCGTCCAGCACAGCGGCGTCCATAGGGATGCCCCCCGGCATGACGAGCGCGCCGATCCTTTTGTAAAAGGATTCCGCCGTCTGTATATAAAAGCCGTTAAGCAACGAGCCTTTTGGAAATCCCTCCGAGAGAGAGTCCCAGCATTGAACGCCGTCCTTGACTATATTCGCAGAGCCCCAGCCATGTTTCAGGGTTATTCCGGTCTTGTATAAAACGCCCATCGAAGCTTTAGCGCCGCCGCCGCTGCGCACAACCGCCCCCGCGTTGAATTCCATGGCAGCGATTTTGGCGGTCGTTTCCAGCGGTTGCGGCAATTCGGTCGCAGCGCCTGTGAAATGTACGAAATTCAGGTTTTTCGGGTCTACCGGAACTTTCAGAACAAGCGGTTCGTCATCCATCGGCGGCGGGCTCGCGACATATTCGAACGGATTGAAGTTCTTCCTGAGCGCCGGAACAATCTCGTCCCGGCCGTTGACGACTGTCGCGAAATCATCCAGACGGCCCTTCGTGATGCCGTGCGCATAGTAAAACGTCATAAGCTCGATCAGCGGATCGTAATAGCCGTCTTCATTAAAAATCACCAGCGATTTTCCAGCCGTCCACGGATCGCCCATGCTTTTGCCTTCAAACACGGTTGTCAGGAAAAGCAGGTCCATAATGCGGCGCTCAGCCGGATCATGCACGCCTTCCGGCGGGATCATGAGAAACGCGTTTCCGGAATCGACGAACGGGCCCATGGTTTCAAGCCGCCGGAGTTCAGGAACGTTTTGGGCCGTGGAAATCCCATGCCCATCTCTCTCTTGCCCGGAAAATTCAATATCTTTCAGAGGCGGAAGCGCATCGCCCTCCCAGCGCAAACGCGCATTCGTGACAACCTCCAGCGGCGGAAGCTCCGGTCTTGTAATTTCAACGACAGGGGCGGGCGGGTCCCTGTCGCTCGCCAGCGCAAGCGCGGCGACGGCAAGGCCCGCATAGCCGGTAATCAGCCCTTCATCCTTCATCTCGCGGATGGTTTTATTCGTGTCCGGATCGATAAACAGGTCATCATACTCGGCGTTTGCAAGCTCCTCGTCCGAGAGGCTTTTAACCTTGTACATCTTCGTGCCCATAACGGGAAGCATCTGATCCGGATCATCGAACGAGCCGATCATGATAACCGAGCGCGCAGTAATCGTGCGCTCTTCCTCCGGCGTACCCAGAGCATCCCATACGCGGTAAGCCGTGCGGAATACGCCGGGGTTGCCGTCATGCTTGGTGGCTTCGGCCATATCCGGCCCCGGCCAGTGCGGCCCCGCGCGATCGACGACATGCTCGTATTTCGCCAGCATGTCGATCTCTTCAGGCGACGCGCCGAAGTTAAAGGCGAAACACCGGTCTTCCGTCATGACACAGTCCGGCAATTTCCCGCCGATATTAAAGAGGATTCTCTCCCGCTCCTCTTTGGCCCCATCGTCGCCATAGGCCGATTCCATATTCAACTGCGCGACTTTAGTCTTCATTTTACGGGAAGAGCGCGCGTATTTCAGCCAGGCGTTGACGCCGCCATTGCCGCCATCCTCAACAGCCGCCTTCTCGCCGCGGTTAATCCAGCTCGAGGGATACAGCCTTACCTTTCCATCAAAACCATGGTGAAACAAAAGCGCATCCTGTTCTCGCTTTGACACGTTGCCACTCGACATGGATACCGTGTTGCGGTCCTTAATTTTTACTGGCGAGTCTGGAACCGGTACGCGCGCCAGTCTGACAGCCGCGCTGTTTTTCAAAATCCGCGCGGTTTCTGAAACGGAATGCGTCACATGAATGCCGTGCGTCTCCGTCAGCCGGTCAAGTCCAAAGCGTTCGATCAGCGGCGAGAGCGTTCCGTCATCGTTCTGCAGAACGAGCGGCGGGTCCTGCGCCGGCTCCGCCAGACGTTTTTCCAGCGCGGGAAGAAGAAGATCAAACGCGTGTAAACTGCCCGCGCTGACAACGATAGCTGTCTGCCCGCCGTAATGATTTACAAAGTCTGAAACAACGCCGCTGTCAAGCAAACCCGGCTCGGCGCCCGCAACGACGTAATTGTCGCCCGCGCCGCGCATGGCGTCATTGACGGCTTTCCTTGCCAGCAAGGCCACATGTGAGAGCGGGTTAACGCCGGTGCCGGTTTTTTCCATCCAGCGCTGGCGCGCCGGGCTCATCCCCGGCATCTGGCCATAGGCGTCCGGATGCGCGTCTATCGTATGCGCTTTGCTAAACAGGTTCAGAGACTGGACGAGCCAGCCCCGGCTTTCATCGCGCAGATCCACTTTCTCCCCGGCCAGCATTTGTTTGACCAGAGCTATCCCGTCACCCAGCGCGCCCGGATGCCCGTCTAGATTAAATTGAAATCTAACATTCATGTTTCATTCGCCGCCTAACAAAAAAGCCCGCTTCAACAGCGGGCCCCAACAAAAGAATCGCGTACAAGCGCAATGTCCCGGGAGGGCTTTGCCTTCTCCGTTACAGAAGCGCACGTATTTCGCTTCGCCGAAAATCCGGTCATAAACGCTATTCCTTTTACACACCCTGCGCTTTTTATTTTCAGCGCATTATTTTGCGAAACTTATAAGCGAATCCTTATACAAAAACAAGACTTTTATTTTTCAGAATTCGATGCTAGGTTTAAATCTTGAGTCGCATTCTTACGAATTCCCGGTCCATGCTTGATCTTCTGCGCCCAAAAATACGCTCAAATCATTACGATTACATGCAAAAAGCGGTTGAGGCCGTGAGCGGCAGCGCGCACCCGAGCAGCAAGGTCTCTTCTCTCGTCGTTCCTGTTGACTGCCCGCCGGATCAATTGCCGGAAGCGCAGACGAATTACTGGCCCGAATCGATCCGCGATAACTTCCCGCCTGACGCGCGCATCGGCAACGCCAGCGGCACGGTTCATTCGGAAACGGAAAGCCTGTTGATGGCTGGAAAAACGGACGACGCAAGCATATACGTCACCGACCCGTTCTGCCCGAATTGCGCCAAGAACCTTGTCGAGGCCGGAATCAAACACGCTTATATCGATCATAAGGGATTCGAGAAAGACTATCTGGTCCGCCGCCGGGAGTTCTTTGAAAACATGAGCCTTAATATCTGCCGCAAGGGCGGGATCAATGTTTACAAGCTCTGGCGCAAGGCGAAAAAAATTGAGCCGCTCGTCGAGATCGATCCGGACTATCTGCCCGTCTCGCAGCGTCCGGTCGAAATCATCCGCTTTTTCGACGGCTTTGAAGACGTCATGCGCGAACAACAAAGAAAATACGCCGATATCTCGTTCGCATCGGCCCTGTGCGCGGATCCGTCGAACGGAGAGCATTTGATTTTAACGGCGGCCAACCAGCCCGTCACAGGCTACACGTTTCAGCAGGACGCGGACATCATCTCCAGCCCCGAGGGCAAATACACGCTCTGGACGGAACCCGTGAACCGCCTTCTTATGCAGGTGCGAAAGCATGGTTTAATTCTTGATAAAGAGACGGTGTTTTCAAGCCGCGTCCCGACCTCAAGAGAACAGGTCAACATGGTCGGCGCTGGAATAAAACGCCTTTACATCGGCGACCCTGACCTTGCCCGAGACGACGATTCTTTTAAGGCCATGGAGATGCTGCATGGCAAGAGGATTGTGAGCTACACGTCCTTTTAAACCTGTGTTGACTCAACATTTTATATACCTTAAGCAGGCCTTATACAGAAAATCTTATATTTGTGTATTTGCTTTACGCATAAAGCCTGACGTGTATGGAGAGAAAACCATGAAATATAATCCTGCCGATCACAGCGTTGATCGTGCTATCGGAACGGAATTTCTGGAACAGCTTCACCCGGGCTTTTTTGAGGCTCTACAAAAATCCTGGAGCTACCAAGCATGCTATGACGGATGTAAGCAGGACTACCCTGAAGACGGGCGCCAAAATCCATCGTATGGAAACTGTTTTGTTTCCTCGCTGGTTATATGGGCAGCAAACAATTTTCATGGAGATATCCTCCCCTGCTTTGCCAGAGAGCCTGAGGTTATATACCAAGGCGATCCGCCATGGCATTTTCAGCTCTTTGTCCAACTTCCTGACGATCAGGGGACTATTGCCGAAAAACTTATCGATACGACATTTCAACAGTTCAGACCCGGCACAATGGTAGAGCAACTGGCGCAGGGAAATCCTGACTATGCCAAAATGATTTATGTTTCAGTGTATGAGCCTAAAGAAAACGGACGCCTGCGCGAACGGCTTCAGATACTTCTCAATGACCTGAAGACAAACGGCTTTGAGTTAAGGGATCACCTGGGAGCCGAGATAAGCGCGAACGATATCGTGAACCGGCTGGAACAGAGATTCGATTTCGCCCGGACAAAACATCTCCAAAATCAGCGGCCAGCACAACATCGGGCAGGACAGAACCTGCCAGGCAAAATGCCCGAGCCCTAAACCCCCAGCAACAACCTTTGCGGATCTTCGATCGCTTCCTTGATCCGCACGAGGAAGCTCACGGCTTCGCGGCCATCGATAATGCGGTGGTCGTAGGAGAGCGCGACGTACATCATCGGCCTCGCCTGAATCGATCCGTCCGGCATGACCATCGGCCTTTGCTGGATTTTATGCATGCCGAGAATGCCGGATTGCGGCGTGTTTAAAATCGGCGTCGAGAGCAGCGAGCCGAACACCCCGCCATTGGTGATCGTAAACGTGCCGCCCTGCAGCTCTTCCATGCCGATCTTGCCGTCACGGGCGCGCGTGCCCAGATCGTTGATCGCGGACTCGATTTCTGCCATGGACAGCGCGTCCGCCTCGCGCAGCACTGGCACGACCAGCCCCTGCGGCGTGCTGACCGCCACGCCGATATCGTAATAGTTTTTGTAAATAATATCCTCGCCGTCGATTTCGGCGTTAACGGCGGGAAATTCGCGCAAGGCTTCAATCGCGGCCTTGACGAAAAACGACATGAAGCCAAGCCGGACGCCGTGCTTTTTCTCGAACTTGTCCTTGTAGTCGCCGCGCAATTGCATCACTGCGCTCATGTCGACTTCGTTAAAGGTCGTCAGGATCGCCGCCGTATCCTGCGCCTCTTTCAAACGCTCGGCGATGCGTTGGCGCAGGCGCGTCATGCGTACGCGCTCCTCGCGCTCGCCCGTCGCGCGCGGTTCTTTTTTCGGGGGCTGCTTCCGCTCTTTTTCCGGGGCGCGCGATTCCTCTTTTTGCTTTGGCTTGTCCTGATCTTCCAGATAATTAACCACGTCTTCCTTAGTCAAACGCCCGTCCTTGCCGCTCGCCGGGATGTCCTCGGGGTCGAGACCGTTTTCATCCACCAGCTTGCGCACAGCCGGAGAAAGCTTTTGTTCGCTTTCCTGTTCTTTCTTGCCGTCTTTCTTTTCCGTCTTTTGGGGCTCCTCCTTTTTCTCTTCTTTGGGCTGCGCTTTTTTGCCCTCGCCAGCGCCGATCTCGCCGAGCTTCGCGCCGACCTCGACGCTCTCGCCTTCCTGAACGTCGATTTTTGTAATGACCCCGTCTTCCGGCGCGTTCACCTCCAGCGTGACCTTGTCGGTTTCAAGCTCGACGATCGGCTCGTCGGCCTTGACGGATTCGCCCTCTTGCCTGATCCATTTGGCGACGGTGGCTTCGGATACGGATTCGCCCAGCGCGGGAACGATAATGTCGGTCATTTTTTCTCTTTTCCGGTTTGTCTCTTTAAATATCTATGCGCGTTCAAGGCGCAAGGTCAATGCGCAAGGCAAAATTTTATACGAATTTCAGCCAGTCTAAACCTTTTCTTAGGCACGAATATTTATCCTGTAAGTTGGCAAGCGTGAAAACAACACAGGATGCAAGAGCAATGTCCCGCCCCGATCTCTCTTCTCATGAAGAGTCTCAAGACAACGAAAACCCCTCAAACGAGAACGATCTGGACATCCCGCTGTCCGACCTGCTGAATATTGAGTGATTTGCCTGGGCAGGGCGGTTGCCTATCCGGAATTCCGCCCTATTTATCAAACCCATGAAAACGCAGGCTATTCTGATACAAAATCCCGGCGGGCCGGAAGCCCTCGCAATCGGCGAGACGAGCGTTCCCGAACCCGGTCCCGGAGATCTTCTCATCCGGCACGAAGCCATCGCCGTCAATTACATCGACGTCTATCACCGCTCGGGTCTTTATCCGGTTACAAACATGCCCTTTACGCCGGGGCTGGAGGGCGCGGGCGTGATTGCGGCGAAAGGTGAAAGCGTTCCGGATTTTGAAGTCGGCCAGCGCGTCGCCTACGCTTCGCCGCCCCTGGGTTCTTACGCGGCCATGCGGATCATGCCCGCCGACCGCATCGTGCCCCTCCCCGATTCAATCGACTTTGAAACGGCGGCGGCCAGCATGACCAAGGGCATGACGGCGGAATATCTGCTGCGCCGCGCCTATCCGGTTCAAAAAGGCGACACCATACTCGTGCATGCCGCTGCGGGCGGGGTTGGCTTAATATTATGCCAGTGGGCGAAGCGTCTCGGTGCCACCGTCATCGGCACGGTCAGCACAAAGGACAAGGCCGATCTCGCGAAACAGAACGGCTGCGATTACCCGTTTATTTACACGCAGGACGATTTTCTCGCGAAAGTCATGGAGGTCACGGACGGCCAGGGCGTACCCGTGGTTTACGACTCTGTCGGCAAGGATACGTTTGAAAAATCGCTCGATTGTCTGCGTCCGCGCGGGATGATGGTGTCGTTTGGAAACGCTTCAGGTCCCATTCCAGCGTTCGAACCCGGTTTGCTTGCGCAGAAAGGCTCGCTGTTTTTCACGCGGCCAAGCCTGATGCATTATACGGCAAACCGCGCGGAACTGCTTGAGTCGGCTCAGGCCCTTTTCGACGTGATCGAATCCGGCGCGGTCAAAATCTCCGTCAATCACCGCTACGCCCTTAAAGACGCGCATCAGGCGCATAAGGATCTCGAGGCGCGGAAAACAACGGGCTCGATTGTTTTGAGGCCCTAAACGGCGGCCAAATTCATCGCATACCCCAGAACCAGAACCTGCGGCACGGTGACGAGCGGGAGGAACAGCGCGATTTTCCATGATTTCGTCACGTCCCTCAGAACCATGATCTCCGTGTAGTCGGTCGCCACGCCCGCCATCAGGAACGTAAAGCCGTTGCCCGGCGCGCCGGCGCGGTTGAGCAAATCCCCGGCGATGGGGGCCGAGCCTTCCGAGCAAACTTCGATAATCGTGGTTGCGCCCAGCGTGAGCAAAAGGCCCACAACCGTGGGGCCGAAATACTGCGCGAAAACTTCCGGCGGCACGAATGTACGGATTGCAGCGGCCAGAACCGTTCCGAACAACAGCCAGCGCAGAACCATGCGTCCGCCAGTCCATGCGTTTTTCAAAAACTCCCTGAAAAACCCGGCATCGGGCCGGAACGTTTTCAGTTTTTCTTTTGCGTCTTTTTTCCAGTTAAACCCTTCCGGCAGTTCCGTTTCATGCGGATTGGACGGCAAGGTTCCGGCCTTGACCAGCGCCCTGAAGATAAAGCCTGAAACCACAGCAATCAGGGCCGATCCGGCGATAAAAACAAGCGTCCACGGTAAACCGACCAGCGCAATCAGGATAAAGGTGAGCGAGAGCGAGTTCCACGGGCTGGCGATCAGGAACGTCATCACCTGCGCGAGCGAGGCGCCGCGCTCATAGAGTTTCGCGCCGACCATTAAAATCCCGTGCGAGCACAGATCCAGCAGCAATCCCGCAAAAGCCGCGCGGAAGATTCCGCCCGCCGTATCGCCGCGACCAAGGATCGACTGAAAATATTCGCGCGGCACGGCGCTCATCAGACCGACCGCGATAAAGCCGAGCAGTACGCCCCACCACATCTTGCTGAGCAGCTCGAGGATAGCGGCGCCCATCTCCTGCGCGAAGGTTAAATCCGTCAGGACGTCCAGCAGCAAAAGCGCGGCGATAACGGCCAGGCTGCCATGCATGATCCAGTCGATTTTGAACGTCCCGGAGCCGCCCGATTCGCCGCAGCAAGAGGCCTCATCGCTTTTTTTCGTATTTTCTTCACAACATCCCATGTCGCAACCTAACCTCTATACAACTCAAAACAAAGGCAAATTTTCAAGGTTCCATCGCGCGGACAAAGGGGTGCGACAATATGTCGCATCCCCTTTAACGTAAAAATATGGCATCCTAAAATGGGGGAGAAAGTTTTGTGCGAACCCGCTGACTGATTTGAGTGGACTGCGCATGGCTTTCTTCAGGGTTTTCAAGGCGAGAAAAACGCAAGGAGGTTTCGCGATGTTTGCGCACGAAGTCAAGAAAGACAAGCTGATACATGACCGCAGGTTTATTACGGTCGCGATCGTCGCGCTGAGCGTGGTCGCCACGCTGCTGTAAGCGTTTTCTAGCCATAAGGTAAACTCCTTTAGTTCCTACAGAGTGCACTTCGAGGGCCGTTTTCGCCATGCGCGGGAACGGCTGTTTTTTTCGGTTTTCTGCCTGGCCGCCCGGAAGAAAAGCCGCGATCCCGGCTACATACATGCGCCGTTTTTTCGTAGGCGCTTCTAAAACCAGATTTAATAAAGCGTGCCGGCGCGAAGCTCTCCGTATCCTGGACCCGCGACAGTCGGCCCGTCAGGGCCTTGGTACCCGGTTATTTTATCATCCAGAACAGCGTCAAGACGCGCGTAATATTCTTCCGGGTTCATGCCGGAAGTCTCCAGTTCTTCCCTGACTTCCTCCGTCGCGTCCTCGCGCAATCTGTTGATTTTACCTTCAAGGGCTTCCCTGATTTCGGCCCCCTCTCTGGAACCATCCACAATTCCGGCAGGCATATTAATATAATGCGTGGTCCCCTGATTTGTCGCCTCCCCGGAGGCGTCCACATGTATTTCAACCTCATACCTGCGGCCATCAACAGTCACTGTCTCCGGCTTTACGATAAAACCGGGAGCCCCTTTTTCATCGAGCGTTTCAATCCAGGACTTATGCGTCGCCTCTATGTTTCCGGCAGTTTGACCCGCCTTAAAAAGGTTGCCTGCTATCGCCTGCGGTCCCGCCAAACTCGCAGCGTTACCAAACGCGCCCGCAACAGTTTGAGCGGCTTGCGCGCCATTCACGACGACGGCGCCACTCGAAGGCTCACTCTCCGGACCTATCGCGCGTTCCCTAAGATCAGGGTTTCTGATCTGATTCAAGGCGAGATATTCCGCTCCATTTGAGAGGACACAGCCCAAAGGGTTGCTTACGCACAGAAACGCTTCATTTAGATTGCTTGCGGTAGTCATGCATAAATTATACATAATTTTTGCGCCGAGTCGTATTTTTCTTCTGTTTTCTTATAATAATCAGCGCCTTATATAAAAATCTCCGGAGCTTATTTGACCGTGAATAACCGCCCACGCAAAACTGGCATCTTTCAAAAAATGTGATATATAAACATCCGTAACTGGAATCACTGTCAAAACGAAACGGAAATCGGCGCGGCGCCTGAACGGGTCGCAGTTGATTGGCCAATGAAAGGAGAAACTGATGAGTAAAGTGATTGGTATTGACCTCGGTACCACGAACTCTTGCGTTGCCGTAATGGAAGGCAAGGAACCTCGCGTCGTTGAAAATTCCGAAGGCGCGCGCACGACCCCCTCAATGATCGCTTTTACAAAAGACGGCGAGCGGCTCGTCGGCCAGCCGGCGAAGCGCCAGGCCGTGACCAATTCCGAAGCCACGCTCTACGGGATCAAGCGTCTCATCGGGCGCCGATTTAAAGACAAAGAAGTCACCGAGATGAAGAAGAACGCCCCGTTCAAAATCATCGAAGGCGATAACGGGGACGCATGGATCGAGGTTGACGGCGAGAAATACGCGCCCTCGCAAATTTCGGCCATGGTTTTGCAAAAGATGAAAGAAACGGCGGAAGGCTATCTCGGCGAAAAAGTCGAAAAGGCCGTCATCACTGTTCCCGCTTACTTCAACGACGCCCAGCGTCAGGCCACCAAGGACGCCGGAAAAATCGCGGGCCTTGAAGTCTTACGGATTATCAACGAGCCGACCGCGGCCGCGCTCGCCTACGGGCTCGACAAAAAGAAGACCGGCACGATCGCGGTGTACGACCTTGGCGGCGGCACGTTCGACGTGTCCATCCTCGAAATCGGCGACGGCGTGTTTGAAGTGAAATCCACGAACGGCGATACGTTCCTCGGCGGCGAAGACTTCGACGGGCGCATTATCGATTATCTGGCCGAGGAATTTAAAAAGGAAAACGCGATCGATCTGCGTCAGGACCGCATGGCCCTGCAGCGCCTGAAAGAACACGCGGAAAAAGCCAAGATCGAGCTGTCCAGCGCGCAGTCGACGGAAATCAACATCCCCTTCATTACCGCTCGCATGGAAGGCGGGACCAGTATTCCGCTGCACCTCAACATCAAGCTCTCCCGCGCAAAACTCGAAAGCCTGATCGAGGATTTGATCAAGCGCACGATCGAGCCTTGTAAAGCCGCGCTGAAAGACGCGGGACTTAAAGCCTCTGAAATCGACGACGTCGTTCTGGTCGGCGGCATGACCCGCATGCCCAAAGTGATTGAGACCGTGAAAGATTTCTTCGGCAAGGAGCCGCACAAAGGCGTGAACCCGGACGAAGTCGTCGCCGACGGCGCAGCCATTCAAGGCGGCGTGCTGCAGGGTGACGTCAAGGACGTTCTGTTGCTGGACGTCACGCCGCTCTCGCTCGGCATTGAAACGCTCGGCGGCGTGTTTACCCGCCTGATCGAGCGGAACACGACGATCCCGACCAAGAAGTCGCAGACCTTCTCCACGGCCGAGGACAATCAGAACGCCGTGACGATCCGCGTCTTCCAGGGCGAGCGGGAAATGGCCGCCGACAACAAACCGCTCGGCCAGTTCGACCTTGTCGGCATCCCCCCCGCCCCGCGCGGCATGCCGCAGATCGAGGTGACGTTCGACATCGACGCCAACGGCATCGTTCACGTTACGGCCAAGGACAAGGCCACCGGCAAGGAGCAGGCGATCCGCATTCAGGCCTCCGGCGGGCTTACGGACGAGGACATTGAACGGATGGTTCAGGACGCCGAATCCAACGCCGAGGAAGACAAGAAGCGGCGCGAGCTGATCGAGGCGAAAAACCACGCCGAATCGCTTATTCACCAGACGGAAAACTCGATGAAGGAACTGGGCGACAAGCTTTCCGCCGAAGACAAGGAACCGGTTGAGAAAGAAATCAGCGACTTGCGCAGCGAACTCGAGGGCGAGGATCTGGAGGCGATCAAGTCGAAAACGGACTCCCTGATGCAGGCTTCCATGAAAATCGGCGAGATGATCTACCGTCAGCAACAGGAAGACAGCGCCGCGCCCGGCGGCCCGGAAGACATGCCGGGAGCCGATTACAGCGCGGGGACGGATTCCGCGTCTTCAGATGACGACGTCGTCGACGCCGACTTCTCTGAGGTAGACGACGAGAAGAAAGAGTAACTCTTCCCAAGCGGGGTAGCCATGACGGGCAAACGCAAATTTAAAACGTCGTACGACATTCTGGGCATTCCGGCGCACGCCAGTGATGAGGAAGTGCCTACGGCTTACCGCAGGCTCGTCATGCGTTACCACCCCGACCGGAACCCGGCGGACCGAGGCCTTGCGGACATGCGGATCAGAGCCCTCAACAACGCCTATTCGCATATCAAAACGCCGGAGCGCCGCGCCCGTTACAACGCCATGCTCGAGGGACATTTCTCGCGCAGACGCAGCGTTAACGACAACCGCGGCAAGACGGGCTGGTTTCCGATCGGCGGCGTCTTCCGGGACATGTTCCGGCATATGGGCGGGAACCGTTGAGTGATGCTCTCTGTTACATCAACGTTTGCCTTTTGGAATGCAATATCCTTATTGTGCCTGATGAAAGGTGACAATTAGAATGCCTAAAGACTACTACGAAATACTCGGCGTTTCGAAAAGCGTGGACGCGGCGGAGCTGAAAAAGGCCTACCGCAAGAAGGCCATGGAATTTCATCCGGACCGCAACAAGGATCCGGGCGCCGAAGACAAGCTCAAGGAAGTCAACCAGGCCTATGACGTTTTGAAAGACGAGCAGAAGCGCGCGGCCTACGACCGCTACGGCCACGCGGCCTTCGAAGGCGGCATGGGCGGCGGCCCCGGCGGCTTTGGCGGCGCAGGCGGCTTTGGTACCGGCGATTTCGGCGGCGCGGGCTTTGGCGGATTTTCCGACATTTTCGAGGACATGTTCGGCGATTTTATGGGCGGCGGCGCGCGCGGGGGACGTTCGCGCACAGGCGCGGTGCGCGGCTCGGACATGCAATACACCTATGAAATCTCCCTTGAAGACGCCTACAAGGGCAAGGAAACCAACATAACGATTCCGGTCAACGACGTCTGCGGCAATTGCGAGGGCAAAGGCGCGGAGCCCGGCACGGGCGCGGAGACCTGCCCAACCTGTAACGGCGCGGGCCGGGTACGCATGCAGCAGGGCTTTTTTACGATCGAGCGCACATGCCCGACCTGTCAGGGGCAAGGCACGGTCATACGCGAGCCCTGTAAAAAGTGCGCGGGCGCAGGACGCGTGCGGCGCGAAAAGACGCTGAAAGTCAAAATCCCGCCGGGCGTCGATACCGGGCGACGGATCAGGCTGGCCGGTGAAGGCGAGCCGGGATTGCGCGGCGGTCCGGACGGCGACCTTTATATTTTGCTTGCCGTTAAATCGCACAAGTTTTTCCGGCGCGAGGGCTCGAACCTGCATGGGCGCGTACCGATCCGAATGACGACGGCGGCGCTCGGCGGCGACATTGAAGTCCCGACGATCGAGGGCACGCGCACGAAAGTCAAAATTCCCGCCGGAACGCAGAGCGGCCAGCAATTTCGCCTCAAGGGCAAGGGCATGAAGGTCCTCAATTCCGATATGCGCGGCGACATGTTCATCGAGGCGCAGGTCGAGACGCCCGTCAATCTCTCCGGCAAGCAAAAAGATCTGATGCAGGAGCTCGACAAAACCATGGGCGGCAGCGCGGCGAGTAAACACAGCCCCGCCTCAAGCGGCTTCTTCGCAAAGGTCAAGGATCTGTGGGATGATCTGACGGAGTAGCGACGGAACAAGGTCTTTAATTATACCCCCGTTCGCGCTACCTTTTTCCCATGCCCCAATTCACCGATCTCGATTTCGACCGCTTTTCGCCCGTCCATTTCTTTATGGACAAGAAGGCGGGCGTGAAAATCACGATGGGTCATATCGGCCGTATAGAGCTGCGGGAGTCGGACATCGCCGGACGTTACGCCGGATTGATGCTGGCGATTGAAACTGCGGGCATGGATCAGGACAGGCTCGACCGTATTTCGCGTGATCTGGAACGGGACTGCGCGCGCGAGAGGTTCGATATCCTTTTGACCAGGAGCAAATTCCCGTTTGATAAAAAATGGTATCTTATGGGAGACCTCAAAAGCGTTCTGAACGCCGCAGGCGTGGAAAAACTGAAACTGCCCTTTAGCGCCGTAACGGCAAATGCCATACTGCGCATAGTTGAACAAAACGAGGCAAGCGCATGACACACAAGGCAACGGATTCGGATATTATCGGCACATTGCCGCCCAAAGACGTTTACATCGGCGTCGCCGGATGCTCTGGCCGGGTGGGCCAGCTCTTGTGCAAGGAGCTTTTATCCGGGCATCACGGCCCGCACGTTCACTTTGCCGGCGGTTCCGTGCGGCCCGGCATGGACATAGACGGGAAAAGCATAGGTGATCTAGCGAATTGCGGCCCGTGCGAAGCGCGCGTTTTCGCAAACGCCGATGAATTGTTTGATACGGCCGACGCGGTCATCGACTTCACGACGCCCGAAGCCACGCGCCAGCATCTCTGGCTCGCCGCCAAGCATCACAAGCCGCTGATTATCGGCACGACGGGTTTAACGAAAGACGACGAAAACGAGCTGCATGACGCCTCTCTGGAAACGCAGATCGTCTACGCCGCGAATATGAGCGTCGGGGTTAACCTGCTTCTTGCGCTTGTCGAAGAGGCGGCGAAAAAGCTGGACGAGAACTGGGACATCGAAATTCATGAAGTTCACCACCGGCATAAAGTCGACGCGCCGTCCGGAACAGCGCTGGCTTTAGGCAAGGCGGCGGCGGCGGGGCGGCATGAGGGCTTTCCGCATCCGGATAGGGAAGGCCACGAAGAAAGCGCGCCGCCTTTCACCTTCACCCGCCACGGCAAAACCGGGGAACGGGAAAAAGGCGGCATCGGCTTTTCCATCGCGCGCGGCGGCGACGTCATCGGCGAGCACACGGTGACGTTCTTCGGCGAGGGCGAGCGCATCGAGCTGGCCCACAAATCTGTTGACCGCGGCCTTTACGCGCGCGGGGCCATCCGCGCAGCCCAATGGGCCGTCAATCAGGATTACGGGCTATATTCCATGCGGGATGTTCTGGGACTCTAATCCCAGTATCATTTTCTTCCTCGGCGCGCCCCAGCCGTAATTCTCAACAATGCCTGACCCCTGTATCACGCGGTGACAAGGGATGAGGAGCGAAACCGGATTCGCGCCGACAGCCCCGCCGACCGCGCGGCTGGCTTTGGGGCTGCCCAGCTTTTGCGCAATGCTCTGATAACTCGTAACGCTGCCGCACGGGATTTCCAGCAAGGCCCGCCAGACCTGAAGCTGAAAGTTCGTGCCGTAGAGGTGGAGATTCAGAGGAGCCGCTTTTCCCCTCACCCACGACGCCTTAGGCGTCTCTTCCCTCTCCCCGGAGAGAGGGTGATCCGAGCGATGAGCGAGGATCGGGTGAGGGGACCGGCAGTCACCCCATATCCCCATCATCCGCTCCGCCGGCTCCTGTATCGCTTCATCATCCCGGACAAACGCCGCTTCCGGCCACAGACTCCGCATACGCGTTTCCGCCGGGGCGCGGGACTCGTCAAGTTTAAATCCCGTCCAGCACAGGCCGCGATCCGTCGCCGCAACCAGAATCTCGCCAAGCACGCTCGGATGCCAGCCATAGCGGATCGTCAAACCGGCGCCTTTGCGTTTGACCTCGCCGGGGGTTGCGGCCTCGACGGACACGAATAAATCATGGAAACGCCCCGCCCCTGATAACCCGGCCGCGTCCGCCGCCTCGATCATGTTGTGCCCCTTGAGCAGAAAATCCCGCGCATGACGGTGGCTTAAGCATTGAATGAATTTTTTCGGACTGACGCCGGTTTTCTCCGTGAACAGCTTTTGAAAATATGTGGCCTCGTACCCGGCGCGCCCGGCCAGAAAATCCAGCGGCGGCTGCTCGCGGTAATGGGCGGCCAGATAATCAATGCACTCGGCGATGACGCGTTCATTGTGATCCATAAGAATTTCATAGCGGCAACAAGCAATTCCGCCAACCCGGTTTTTGCGTTTTAAAACCACGAATGGACACAAATAAATACGAATTTTTCCTCAAAAAAACGCTTAACAATATCACCACAAAGTCACAAAGACACAAAGGACACAAAGATTACGAGAAGAAAGCCGCACGCAGCGCAAATAAGGAATAACGGGGTTATCCAGAGAAACGGAGAATACTCCGAAACTCTGGTTCTCCGCGTAATCGTTTTTTAAAGCGCTTCGCGCGAATAGGGGAACTTTGTGCCCTTAGTGACTTTGTGACTTTGTGGTTTAAAAACATTCGTGTCCATTCGCGTTCATTCGTGGTTTAAATATTTCAACATGAACGAAGAAGATATATACGAATTCTTCCGCCGTCTGCGCGCCGCCAACCCGGCGCCGAAAACGGAGCTGGAATATACGAACCCGTTTACGCTGCTGGTCGCCGTCGTCTTGTCCGCGCAGGCGACGGACAAGGGCGTCAACAAGGCCACGCCCGCGCTGTTCGCCGCCGCCGACACGCCTGAAAAAATGGCCGCGCTCGGCGAGGAGAGAATACGCGATCACATTAAAACCATCGGCCTGTTCAACTCAAAAGCGAAGAACGTGCATACGCTCTCCAAAATACTCGCCGAAGATTACGGCGGCGACATCCCGCGCACGCGCGAGGAACTGGTCAAACTGCCCGGCGTCGGGCGCAAGACCGCCAATGTGGTCCTGAACGTCGCCTTCGGGGAGCGCGCAATCGCGGTCGACACGCATATTTTCAGGGTTTCCAACCGCACGCGCCTTGCGCCCGGCAAAACGCCTGACAAGGTCGAGGCGGAGCTGGAGCGGGTTATCCCGGAAGAATTCATTCAGCACGCGCATCACTGGCTGATCCTGCACGGGCGCTATATCTGCGCCGCCCGCAAACCGAAATGCGCCGAATGCCCGGTATATGACTTATGCGGGTTTGAGGGGAAGACAGATTGAATCACTCCGCCAGCGCAACCTGAACGCCGCTCTGATCAGCTGCGGCGGCGATGACGGTTTCGATGCAGGCGTTAAAGGTTTCCGGCTTGCCGCCGTCCCTTGTGCGGAGCTCATAATGCGCGGCCTTTGCCGCATCCGCCCTGCCCTGCTCCGATACGAAATAAATATCCAGCACACAATCGCCCGCCGCGTATTGCCAGACAATCGAGGGCAGGTCCTTGCGTTCCAGAG